>NZ_CP061280.1:718387-1436774 GCF_014541205.1 Mannheimia bovis | reverse complement strand
AGCACGGAAAATAGTACGAAAATCTACCGTGCTGAATAAATTTTGGAAAAACGCATAATAACGGCTGCGAATTTCTTCAATCGGTAGGCTAGATTCACTTAATTTTTGCACAATCACCGGAATTTCTTTCAAACATTTCCCCACCACTTCAGATTGTTGTTCCAAAGTAATCGGGCAGTTATGTTCTTTGAGATCTTCAATAAATTGCTTTTGCAGAGAGAACTCAAGATATTCGGTATCAACAATTACACCGTCCATATCAAAAATAATAGCTTGGAGCATAATGCCTCTTTTTGTAAAAATTTAAGGAAATCTAACCGCTTGCAACCCTCTCTCTGTTTAAAATTACTGAACGTCATTTTAAACAGTCTCTCTCCCACAGGGGGAGAGAGTAAAAAGGTTATTAGCCCATACGGTAGTTTGGTGCTTCTTTAGTGATTGTCACATCGTGAACGTGTGATTCTTTAATCCCTGCACCACTAATACGCACAAATTGAGCCTTGGTACGTAATTCTTCGATAGTCGCACAGCCTGTTAAGCCCATACAAGAACGTAATCCGCCCATTTGTTGATGGATAATTTCTTTTAATAAGCCTTTGTATGGAATACGACCTTCGATACCTTCCGGCACTAATTTATCTGCCGCGTTATCCGATTGGAAATAACGATCTGACGAACCTTTACTCATCGCTCCAAGTGAGCCCATTCCACGGTAAGATTTGAATGCTCTACCTTGGTAAAGCTCAATTTCGCCCGGTGCCTCTTCCGTACCGGCAAACATTGAACCAACCATTACACAACTTGCACCTGCGGCAATCGCTTTAGAAATATCGCCTGAATAGCGAATACCACCATCTGCAATTACTGGGATTCCACGCTCTTTTAATGCTGCTGCGGCATCAGCAATTGCGGTAATTTGTGGCACACCTACGCCTGTAACGATGCGAGTAGTACAGATTGAACCAGGGCCGATCCCCACTTTCACCGCACTTGCACCGGCATCTGCTAACGCAATTGCACCTTCAGCAGTAGCCACGTTACCTGCAACAATCGGTAAATTTGGATATTTAGCACGAGTTTCACGCACACGTTGTAAAACGCCTTCTGAATGCCCGTGTGAAGAGTCAATTAATAAGACATCCACACCCGCTTTCACTAAGGCATCAATACGCTCTTCATTGCCCGGACCGGCACCGACTGCTGCTCCAACACGCAAACGTCCTAATTCATCTTTACACGCATTCGGCTTGCTTTCGGCTTTTTGGTAATCTTTTAAGGTAATCATCCCTTTTAATTTGAAGTCATCACTCACCACTAATACTTTTTCAACACGGTGTTCGTGCATTAAGTGAAAAATTTCATCACGGCTTGCACCTTCTTTTACCGTAACTAAATGCTCTTTTGGCGTCATAAATTCACGCACGGTTTTGCTTAAATCGCTCACAAAGCGAGTATCACGCCCGGTGATAATTCCCACTAAATTTTGGTTTTCATCCACCACAGGATAACCTGCAAAACCGTTTTGTTTCACGATATTCGCTAATTCAGCAAGAGTAATATCAGGTGAAACGGTTACCGGCTCAGAGACGATACCGCTTTCAAATTTTTTCACTTTACGCACACGATCAGCTTGGCGTTCAATTGACATATTTTTATGGATAAAACCGATACCGCCTTCTTGAGCAAGTGAGATCGCTAATTTGGTTTCAGTTACTGTATCCATCGCCGCAGATAACATTGGAATGTTTAAGCGAATAGTTTTAGTTAATTGAGTTGAAAGATCGGCTGTGTTGGGAAGCACTGTTGAATGTGCAGGGACTAGAAGAACATCATCAAAAGTGAGAGCTTCTTGTTTGATACGTAACATTGCAATAATTCCTTAAAAAGTGATTAAAGTTAAAAAACTGTATTGGAAAATTGCGTGCGGATTATACAGATAAAATGGCTGTTTGTAAATCTATTACGTAAACGTTTTCGTCATTTGCAAACAAAATAAACAAGCGGTAAAAAAATGGAAATGTTTTGCAAATTAAGATACTCAATACAGTTGCAAAAAATTGAGGGAATTTGACCGCTTGTCAAAACAAAAAAAGGACGTATCGCTACGTCCTTTGGGTATTTTTACGCTTCTTTTACTGCTGGAAAATATTTTTCCTCGTCAAATTCACGTAACGGTTTATGTTCTTGACCTAAGAAAGTGTAAATTACAGGCAGTACGAATAAGGTAAATAGTGTACCAATCGCAAGACCTGAAACAATCACCATTCCCATACTGAAACGGGCAATTGCACCTGCACCTACTGCAAATAATAGCGGAATTAAGCCTGCAATCATCGCTGCGGTTGTCATCATAATTGGGCGTAAACGAATTGTTGCCGCATAAACAATCGCATCATAGCGAGATTTGCCGTGATTTAATTGCTCTTCTTTTGCCACTTCACACATCAAGATACCGTGTTTGGTGATTAAGCCAACAAGCGTAATCAAGCCTACTTGCGAGTAGATGTTGAGCGTGTAGCCTGCCGTCCAAATACTATTAGCAAATGCCATCATATCTTTAGAGCCTGTGCCGGCAGCAATTCCCATAAACAGTCCTTTCATTGCTGATGGAATGTTCATAACCAGTAATGCTCCACTTACTGCCAATGGAACAGAAACTAAGATTACTAGTGGATCACGCCAAGACTCAAACTGAATTGCCAGTACGATATAGATAATCACAACCGCAAGTGCAAATGTCATTGCCATTGCATTACCTTCTTGAATAAATTGACGAGACTCACCTCTAAAATCGTACTGATAACCAGTAGGCAAAGTGCGATCTAATTCTGCTTTCGCCCAATTTACGGCATCACCGATAGAACCGGATACTACACCGCCAATTGTCGCAGAGTTTAACTGGCTCATACGAGGTAATGAGGATGGTGAGGTAGTTAATTCCATTGTAACAAATGAACCTAGCGGAATAGATTCGCCAGTTGCAGTCGTAACATAGTAGTTCATTAAATCTTCAGGATTTAAACGGTCGTTACGTACTGCTTGCGATACAATTGGATAAGCACGAGAGTCAATATCGACACGGGTAATAATTGCACCCGATAAGAATGCCCCTAATGTACCACTTACTTGCTGCATCGTTACGCCATAAGCCCCCATTTTTTCACGGTCGAATTTCATATTCATCGTTGCCGTGTCAAATTTTAGGTCTAGGTTCGCAAAGAAGAACTGCCCAGATGCCTGTGCTTTTTTCAAGAACTCGGAAGCCACCACTGCTAATTTTTCATAGCTGTCTGCGGTTGTAATCACAAGTGAGAACGGTAAGCCGTTTTCGCCTGTTGAGATCTCAGGGAAAGCAATCGCATTTACGTCCATTGCAACTACTTTTTTCCCCAGAGCTGCAATTTCGTTTGAAATTTCTGCACGCTCACGAGTACGATCATTCCAATCTTTTAATGCGATAATCGATAATGCACTATTACCACCATTGAACCCTGAGATCGTCATAACCGATGAAACTTCAGAGACTTTAGATACTTCCTCAGTAAACGGAGCTAAGGCTGCTTCTGTATAATCTAAATTTGTATTAGATGGACCATTCGAAATCCCTACAACGAAACCGCGATCTTCTGTTGGAGCAACTTCACTTGAAAGTGAGGTAAATAAGAACGGTAGGCTTGCAAAAATCAATACCGCAAAGAACAGCATAAAACCACGAACTGCCATTACCGCACTTAGCATATTGGTGTAGCAGCTTGTCATTTTATCTAGCGAGCGATGAACAAAGCGTGCAAAACGAGATTCTTCACCTTCTTTATGCTCTTTTAACACTCGGCTAGACATCATCGGTGAAAGCGTAAGAGCTGCAATTCCTGAAATAAATACCGCACCGGCAAGAGTTAAAGCAAACTCTTTGAAAAGTGTGCCTGTTACCCCTGTCATTAATGCCATTGGGGAATATACTGCTGCTAATGTGATTGTCATTGAAATTACCGGTAAGGCAATTTCACGCGTACCAATAATTGCTGCATCAAATGGCGTTTTACCTTCTTTAACGTGGCGTTCTACGTTTTCAAGTACTACGATCGCATCATCTACAACTAAACCAATCGCTAATACTAACGCAAGTAAGGTTAGAAGATTGATTGAGAAGCCGAACATTTGAAGCAAGAACAATGCCCCGATAAGTGAAATCGGAATGGTAATAACGGGTACAATCATTGCACGAAGCGAACCTAAGAATAGGATAATCACAACTAATACAATAACGGTTGCTTCTAAAATAGTACGGATAACTTCATTGATTGAGCTATCAATCGCAATGGTTTTATCATAAACGATATCCCCTTGAATGCTATCCGGTAAGTTTCTCACGACCTGATCAAACATTGGGTAAATATCTTTTGCTACAGTCAGTGAGTTAGCTGTAGCCGCAACTGAAACCGCTAAAACCACCGCTTCTTTGCCACTTACTGTTGCACGAGCCATATCGTTCGATTTATCTAACTCTACAGTGGCAATATCTTTAAGTTTAATCGTTCTACCATCCGGTGTCGTTGAAACGGTAACTTGTTCTAATTCTTGAACAGAAGGCGTAGTTGATAAAACCTTATTTTTATAAACCGTATAATAACCGTTAGCATTTCCCGCTGCAGTTTGTAAGTTATTGGCACTTAATGCTGATAATACTGCCGAGCCTGATAACTTATTACTCGCCATTTTGTCCGGATCTAACCAAATGCGTAACCCAAAGGTTGAACCATATACATCAACACTGGACACCCCATTTACGGTAAAGAATTGCGGTTTAACTACACGGTTTAGATAATCGGTTACTTGTGCCGTATTTAATTCATCAGACACAAATCGAATATACATTAATGCATCATTCGAACCGGTCGAAACGCTGATAGAGGGGTCATCAATACCTCTCGGTAAGTTTGAGCGTACCGCATTTACTTTGGCTGATATATCAGAAAGTGCTGCATTCGGATCGGTATTTAACTTCATTTTCGCCGTAACTGTTGTCGTACTTGGCGAACTTGATGAAGTCATATAGTCGATATTATCCGCTTGAGCAACCGCTTCTTCTAACTGTGAGGTAACAAGGGCTTGCATTAAACCGGCATCAGCACCTGAATAGTTCACACTTACCGTTACAATAGAAACAGTCATCTCCGGATATTCACGCACCTGCAATTTTTCAATCGCTTGTAAGCCTAAAATCGTAATAAGTAAGCTAATACAAACGGCTAAAACAGGGCGTTTAATAAAGATGTCAGTAAATTTCACTTACTACTCCATTAAAGTTTGCTGTTTTTTGCCGGTGTGGTAATACCAACGGCTTCAACATCAGATACTTTTACCAACGAGTTATTACTCAAACGTTGTAATCCACCCGTTACAATTAAATCACCGGCTTTCACACCTTTAACTAATTGCGAATAATTACCTCTGCGGTCGGCTGTTTTTACTTCTGCCTGTTTTGCACGATACATTTTGGTTACATCTAAACTTGGGTTCTGTGCTGCCATTTTATTAACCTTCTCTTTATCTTCCTCAGATAAAGGCTGCAACACATAGACCGTTTCACCATACATTGTATAAGCCACCGCAATTTGTGGCACAACAACCTGCCCTGTTTGAGTTGGTAACGCTACATTTAAACGTGCAAACATACCGGAAAGCAATTTTTCTTGCCCTTCCTCAATAACCGCTTCAATATTCATTAGACCGGTTAAACGATCAACGGCAGGATCAATCGCAATAATACGAGCAGGGAAAGTTTGTGCCGGCAACGCATCAATTTCTGCCGTTACTTTTTGACCAACCGAAACTTGCTCAACATTAGTTTGAGGAAGAGTAAAACGCACTTTCATAGAAGATTGATCTTCAACACGCACAATTTCAGTTCCCATTGTGATGTATTGCCCTACATTTACATTCACAATACCCGCCACACCGCTAAAGGGTGCATAAATTTGACGACGTTTGATGATTGAACGTAACGATTCAATATTCGCAAGTAGTTGATTATACGTTGATTGTGCATTATCAAATTCTGCTTTTGATGCACTGTTTGATGCAATTAGATTACGATAGCGTTCAAAATTGGCTTTAGCTGTTGAAAGCTGAGCTTCTGACGCTCTTAAATTAGCAAGTTCAACACTGCTGTCAAATTCAACTAAAAGATCGCCTTTTTTCACACGCTGACCTGATGTAACCAATACACGGCTTACCACGCCTGAGGTTTCAGCACTTAACATTGCCCCTTGATTCGGGCGGATATAACCGACTGCTGAAATTGTAGGTGTCCATTCTTGTGTAGTAACCTGCATTGCTGTTACTTCACTAACAGATTCAGGCATATTTGCCGCAGCTTCTGCTTTTTTCATTGCCCCGATTTTTTGTAATCCTACGATTGCGGCAAACACAATCAATACAATTAACAATGTCAGTACAATTAAAAACTTTCTGCCTTTGCTCGGCTTCTGCGTTTCCGTTGTCATACATTCTCCGTAAATAAATAAAAAATAAACCTAAAAAGTAATTGCTTTCCAAGTGCGTAAAATAATCTCATCAAGATATGCTTCAAAATTACTGTCTTGATTGAGCTTTTGTAGATACTTAATATCTACCAATGTACCAATACTTAACGCATAGAGTAATTCATTTGGTAAATCTACAACTATTTTTTGCTTCTTACCTTCAAAAATTAACTTATTCCAAAATGAATTTTCATCTGCAATAGTTTCCCGAATTAGTTCGTCAATTCCCACAACTGCCTGAAATTGTTTTACCAACTCCAATCGCTCTGTTAAAAATTGCCATTTCTTTTTCATCAATGCTTGATATTGGCAAAATAATTCAATTTCGTGGTTAAATTCAAAAGATAAGTAATTATGATAACATTCCAGTAATTGAGTAGCTAACCCGTGCAATAAATCATCTTTTGTTTTAAAGTAAAGATACAATGTACCAGAAGCAATACCTGCTTCTTTGGCGATATTACGCATTGAAAGGTTTTGTAAACCCTCATCTACGATTAGCTTTTCAGTGGCTGATAAGATACGATTTACCATCTCTTCTTTTGGCTCGATCCGCCTAGACATTTGATCTCCTAGCCTATAATGAACGGTCGTTCATTTTAGCCATTTTTAGGAAAAAAGAAAGCAGAAAAATCATAAAAATGATGAATAAATTCATTGAAAAAATTAAATTTTTTTGAACAAGCAGTCAGATTTCATCAAAACTTTGCAAAAATCAGCCAAACAATAAGTCTGAATGCTACTTTCTGCCTATTTTTATGCTACTATTGAAATATATCTTTAATATATCTTTTATCTATTTTATGGCAACAAAATCTAAATATCATACAAAGCAATTTGATGCGTTATTAGCTGATCTTATTGTAACTATTGAAAAGCACAAAGCTCCCGTTGATTTATCTTTAATGGCATTAGGTAATATGGTAACGAATATTTTAAGCGAAAATATTCAAAACCCCTCGCAGCGTGAAGCTCTCGCAGAAGCTTTTGCAGACGCACTAAAACAATCATTAAAAGCTAAATAACAATTATGTTTAAACGCCTACACGCTTTATTGCCGGCAAACTCCCGCCAATATCGGGACGCTACCTCACAGAAAATAACGTGGGGACACTGGTTTGCACTATTGAATATTGTGTTGGCGTTATTCATCTCTTCTCGTTATGCGTTCAATGCAGATTGGCCAAATACCCTTGTCGGCAAACTTTACTTTTTTGTCAGCTTATTTGGGCATTTCAGTTTTGTCGTTTTTGCGGCTTTTCTACTAATTTTGTTTCCTCTCAGTTTTATCATTAAAAATGATCGTACCTATCGTGGGCTTTCGGTTATTCTTGCCACCATCGGGCAAACTGTTTTATTGGTTGATACCGAAGTCTTTAAGCAATTTTCTTTGCATTTATCGCCGCTGGTATGGGATTTATTAGTCAATCCTGAAGAGGGCGAACTTACTCGTAAATGGCAACTGTTATTTGTGCCAATGCCGCTAATTTTATTGGCTGAAATGCTTTATTCCCGTTGGTGTTGGCAGAAACTGCGTAGCTTTAGCCGTCAAAAATGGGGGAAATTTGTTGCCTTATTTTTCTTAGTGAGCTTTACCGCTACCCATTTAATCTATGCCTGGGCAGATATGAATGCTTATCGCCCGATTACCGCCCAAAAAGCAAATTATCCGTTGTCTCACCCGATGACCGCTCGTAACTTTTTAGAAAAACACGGATTTATTGATAGAGCGGAATTAGATCAAGAAATTGAAGAAAGCGGGCGTTTAGATACCTTTTTCTTAAATTATCCTAAGGCTTCTTTAGTCCCAACTCAGCAATCAAATACAAATATTTTATTAATTAATCTCTCAGGTTTGGCTAAAGAGATGATTAATGCTGAAAATATGCCTTATCTCTCCGAAGTCAGTCAGCACTCTTATCGCTTTATGAACCACTATAGCAGTGGGGATAGCAATTCAGCTGGTGCATTAGGATTATTTTATAGCTTAAGTGGGAAATATTTAGATGCCGTATTGGCAGATAAAACCGTTTCCCCATTAATTCAAGTTTTCAGACAATCGAATTATCAGCTAGGGCTTTTCTCTCATAACGGATTTGCTGATCCAATCTACCATCAAGCTATTTTCTCTGGTATTTTATTACCTACTGCACATAGCAATGTTGGGGCAATTTCACAATGGAAAAGTTGGATTAGCAGCCGATCGCTGGATAATCCGTTTTTTAGCTATTTAGATTTAAGCGTGCTATCAGTAACCTCTCGTCAAGATCAACAAAAACTATTAGATCTGCAATTTGCTGAAATTTGGCAACACTTAACGCAAAATGCGTTATTAGGTAATACGTTGGTTATGATTACTTCTGATATTACCAATGATGATACAAACGATGAAAATCACTTTGCCAAGAAACATATCCAAGTGCCAATGCTCTTTTACTGGCAAGGCGAAAGCAAAGAGTATCATTTCCTCTCAAGCCATTTAGACATTATGCCAACGTTATTAAGTGGCTTCTTTAAAGTACAAAATCCGCTGAGTGATTATGCACAAGGCATAGATTTAAGCACACAAAGCCAACGCTTATGGGTATCTAGCTCTAACCATAAATGGAATGTGGCAGTAATGCCAAATGGTGAGCAGTATCATATTGATCGCAAAGGAAATTTTAAACATTTCAATGCCAATGGGGAAATAGAGAAAGATACCCGACCACCTCTTGCATTATTCTTGCAGATGATCCAACAAAGCAATCAATTTATTGCAAAATAACTATACGCAAGCGGTCATATTTTCCGAAAAACTTGCAAAAGTTCGAGAAAATATGACCGCTTGTCATTCTATAAACTTACTTTTCTATATTTTAAAGTAATAAAAATAAACCATAAAATAGCAATAAAAGCTAAGCCACCGCCGACAAATCCTATGTTAGGCAATCCTAGCTGATTGATAGTAATTCCACCCAGCAACGCTCCTGCCCCAATGCCTAAATTATAAGTGCCGGAAAATATCGCAGCAGCAACATCCGTAGCATCAGGAGCAAGTTCAAGCACTTTCATCTGTAAAGCAATACTCATTCCTGTAATGCCAATTCCCCATACAAATACCAATGCGAACATTGCAATCGTAGAACCGCTTAGTAGTAATAAACACAATTGGCTGAACATAATAATGCCAATACCGGTTAAAATAAATTTATTCGGAGCTTTCCCATATAATTTACCGAATAAGAAACTGGCGGTAATACCGGCTACGCCAAACACTAATAAAATCAATGTGGTCGTTTTCGGGCTAATAGTACTGATTTGAACTATAAATGGCTCAATATAGCTATAAGCCGTAAAATGCCCGGAAACAATCAGTATAACTAGCAAGAAAATGCCAACCAGAAGTGGACGTTTAAATAAAATCGGCAAACTTTTCATTGAGCCTGCATTTTTACTTGGTAAATAAGGCAACAATCGCCAGAGCATTATTACCACAATAAAAGCAATAACACCAATGATGCTAAAGGTTGCTCGCCAACCTAATGCTTGCCCGATCATTCGCCCAAGAGGTAAACCTAAAATCATCGCCAATGAACTCCCTAGAGCCAGCATACCGAGTGCTTGTCTTTTTTTGTCTTTCGGGGCAACACGAACAACCAATGAAGCGGTAATCGACCAAAAAATGGCGTGAGACACTGCAATAATGATACGAGAAATTAATAACACCCAGAAATTCCACGCAATAACCGACAAAATATGGCTAAGAGTAAAGAGAGTAAAAAGCAGGATAAGTAATTTTTTTCTTTCCATTTTTGCTGTCAGCAACATCAATGGCAACGATAATCCAAACACAACCCAGGCATATACCGTAATCATAATACCTGTGCTAGACGTTTCCATTTGAAAACTCGCAGCAATATCTGACAGTAAGGCAATAGGAATAAACTCTGTTGTAATAACAATAAACGCCGCAAAGGCAAGGCTAAATACTCTTAGGAAAGACAATCTCCGTTGAGCTTTTCGGGCAAGTTTCATAATTATAAATCCGAGAAAAAGGAAAACCCAAAAGCCGAAAGAGCTTTTGGGTGTATGAAAAATAAGAATCGCTTTCTAAATTTTACTTAGCGAAACCTTTCAATCCAACCACGTGAACATACTCTTGGTTATTCGCAATTTTACGCACCAATTTATAAGTTGTACCACGTTCAGGGCTGATGTTTTCAGGTGCGGCAATTAATAACTGCATATCCAAACGTTCGCACAATTCAAAGAGTGTATTGATTGAGGTTGCATCTAAACGAGCAGCTTCATCTAAGAAGAGCAAGCGAGCCGGTAGAATATCTTTCGCACGCATACGGCGAGCTTCTTCTTCCCAACTTTGTACCACCATTAAGAGAATCGACATACCTGTACCGATTGCCTCACCGGTAGATAACGCACTACTTTCCGCACGCATCCAGCCGTCTGCCCCACGGAAGGTTTCCACTTCTAAATCGAGGTAGTTACGGTAATCCAACAACTCTTCGCCAATGGTTTGTGGCGTACGCTGCCCCATTTCGATATGCGGATTCACACGTTTATAAAGCATTGCCAACGCTTCTGAGAAGCTGAGTTTTTGGCTGTCAAACAGATCTTTATGCTCTTCACGATTATTCGATAACGCATTGAGTAAAATGGCGTGCGTATCACGAATATTCACCACCAAACGTACCCCTTTCACCTGACCGAAGGCGATATTTTGTAGCCCTTGGTTCAGTTGAAGAATACGGTTTTGCTCACGTTGAATTGTTTTGCGTAAAATATTTGCCACTGATTCCGCACTGATCGCTAATTTTTTCTCACGACCGGTTAGCTCATTCGTTAAGCGAGAAAGCTCAATTTCCATCTGCTCAATCGCATCAATCGGATCGTCTGTTTTGATAATATCCTGACGAATACGCTCACGCAGATGTTGGTAAACCGCAATAAAGAACGCCACTTTGTTTTCCGGCTTACGGCTATCTTCCGAAGCTCGCAAGCTATCACGCAAGTATTCATTATCCGCCACCGCTGTACGCAATGCACCTAATGCTTTATCCGAAATAGAACGTAACTCTTCCGCTGATTGATAAGCTAATTCACGGCGATTAAGACGTTTTTCCACATCGCTGTTGCGAGATAAACGTTGAACAATACACCAGCTTGCTTTCGCCTGTACCACTAACTCACGTTGTGCTTTATAATCACGCTCGGCTTTGCGTAACGTGCGGTTGAGGTTATCCATTTCCGCTTCAATCACGGCGATTTGTTTATCCAAATAACCTTTGCGAGAACGTTGTTGGCTTAGGCGTTGTTGCAATTCATCACGACGAGATCTTGCACGCTCCTCTGCTCCGCTGTCGCCACGCACACCTAAGTCATCAATTTCACGAATTAACTCTTGTAGCATTTGGTTTTTCGCATCATACGAGCTGCGTAAACCGGTGAGAACTTGGTTGTATTGTGATAACTGAGCTTGAGCTTGACGTAGCTGATCACGAGCTTGTTCACGTTCACGCTGAGCATTTTCCAAACGCTGGCGAAGTTGCTCGGTTAATGCCGAGCCTTCTGTGCCAACCGTTTCTTCATAGCTGAAGTGTAAACGGCGATTCATCACATCCGCTAAGCTAAACACTTTTTGTTGTAACACTTTTTGCTCAGCAATCGAACGGCTGTAATCTGCCTCAAGTTGCTCAAATAGAGCAGGATCGCTCTTAAGTGCAGCGGCAATCGGCTCTAATTGGGTTAAAGCTGAACCGAATTGGCGAATAAAGATCTCATCTTCTTCTGCCGTTTCTAACTGTTCACGACAAGCTTCTGCACGTTCAGTTAAGGTTTCGTCCGCTAACAATGATGTAAGCGGTAGAATTTTATTTAAAATTTGCAACTGAGCTTTTACGCTGTCTAGCTGATGACGAAGTTGCTGTTCGTTCCCATTAGATTGTGCCAATTCACGTTCAATTTCCGCACGTTCTGCTGCAATCTCTTGCATTACCGTTTCCGGATTTTCTTGGAACGCTAAATTTAAGTGCGTGCCGACAAATTGGCTTAAATGTTGATGCAAACGCTGACATTTTTGCACATCAAAGGCACGCTCAGCGTGTTTTTCTGAAATTGCATCACGCTCAGCTTTTAAGGTTTCTAAATGTTTTTCACGAGCGGCACGACCGAATAACGGTACTTCAGGGAATTTCGAGTAACGCCATTGACGCTCTGAAACTTTAACCACTACCCCTTCGCTTAACTCTTCGGCACTGAATACCGCATCATCAAAGGCAGATGGATCGCCTTCAATTAAATAGAGATCGCTTGGGCAATCATCTAATTTATCTAATTGGGCTTTTACCGCCTCTAAATCACGCACTACAATAGCGTGGCGAGCCTCGCCATATAAGGCGGAGAAGTAAGGTGCATCTTCAATCGATACATCATCATATAATTCAGAAAGCAACACCCCGCCAAAACGCTCGGCTAATTGGTTTAAGCGAGCATCTTCCGAACCGTCCGGTTGGCTTAAACGGGTGATTTGAGCATCTAAACGCTGTTCTTTACGGGCTAATTCATCACGTTCTAAAGTTGCCTCTCGCTCTTTGCTCAGCATATTTTGCATAAACTGCATTACCGCTTGGCTGGCTTCAAATTTCTCGCCGCATTGTTCTTCCAAACGAGCCAATGCCGATTGTGCGGTATGCCACGCTGGAGCATTTTTTGCTAATTGCAGGTATTGTTGATTCAGTTGCTCACGTTGTTGGCGTTGGGTTGAGCGTTGCTCAACGAAATCGGATAATTCTGCCTCTAAATCTTCTAAACGTGCTTGTTGCTCGTCAAAATATTGTTCAAGCTCTTCACCTGAATTTAGAGAAAGTTGGGCTTTTTGGTTAAATTCCGCCAACAAACGTTCAGCATTTTGCTGTTGATGCAAGCGATGCTCTAATTCGTTGAGTTTTTGGCGTAACGCTACCGCTTGTTGAGCTTGCATTTTTTGTTCAGGGAAAGCAGAAAGCAACGAACGAGCCTCTTCCCACGCTTGCGAGCGGTCAATTTCCCCTGAAATTTTGCAAACTAGCTCAAAGGCTTTTTCAAACTGTGTTTTCGCCATATCCGATACGGCTAAACGCTGTTCAAGATCGAATACTTTATCGGTCAGATCCTCTGCTTGAGCTTCAAATTCGGCGTGATAATCTTCAATGTTATTCAAGTCTAAATTCGCCAAGCCGGTTAATTGTTTTGCTTTTTCTAACGCATTAATCGCTTGTTGATATTGCAACGCACGGGTTTGTTGAGCATCTAACGCTTGTTGATAATCCGCCATTTGCGAGCGTAGTTCTTCAACGTGGTCGTCTGCCTGATCTGCTCTCGCTTGAGCATTTTCTGCGACCTCAGCAATTTCTTCCAACGCTTCTTGCTGTTCTTCAAGCTTGATATTCAGCTCTTCCACTTCATCTTGATAGCGTTCGATTTTTTCTTGATGGCGTAGTGCGTTCATCACTAAATTAAGATGATCGTTCGCACTATTATATTCCACCTCTAAGGCATTTTCGGTTTCGGCAATATCGGCAGTTTCACGACTAAATTCCACAAAGCGTTGTTGCTCAAGCAGAATTTTCGATTTTGCCGCATACCACTCTTTACGTTGCTCTAACGCTTGCAACACATTGCCACGGCGTTCGTTCGCATTACGCATATAATCTGCCGACACATAGTTGGTCGATTCAGTAATCAAGCGTTTGAACATATCACGATCAGATTGGGTCACTTTGATCGCCTCTAGCGTCATTCGGTTTTCACGCAATGCCGATTCCATATCTTGGAACGCTTGGCGAACGCCTGTATTTTCCGGCAATAAGTAATCACGCAGCGATTTGGTAATCACGCTGGAAATACCACCGTAAAGTGATGCTTCGATTAATTTGTAGAATTTGCTGCGGTCAGCCGCTGAACGTAAGCGTTTTGGAATCACGCCTAAGTCGAACATAAAGCTGTGGTAATCGGTAATGGAATGATATTGCTTAAATTGAACCTCTGTGCCTTCAAATTTATCTTTTAATTCATTTAACGGCAGCACACGGGCTTTTTCGCCCAGTTGTTCGGTTAAAAGGCTGATAATAGTTTGATCTACAGGAATGTTTTGCACCGAGAACGAGCGGATATCGACTTTTTTATCACGCCCCACAATTTGCTGTAAACGCACGCCGGTAATAATTCGCTGACCACGAGAGTTCAGCGATTCCAAAACCGCATAACAAACACCGGCTTTTAATTTACCGTATAAGCCTTTATCACGAGAACCTGAGGTTGAGCCGGCTTCGGTGGTATTACGGAAGTTAAGCAAGGTTAAATCCGGAATCAATGCCGTGACAAAACCCGCCATTGTGGTCGATTTACCCGCACCGTTACCGCCCGAAAGCGTTGTGACTAATTCGTCTAAATCAAAAGTACGGGCAAAAAAACCGTTCCAGTTGATTAAGGTTAAAGATTGGAATTTTCCTCGTTTTACCCCTTCGTGGCGAGGCATAACAGGTGCAAGAGTAGCTGCTTGCTCCATTGGGTTTTCGTCTAATAATTCAATGTTTTCCATTCTCTATTATTCCTCATCAACCACTTCTGTATCATCTAAATCATTTGCAAAATTTTCATTTAATTCAACCGCTTGTTCGGCTAAAAGTGAAGGCGTTGTCGCCTCACCATCACGGATTAAGCGTAATTGAGCCTCACGAGGATCATCGCCGGTACGCACATCTGCACCAAAGCGGAACACGGCTTCTGCAATCACAAATTTTTTGCTGTTTTGCTCGCCAATGCGGGTAATAATGCCGATGCGAGATAGGCGGCGTAAAGCACCACCGACTTTTTCCGCTAATTTGGCACGGTCTAAATCTGAACCTGTTGAACGTGGGTTTACCGCTTTTAATAATTTGCTTTCATCAGCTAAATTCAGTAACTCTTCATACACATCGTCGTAGCTGAAAATGCCTTGTTGAGCCAAGCGTTCCGGACTTAAATAGAGATAGCATAAGACTTTACCGACTAACATTTCCATTTCAGACATTGCCGCACGGTTAATGAGCGTTGAAGCCTTCGGACGTAAATAGAAAAAGCCTTCCGGTGCACGGATTAATTCCACGTGGTAACGGCGGTAAAATTCTTCCAGCTCCGTTTGGAAATCCATCAAAAAGGCGTGTTCATCAAGGGATTCGGTGTTGATGTGACGACCGGCACGCAGTTGGCTGTCAAGCTGTGGGAAAATTGGGTTGGCAATTGCCACCACCAATTTCGGGGAAATAACGTCTTGGATATTGTCTGTCATTTTGTATTCTCTTTGCTAAATTTTCTCTAAAAACGACCGCTTGTTACTGGTTGTATTGGGCTATTTGTTATATTGATCGATCACATTTGCCTGTACTTCGGCACCACGCTCATTAATGGCTTGCCATTGCGGATAAACGGCTTGGTTGTCTTGACTTGCCATACCCAATTTCACGGCTTGATCCACAATAATTCTTGCCACATCAAAATGGCGGGATTCCGGGAACATCGCTAACTGATCACGCAAAATTGCCCCTAAATCAATCGGTTTACCTTCCGCACGATAAGGTGCAAGATGAGCTTGCATTGTGGCAATAATTTGTTCTTGCACATCAGAAAGCGATTCATATTCCAATTCACTTGGCAACTCGCCGACAGATTCAGCCTCATTCAACATGGCTTCATCATCACGCAGATCTAATAAAGGCTCTGCTTTTGCGGTGTAAAGCAACCAAGGCGAATTATAGTAATCTTGAATAGATTGGCGTAAACGCTGACCAAACACACGGTTTTTGTCCATATCAATGGCGGTACGGATAAATTTATGCACGTGGCGGTCGTAGCCAATCCAAAGATCGATTGCCTGTTGCCCCCAACTGATAATACGGTCAAGTTTATTTTGTAGATTCACGATAAGCTGGTCGATAAAATCCAAATCATCACGAGCAATTAAACAGCTTTGAATACGCAATAATTGGGCTTGTAATTTATCGCCTGCCGCATTTAACGTATCTTGCAATTCACGCAAATTGCCCGAAGTTTCGTCTAGCAACTGTTCGCAGCTCATGATCGCCTCGTGCCAGTTTTGGCGTAACAATTCGGCAATTCGCTCACGAATTTGGTGCTGATTCTCGTCCATAATACGTTGGGAAAGATCGATGCTGTCAAAAATTTCCGCCACCGAATATTTTAGCGGTGCAAACACATTATTCCGCCAAAAACGTTCATCTTTGGCTTCTGCCGTCCCCTCTTCTGCAGCAACTGAAGCACGCTGAATTTCATCCGCCACAATCGAAAGTTGAATGGAAAGGCGTAAATTGGAAAATTCACGCTGACGAACATAATAATCAGAAATCCCCACGCCAAGCGGTGTTACCCGATAAATCGCTAATCCTTCGGTAAATTCGCTGGTAAAACGGTTTAACAAACGTTGTCTTACCAAATCGTTAATCGCATTATTGGCACGTTGGGTAAAGGTGGAATCCGACTGCTCAAACGCATTAGATACATAGCGGAAAAGATCAATTAGATCACTTTCTAATAGTTCACCATCGGTCTGTTCTTGATTGTAAATAGAAATCGCAAGTAAGAAAGCTAGGCGGTCGGAAGAGAGTGAAAGAGAAAATTCACGATCCTTCGTCCACGAAATGAGTTCTGGAATAGTCTGTGCCAATTCGTTCTGCATACGGCTTAATCTTTGATTTAATATAAAGTAAAAAATAGTTCACATTGTAACTGAATGGAAGACAAATGGGAATGGAAGGATAAAATGCAAACCTTAATTTTTACAAACTACACTAACCATTTATAGCACTTTATCAGCCATTTCATATTTATCTTCAAATATACAAGCGGTTATATTTTCTCAATTTTTTGCAAATCGCTAATTTTCTGCACTAAGCCTGCCAAGCTCTCCGCTTGCATTTTTTCCATCACATTTGCACGATGTACTTCGACTGTTCTCACCGAGATCGCTAATTTATCTGCAATTTGCTTATTAATACAACCTTGCATAATTAATGGAACAAGATGTTTCTCTTTTTCCGTCAATTTCGCATAATTTTGCGCAATTTCCCGAATTTTCACCGCTTGTTCGCTCGCTTTTTCGGCGACTCCAAGCACCTGTTTTAACTGCTCAAAGCCGACCGGTTTTTGCAGAAAATCCACCGCACCGTTTTTCAGCTCACGCACTGCCATCGGCACATCGCCGTGGGCGGTCATAATCACAACTGCCAGCGTAGAATTTGCCTCTCGCAGTTTTTGATGCACTTGCTGCCCGTCTAACAACGGCATACGAATATCAAGCAACACCACGCCAAGCTGGTGCAAATCCGCCTGTTCGATAAATTCCACGCTGTTTTGCCAAGTGTTGATCGGTAGATTGAGCGGGGCAAGTAGAAATACCAAGGCATCTAAAATGGTTTCGTCATCATCGACAAGGTGAATAATCATTGTGTTTCCTCTTTTTTGTAGGGGCGGATTACATCCGCCCTGTTGATGATTTGGATCAGGGGCGAATGTAATTCGCCCCTACAATGGAAGAACTAAGGTTACCTTCGCCCCCTCTTCCCCATTACTCAATGTAATCTCGCCACCTATCGACTGCATCAGTCGTTGGCATAGCACCAAGCCTAAGCCCAGTCCGTGCGGTTTGTCGGTGCGGAATGGGGCAAAGGGGAAGGCGAGTTGGGATTCGGAAAAACCGCCGCCGTTGTCTTCAATTTCAATCGCCAAGCCGTTTTCTTGCGGTCGCAGACGGACGGTAATCTCGCTCGCCCCGGTTTGCAGGGCGTTGAGCAGACAGTTGGTCAGCACCTGTTCGAGCAAGGTGGCGTGAATTTCAAGTCGGTAGAGGCGGTCGGCGTGGAGATGAATGTGGGCATTTTGCCGATTTTCCACCGCCACAAACTCGAACACTTTGGCAATTAATTCATTCAAAACTACCGCTTGCGGGGCGGTTTGCGGGCGGTTTTGTACCCAGTTGCGGATCGTCTGCATCGTATTCACACAGCGATCCACCTGCCCAATAATTTTCGCCAAAATTTGGCGGGCGTAGCCGTCTTCACTCTGATTTTTCAGACCTTCGGCATACATTCGGATCGCCGAAAGCGGTTGTTTCAGCTCGTGGGCAAAGCCGGTGGTCATCTCGCCGAGCAGACTGAGGCGGTCGGCTCGGGCAAGTTCCTGCTGATACTGTTGCATTTCTCGATACGCCGCCTGCAACGCCTTGCTTTTGCGATAGACCTGATAACGTAGCCCTGCCAAGTTAAGCAGGATAAAACCAGCGACCACTAACAGCCCGAATTTATTAAGCAAAATCCAATCCTGCACCGTTGCCCACAGGCTTTTTTGTTGTGGGTGGCGATAGAGCTCACGCAAAATCAGGTCGGCTTGAAACGAGGCAAACGGCGGTGTCCAACGGGGCAAATCGGGTGATTGGCTCGCCAAAAGTGCGGTCGAAATTTGGGCTGCTAGGGCGTTCGGCACATTCGGCATTGCCCCTAGCGACCAGTTCGGCAGTAACTCGGTGCTTGCCTCACAACCCTGTGCCTGCGGATTTTGCAAAATTAAGCGGAAATCCGACCGCTTGATCTTGCCCTCTTTCGCCAATTCTTCCATTAAACAGACAGGAGCAATCGCCGCCTCAACCTGCTTTTCCGCCAATAAAAACAAGGTGTTATCCACCGGAAAGCCGGAAAATTGCACGTCAAAATCCCGATTTTGACGCATTCCCTGGCGATGAAATTCGTAATAACCAAGCAGAAAACCGCCGAACGCATCGTTATCCACCGCACTCAGGGTTTTGCCTTTCAGGTCGGCAAGGCGCTGATAAGGGCTGTCGGCACGCACCCAAATGCTACTGCCAATCGCCCCCTGCTCGCCGTTTTCGGCAAACGGACTGGCAAGCGTCGCCAACCAACGGACATTCTGCCGACTTAAATAGAAAAATTGGGCTTGGTTAGTCAACAAAAAATCCAACTCCGCCCGACTGTTCGCCTCGCCCAATCCCAACGGCACAAGCTCAAACCGCTCATTCGGAAACTGCCCGTTCAACCAATCCACCCAAGGCTGCCAATGGGTACGAGTATAGGCTTCCCCACGCTGGGCGAGAATGCCGATTTGGTAGGTTTCGGCCCAGATGGTATGGGAAAAGAAGAGAAGGAAGAAAAGTAGGCGTTTCATTTCCGAGTGAGTTGGTTAATCAATATGGTTATAGTAATGGGTTGAGAGTGAAAATTCAGCAGAAATATGCACAAAAAAGCGAGAAATTTGTGCATGTTATAAGGATATACACAAAATTTCTGAAATTTTGTATCTGTAAATAAAGAGCAGCAGAGCTACTCTGCTATGCGTAACCTAGTACGTGTTAGCGTGTTAGGTATGCAAGTGGTGTATTTTTAGGGAAATTTTACCAATTTGATATAGTCTTTAATTCTCTCCAAGCCTGACGAATAATTGTAACCGCCGCCGAAATGGCTAAAAACGCCAGCACAAATGCGACTAATAAATCAGGATATTTAGAGTTGGTAAAATAAACTGCTACGCCGGCACCTACCACAGCTAAATTGCCAATTGCATCATTACGGGAACAAAGCCACACGCTTTGCATATTGCTGTCGCCGTCACGAAAACGATACAACAGCCAAGCTACCCATACATTCGCAAATAATGCCAATACTCCCACCGCACTCATTTGGGCATAATCAGGTAATTTACCGTTAAACCATTGATAAATCGTGGTGAAAAGAATGAACAAGCCAAAACTTCCCATTGTTAGCCCTTTTAACATTGACGCTTTGGCACGCCACGATAATGCCATTGGCAGAACAATCAAACTAATCACATAGTTAGCACTATCGCCTAAAAAATCTAAGCTATCCGACAATAAAGACACCGAACCTGCCGAAATGCCCATTACGATTTCCACAATAAACATCGTGAAATTGACGATTAAGGCAATCCATAGCACTTTTTTGTATTGTGGCGATAAATGGCGATTTTGGTTGCTGGCGCACGAATTGTTACAACACGGCATAATTTTCTCCAAGTCATTGATTAAAAATTGGAGTACACTATAAACTCCGTAGTCATTACAGGGTCAAGCATCTAATGTTAGAAAAATTTAAAATCAATGAATTGAGCCAAAAAAGCGGTGTGCATTTAGAAACTATCCGCTATTACGAGAAGTTGGGTTTAATCAGTCAGGCCAAGCGTCAAGCCAACGGTTATCGGGTATTTGACGAAACACATTTAGCCGAACTCAGCTTTATCAAAGCGTGTCGTGCGATGAATTTATCACTTGACGAGTGCAAAATGTTGCTAGATATACAAAAAAATCCAACAAATTCGTGTGAAAGTGTCGATGAGTTGGCGAAAAAACATTTGAATGCAATTAACGAGCAAATTGCTCAATTACAACTCATCAAGACTTTGTTGGAAAATATGGTGGGTTGCCAAAACAATGATGTGGCACATTGTCAAATTATTCAAAATATTAAGGAATTAGGGTAAATAATAAGTTTTAGATGCCACTTTACTCAGGCTTACAAGCGGTCAAAATCCCCCAAAACTTTGCAAATCCCCACAGCACTTTGACCGCTTGCTACCTCCCCCTTGACCCAAATCAAACTTCCTCCCGATATGTGGAAAACCACAATACCCACCTAATCCGCCCGTTTTTACAATACCCCTGTTTGATTTTTTATCATTGTGGGGACGTATGGATATTACGAAACGATTATTTTTGAAGTCCGCCTTAACGGTGGGGGCAGTGGCGATGCCATTGGCTCAGGCGAAGGCGTTTATGCCTGATCGTCGTGATGGCGATGGGGCGAAACGCTACGGAATGTTGATCGATTTACGCAAATGTATCGGCTGTCAGGCTTGTACGGTGAGCTGTTCGGTGGAGAACGCCACGCCGTTGCACAGCTTCCGCACCACTGTGCGTCAGTATGAAATCACCAACGGTCAGCAGGTGGCGAATAATGTGGTGTTGCCACGCCTGTGTAACCACTGCGACCAACCGCCGTGCGTGCCGGTCTGTCCGGTGCAGGCAACTTTCCAACGTAAAGACGGGATTGTGGTGATCAACAACGAGCAGTGTATCGGCTGTGGCTACTGCGTGCAGGCGTGCCCGTACGATGCCCGTTTCATCAATGAAGAGACCAAAACCGCCGACAAATGCACCTTCTGTTCGCACCGTTTGGAGGCAGGTTTGCTCCCTGCGTGTGTGGAAAGTTGCGTGGGTGGAGCAAGGGTGATTGGCGATTTGAACGATCCGAAAAGCCAAATTTCTCAAATTTATCAACAACATAAAGACGAGTTGAAAGTGCTGAAACCGGAATCCGGCACTGTTCCGCACGTCTTTTATTTAGGGCTGGACGAGGCGTTTGTGAGCAAAGTCGATGGTCAGCCGATGCTTTGGACGGGGGAGGCGTAAAATGATTCGTGAAGTATTAGTCGAACCGCAACATATTGTTTGGTTGCCGTGGATTGTCAATTATTTCTTCTTTGTCGGCGTGGCGGCAACGGCGGTATTCACGGCGGTGCTGTTTGCAAAAAAAGCAGGGAAACCGACCGCTTGTGAACAGTCAGCAGTGTTGATTGCCTTTATCGGCTCGATTGTCGCTCCGGTGGCTCTCACCGCCGACCTGCACCAGCCAAGCCGAATTTTGCATTTTTACACCGATTTTGCGTGGTGGTCACCGATGGCGTGGGGGGCGATTATTCTGCCGTTGTTCAGCGTGGCAGTTGCCGGCTATTTCGTGCTGACCTTGGCACACAACGCCCGCCCGAACCTGCCAAAATGGCTAGCGTTGCTCAATCTGCCAATTCTACGCAGTCAAAGCTTGCTCTGGGCATTCCGCCTGTTTTCGGCACTCACCGCCGTCGGCATTATCGGCTACACCGTGCTTGAAACCTATCAAACCGGCACAAGAGCTTTGTGGCACAGTACGTGGCTACTGCCGATTATGTTGTTCTCGGCGTGGGCGGTGGCATTAGGGCTAACCCGTTTTCTTGCACGTAGCGATGAACGTAGTGTATCGCTACAAATTCTGCTCATTTTAACCGCACTTTCAGTCGCAGGATTGGCATTCAGCAGTGAAACTGCCCAACGTGATTTCGCCCTACTCTTCAACGGCTCAATCACCGCTTATCTCACCGGCATCTGCTGGCTCATTGCCCTTGTTTGCAGTTTTTCAAGCAAAAACCACCGCTTGCAATGGCTCGGAGTAGTCGCTCTCATCGGCTTCGGCTGGTGGTTACGTTGGGTATTGGTGATCCAAACCCAAACTATCGCCAAAACCAACGCTCTGCAAAATCCGTACCATTTTGATTGGCTCGCAGTCGATGGCGGATTAGGGATTGTGGGGATTTTTGGCTTGGCGGTTTTAGTCAGCGTGGTTGTATGGCAACTGAATGTGATGATTTGTGGGGAAAAGAAAAATGAACAATAAACGCAGAAATCTATTAAAAGGCGGCCTAGCCCTTGGTGGGGCGGCGGCGTTTGGTGCGGGGTATGCGCCGAAAGTGTCGGAGATTGCCAAAGGGGTGATGCACGGCACATCGGGTGAGAAAACCCGTGATCCGATTCACGGCAATTCGCTTGTGCCGGAATATCAAGTGATTGACGGCAAGCTATTGAGCAATCCTGACCAAATTGTGTGCAATACGCAGTGTATGGGCTGTTGGACGCAGTGTGGCGTGCGGGCGAGGGTCGATTTGAAAACCAATCAAGTTATCCGCATTTCGGGCAACCCGTACCACCCGTTATCCAGCGATAAAACCCTGCCGTTCGGTATGCCGATTGCCAAGGCGGAAGTGTTGCTGGCGGGCGAAAGTGGGATTGAAAACCGCTCAACCGCTTGCGCGCGTGGGGCGGCGTTTTTGGACAGCATCAATAGTCCATACCGCATTACTCATCCGTTAAAACGTGTCGGCAAACGGGGCGAGGGCAAGTGGCAGACGATTAGCTTTGAGCAGTTGGTGGAAGAGGTGGTGAATAGCGGTAATCTGTTCGGCGAGGGCGAAGTGGAAGGCCTGAAAGCCATTCGCAACCTGCAAGAGCCGATCAACCCGAAACAGCCCGATTTAGGCGTGAAAGCCAACCAACTGCTAGTCACCTTTGCCGGTCCGGAAGGTCGTCAGCCGTTGTTGCAACGCTTTGCCCAACGCAGTTTCGGCACGATCAACTTCTCCCAACACGGAGCGTATTGTGGGGCTTCCTACCGTAACGGTTCGGGGGCGTTTATGAAAGATTTTGACAACAATCAGCACGCCAAACCGGACTGGGATCACGCCGAATTTATCCTGTTTATCGGCACGTCGCCGGCACAGTCGGGCAATCCGTTCAAACGCCAAGCCCGTCAGCTTGCCAAACGCCGTCCGGACGACAATTTCAGCTATGTGGTGGTCGCCCCACGTTTGGAGATGACCTCCACCCTTGCTACCCAAAATAATAATTGGGTGCCGATTAAGCCCGAGGGCGATTTAGCCTTGGTGATGGGGATGTTGCGTTGGATTATCGAAAACGAGCGTTTCAACGCAGACTATCTCTCTCGCCCAAGCCTGTCGGCGATGACCCAAGCCAACCACGCCAGCTACTGCAACGCTTCGCATTTGATTGTGGCGGACGAGAAACACCCGAAATTCGGGCAGGCGTTACGCATTACCGATCTGCAAGATGTGCAACTCGACCCCGAAGATAAAGTGGAAGAGAATGCGATTGTGGTGAAAGATCAGGCAACAGGCGAGCTGGTAATGGCGAAAGCCTGCCAACAAGCGGTTATTTTTGTTGATGAAATTGCAAAATTGTTGGACGGCACGGAAGTACGGGTGAAATCCTCAATGCAGTTGCTGAAAGAGTCTGCCCGACAAAAAACCTTAGCGGAATACAGCGAGATCTGCGGTGTGCCGGTGCAAGTGATTGAAAACTTGGCGAAAAAATTCACCTCACACGGTCATAAAGCCAATGCGATTACCCACGGTGGCACAATGCATAGCACCGGTTTCTACACCAGCTGGGCGATTTTGTTGCTGAATGCGATGGTCGGCAATATGAACAAAAAAGGCGGAATGTCGGTCGGGGCGGGCAAATTCAAAGATTTTGGCGATGGACCTCGCTACGATTTGGCGAACTTCCCGAATCAAGTGAAGCCGAAAGGCACAAACCTTGCCCGCAGTAAAAAAGCCTACGAAAATTCAAGCGAATACAAGCAAAAAGTCGCCAAGGGCGAAAATCCGTATCCGGCGAAAGGGGCATGGTATCCGTTCACTGGCGGGCAAACTACCGAGATGTTTACCTCAATGGTGCAGGGTTATCCGTATTCGGCGAAGGCGTGGATCAGCCATATGACCAACCCGCTTTACGGCTTGGGAGCGATGAATGCCTTGGCGGTGGAGCAGTTAAAAGATCCGAAAATCCTACCGCTCTTTGTGGCGATTGATGCCTTTATGAACGAAACCACGGCACTGGCGGACTACATCGTGCCGGATACGCACAACTTCGAGAGCTGGGGCTTTTCTACGCCGTGGGGCGGTGTGCCGACCCGAGCCAGCACCGCACGCCACCCGATTGTGCCGTCTAAAAATGCCAAAACCGCCGAGGGCGATGTGGTCTGTATGGAAAGTTTTGTGATTGCCGTGGCGAAGAAAATGGGCTTGCCGGGCTTTGGCGAAAATGCGATTGCCGACCTTGACGGTAATACCTATCCGCTCAACCGTAGCGAAGATTATTTCCTGCGGGCGGCGGCGAACGTGGCGTTTGTCGGCGAAAAACCGGCACCCGATGCCAGCGAGCAAGATCTGCTCTTAACCGGCGTGCAACGCCTGATGCCGACCTTGCAACAGACGCTGAAAGCCGAAGAGGTGCTGAAAGTGGCGAATGTGTACTGCAAAGGCGGACGTTTCGCCCCACACGAGTCGGCGTGGAAAGAGGATAATATGGGCTTCCAATGGAAAAACTGCTTGCAGATTTGGAACGAAACCGTCTCAAAAGCCCGCCACCACTGCAACGGCGAGCGTTATCTCGGCTGCCCGAGCTATATGCCGCCTCGTTTTGCGGACGGCTCTACCCTCGAACAGCACTATCCGCAATCGGAATGGGGCTTTAAGCTGATTTCGTTTAAATCGAACATTATGAGTAGCGTTATTCCGCAGTTGCGACTGCTCTCGATTAAGCCCGAAGGTATTGTCGCAATGCACAGTGAAGATGCTAAAGAGCGTGGGATTAAGCACGGCGATTTAGTTAAGCTAAGCACCCCTGCTGCCAGCCTGAACGTACAAATAATGGTGCTGGACGGTTTAGCACGAGGCACGATTGCGATTGAACACGGTTATGGGCATAAGCAACACGGGGCAACCGCCTACTTGATTAACGGCGTGGAAGTGCCGGCTCATCCGATGATTCAGAAAGGGATTAACTTGAATGATTTAGCGATTGCAGATCATACCAGAACCGTGAAATCCCCAATGCTCGATTGGGTATGTGGCTCGGCGGTACGCCAAGGCATTCCTGCGAAAGTAGAGAAAATTGCCTAATTAAAACGTTCAAGCGGTCGGTTTTGCAGAATTTTTTGCAAAACTGACCGCTTGTTTTCAAAAGTATAATACACTAAAGCGTTAGGGAAAATAGGCATTTAGCCTTATAATAAAAGACCTTAGCACTACTTTTGAAAAATGAATAAAAATCTCATTTTGGTTAGGGCAGCCCAAATATTATTTATCACAGACTATGTATAAAAATCTTTCGTTACTTTCATTAGACTCCCCATTTGATATTGAGCTAGTTGCCGGGTTAACTCAGTGTGAAAAAGGAAACTATCTTGACTCAGTAATCAATAAACAAGGTATGGATGGCTATATGCTACAGCTTACAACTTTTGGTTGCGGGACAGTTTATGATGGAAAAAATATCTTTGATGTAAATCGAGGTCAGCTTCTACTATTTTCCCCAGATTCAATTCAACATTACTATCGTAACACTGAACAACAGTATTGGCATTATAAATGGATCTATTTTTTGCCTAATCCTAAATGGAATAAATGGCTGAATTGGTCAAATAAGGAGGAAAATATTGGTCGTATTCAAATAAATGATAACCGCTATTTTCAAGAAATCAGCCAATTATTCTCCAAAATTGAATTAGAGCTCAAATCAAGCCACTTCTTCAAAGAAGATATAGCTACAACTCTATTGGAATATTTATTGATGAAATGTATCTCTGCTGAAAAAATTGAAATTATTCCAGCTATTGATCAACGAATTCTCCACGTTTGTGATTTAATCCTTTCTAATTTATCTCGAAATGACAGCATTGAATATATAGCAGCAAAAGTTTTCTTATCTCCATCACGCTTATCTCACTTATTTAAAAAATCTCTAGGTATCAGTTTAGTTCAATGGCGAGAATTACAGCGTATCGCGGAATCAAAAAAGCTCTTGTATTTCTCTAATATTTCTATATTAAATATAGCAAAATCATTAGGTTATGAAGATCCCCTCTATTTTTCTAAAATTTTTAAAAAGCACACTGGCTTATCTCCCTCAGAGTTTAGAGCTATTGAGCGATACAAAGACAACGAAGTGTGATCTAGATCCCACTTCGCCTTTGATAGCAGTATTTTCCATATTGATAACAAGAATTTACCTGTTCCTACCTCTTTTAAAAGCATAAGATAAAGATAACTTTAATAGTGATGTGTCTATTAAAGCAAAGATAACCTGCTTTTAAAGCAGGTGTTGAAATGTAATGACTTCTTAATTTATGAGGGAAGAACAATGAAAAAACTCACATTCAAACACGCATTATTTTCCGGTATCTTCGCATTAAGCTGCTATGGCTCAGCATTTGCAAATGATATGGTCAATATTTCTAAAATTGATGGTATGCCTTGGTTTAACCGTATGGCAGAAGGGGTTATTCAAGCCGGTAAAGACAATAACATTAATGCCTACCAAGTTGGTCCATCAAATACTGATGCACCACAGCAAGTGAAATTAATTGAGGACTTAATTGCCAAAAAAGTAAGTGCGATTTCCATTGTTCCAAATGATGCAAACGCTTTAGAACCTGTACTAAAAAAAGCTAAACAAAATGGCATTGTCGTTTTAACAAACGAGTCTGTTGGTCAACCAAGTGCAGATTGGGATATTGAAATTATTGATAATGCTCATTTTGCTGCCGATTATGTTGAAGAGGTGGCTAAAGCAATGGGTGGTAAAGGCGGATATGTCATTTATGTCGGTGGTTTAACTGTACCTCAACATAATTTATGGGCAGATCTATTTGTAAAATACCAAAAAGAACATTATCCAGATATGTTCGAAGTAACCAGCAGAATGCCTGTTGCTGAAAATATCAATGATGCTCGCCGTACAACGATTGACTTAGTAAAAGCTCACTCTGATTTAAAAGCAGTAGTATCTTTCGGTTCACAAGGTCCTATCGGGGCAGGTTTAGCCGTTAAAGAAAAACGCTTGAAAAATAAATTAAATGTCTTCGGTATGATGATTCCATCTCAGGCTGCAAATTTAATCAAAAGTGGGGATATTACAATGGGAATTACCTACGATCCAGCTAATGCAGGCTATGCTCTTGCTGCAGTTGCTGCAAAAGTGTTGAAAGGTGAAAAAATCGAAGATGGCTTAGAAATTCCTAATGTCGGTAAAGCCAAAGTGGATACAGAGAAAAAACTTCTCCAATTCCATAATGTACTTAAAGTAACCAAAGATAATATCGACAAATTATATTAATCTATATTGAATATGGGTTCTTTTTGAACCCATATTTCTCTAAGGAGGCTTTATGGCATTTATTTTGATGCAAAATATCAATAAGACATTCCACGGTGTAAAAGCCTTAAATCAAGTTAACCTCTCTTTAGATTATGGAGAAGCTCTCTGCCTTGCCGGGCAAAATGGTTGTGGAAAATCAACACTTATCAAAATTCTTTCCGGTGTTTACCAACCAGATAAAGGGGCTGAAATTCAAATTGGTGCAAGCAAATATACTAAACTGACACCACAAGCCTCTATTGAACAAGGAATTCAAGTGATCTATCAAGATTTAGCTCTTTTCCCTAACTTAACTGTCGCTGAAAATATTTCAATAAACTTACACCGAAAATTGGGTTGGGTCAGTCCATTAGAAATTCATCAAGTTGCATTAAATGCAATACAAAGTATTAATGCAGATTTAGATCTCAATGCTACTTTAGAAGATTTACCAATCGCACAGCAACAATTAGTCGCCATTTGCAGAGCCCTTGCACAAAATGCCCGATTATTAATTATGGATGAGCCAACAGCCTCACTGACAGCTAAAGAAGTTCAAGATCTATTAAACGTGGTCCTCAAATTAAAAAGCAAAGGTATCAGTATTATTTTCGTCAGCCATAAATTGCAAGAGGTAATGAGTGTTTCTGACAGTGTTTTAGTACTCAAAAATGGAAATATGGTTGGACAATACCCTATCAATGAAATGGATGAAAAACGCTTAGGTTTCTTAATGACAGGGTTGGAAATTGACTACAAGCGGTTAGATTTGCCGGATTTTTCGCAAAATAGAACGGTTTTAGAAGTTCGAAATCTAACATTACCTAACCAGTATGAATCTATTAATTTCTCATTAAGAGAAGGAGAAATTATTGCCTTGACAGGTTTACTCGGCTCAGGGCGGACGGAATTGTGCCTTAGCTTATTTGGCATTACTCAACCTAAATCAGGCGATATTCTATTAAACGGTGAGAAAGTGATATTTAAAAACAACCGTTATGCTATCAAACAAGGAATTGCTTATGTTTCTGAAGATAGAATGACAACAGGTTTAATTATGACTGAGTCTATCCATCACAATATTATCTCTACTATTTTTCATAAAATCACCGATAAATTTAACATTATAAAATCATCAAAAGCCTATGATTATAGCCAGGAATTAATTGAATCTTTAAAAATTAAAGTAACAGATTCAGATTTGCTAGTAAATACGCTCTCCGGAGGTAATGCCCAACGAGTATCTATTGCAAAATGGTTGGCAATAGATCCTAAAATTATCATTTTAGATGCTCCAACTATTGGGGTAGATATTGCAAATAAGGAAGGGATATTCCAAATTATTCGCACATTAGCACAAAAAGGTATCGCTGTTATTTTTGTGACAGATGAAGTGGAGGAAGCGTACTACAATAGTCATAAGGTCATAGTAATGAAAAAAGGCAAAATTGTAGATGAGATATTACCTATCTATACTACAGAAAAATCGATTGCGGAGGTCATTTATGAAAATCACCAATAATAATATTCTATCTGCGACCATTTTAATACTGGCAACCCTACTAAGTATATTTACTAATGACTTTGCTACTATCGAGAACATCTATGATGTAGTAAATAACTATTCGATGCTAATGATTTTAGCCTGTGGTCTATTTGTGGTGCTGTTATCAGGTGGTATTGATATCTCATTTCCTGCCATAACCATTATTTCACAATACATTATGGTAACGATTATTGGTAAATATGATATCGGTTTTTTCGGTGTATTTGCCGTATCATCAGCAATTGGTATATTACTTGGTTTTATTAATGCTCTTTTTGTGAACCGTCTTAGTGTACCTTCAATTATTATTACAATCTCAACATTAAATATTTTCTATGGAGGACTACTCTATTTTACCAAAGGTGTCTGGTTATACGATTATCCTGAATGGTTCACCCAAGAATTGCTATTTTTCAAACAAACCTCGCAAGATGGATTTGAATTTGGGGTATCTTTCCAAGCCATAATGGCAATTTTAGCGGTATTATTAACTTGGTTAATCACCAATAAATTAACAATAGGCAGAAAAATTTATGCTCTTGGTGGCAACCAAGATGCTACCTCTCGTATTGGCTTTAATATTCTATTCCTTCATCTTTTTGCTTACGGCTATATGGGTTTTATGGCTGGAATGGCAGGCATTGTGCAATCTTATACAGTACAATCTGTCGCACCTGACTCTTTACTTGGTTACGAATTAACTGTACTGGCTGCTGTTGTTTTAGGCGGTGCAAGTTTATCCGGAGGAAAAGGAACATTATTTGGCACTGTAATGGGAGTAATGTTACTAGCAATTATTCAAAATGGGCTAAACCTAATGAATGTATCTTCGTATTGGCAAACAATTATTACCGGTATCATTATTATATTAAGTATTAGTGCTACTTCATTAGGGCAATTGAAAAAACAAGGAGTATAACAATGAGAAGCAAAATTGATCATACTATTTTTTATCTATTGGCTCTTTTTATTATTGCTGTTATTGCTTTTAGTATTTTAATCCCCAATATTTTTTGGTCTGTGAGCAACTTTCAATCGATGGCATCTCAAATTCCAGTCTTAGGAATTTTAACACTCGCAATGGCATTACCTATGCTTACAGGAGGCATAAACCTTTCTATTATTGCTAGTATGAATGCCTGCTCATTAATTATTGCCTATTTTATTACGCAATATACTGGTATTTCTTGGCTATTCTTATCAATATTATTAAGCTTTTGTTGTGCTTTGCTCATCGGCTTGCTTAACGGAACATTGATCTCCATCATTCGTGTTTCGCCTATTTTAGCTACATTAGGTACGATGACTTTGATAAACGGTACCAATATCCTAGTAACAAATGGCTCGACGATTGCCAATTTCCCTGAAAGCGTTCTAAGTATTAGTGCTTCAACTTTTTTATGGATTCCTACACCGATTATCATCTTTTTGCTTCTTGCAGGGATAATTTGGTTCTTCCTAGAAAAGACCTCAATGGGAAAAGCGATATATTTTATCGGCAATAATGAAAAAGCCACGTATTACTCTGGTATCAATACCAAGAAAGTTCTAATTTTGGTATATGTTATTTCCTCAGTACTCTGTGTATTCGCAGCCCTTTTAATGATGTCTAAACTCAATTCAGCCAAAGCATCTTATGGAGATTCTTACTTACTCATTTCCATTTTAGCGGCAGTATTAGGCGGAATTAATCCTGATGGAGGTAAAGGAAAACTTATCGGAATTATGCTAGCTCTTGTATTATTACAGGTTATTGAAAGTGGATTAAATATGTTAGGTATCAGTAGTTATATTACGATGATTTTATGGGGCAGCTTATTACTACTGTTTATATTCTTACAAAAAAATCGCCTTTTCCTATTAAAAGACTAAGGGGGGTACGTTATGCAAAATGAAAAACAGCTTATTGAACAAGGTAACATCGTTATTGGGATTGAATTAGGTTCAACTCGCATTAAGGCGGTATTAATTGCCACTGATGGTACAATTTTAGCCACTGGCGGAGCTGATTGGGAAAACCAACTTATCGATGATATTTGGACATATCATCAAAATGACGTTTGGGAAAAGCTACAAATAGCATATAGCGACTTAGCTAAAACAGTCAAAGAAAAATACCATACTGTAATTCACACAGCAAAAGGGCTAGGAATTAGTGCAATGATGCACGGCTACTTACCTTTTGATAAACAAGGAAATCAATTAGTCCCTTTTAGAACTTGGCGAAATAATATTACCCTTGAAGCCTCTGAAAAATTAACTAATTTATTTCAATACCCTATTCCTCAACGTTGGAGCATTGCCCATTTATATCAAGCTCTATTAAACAATGAGCCTCATTTAAATGAAGTTGATCATATCACTACCTTATCTGGCTATGTACACTGGCAACTTACTGGACAAAAAGTACTGGGTATTGGTGATGCTTCCGGAATGTTTCCAATCAATATAGAGACTCTCTCCTATAACCAACAAATGCTCGCTCAATTTAATGAGAGCATTATGTCTTTCAATATGCCTTGGAAATTAGAAAACCTTCTGCCTCAAGTTTTAGTCGCTGGCGAATCGGCCGGTTATTTAACTGAAAAAGGAGCAAAACTACTAGATCCAAGCGGTAATTTACAACCCGGTATTCCACTTTGTCCACCAGAAGGTGATGCAGGAACAGGAATGATTGCAACTAACTGTATAAAAGAAAAAACTGGCAATATTTCAGCAGGTACTTCTGCTTTTGCAATGATTGTACTAGAAAAAATGCTTTCAAAAGTTTATTCAGAATTAGATATTGTCACAACGCCAACCGGAAAATTGGTTGCAATGGCACACGCTAATAACTGTACATCAGACATTAATGCTTGGGTAAACTTATTCGGAGAGTGCTTAGAAACTTTTGGCATCAATGTATGTACAGAAGAATTATACGAAATGTTATTTTTACACTCATTACAAGGCGATACAGATTGCGGGGGACTACTCTCTTACGGTTTTCATTCAGGAGAACATAATGTCGGCTTATCGGAAGGTTGCCCGATTTTCTTACACCCGACGAAATCCAATTTCAATTTAGCTAATTTTATTCGGGTTCATCTCTACACTGCGTTCGGTGCAATGAAGCTAGGAATGGATATTCTCATCAACCAAGAAAAAGTCGAAATTACTCGTATTTTAGGACACGGTGGTATTTTCAAAACTGAAGGTGTGGCACAAAAAATCTTAGCTTCTGCACTCAATATTCCACTTGCAACAGCAAGTACTGCCTCAAACGGAGGGGCTTGGGGTATTGCATTGCTTGCAAACTTCCTAGAAGTTTCTGACACCTATAATTTGGAAGAGTATCTAGACAAACAGATATTCAATACAGCCAAGCTTAATCTTATTCAACCAGATAAAGCAATAACTGAAGGATATGAACGTTTTATGCAGAGATACATAGCAGGTGTTCCTATCGTAGAAAAAGCACTTTATCTTAATTGCTCATAAAATATAGTAATAAAACACAAGCAGTGATCTTTGTAAAATTTTTTGTAAAAATCACCGCTTGTCTTCATTAATCTACTCCACAATCTCTACCGTAGAATTCGTGCTTAAACCTCGCACCAATTGCGATCCTTTTCTTGCACGTTCACCGCGGTAGTTGTCGATATCGCTTGGTTTGAGCGTAATTTTACGTTTGCCGGACACAAACACGAGAGATTGTGTCGGTTTGATAACCAATAAACGAGCAAGGTATTCGTCGCCCGATTTTGACGCGGCTGCGGAAATATTGATGATTTTATTGCCTTTACCTTTCGATAATTGAGGTAATTCGCTAACTGGGAACACCAACATTCTGCCGACATTACTCATCGCCACAAGCGATAAATTTTCATCATTTTCCAATAATTGCGGCGGCAGCACTTTTGCATTTTCTGTTAAAGAAATGACCGCTTTCCCCGCTTTGTTGCGAGAAACCAGATCTTCAAAAGTACAGATAAACCCGTAGCCCGAATCCGATGCCATCAGCACTTTGGTGTCTGAATTTGCCATTAGCACTTGCTGAATGGTTGCCCCTTCAGGTAAGGTGATTTTGCCTGTCAGTGGTTCACCCTGTGAACGTGCCGATGGTAATGAAGTCGGATCTAACGCATAAGCTCGCCCTGTGCTGTCTAAAAAGACTACTGGTTGATTACTTCTGCCTCGTGCGTGGGCGAGATAGCCATCTCCAGCACGGTAGCTTAAGCCTTCGACCTCAATATCGTGTCCTTTGGCACAACGTACCCAGCCTTTTTCCGAGAGGATTACTGTTACATCTTCAGTTGGGGTTAAATCGCTTTCGGCAATCGCTTTCGATTCCGCACGCTCCACTAATGACGAACGACGAGGGCTGGCGAAGGTTTTCGCATCTGCCTGAATCTCTTTTTTGATTAAGCTGTTTAAACGGCGTTCCGAGCCTAAAATCAGTTGCAGCTCATCACGCTCTTTTTCAAGCTCTGATTTTTCGGCTTGTAGTTGATGCTCTTCCAATTTTGCCAAATGGCGTAGGCGGAGATTTAAAATCGCTTCGGCTTGAACATCAGTTAAGTTAAAGCGCGCCATTAATTCCGCTTTTGGATCATCTTCGTTGCGGATGATCTCAATAACTTCATCAATGTTTAAAAACGCTATCATCAAACCGTCTAAAATATGCAAACGGCTTAAAATTTTATCCAAACGATAATTTAAGCGACGAGTTACCGTGGTACGGCGGAAAGTGAGCCATTCAGTCAGAATAGTGAGTAAATTTTTCACTGCCGGTTTGCCGTCTAAGCCAATCATATTCATATTGACTCGGTAGCTTTTTTCCAGATCGGTGGTGGCAAAAAGATGATCCATCAAGGAATCAAAATCAATGCGGTTTGAGCGTGGTACAATCACTAAACGAATTGGGTTTTCGTGATCAGATTCATCACGAATATCATCCACCATCGGCAGCTTTTTATTTCGCATTTGGGTGGCAATCTGTTCAATAATTTTTGACGGCGAGGCTTGATGCGGTAAGGCAGAAATCACAATTTCGCCTTCTTCTTTTTTCCACACTGCGCGCATTTTAATCGAGCCTCGACCTTGCTCATACATTTTTGCAATCTCAGCTCTTGGCGTGATAATTTCCGCCTCAGTTGGGTAATCCGGTCCTTGTACAACTGTCAAAATATCGTCTAAGGTGGCGTTTGGGTTATCCAATAACATCACGCTTGCATCAGCAAGTTCATTGATATTATGCGGCGGAATATCCGTTGCCATTCCCACCGCAATCCCCATCGTGCCGTTGAGCAAAATATGTGGCAAACGGGCAGGCAGATATTTGGGTTCTTCAATCGAGCCATCAAAATTTGGCTGATAATCTACTGTGCCTTGCCCTAATTCCCCCAACAAGACTTCTGCAATTTTGGACAGTTTAGATTCGGTATAACGCATCGCAGCGAAAGATTTTGGATCGTCCGGTGCCCCCCAGTTCCCTTGTCCATCAACCAATGGATAGCGGTAAGAGAACGGCTGAGCCATTAACACCATTGCTTCATAACAAGCACTGTCGCCGTGTGGGTGGAATTTACCTAATACATCACCTACGGTTCTAGCCGATTTTTTATATTTTGCAGAAGCATTTAGCCCAAGTTCAGACATCGCATAGATGATACGGCGTTGAACAGGTTTTAAGCCATCACCGATAAACGGCAATGCCCTGTCCATAATTACATACATTGAATAATTGAGGTAAGCGTCTTCGGTAAAACGCTTAATCGGCATCTGTTCAATGCCTTCATAATTGATTTCAGTCGTCATTTCTAATTTATTCTTATTGGAAAAATAAGCATTATTTTCTACGATTTAGTGATTTTAGTCTAGCTTGAAACACAAGCGGTCATTTTTGCTTATCATTTTGCAAAAAATCATCAAAAAATAACCGCTTATATAAGCAAAAAATAGGCGATTTTTTATGAAAACTTCTGTACAATAGACAAGTTTTATTTTTTATATTGAGAGGCGGCTATCAAAAATTCTCTTAATGTGTTTGAGAGTTTTTTTGCTAGTCGCAATTTAGAGAAATAAAACGAAAATAATAGTAAATTCTTTAAAAAGGAAAACAGAATGACTCCAATTGTTAAACAATTTAAATACGGTCAGCATACCGTAACCTTAGAAACCGGTGCTATTGCACGCCAAGCTACAGCGGCAGTAATGGCAAGTATGGACGACACAACAGTTTTTGTGACTGTAGTGGCTAAAAAAGATGTGAAAGAAGGTCAAGATTTCTTCCCATTAACAGTGGATTACCAAGAGCGTACTTATGCTGCCGGTCGTATCCCGGGGGGGTTCTTCAAACGTGAAGGTCGTCCTTCTGAAGGCGAAACCTTAGTAGCTCGCTTAATTGACCGCCCTGTTCGCCCACTCTTCCCTGAAGGTTTCTTCAATGAAATTCAAGTGATTGCAACCGTAGTGTCAGTAAATCCACAAATCAGCCCGGATTTAGTGGCAATGATCGGTGCATCAGCTGCGTTATCATTATCAGGCGTACCATTTAACGGTCCTATCGGTGCAGCACGTGTCGGTTTCATCAACGATCAATTCGTATTAAACCCAACCACATCAGAACAAAAAGTCAGCCGTTTAGATTTAGTGGTTGCAGGTACAGACAAAGCGGTATTAATGGTGGAATCTGAAGCAGATATTTTAACTGAAGAGCAAATGCTTTCAGCGGTAGTATTCGGTCACCAGCAACAACAAGTTGTGATTGAAAACATCAAAGAATTCGTAAAAGAAGCTGGTAAACCACGTTGGGATTGGGTTGCTCCTCAGCCAAATACCGATTTAATCAACAAAGTGAAAGCCCTAGCGGAAAGCCGCATTGGCGATGCTTATCGTATCACTGAAAAACAAGCTCGTTACGAGCAAATTGATGCGATTAAAGCAGAAGTGATTGCTCAATTAACCGCTGAAGATGAAACTGTAAGCGAAGGTGCAATCATTGATATCATCACTTCATTAGAAAGTGCTGTAGTGCGTAGCCGTATTATTGCAGGCGAGCCACGTATTGATGGTCGTACGGTAGATACTGTACGTGCGTTAGATATTTGTACAGGCGTATTACCTCGTACTCACGGTTCTGCAATCTTCACTCGTGGCGAAACTCAAGCATTAGCGGTTGCTACCTTAGGTACAGAGCGTGATGCTCAAATTATTGATGAATTAACCGGCGAGAAATCAGATCGTTTCTTATTCCATTACAACTTCCCTCCGTTCTCTGTAGGCGAAACAGGTCGTATCGGCTCACCAAAACGTCGTGAAATCGGTCACGGTCGTTTAGCAAAACGTGGTGTGTTAGCAGTAATGCCAACTGCTGAAGAATTCCCATATGTAGTACGTGTTGTTTCAGAAATCACTGAATCAAACGGTTCATCTTCAATGGCATCTGTTTGTGGTGCATCACTTGCGTTAATGGATGCGGGTGTTCCAATTAAAGCTGCAGTTGCAGGTATCGCAATGGGCTTAGTGAAAGAAGACGAAAAATTCGTGGTACTTTCTGATATTTTAGGCGATGAAGACCACTTAGGCGATATGGATTTTAAAGTAGCCGGTACTCGCAATGGTGTTACGGCACTACAAATGGATATTAAAATTGAAGGTATCACGCCTGAAATTATGCAAATTGCGTTAAACCAAGCAAAAGGTGCTCGTATGCACATTTTAAGCGTGATGGAACAAGCAATCCCTGCACCTCGTTCAGATATTTCCGACTACGCTCCACGCATTCATACAATGAAAATTGATCCGAAGAAAATCAAAGATGTCATTGGTAAAGGTGGTGCAACTATCCGTGCATTAACCGAAGAAACCAATACCTCAATTGATATTGATGATGACGGTACAGTGAAAATTGCTGCAACTGATGGCAATGCAGCGAAAGCAGTAATGGCTCGTATCGAAGAAATCGTAGCAGAAGTGGAAGTAAACCAAATCTACAACGGTAAAGTAACCCGTGTAGTAGACTTCGGTGCATTCGTGTCAATCTTAGGTGGTAAAGAGGGCTTAGTTCACATTTCACAAATTACCAACGAACGTGTAGAGCGTGTAGCGGATTACCTACAAGTTGGTCAAGAAGTACAGGTGAAGGTAGTAGAGATCGACCGTCAAGGTCGCATCCGCTTAACAATGAAAGATCTTAACAACACAAATTCAGAAGTGAATGCAGAAGAAACTGTATCTGAAGAGGTTGTAGCAACAGAACAAGAAAATATCTAGTTCTGGATTATAAAGGTGAATGACGGACATCACATTGTCCGTTATTCAGTTTTTTAGTGTTCCTTAAATAAGGATATTCTGCGATGGCACAACTGTTTAAGTTGTTTCGAATTCGTTTCTTTTTACTTAATTTAATTTCTATTTTAATGCTAACAGGCTGTAGCGGTCGTTATTCCGATTTAGTCTCTATAAAGAACTTAGCATTAGCAGAACTTAATCCTCAACTTCGTTTTGAACAAGAGGCGATGATGGTAAGGCTTAGCCAAGTATTGGAAGAAGCCCCCTTAACGCCCTCTGAACAAGCAGACCTCTATTTTGAAAGAGGTGTCATTTATGATAGCTTAGGGTTATGGTCTTTAGCCCGTTATGATTTTGCTCAAGCGATTTCGATTAATCAACGAATGGCAGCAGCTTATAACTATATGGGATTATACCTTTTATTAGAAGGTGATTACGACAGCTCAATTGATGCCTTTAATGCCGTATTAGAGCTAGATAACGAATATAGCTATACTTATCTAAATCGTGGCTTAGCATTCTACTATAGTGGTCGTTATTCTGAAGCCCAGCGTGATTTATTACGTTTTTACGAAGAAGATAAAAAAGATCCTTATCGTGTGCTGTGGCTCTACTTTAATGAGCTAGAACTTACGCCAACAGAAGCTAAAAATAATTTACAAAAAAGAGCTAATGCCCTTTCTCCTGATTATTGGGGAACCAATATCGTAAATTATTTTTTAGGCAAGCTAAATTTAGCCAAACTTCGTGCTATAATGGATAGTGAAGCTAAAGAAAATAGCTCGCAATATGCGGAAATACTGACAGAAACGTATTTCTATTTAGCAAAACAACAACTCAAATTAGATCATAAAGATGAGGCAATCAGCCTTTTCCGCCTTGCTTTAACAAATCAAGTGTTTAACTTCGTTGAGTATCGTTTTGCCCTGTTTGAACTATCACAAATTCGTGGTATGACTCAAACATCTCCTGTTGTTGAATAGGGAAATAGGACAGACAAGCGGTTAATTTTGCAAAAAAACTTACAAAAATAACCGCTTATACTCAGGGGATTTTTAGAGCATTACGCTTTGTTATTTCGTTTCTTCCTAATCTCAACAATATAATTTTTTTATTGAATGCGGCAACAGGAAATAGCCTTTATTTTCTGTTCTCTGCCATTCCCAACTAAATGGTTTTTTATGACAACTGAATCTTTAACTTTTGCCGACTTAGGCTTACCTCAATCTATTCTTGATGCTGTGAACGATATGGGTTTTGTAACCCCATCACCAATCCAACAAGAATGTATTCCTCATCTATTAGCCGGTCGAGATGTGCTCGGAATGGCACAAACCGGAAGTGGAAAAACAGCAGCGTTCTCTTTACCTCTATTAGCTCAAATCGATCCAACACAACGCCACCCACAAATGTTAGTAATGGCACCTACTCGTGAATTAGCAATCCAAGTTGCTGATGCCTGTGAACAATTTGCCAAAAACCTTAAAGGTACTCGTGTAGTTACCATTTATGGCGGACAGCGTTACGATATTCAACTTCGTGCATTAAAACAAGGCTCACAAGTGGTTGTGGGCACACCTGGGCGTATTCTTGACCATATTCGTCGTGGCACGTTAGATTTATCTGAATTGAAATTTATTGTATTAGACGAAGCTGATGAAATGCTCCGTATGGGCTTCATTGATGATGTGGAAACTGTGATGGCTGAATTACCGGAAGATCATCAAACTGCCCTGTTCTCTGCAACAATGCCGGAACCAATTCGCCGTATCACTCGTCGCTTTATGAAAGATCCTCAAGAGGTCAAAATTAAAGCAACCGAACGCTCTGCCCCGGATATCGAGCAAAGCTACTGGTTAGTAAACGGCTTCCGCAAAAATGATGCGTTATTACGTTTCTTAGAAGTCGAAGAGTTTGATGCGGCTATTATTTTTACCCGTACTAAAACCGGCACAATCGATATTACCGAATTATGTGAACGCAACGGCTACCGTACTGCAGCATTAAACGGTGATATGACCCAACAAGCACGTGAGCAAACTTTAGAAAAATTGCGTTCAGGTCGTTTAGATATTTTAGTTGCAACTGATGTTGCTGCTCGTGGTATTGATATTGAGCGAATCAGCCTTGTAGTAAACTACGATATTCCACTTGAAGAAGAATCTTATGTTCACCGTATCGGTCGTACCGGTCGTGCCGGTCGCTCAGGTCGTGCGCTATTATTTGTTGAGCCTCGTGAACGCCGTTTATTACGCAATATTGAAAATCTAATCAAAAAGCCCATTAATGAAGTGGCAATTCCGAACCACGAAGTATTAATGGAAAAACGCCGTGAGAAATTCAAAGCTCGTATTTCTAAGCAGCTAGAGCATCACGATTTAGAAAAATATCGTGAGTTACTTGAAGATTTATTCACCGCAGACCAAGATCACGAAGAATTAGCGGCGGCAATGATGATGTTATTGCAAGAGAAGCAAAAACTCATTCTTCCACCGGACCCCGTTATTCGTGCCGCTCGTTCAGAACGTGGACGTGATCGTAATGACAGAAACGACCGTAGAAGTGGTCGTGAGGAACGTCAAGGTAGCGGTATGGCAATGGATTTATATCGTATCGAACTTGGTCGTGAAGATGGTGTGGAAGTACGCCATATCGTGGGTGCAATTGCAAATGAAGGTGATATCAGTAGCCGCTATATCGGGCATATTAAATTGCACGATACTTACTCAACCATTGAATTGCCACAGGGTATGCCAAAACATTTAGTGCAACATTTTGCAAGCAAAGCACGCGTGTTAAGTAAACCAATGCAAATGAGCCTATTAGGTCCTGCAAACAATGCAAGCAATGCTAATCCATTTGAAGGTCGTGGCAGGGGTGAGCATCGTGATCGCAATGATAGAGGCGGTCGCCGTGATAGCGGTTTTAATAAAGACCGTAAAGGTGGCTTTAAAGAAAAACGCTTTAGCGAAAAACGCAGTCGCCGTGATTAATTAGATAATGCCCTAGTTCGATAGGGCATTTTTCATATTACACTATTTTACAAGCGGTCTTTTTTCTATATTTTTTTGCAACTATGTTTATAAAACCTAATCAAATTTCTTGTTCAACAGAAATTTCCGAACAAGATATTGCCTTTATGCAATACGCTTTAGATTTAGCTGATTTAGCTGAAGCAAAAGGCGAAATACCAGTAGGGGCGGTATTAGTCGATAAAAATCAAAATATCATTGGAAAAGGTTGGAATCAAACGATTCAATTATCTGATCCCTCCGCTCACGCTGAAATGCAAGCTATCCGCCAAGCAGGGCAAATGATTGGTAATTATCGACTATTGGATTGTACGCTCTATGTAACACTTGAACCCTGTCCAATGTGTGCGGGGGCGATTTTACATAGTCGAATTAGTCGATTAGTATTTGGAGCGAGTGATTATAAAACAGGGGCGGTAGGCTCACGTTACCATCTATTTGAAGATTATAAAATGAACCATTTTTTAGGAATACAAGGCAATGTGCTAGGTAAGGAGTGTAGCCAAAAGATCAGCGATTTTTTTAAAAAAAGACGTGAAGAGAAGAAAGCACGATTGTAAATAAAAGAAAGGGCATAGTCATTCCACTATGCCTTTAACTTATTGATCAACTGAAGATAAAATTCTATCTGCAAATTTACCGATACTAATACCAAAGTTATTCGATCTGTTCCAATCCATTAAGGTACGGAAATTGTTGGATACCAAAAACGCTCTACCCGCTTCTTTATCCGGACGAATTAACCAGACTTTTTTACTATTTAATCGAGCCATTTTCGCTACTTCTTGGTCATTAGGGTAAGCAAGATAAACACCTAATGACTGCCATTCCGCTAAGGTTCTTGCCTTATTAGCTTCAATGCCTGAGAAACTTAAATCGATTGGAGCAGATAAATTCACTTCCACGCCCCAAGGTAATTGGTTGTCCCAACCAACTGTTGAAAGATAATTTGCAATAGAAGCAAACGCATCTGCTTCATTATTCCAAATATCCTTTTTGCTGTCATTATTACCATCAGCCGCATAAGTCAGATACGAAGTTGGCATAAATTGCGTTTGCCCCATCGCTCCAGCCCAAGAACCAAGCAATTCATAGCGTTTAATTGTACCGTTGTCGAGCATTTTCATCGCATTTACAAACTCTTGTGTGAAGAGTTTTTCACGACGTCCATCAAATGCTAAAGTTGCCAACACTGAGAGCACATCAAAATCACCTTGATTACGCCCGAAGCTACTCTCCATTCCCCAAAGTGCCAAAATATACTCTTTTTGTACACCATATTTTTGGCTTGCACGAGTTAAATCTGCACTATATTCATACCAACGTTCAACTGCTTGATTTACTTTGGTTTGATTTAATACTTTATTCAAGTAATTCGTTACACCATTTGGATTTGGCGGTGGGGGTGGTAAATTTGGATCACGCTTACGAGCAGCTTGCTGCTGATCTAATTGAACTGCTCTCGCATTATAATTAATGAATTTCTGCTCATTTAACGTTTTTGCAGAAACACCGGCACCTGCCGCTTTCTGCTTTAAAAAATACACATAGTCATTAAAATTGCTGACTGAACGTGATTTCGTGTATTTTTCATCTAAGTCTAAGCGTGGATACTTCTCAGAAGTATCACTTGAGCACCCTGCAAGGGCAAAGGTAATAATTGCTAAGGGTAAAGTAAAAAGTGTCGATTTCATCTGCTATTCTGTTAAGTTAATCATTCGGTTAGGGCGGATCACATTATCACGAGTAACCTCTGCTACACCTAGAAATTGTGCATTATCGGAATATAAACGCACCAAACCATAAATTTGATGAGGATTGTCAAACCTAACTCTTTGACCAAAACCAACAGCTTTAGTTTGTTGTTCGGTCAAATTTATTTTTGCTAACGCAGAAACAGCGGTATCCATTGCTAATAAATGTTTATCTAGCTCTACAAGCGGTTGATTTTCTGCTAAATTTTGCAAATCTGCATAGCTTATCATTTTATCAATAGGATAATTCGCTACAGCAGTTCGGCGTAGCATAGTAACGTGAGCCCCACAACCAAGCACTTCGCCTAGATCATCAATAAGGGTACGAATGTAAGTGCCTTTTGAGCAGTACACTTCTAACGTTAAAAACGGTGCATTGTACTCAATAAAATTCAGCTCAAAAATCGTAATCGGGCGTGCTTCACGCTCAATGGCAATGCCTGCTCGTGCATATTCATACAGCGGCTTGCCGTTATGTTTTAAAGCGGAGAACATTGTCGGTACTTGCAGAATATTGCCCCGAAATTGCTCCAAATTTGCTAGAATATCAGCTTCAGTTACATTTACTTCTCTGGTTTCAACGATATTCCCTTCTGCATCGGAAGTATCTGTTCTTTCACCTAATTTTGCGGTTACTAAATAACGCTTATCCGAATCCAACAAAAATTGGGAAAATTTAGTTGCTTCACCCAAACAAATCGGCAACATACCTGTTGCCAAAGGATCTAACGCCCCGGTATGCCCCGCTTTGTTGGCTTGGAAAATACGTTTCACCTTTTGCAGAACGTCGTTTGACGACATTCCCTGTGGTTTATCTAATAGGAAAACGCCGTGAATATCACGGCCACGCTTACGAGGTCTAGACACAATTAGTCCTCTTTATGCTTTTCTTCATCATTTTTGATCACACTAGATACAAGGTTAGACATACGCATACCTTCTACTAAGGATTCATCGTAAATAAAACGCAACTCAGGCACAATACGCAAACGCATTGCTTTGCCTAATAGTGTGCGAATATAAGGACTGGCTTTTTCCAAGCCTTTCATACCTTGTGCAATCGCCTCAGGGTCGTTATCAAACAAGAAGGTTACAAAGATTTTTGCATAGGCTAAATCTCTGGAAACTTCTACATCTGAAACCGTTACCATACCGATACGAGGATCTTTTACTTCTCGTTGTAAAATAACTGCAACCTCTTTTTGTAGTTCTTGAGCTACACGGTCGCTACGTTTAAATTCTCTAGACATTTTCTATTTCCTATAATAGCGGAAAAGGCACGCGTGCAAACACGTGTGCCGTTATTAGGTAAGCGGTCAATTTTTACAAATTTTTTGCAAAATCAGACCGCTTGTGGATGATTAGATCGAACGCTTAATCTCAACGATTTCAAATACTTCGATCTGATCGCCAACTTTCACATCGTTATAGTTTTTCACGCCGATACCACATTCCATACCATTACGCACTTCTGATACGTCATCTTTAAAGCGGCGTAGAGATTCTAATTCGCCCTCAAAGATTACCACATTATCACGTAAAACGCGGATCGGGTTGTTACGTTTCACCACACCTTCAGTAACCATACAACCTGCGATAGCACCAAATTTCGGGTGGCGGAATACATCACGCACTTCTGCCAAGCCGATGATTTCTTGTTTGAACTCAGGCTGTAACATACCGCTCATTGCCGCTTTCACATCATTTAATAGCTCGTAAATGATCGAATAGTAACGTAAATCGATGTTTTCTGTTTCAATCACACGGCGGGCTGAAGCATCTGCACGCACGTTAAAGCCGACCATAATCGCATTTGAGGCTGCAGCTAAAGTTGCATCAGTTTCCGTGATACCACCCACGCCTGAACCCACAATTTTCACTTTCACTTCGTCTGTTGAAAGTTCCATTAATGATTGGCTGATGGCTTCTACAGAGCCTTGTACATCTGCTTTTACAATGATGTTCAACTCTGCCACATCGCCTGCGGTCATATTGCTGAACATATTTTCTAATTTCGCTTTTTGCTGACGAGCAAGTTTCACTTCACGGAATTTACCTTGACGATATAACGCTACCTCACGAGCTTTTTTCTCATCACGTACAACCGTTGCTTCATCACCGGCTGCCGGCACACCTGAAAGACCTAATACTTCAACAGGAATTGATGGACCAGCTGATTCAATATCTTTACCGTTTTCATCACGCATTGCACGCACACGACCATACTCAAAGCCACAAAGTACGATATCGCCTTTATTTAAAGTACCTGATTGAACAAGAATAGTTGCCACCGGACCACGACCTTTATCTAAGTAAGATTCGATTACCACACCACTTGCCATACCGTCTTTAACAGCAGTCAACTCTAAAACTTCAGATTGAAGAATGATGGCTTCAAGTAAGTCATCAATACCCATCCCTTTTTTCGCAGAAACCGGTACGAATTGTACATCACCACCGAATTTTTCAGAGATAACTTCGTGTTGTAACAATTCTTGTTCTACACGATCAGGGTTAGCTTCCGGTTTATCAATTTTGTTTACCGCAACCACCAACGGAGCACCTGCCGCTTTCGCGTGTTGGATTGCCTCGATAGTTTGTGGCATCACACCATCGTCAGCCGCTACCACAAGAACGACGATATCCGTTGCTTTCGCACCACGAGCACGCATTGAGGTAAATGCCGCGTGCCCCGGAGTATCTAAGAAGGTAATCATCTTACCATCATCAGTTTCCACGTGGTAAGCACCGATGTGCTGGGTAATACCGCCCGCTTCGCCCGCTGCTACTTTAGCTTTACGGATGTAGTCAAGTAATGAGGTTTTACCGTGGTCAACGTGACCCATAATAGTTACAACCGGTGCACGCGTTACTTTTTCTGCATCAGTATCACGGTCTTCCATTACAGCTTCTTCTAACTCGTTTTCTTTACGAAGAATTACTTTGTGACCTAACTCTTCCGCCACTAATTGGGCAGTTTCTTGGTCGATAACTTGGTTGATGGTTACCATTTCGCCCATTTTCATCATCATTTTGATGATTTCAGTCGCTTTTACCGCCATTTTATTAGCAAGTTCCGCCACGGTAATGGTTTCACCAATCACAACATCAGCTTTTACAACCTGAGCAGGTTTAGTAAAGGCTTGTTGCAATGCTGCACCTTTTTTGCCTTGTTTACCTTTACCTTTCACTTCTTTTTGGTTACGGCGATCTGCACTGCGTTCGTTTTTGTCATCTTCACGTCCGCCTTTTTTCGTTTTCGCGACAGCACCTTTACTGTTGCGACCACGGCTATTTTCACTACGGCGATCGTTATCACGATCTGCTTCACGTGCGTAAGATGAGGTAAAACGTTCATCATCAAAATCTTCGCTACCATTATCTTCTGCTTCTTCACGAGCAATTTCTGCTAAACGACGAGCATTTTCTGCCGCACGCTTCGCTTCCATTTCCGCTTTTTGCTGAGCTAACTCTTCTTGCTTACGGCGTAATTCTGCTTCTTCTTTACGCTTCGCTTCTTTTTCAGGATCAACGGCTTTTTCTTGCTTCACTTGAGCCTGTGGTTTCGGTTTTTCTTCTTTTGCTTTGCTGTTTGGCATTACAGGAGCAGAAGGTGCTTTACTAGCGGTCGATTCTGCTGCTTTTTTTGCAGCTTCTTCTTGCTTCGCTTTTTCTTTTGCCTCAGCTTCTGCTTTTTCACGAGCTAGTTTTTCTGCTGCTTCTTTTTCAGCTTTTGCCTTTGCAGCAGCTGCTTCTTTTGCTGCTTTTTCTTGTAATGCTTTCGCATCAATTTTGGGTTTTTTCTCTTTAACTTCAACCGCTTTTACTTTACCACTCGTGGTTGTCGCATTCACTTTACTCGCTTTACGAGCACCGCCAAGCGAAAGTGTTTTTTTCTCTTCAGTCATTTTTTTATCCTCTTTGCTTAGCTTAGTTGAACCAACAGATTTGACGTGCTGCCATAATTAGCTCGCCGGCTTTTTCTTCTGATAACTCTTCAATATCTGCTAAATCATCAACGCCTTGCTCTGCAAGTTCTTCAAGAGTTGTAATCTGTTTTTCCGCTAATTTGAATGCGATATGACGATCCATACCTTCAAGCGTTAATAATTTATCTTCAATCTGAGCTGATTTTAATAATTGCTCTTCTTCTAACGCTTTCTTCGTAATCGCATTTTTTGCACGCAATTGTAATTCTTCAACTAAATCTTCGTCTTCTAAACCATCAATTGCTGTTAAAGCATCAACAGGTACATATGCAATCGCTTCTAATGAAGTAAAGCCTTCTTCAATTAATACTTGAGCAAATTCTTCATCAATTTCCAATGCTGAAGTTAATAAATCAATTACTTTTCCGTCTTCTTCTGCATTTTTCTGTGTTAATTCTTCATTTGTCATCACATTTAACGCCCAACCTGTTAATTGGGTTGCTAAACGTACGTTTTGACCGTTACGACCAATTGCTTGAGCTAAGTTTTTGCTCTCAACAGCAATATCCATTGAATGAGCTTCATCGTTAATTACGATAGAACTTACATCTGCCGGAGCCATTGCATTAATTACAAATTGAGCAGGGTTTTCGTCCCAAAGTACGATATCAACACGCTCGCCACCGAGTTCATTACTAATAGCTTGAACTCGTGCTCCACGCATACCTACGCAAGCACCTACCGGATCAATACGCTTATCGTGTGTTTTCACTGCAATTTTCGCACGAGAACCTGCATCACGAGCTGAACCTTTAATCTCAATCACACCTTCACCAATTTCAGGCACTTCAAGCTTAAATAACTCTTCAAGCATCACAGGTTTTGCACGGGTAACAAACAGTTGAGGACCTTTTGACTCAGGTTTGATCTCATATAATACACCACGCACACGATCGCCCGGACGGAAGTTTTCACGAGGGAGCATATCTTCACGCACAATCACTGCTTCGCCTTTGATGTCTTCCGTTTTACCGGCTAATTCAAGGAAAATATTATCACGGGTTACTTTTTTCACGGTTGCAATAATAATTTTGCCTAAATCTGAGCGGAATTCGTCAATAATTTTAGTTTTTTCAGCTTCACGGATTTTCGTTTTCACTACTTGACCGAAAGTTTGAATTGCTACACGACCAAATTCGATAGACTCTACTTCATCTTCAATAAAATCGCCTAGTTGTACATTTGGATCTTCAAATTGTGCAGCTTCTAAGCTGATTTCACGCGTCATATTACTCACGTTTTCCACAACTGCCCAACGGCGGAAAGTTTGAAAATCACCTGTTTTGCGATCAACTACTACACGCACATCAATGTCTAAATCACGGCTTTTCTTCGTTGCAATGGTTAAAGCCGTTTCTAATGCTTCAAAAATCGCTTCTTTTGGTAATTGCTTTTCGTTTGATACTGCTTCTGCAGCTAATAAAATCTCTTTACTCATTTTGTCAGTTTGCCTTCATCTTAAAAATTAAAAACGGGAACTAAATTTGCTTTTTGAATGTTGCCAAATGCGAATTGACGGTCTTCGTTATCTACGGTTAGGGTAATAAAATCGCCTTCAACTGCTTTGATTTGACCTTGCCATTTACGGCGGTCGAACATTGGAATACGCAAATGAATAACTACATCACGCCCAATGAAACGTTCATAATGAGCAATCGTGAATAGCGGTCTATCTAAACCCGGAGAAGAAACTTCTAAGTTATATTTATCTGCAATCGGGTCTTCCACATCAAAAATCGCACTGACTTGACGGCTCACATCGCTACAATCATCAATGGTTACACCGCCCTCTTTATCAATATATAAACGAACCGTTAAAAAACGCCCCGCAAGTTGGCATTCAATGCCAACTAATTCAAAGCCTAATGCTTCAATAGAATCCAGCACAAGCTCTTCTAATTTTTGTTCTAAGGTTGCCAAATCAATCTCCAAATATAAAAAAAGCCGGATAAACCAGCTTTGATACGTTAATTTCTGTACCAATTTCCGTAAAAAAACCCCAGACGGGAAACCGTGGGGCTTTAAGCGGTTTGTTTTTTTATGATGTAACGACTACAAGCGGTCTTTTTTTGCTAATTTTTTGCAAAATTAATTTAAAACACCATATAAAACAAAACTCACAACTTTAACCAAAGCTGTGAGCTTAAAACTGGTTGCGGGGGCTGGATTTGAACCAACGACCTTCGGGTTATGAGCCCGACGAGCTACCAAGCTGCTCCACCCCGCGTCTGATGTGGTGCATTATAGACTTTTAAACTAAAAATGCAAGCACTTTTTAATATTTTCCCCCTAATTCCTCTTGATAGAACATTTTTAATCCATTTTTTGATTTTTCACTTACATTACCATAGAGCATTTGGTAATAATAGTCATAAGCCAGCACATTTTGCACATAGCCTCTGGTTTCATAAAATGGAATACTGGCAATGAATTCGTCCATTGCTAAAGTACCTTTACTCCGACCAAGCCACTGCTCTACACGCCCAACACCTGCATTATACGCTGATGATATCAAAATGCGGTTGTTTGGATATTTTTCATTTAGCTCCATTAAATGTGTTGTGCCAAGCATAATATTGTTGAATGGTCTAAATAAATCCCGATCACCTCTAAAGGGTAAACTATTATCTTTAGCTGTTTTTTCTGCTGTACTTGGCAACATTTGCATTAACCCTCTTGCATTTGCGTGTGATTGAGCTTGTGGATTCCAAGCACTTTCTTGCCGTGCGATGGCTTGTGCAAATGATTTACTGATTTTTTTATCTTGTAAATTCAGATCAAACCAATCTGAATACGCATTCGGTAGGCGTAAATCAATATTATCAAAGGCTTTTATCTGGATTGTGCCCTCCACCGCTAAATCATACCAATTTTGCTCTTTTGCATATTTAATAATAGCAAGTTGAGTTTGGGTAGGCGGATGCTCTCCCGTTTCAGCTTTTACATTATTGATTAAATTAATCCAAACTCGCTTAGCCTGCTCCATTTGCCCGAGTTCTCGCAACTCTTGAATACGCTCAAATTGCTTTTCATACAATTCACGTTGTGCCTGTGTTAAATCTGCCACTTCAATAATAGGGAATTGATAAGCAACCCCTAATTGTTGAGCAGCCAGCATTGGGTAAAACCCTCGCTCTTTTATTAATACTTCAAATATTGCTTTACGCTTAGCTCCATTTTTTTCAATTTTAGCCGCCCAATAACGCCATTCTGCTTTTCCTTTAGCTTCTTGAGAGAGAGACTGCAACCACTCATTTAAATCTGCTTTTTGCCAAATTGCCATACGCAATCTGCGTTCTAATAGATTATCAGCCCCTAAGGCTTTAATCTGTTCATCACGCCAGAGTTGGAATGTGGGTTCTTCATTATCAAAATGTCGGCTGATAAAAGCGGTTTTTAACGCTTTAAATTCATCTTCACTAAATTGGTACTGCTCAGCCCATAATTGATATTTCTCAAATGTTGGATTATCTAGTTTCTCTGGTTGAGTACGAATATATTTTGGCAATAATTCCACAATAATTGCTTTATTTTCCGCTTTAAACGATGAATCAAGCGGTTGATTTTCAATAAAATTTTGCAATTCTTTCGGATTACTCACTACTTTTTCAACTGAACTGAGCCACGTTTTCAAATTTTCAGCCGTTGCATTAATTGCTAAATTTGTAATCTCCGCATTTGCATTTTGTTTGACTAATTCGACCGCTTTCAGACGTACTTTCTCATCTGTTTTGAACCCCTGCTCTCGCCAATGGCTTTCTAAATTTGCACAATCAGAAGTTAATTTAGGATTAGCAAGCCAAAAAGCATCAAATTCTTTCGCTAGTGCCGATAATTCCGCATTCTCTATTTTTTGTTCGACCGCAGGATTAATCTGAGCTTTACTTGCGACTATTTCATAACGAGCTGAAAACAGACGGCATTGATCAACTAACTGTGTTGGCTTGACACCCTTTGCAAACTCTACTAATTCTTCAAATTTTTGCTCACGATAGAGCTGTTCAAACATAAAATTCTGCAACTGTTTTTGATATAAAGAATCCGGATATTTTGAAATAAATGCTTTAACTTCGTTTATTGTGACTTGCTTCAACGTCAGTTTAGCATTTAACAATTTCCATTCCGCTTCCATTTCTAGCGGATAGCCCGATAAAGTCGCAAGTAAACGCTGAATAATTTGTTCTGTTGCCGCTGATAAATTCTTCTGGCTGATGGCTGCATCGATTAAATAATTAATCTGCTGAAAATTTTCTCTCTGCTTTAAACGTAAATTTTCTGCGTGCTGTAACTCTTTCTGATAAATTGCTAACCAATCATTTTTTAATTGTTTTAATTCTTTTTCAGTATAACTTTTTGATGGCTCTTGTCCAACTCCTGCCGCAAATGTATATTGGCTTGCTAAAAATACGGCGAGCAATGTTTTCTTCCACATAGTTTTCTCCTTAGTCGTTAGTTTTTGGCAGAAAAAGACGAATAAAGTTCAACTTGAATATTGCAAGAAAATATTGAATAAAAATAAAAATGATAAGTTTTGATGGAGGCGTGTCCCGGAGTCGAACCGAGCTACATGGATTTGCAATCCAGTGCATAACCGCTTTGCTAACACGCCGTAAGATTTGAAAATTGGAGCGGGAAACGAGGCTCGAACTCGCGACCCCGACCTTGGCAAGGTCGTGCTCTACCAACTGAGCTATTCCCGCATTTGAAGTTCCACAACACTGCGTTGTGGAATGAGGTGCATTTTACGGATTTATGATTTTATGTCAATGACAAAATGAAACTTCTACTGCTGAATGCTGAAAAAAACTTCACTCGACTTGATTTGAGCCTTAAAAATAATCAAGCGGTTGATTTTTGCAAAAAATTTACAAAAATCAACCGCTTGCTAGTGGTTATAAATTAGCGTTTTTTCGCTTTTGCGTTTGGTAAGTCTGTGATAGAACCTTCAAACACTTCTGCCGCTAAGCCTACAGATTCGTGCAAGGTTGGGTGAGCGTGAATGGTTAATGCGATATCTTCCGCATCACAGCCCATTTCAATTGCCAAGCCGATTTCGCCTAATAATTCGCCACCATTACTACCTACAATCGCACCACCTAATAAGCGGTGAGTGTCTTTATCGAAAATTAACTTTGTCATACCTTCTGAACATTCAGAAGCAATCGCACGACCTGAAGCAGCCCAAGGGAATTTAGCAACTTCGTAGTTTAAGCCTTCTTGTTTACACTCTTTCTCAGTTTTACCTACCCAAGCAACTTCCGGCTCAGTGTAAGCGATTGATGGAATCACTTTCGGATCGAAGTAGTGTTTTTGTCCGGCAATTACTTCTGCTGCAACGTGTCCTTCGTGAACACCTTTATGAGCTAACATTGGTTGTCCCACAATGTCGCCGATCGCAAAGATATGCGGCACATTGGTACGAAGTTGTTTATCAACCGGAATAAAGCCTCGCTCATCAACGTGCACGCCTGCTTTGCCTGCATCAATTAATTTACCGTTTGGCACACGACCGATTGCAACTAATACCGCATCGTAACGTTTTGTGTCGTTACACGCTTTACCTTCCATTGAAACATAGATACCGTCATCTTTTGCTTCAACTGCGGTTACTTTTGTTTCAAGCATTAGCTTGAATTTTTTCTCGATCTGTTTGGTGTAGATTGCCACAATGTCTTTGTCCGCTGCCGGAATCACTTGGTCGAACATTTCAACCACTTCCACTTCTGAACCTAAAGCGTTGTAAACTGTTCCCATCTCTAAACCGATGATACCACCACCCATAATTAAAAGTTTTTTAGGAACTTCTTTTAATTTTAAGGCATCGGTTGAATCCCAAACACGCGGATCTTCGTGTGGAATAAATGGTAATTGAATTGGGCGTGAACCTGCTGCGATAATCGCATTATCAAAGGTAACCGTTGTTGGATTACCATCACGATCACGAGCTACTAGTGTGTTCGGACCGGTAAATGTTGCTTCACCTTCAACCACTTGTACTTTACGAGCTTTTGCCATACCGGCTAGTCCACCCGTTAATTTTGATACAACAGCTTCTTTACCTGCACGAACTTGGTCTAAATCAATAGTCGGCTCGCCAAATGTTACACCATTATGCACGGCGTGTTTGGCTTCTTCGATTACTTTTGCAATGTGTAGTAATGCTTTAGACGGAATACAGCCTACGTTTAAACATACACCACCTAAGGTTGAATAACGTTCAACGATTACTGTTTCTAAACCTAAGTCTGCACAGCGGAATGCTGCTGAATAACCTGCCGGACCTGCACCAAGTACCACGACTTGTGTTTTAATTTCTTTGCTCATATTTGCCTCAATTTGTTATACAAGCGGTCGATTTTGCAAAATTTTTTACAAAAACAACCGCTTGTTAAAATTACATTACTAAACGACGAATATCTGCTAATACGCCATTGATATAGCTTAAGAATCTTGCACCATCAGCACCATCAATTACACGGTGGTCAAATGATAATGACAATGGAAGCATTAAGCGTGGCTCAAATTCTTTGCCGTTCCAAATCGGTTGCATTTCAGATTTAGACACGCCTAAAATTGCTACTTCAGGTGCATTTACAATTGGGGTAAAGTGAGTTGTACCAATGCCACCTAAACTTGAAATAGTAAAACAACCGCCTTGCATATCTGATGCAGTTAATTTACCTTCACGTGCTTTTTTCGATACTTCCATCAATTCACGAGAAAGCTCAATGATGCCTTTTTTGTTTACATTTTTAAATACTGGAACAACTAAGCCGTTTGGCGTATCTACCGCAACACCGATATTAATGTATTTTTTCAATGTTAAACGTTGTGCATCTTCAGAAATTGAGCTGTTGAAACGCGGGAATGCTTCTAACGCACTTGCTACCGCTTTCATAATGAATACCACAGGGGTGATCTTCACATCCAACTTACGTTTTTCAGCTTCTTTGTTTTGCTCTTTACGGAAGTTTTCTAACTCTGTGATGTCTGTACGGTCGAAGTGCGTAACGTGTGGAATCATTACCCAGTTACGGTGTAAGTTCGCACCAGAAATCTTATTGATACGGCTTAATTCAACTTCTTCAACTTCACCAAACTTGCTGAAATCGACTTTCGGCCAAGGTAATAAACCTAAACCGGCACCATTTGCTGCACCTGTTGTCGCAGCTGCTGTTCCACCTTGTTTTTCAAATACTTGAACTGCCGTTTTAACGTATGCTTGAATATCTTCTTTAACGATACGACCTTTACGACCTGTACCTTTTACTTTATCTAAGTTTACACCAAACTCACGAGCTAAACGGCGAATTACAGGTGTTGCGTGTGCATAACCTGCTGCAGAAACTACTTGCTCTTGGTTTAAACCTGATTGGTTTTGACCTGCGGGAGCTACATCAGCTTTTGCTGGAGCAGATGCTTGTGGAGCAGGAGCTTGTGCAGTTTGTGCTACCGGAGCCGGTGCAGCACCAGCCACTTCAAATTTCATAATTAATGAACCGGTTGATACTTTATCACCTGATTTCACTAAAATTTCTTTTACAACACCTGCAAATGGAGCCGGTACTTCCATTGACGCTTTATCGCCTTCAACGGTAATTAAAGATTGCTCATCTGATACCGAATCGCCTACTTTAACCATAATCTCAGTTACGTTTACTTCATCGCCACCGATATCCGGTACATTCACATCTTTAATTGCAGATGCTGATGCTTGAGCTGGTGCTACGGTTTCAGACACAGGAACTGCTTGTGCTGGTACAGATGATGCTGTTTCAAACTTCATAATTAATTTACCGGTTGAAACTTTATCACCTACATTGATTAAAATTTCTTTTACCACGCCGGCAACCGGAGCAGGAACTTCCATTGACGCTTTATCGCCTTCAACGTTAATGATTGATTGATCAACTTCAACGCTATCGCCTACTTTAACCATAATTTCGGTTACGTTTACTTCGTCTGAGCCAATGTCCGGTACATTAACTTCAACAACTGCTGAGGTTGCTACCGGTGCAACAGGAGCCGCTTCTGCTTTTGGAGCTTCAACCGCTGGTGCAGCATCAGCTGATTCCAATACTAACATTGGGGAACCGGTTGAAACTTTATCACCTACTTTTACTAATACTTCTTTTACCACACCTGCTTCCGGTGCCGGTACTTCCATAGATGCTTTATCGCCTTCTACGTTAATGATTGATTGGTCTACCGAGATAGTATCGCCAACTTTTACCATCACTTCAGTAACACTTACTTCATCTGAACCGATATCTGGTACATTAATTTGTTTTGACATTTTAAAATCCTTCTTTTGTAAACAGATAAACTGATTTTATCCTTACAAATTTAGGGTGGGCTTCCCCACCCCATTTTGCAAAATTTTCGTTAAATTTTACCGCTTGTATTACGCATATAATGGATTAATGCGATCTACATTTAAGCCAAATTTAGCAATAGCATCCGCAACAACTTTAGTTTCTACTGTGCCTTCTTTCGCTAATTGAGCAAGTGCTGCAACTATAACATAACGCTCATCAACCTCGAAGTGTTCACGTAAGTTTGCACGGCTGTCTGAACGACCGAAACCATCTGTACCTAACACGTGATAGTGTTTACTTGGTACATACGCACGAATTTGTTCAGCGTATAGTTTAATATAGTCAGTAGCTGCGACGGTTGGTACATCTGCTAATACTTGTGCTACATAAGGAACACGTTGTTCTTCTGTTGGATGTAATAAGTTCCAACGAGCAGCATCTGCACCATCACGACCTAATTCATTGAATGATGGAGCTGAGAATACATCTGCAGTTACACCATAGTCATTTGCAAGAATTTGAGCCGCTAAGCGAACGTGACGCATAATTGCACCAGAGCTCAATAATTGAACACGACCTTTACCTTTACCTTCAACTGTTTCAAATTTATATAAACCTTTACGGATACCTTCTTCTGCACCTGAAGGCATTGCAGGTTGTTCTGTGATTTCGTTTAATGTCGTGATGTAGTAGAAGATATCTTCTTGGTTTTCACCATACATACGGCGGATACCATCTTGAACGATTACTGCCACTTCAAATGCGAATGCCGGGTCGTAAGTTACGCAGTTCGGGATTACGCCTGCTTGGATATGGCTATGACCATCTTCGTGCTGTAAACCTTCACCGTTTAAGGTTGTACGACCAGATGTACCACCGATCATAAAGCCACGAGCTAATTGGTCGCCTGCTAACCACATCATATCACCTACACGTTGGAAGCCGAACATTGAGTAGTAGATGAAGAATGGGATCATCGGTAAGTTACTTACAGAGTATGATGTTGCAGCAGCAACCCAAGATGCAGTTGCACCTAACTCATTGATACCTTCTTGTAATACTTGACCATCTTTTGCTTCACGGTAGTAAGCTACTAAATCACGGTCTGACGGCACATAGTTTTGACCGAATGGGTTATAAATACCAATTTGACGGAATAAACCTTCCATACCGAAAGTACGAGCTTCGTCCGCAATAATTGGCACGATTTGCTGACCGATATTTTTATCTTTTAATAAAGTATTTAGTACACGAGAGAATGCCATTGTGGTTGAAATACCACGTGGTTGCTCATCTAATAATGCTTGGAATTCTGATAATTCTGGCACTTTAAACTCAACTGTGAATTTCGGTTTACGCACCGGAACATAACCGTTTAAGTCTTTACGTTTAGCGTGTAAGTAATTGTATTCTTCTGACCCTTCAGCAAATTTGATGTAGTCTAAGTTTTCAACTTGCTCGTCAGTTAATGGCAATTCAAAGTAATCACGGAAGCCTTTTAAGCTCTCTAATGACATTTTTTTAGATTGGTGAGCCGTATTTTTACTTTCCGCTTCAGGAATACGGTAACCTTTTACTTGTTGAGCTAAGATTACAACCGGTTTGTCTGATTTTTGTGCTTTTGCATACGCTGCATAAAGTTTCTCAGAATCGTGTGCACCACGACGTAATGCCCAGATTTCATCATCTGTCATATCTGCAACTAATGCGGCTGTTTCCGGGTAACGACCGAAGAAATGCTCACGCACATAAGCACCGCTTTTCGATTTAAATGTTAAATAATCACCATCTAACACTTCCATCATTAATTGACTAAGTTTACCTGAAGTATCTTTGGCGAATAATTTATCCCACTCGCTACCCCATAATACTTTAATCACTTCCCAACCAGCACCGGTAAATACACCCTCTAATTCTTGAACAATTTTACCATTACCGTTTACCGGACCATCTAAACGTTGAAGGTTACAGCTGATAGTAAAAATTAAGTTATTTAATTTTTCACGACCTGCGAAAGATAATGCACCTTTAGACTCGATTTCGTCCATCTCGCCATCACCTAAGAAAGCATAAACTTTTTGATCTGCTGTATCTTTTAAACCACGATGTTCTAAATATTTTAAGAAACGAGCTTGGTAGATGGCATTAACAGGACCTAAACCCATTGATACGGTTGAAAATTGCCAGAATTCAGGCATTAATTTAGGGTGTGGGTAAGAAGACAGACCATCGGCAAAGGCTTCTTGACGGAAGTTATCCATTTGTTCTTCAGTAATACGACCTTCTAAGAACGCACGACCATACATACCCGGGGCAGCGTGTCCTTGGAAGAAGATTAAATCGCCGCCATTTTTCTCAGTTGGTGCTTTGAAAAAGTGGTTGAAGCAAACTTCATACATTGTTGCCGCGGATTGGAAGGTTGAGATATGCCCACCTAAGTCAAGATCTTTTTTCTGGCTACGAAGTACTGCTGCAATAGCGTTCCAACGTACCGCAGAACGAATACGACGCTCGATTTTATGATCACCCGGATAAGCTGGTTGCTCAGAAACAGGAATCGTGTTCACATAATCTGTCGTTGTACCCGTTGGTAATGATACTCCACCAGCACGAGCTTGGCTGATAACCTGTTCAACGATAAATTGAGCACGCTCTAAACCTTCTTCACGAATTAACGAATCGAGTGATGCTAACCAATCTTGAGTTTCGATTGGATCTACGTCATTTCTCAAGTTCTCTGACATAGTATTCTTCCTTATTAAATTAATGATTGAAGTATAAATAACAAAATTTTAACAAATTTTGCTTGTTTGATGATTTTTAGACCAATTTTTATCGAAAAAATTCATCTCAAATCGCTATTTTGAATTTATTCTTAGTTAAAATTTAAGACTAAAAACCACAAGTAAATTTATTATCTATTTGATTTTAAACATTTTTTACAGAAAATTATAAAATTTGTTTAAATTTTGTAGATAAATTTGTAGTGCAAGATAGCAAAAATCGCTGGTTTTGTCTAATTTTCAAGGGTGAGGCTTTCTTCTCTATTTGTGAAAATAAAATAACCTAACATTCTATTTTTACTTTAAGCGAACCTTAGCAACATCTTGAATAAGCGATGGACCTTGATAAATCATCGCGGAATAAACCTGAAGTAAACTTGCACCGGCATCAATTTTCTCCTGCCCGCTTTCTAGCGAGTGAATTCCCCCACTTCCAATAATCGGCACTCGCCCATTTAGTTCTGTAGATAATCTTGCAATCAGTCGAGTGCTTAATTGATGTAGAGGTTTACCACTTAATCCACCTTGCTGTTCAGCGTGCGTTAGACCAGCCACACTTTCACGAGAAAGCGTGGTATTACCTGCAATTACGCCATCAATTTGGTGTCGAACCAGACTATCTGCAACAGAGGCAATTTCTTCATCGGTTAAATCAGGGGCAATTTTTAATACAAGCGGTCGATATTTACTCATTTTTTGCGAAAGTAGTGCTTGTTCTTGCTTAAGGTTAGCCAGTAAATCATCTAAGGCTTCGCCATATTGTAAACTACGCAAATTTTTAGTGTTTGGCGATGAGATATTAACCGTTACATAATCCGCATATTCATACACTTTGCGTAAGCAAATCAAATAATCATCTAAGCTACGCTCAATCGGCGTGATCGCATTTTTACCGATATTAATTCCTAGAATGCCGTCATATTTTGCTTTTTTCACATTTTCAATTAAAGCATCTACCCCTTTGTTATTAAAGCCGTTACGGTTAATAATGCCTTCAGCTTCCAAAACTCGAAACTGTCTTGGCTTAGGATTTCCATCTTGTGCAACGGGCGTAACTGTCCCCACTTCAATAAAGCCAAATCCTAATTTACCGAAACCATCAATAGCCTCACCGTTTTTATCTGCTCCTGCCGCTAAACCAATCGGGTTTTTAAAATGCAACCCCATTACTGTCGTTGGATTAGAAGGTATAGCAAACGGCGAAAAAGGCAGCTTTCCGAATAATGCTAATGCTTGAATTGAAAGTTGATGTGCATTTTCAGCATCAAGCGAAAATAAACATTGACGAATAAGAGAATACATAAAGGCATTTTCCCTAATGATAAACAGTTATAAAAAAGCCCAATCATAGGATTGGGCATTCGGGTAATAAAATCATTAAGCATCAAACATTGCAGAGATAGACTCTTCATTGCTGATACGGCGGATTGCTTCGGCAAGCATTCCCGATAAAGTTAAAACTCGTACTTTGTTAAGTGCTTTGATTTCATTGCTTAGTGGAATAGTATCTGTTACCACAATTTCATCTAATGCCGGGTTTGCTAAGTTTTGAGCAGCAGAACCTGAGAACACCGCATGCGTTGCATAAGCAAATACACGACGAGCACCACGCTCTTTTAATGCTTCAGCTGCTTTAGCTAATGTGCCACCAGTATCGATCATATCATCAACTAAGATACAATCACGCTCAGCCACATCACCAATAATGTGCATTACTTGAGATACATTCGCTTTCGGGCGACGTTTATCAATAATTGCCATATCCGTATCATTAAGCAATTTAGCTACCGCTCTTGCACGCACTACTCCACCGATATCCGGAGAAACCACAATCGGGTTCACTAAATCGGTTTTCTTCAAAATATCTTCGATTAACACCGGTGAACCAAATACGTTATCCACCGGCACATCGAAGAATCCTTGAATTTGCTCTGCGTGTAAATCACAAGTTAATACTCTATCAACTCCTACGCTTGATAAGAAGTCTGCTACCACTTTTGCTGTAATAGGTACACGAGCTGAACGCACACGTCTATCTTGGCGAGCATAGCCAAAGTATGGGATAACGGCTGTAATACGACCGGCAGAAGCACGACGTAAAGCGTCCACCATCACAATCAATTCCATAAGATTATCATTGGTTGGTGCACAAGTTGATTGCACAATGAAAATATCGCCTCCACGCACATTTTCATTGATTTGCACTTGAATTTCACCATCGCTAAAACGACCAACAGTTGCATTACCTAACGAGGTATAAAGATGTTTTGCAATACGATTAGCGAGTTCCGGCGTTGCGTTGCCCGCAAACAGTTTAATATCTGTCATTGAGTGATCCTTTGGTTATTGGTGGTTAGTTTGGAGTAATTTTTGATGTAATGGCGAAATATTTTGTCCTCTCGCCACAAAGCCAAATGTCTCTTCCGGCTTATGTGCAAAAACCTGCTCGGCTTCTGCTTTTGTATCAAATTCGGCGAAAATACAAGCACCAGTGCCTGTCAGCCTAAACGGTGCATATTGTAACAATTCTTGCATAAGATCTTCAACCGCAGAATACCTTTCTCGCACAACTTTTTCGCAATCGTTTGCCCATTTTGAAGATAATAATTCTGATAAAGTACGTTTTGGCGTATTTCTAGGTAAGTTTGGATCGTTAAAAACCACTGCCGTTGAAATGGAAACTTCAGGCTTTAATACCACATACCATTTTTCTTCCGGCTCACAAGGCGTTAAAACTTCTCCAACCCCTTCGGCAAAAGCGGCAATACCTCTGACGAAGATCGGCACATCAGCCCCTAAACTTAGCCCTAATTTCGCCAACTGCTCAAGTGAAAGCTCTGTTTGCCATAAATGATTTAAGCCAACCAACACTGTAGCAGCATTTGATGAACCGCCCCCCACACCGCCGCCCATCGGCAAATTTTTAGTAATGCCAATTTTCGCCCCTTTGTTGCAAGCGGTCGTTTTTTGCAAAAGTTTTGCAGCTCGGTAAATTAAGTTATCTCCAACCGCCACACCTTCAACTTGATTTATTAGCTCAATTTCAGGGTTATCGGTAATTTCAATCTCAATTTCATCGCCAAAGTCTAAAAATTGAAATAGCGTTTGCAACTCGTGATAGCCATCTGCTCGTTTATTGGTAATATACAAAAACAGGTTCAATTTAGCCGGACTGGGTAAAATCACTTTTTCCATTAATAAGTCCATCTTTCAATGCGGATTTTTAACGTCTGCGTACCGTTTTCAAGCACAATTAATTTTGGCAAATTCGGTACACGATCTTCGTGATATTCTACATAACTTGCTTTCCAAATCGTGCCATTCAGCGGATAACTAAATTGTGAAAGCTGACGTTTTTCATTCACAATATAATTCCCTTCTTTTTCAGGCTGACCTTTTACCCAATAGGCAAATTGGTCGATTGGGAACGACACACCGATAATCTCTTGCATTAGGGCATCAATATCACGATCTGAACGGCTATTACCTTCGCTATCTGAAACGGTTAAGCCTCGTTTATTACGCTCTAATTTGAGGGATTTCGTCGAAAGGTTAGAAGAAAGTTCTAAGCCAAATTGAGTTGGCGTGTTGTATTGCCAATTGAAATGGGAAGAAAAACGCTCTTCCGGTGAAATATAACCAAATTGCCCTGCTGCCTTATAGCTCTGAATTTTGGCTAATTGAACTAAATGTTGCTGCCATTGGGGATCGTTGTGCGGAATTTCTACCGTTGGTTTTTGTACTTCGGTAGGTGCATTTAATACTGAGTTACAGCCTGTTAAAATCAGCAAGGTAGTAAGGGATAAAAGTGTTGTCAGTTTTTTCATAGTATTCTCTATATGCTATAGGGCGGAAATATTTCGCCCCTATAAATCATAATGTTTGGAATGATTTTGCAAACTTTCAGTCAAAATCAACCACTTGTTATGCCCCAAATTGTAAACTATGGAGCTGCTTATAAGCTCCACCTTGAGCAAGAAGTTCTGAGTGATTGCCTCGTTCAATAATATTTCCGTGATCGACCACCAAAATTTCATCGGCTTTTTCAATCGTGGATAATCGGTGAGCAATGACAAGCACAGTACGATCTTTTTGCAATAATTCCAATGCGGATTGAATGGCTCTTTCTGATTCAGTATCTAATGCAGAAGTTGCTTCATCAAGCACCAACACAGGGGAATTTCTTAGCAAGGCACGGGCAATTGCTAAACGTTGGCGTTGCCCGCCTGATAGACTTGCTCCATTTTCACCAATCACGGTATCTAAACCATTATCAAGTTTTTCAATAAATTCCATTGCGTGAGCTGCTTTTGCCGCTTTAATAATTTCTTCTCGGCTATATTTATCTGTTGCCGCATAAGCAATGTTATTGGCAATCGTATCGTTAAATAAGTGAACTTGCTGTGAAACTACAGAGCATTGTTCACGCAGGTTTTTCAAGGTGTAATCTTGAATATTAATGCCGTCTAACAAAATTTCACCGTCATCAATATCATAAAAACGAGTGAGCAAATTGGCGATGGTTGATTTACCCGAACCAGAACGCCCCACCAATGCCACAGTTTTGCCTTTAGGGATCTCAAACGAAATGTTGTTTAATGCTTTTTCATCTTTACCTACATAAGTAAAACTGACATCTTTAAATTCAACATTACCTTCTGCTTTTTCTACTCGAACAGAACCGTTATCTTTCTCGGTTTTTAAATCTAAAAACTCAAATAATGTTTGGCAAGCAGCCATACCACGTTGGAATTGCGAGTTTACATTAGTTAATGATTTTAATGGGCGTAGCATTGCCATCATAGACGAAAACACAACCGTAAATGAACCTGCGGTAAGATTTTCGCTCATCACTTCAGGGAAAGTTGCTACATAAAGTACGGCAGATAATGCAAAAGAAGCTATAAGCTGCACCACACCATCAGAAATACCATCAGCAGAAACAACTTTCATTCCCTTACGACGTATATCATTACTTACACGCTCAAAACGATCTTTTTCGACTTTATGTCCACCAAAGGAAAGTACCTCTTTATGCCCTTTTAACATTTGTTCGGTGGTGATTGTCAGCTCGCCCATTGAGTTTTGAATGTTACGGCTTAATTTACGGAAATATTTTGAAACAAAACCTATTAGCACACCAATAATCGGAGCCATAATAAATAGCACAATTGAGAGTTGCCAACTGGTATAGATCATCACTACAAATAGAGAGATCAAATACGCCCCTTCACGCACAATGGTAACTAACGAATGAGAAGCTGAACTTGCCACCATTTCGGTATCGTACGTTACACGTGAAAGCAAACGCCCGGTCGGGTTATTATCAAAATAACTCACGGGCATATACATTAAATGTTGGAAAATTTGACGGCGTAAGTTCATTACCACTTTACCCGAAACCCACGCTAAACAGTAACTGGCAATATAATTGGTAATTCCCCGAACTAAAATAAATACCACAACAAGGATTGCCATTAATTTAAGAAAACCGTGATTTGCCTGCCCAAAACCTTCATCTAAAAGTGGTTTAAGCAAATAAATTAACCCCGAGTCTACTAAGGCATTTAGCACTAAAGCAATAGCACCCGCAATCAAGCCTGCTCTAAAAGGGCTAATTGTCGGCCATAAACGTTTAAAGGTTTTAAACGTGGAAAGATCTTTTTCTAAATTAACTTGTTCTTGCATAATTCTTTCTTTTTATTGAAAAATCGGGCTATTGTACCTTGATTTCAGAGACTAACCAAATTAAACGCTATTCTGCCTAATATATAATCTATCTTAGTAGAAAAACATTACCGCCATTTTAAATACTAGAGGGGCTAAAATAGAAGATAGTACCCCACAAGCAACTAATGCAATAGAACTATAACTCCCTGCTTTCATACTATGTTCTAAGCACCGACCTGTGCCTAATGCGTGTGAGGCTGCCCCCATACTTAATCCTATTGCCATAATATTTCGTACTTTGATAAAACGTAACAACATAAAACCTAAAATAGAACCCACTAAGCCTGCGATCATCACCCCAACCGCCGCAATACCCACATTACCATCAATTTCATTAGTGATGATGATCGCCATTGGCATTGAGACTGATTTAGGTAACACCGCAGCCAAAATATCTTGACTCGCACCAAACAGAAGGGCAAATCCAACACCGGTCAGCATCGTAACAAGCGTACTAAACAGTAGAACAACCATAATTTGCCGCCATTTTTTACGGATCTGAGGTAACTGTTCATAAAACGGGCAAGCAAGTGCAACTACTGAAACACCTAGTAAATTATTCAAAGGTGCATTGCCTTTGTAATAGTCGTGATAAGGAATATTAAAAATGACAATAACGCCAATAATTAATGTCAGGGCAATTAAGAATGGATTGAGCAGATTGATAGCAAGTTTTTGACTGATTTTTATCCCAACGATAAAAATCACCAATGTCAAAATAGAATAGAGATAAATCATTTAGTTTCTACCTCGATGAAATAGCCATTGAGCAAATAATCCGATAATCACAATAGAAACTAAGGTACTTAATGCAGTAGATAAGACAAAAGTGTTAAAATTTTCACTAAACAAATCCAAATGTTCAATTAATTCAGCACAAATCGGCAAGAAAAATAAAGTCATATAGCGAGTTAGCGGTCTAGCACTTGGCATAACCCATTCTACCTTAACAATCCCTATTACCAAACAACCAAATAAAATTAGCATACCTAAAATACTGTCCGGAATGCCAATAGGGAAAAGAAAGGCAATGAGCTTCCCTAAATAGAGCATTACAAATAGCAATGCTAATGATGCTAAAATCTTAAACACTTTTGATAACATATAACCTCCGAACAAGCGGTACTTTTTTATCCATAATTTGCAAAACTTTGTAAGAATTCGACCGCTTGCATATTATATTATACTTTTAGAAATTGAATAACCGACTCCAAATCTCTTGTTCTTTTTGAGGGCGGTAAACTTTTCAAAAACGTTTGCCCATAATTACGCATTACCAGACGAGAATCGCAGATGATTACCACCCCTCTGTCTGTTACATCTCGAATTAAACGCCCAACACCTTGTTTAAGTGTAATCACTGCTTCCGGAATTTGAATATCATTGAAAGGATCGCCCCCTTGTAATTTGCAGTCTTCCATTCGGGCTTTGAGTAAAGGTTCATCAGGCGAAGTAAACGGCAATTTATCAATAATCACAAGGGAAAGGTCATCACCTCGCACGTCAATCCCCTCCCAGAAACTTTGGGTTGCTACCAGCACTGAATTTTCTTCTTTCACAAATTGTTCCAATAAACGACTTTTTCCTGTTTCGCCTTGTAACAGCACATTGAGCGAGCTATGTTCCCGTAAGAAATCCGCCAAACCTCGCATCATATAATATGAAGTACAAAGTAAAAAGCAACGCCCTTTGTTCGCTTCAATCACAGGTTTTAATAACTGCCCTAATGCAGTTAATGTATGAGCTTTATTAGTATCAGGTAAATAACGAGGCACGCAAAGTAATGACTGGTTTTGATAATCAAAAGGGCTTTGTAACACTAACTGTTCAGCATTTTCAATGCCTAATCGTTGGCAGAAATGCTCAAATGTGCCGCCTACTTCGAGGGTTGCTGAAGTAAACACCCAACCAATTTGCTGATTTTTCAATTGCTCGCCAAACTTATCCGCTACCGTCAATGGCGTGATGTGTAAACCAAAAGATCGCCCATTTGCTTCATACCAATAGCAATAGCCTGTTACTGTTGTGTCCATCAATTTTTTAAGACGAATTTTTACCTCCGCCAATCGCTCAAAAATTTTGTCTAATGTTTCCGAACGACCGAGTGATTTTTTCACCACCTCACTTAAAAAATCAATGTTTTCAGCTACTTTTACCAAGCCATCAACCACTTTTTTATCCCGAAACAGATCACGCAAATTCCCTCTAATTTGCCCTTCTCCGCCCATTAATAAACGGAAATCTTGCACAACTTTCATAAGATGATCGGAAGCTTTCCCCAACTGTGCCACATCCTTTAATTCCGTACGGTAAACAATGTTGGTATCTTTGCAAATATCAAATAATTGACGAGAAGAGAGAGATTGCCCGAAGTATTGACTGGCGATATCGGGAAGTTGATGAGCTTCATCGAAGATCACTAATTCAGCTTCAGGGATCAGCTCCCCAAAGCCGGTTTCTTTTACCGCCATATCGGCACAAAACAGGTGATGATTAACTACAACCACATCAGCCTCCATCGCTTTACGGCGAGCTTGCACGACATAGCAATCTTTAAAATACGGACAATCCGAACCTAAACAGCTTTCCGTTGTACTTACTAACTGCGGTAAAATTGGGCTATCTTCAGCAATGGTAATACATTCGCTTAAATCCCCTGTTTTGGTGGAATTTTGCCATTTGCTGACTTTTTTCAAATCCGCCAACACAGATTTATCGCCCAATACACCCATTGCAGTAACTTGCTCTAATCGTTCTAAGCAGAGATAGTTCACCCTACCTTTAAGTAGGGCAATTTTACCTTTATATTTAAGAGCTTTTTGAATGGTGGGAAGATCTCGATTAAATAGCTGATCTTGTAGATTTTTTGAGCCTGTAGATACAATGGTTTTCTTACCTGAAAGCAGTGCAGGCACTAAATAAGCAAAGGTTTTACCCGTTCCTGTTCCGGCTTCTACTACCACAGGTGTTGCAAATTTTACCGCTTTTCCAACCGCTTGTGCCATTTCAAGCTGGGCTTTGCGAGGGCGAAAGCCGTTGATATTTTGGCTAAGTAAGCCATCATCACTAAAGGCGTGGAGAATTTTATCGTCGTATTTTGTCATTGAAAATAAGTAAGCGGTTGAATTTGCAAATTTTTTTGTAAATTCAACCGCTTGTAAAAGTAAAAAATTAGTGCTTTTTAGATAATTGTTCTTTAGAAATTTTATTAATTACATAGAGCCAACTAAATGCAAATAGATTTAAGATTAGTAAGCCTATGGTTAAGTTCCAGCCTAATTCCATCACAAAATCTCCTTTAGTTGCCGTAATTTTCTACCGAGCGTTAAGAAAATATAAATGCTTAATACTAATAATGTAGAATTAATTAGCTTAGCTAACGTCGGCTCGTTCCCAAAGAGTATAACAGGAATTGCTAAAATCGCAACTTTGGCTACATCAACCGAAATCTTCGCCCAATCATCTAAGGTTTCTCTTTCTACAGGTCTTTTAAAGATACTTAACATAGCAATTCTCCTTTTGAGAATATTATTGAAGATTTCAACATATTTAACAAAAAGAGAATTCCATTTTTCCGATCTATATCGAAAAATTAATTTCCTAACAGTAATCCATCATCGCTAAGTTGTTCGTGGCGATTTTGTTGGAATAGTCGTAGTAAATCCGGCACGTCCATTTGCTTACGCTGTTCTCCCGAAACATCAAAAGCCACTTGCCCTTGATGAAGCATTACAGTTCTATCACCGTAATCTAACGCTTGTCGCATTGAGTGCGTTACCATTAGCGTAGTTAATTTTTGCTCTCGAACAATTTTATTCGTTAGCTCCATCACAAAATCAGTGGTTTTAGGATCAAGGGCTGCGGTGTGTTCATCGAGTAATAAAATATTGGAAGGCTGAAGCGATGCCATTAAAAGGCTTACAGCTTGGCGTTGTCCGCCTGATAATCTTCCCATTTGGTCGGTGAGACGATTTTCCAAACCTAAACCAAGCAGCGAAAGTTTTTCCTTGAACAGCTCTCGCATTTGGCGTTTAATCGCAAAGCCCAAGCCTCGCTTGCTACCACGCTGATACGCCAACGCCATATTTTCTTCAATAGTTAAACTTTCGCAGGTGCCAGCCATTGGGTCTTGGAATACTCGAGCAACTTGATTTGCTCTCTGCCACGTTGTGGTGTTATTGACTTTATTGCCTTGAATAATAATCTCGCCGCTATCAACTAAGCAGTCGCCACTAATCGCATTGAGCATTGTCGATTTACCAGCCCCGTTGCTGCCAATTACAGACACAAATTCGCCTTGTTCTACTTTTAGCGATAAGCCTCGCAGTACAGGGTTTTCAATCGCTGTGCCTTTATTGAAGGTAATGAATAAGTTATGTAATTCGATCATTTTAACCTCTCTTACCTGCCAATATCTGCTTAATTCTCGGCACTGCCAACACAATCACAACCAATAACGCCGTGATTAAGTTAAGATCTTGTGGACCAAAGCCAATGCCATTTAAAGTATCATTATTTAACGCAAGAGCAATGAAGAAACGGTAAAGCACCGAACCAATAATCACGGCAAAAGTGAGCCAGATAATCCGTTTAACCGAGAAAATTGCCTCGCCGATAATCACCGCCGCCAAGCCGATAACAATAGTGCCGACACCGATAGAAATATCCACCCCGCCATTGCTCTGCACATATAATGCACCGCCCAACGCTATTAATGCATTAGAAATCGCCATTCCTAAAATCGTCATTTTGTTTACCGCAATGCCCTGTGCTTTTGCCATACGATTGTTTGTACCGGTGGCTCGCACCGCTAAACCGATTTGGGTAGCGAAGAAAAGGTCAAACAAACATTTCACAATCACGACTACCAGCAATGCCATTACAAGGCGAACTAAAGCTAATTGCAGATCACTTTCGATTGGCATTACATCATAAATTGTGGTTTCACCAAGAATAGCAATGTTCGGCATTCCCATAATGCGTAAATTAATGGAATAGAGGGCGATCATCATCAAGATGCTGGCAAGCAATTTCTCAATTTTAAAACCAATATGCAGACTTGCCGTAATCATACCGGCAATTGCCCCTGCTAAAGTGCCATACAGTGTTGCCAGCCAAGGATCTACTTGATTTAAAATGCTAATTACACAAACCGCTCCCCCCAGTGGAAAGCTACCATCCGCCGTTAAATCAGGGAAATCAAGAATTTTGTAGGAAATTAATACGCCCAGTGCGACAAGGGCATAAATTAAGCCAAGTTCTAACGCACCAATCCAAGTGATATTCGTTAAAAAGGCACTTAAAAAATGAATAATAGCGTCCATTTGTAATGTTATTATGATTAATTGCTCGAGAAATGCACTACTATAATAGTACAAAATTTAGGAGGCATTTTACGCTATTTTTAAGAGAAAATCAGCTAATTATTTGTTATTTGCTTTTGCAAATTTTCAAACAAAATGAACCGCTTGTTATTGTGCAGAATTCTCACTTTTTAGTATTTAAGAATTAATCACCCCATTTCCATAATTTTTTGCTAGAATAGTGCCATTTTTAATGCAAATTAATGGTAAATTATGACTGAACAAACTTTTATCACAGGTAAAGATGCTGCACTTGAGGACAGTATCACAACCTTTCAACATAAATTAAAAACACTTGGCTTTAATATTGAAGAAGCCTCTTGGTTAAACCCTGTGCCGAATGTGTGGTCGGTGCATATTCGTGATGTAGATTGCCCGCAATGTTTTACTAACGGTAAAGGGGCAAGCAAAAAAGCGGCATTAGCTTCTGCTTTAGGGGAATATTTTGAGCGTTTATCCAGCAACTATTTCTGGGCGGATTTCTATTTAGGTGAGGAATTAGCCAATGCTGATTTCGTGCATTATCCAACTGAAAAATGGTTCCCGATTGAAGATGAAGATGTACCACCACCGGAAATGATGGACGATTTCCTTTGGGAATATTTTGATCCAAACGGTGAGCTTACCCCTGAATTATTAGTTGATTTACAATCGGGTAATTATGATCGAGGGATCGTTACCTTGCCTTACGTTCGTCAATCAGACAATGAAACCGTTTACATTCCGCAAAGCATTATCGGCAACTTATTCGTTTCTAACGGTATGTCAGCAGGTAATACAAAAAACGAAGCTCGTGTACAGGGTTTATCGGAAGTGTTTGAACGTTTCGTGAAACACCGCATTATCACTGAAGCGATCAGCTTACCTGAAATTCCACAAGATGTGATTGATGGCTACCCGACCATCAAAGCCGCTATCGAAAAATTAGAGCAAGAAGGCTTCCCAATTCTTTGCTACGATGCCTCTTTAGGTGGCGAGTTCCCGGTAATTTGTGTGATTTTATTGAACCCACACAACGGGACTTGCTTCGCCTCTTTTGGTGCTCACCCGAACTTCCAAGTGGCATTTGAGCGTACTGTTACTGAGTTATTACAAGGTCGTAGCTTAAAAGATTTAGATGTGTTCGCCCCACCATCTTTCAATAATGAAGATGTGGCTGATCACGCTAACCTTGAAACTCACTTTATCGACTCAAGCGGTCTAATTTCGTGGGATCTTTTCAAACGTGATGCGGACTACCCGTTTGTGCATTGGGATTTCTCAGGCACAACCGAACAAGAATTCAATAGTATGATGGCGATTTTCAACAAACATAATCAGCCTGTCTATATTATGGATTACGAACATTTAGGCGTGTATGCGTGCCGTATTTTAGCTCCGGGAATGTCTAATATTTACCCAAGCGATGATCTAATTTATGCCAACAACAATATGGGTATGGATTGGCGTGAAATCTTGTTAGATTTACCACATTTCCATCACGATACCGAAACTTATCAAGAATTACTAGATGAGCTAGACGAGCAAAGCATTGATGATTTAACCCGTGTGCGTGAGTTTATCGGAGTGGTTGCAGAAAAAGGTTCAGCGATGCAAACCTTGCGTATCGGTGAGCTAAAATCAATGCTTCACTTAGCACTTGGCAACTTAGAGCAAGCATTGGATTGGGCGAACTGGACGGCAAATATGAACGCCAGCGTGTTCACCGCAGAACGTAATAACTACTACCGCTGTTTAATCAGTACCATTGAGTTATTCCTTGATGAAAATCGTGAGCCTGAACAATACCGCCGTGTATTTGAGAAAATGTATGGTGTTGAGGCAGTAGAATTTGCCTGGAACGCCGTGCAAGGCGGTAATCCGTTTAATGGTTTAACCGCTTCTGATGAAACGCTTGAAAATATGATCGCTCACCAGAAATTACTCAACGCTTACCGCAAGGTGCAAAAAGCGAAAGTAAATCCGATTGCGAGATAATTTATAACCTCTCTCCCATAAAGGGAGAGAGTGATTTCCCTAATAACAAGTTTAATTCTAATGATCGACTTCCGTCCTTTTTATCAACAAATTGCAACCACTTCCCTCTCTGCTTGGCTTGAAACCTTACCCTTGCAATTAAAACAATGGGAAAAAACGACCCACGCTGATTATGCAAAATGGGCAAAAGTTGCAGATTTTTTACCAAATTCGACCGCTTGTATTAACTTAAAAGATAAGGTGGAATCTATTCCTACTCAGCCGTTATCTGAGGGAGAAATCAAGCAAATTACCCATCACTTAAAACAACTTATGCCGTGGCGTAAAGGTCCATACCACTTACACGGTATTCACATCGACACTGAATGGCGATCAGATTTTAAATGGGATCGTGTGTTGCCGCATTTATCTCCGCTTGAAGGAAGAACGATTTTAGACGTTGGTTGTGGCAGCGGCTATCATATGTGGCGAATGGTAGGCGAAGGTGCAAAAATGGTGGTAGGAATTGACCCTACCGAGCTTTTCCTCTGCCAATTTGAAGCCGTGAGAAAAATGCTCGGTAACGACCGCCGAGCCAATCTCATTCCGCTAGGGATCGAACAAATGCAACCGCTTGCGGCTTTTGATACTGTGTTTTCAATGGGTGTACTTTATCATCGAAAATCGCCACTTGATCATCTTTCACAACTCAAAGCCCAGCTGGTAAAAGGCGGAGAGTTAGTGTTGGAAACCCTAGTGATTGATGGCGATGTGAATGATGTTCTTGTGCCAGCTGATCGCTATGCCAAAATGAAAAATGTTTATTTCATTCCTTCTGTACCGGCTCTGATTAATTGGTTAGAAAAAGTGGGCTTTAAAAATGTACGTTGCGTAGATGAAGCGGTAACTACCCTCGAAGAACAACGAAAAACCGATTGGTTGGAAAATGAAAGTTTGGCGGATTTTTTAGATCCGAACGATCACACTAAAACTATCGAAGGTTATCCTGCTCCGAAAAGAGCTGTGATTTTAGCGAATGCTTAATTCATTACAAGCGGTTAAAAAATCCTCTATTTTACAATAGAGGATTTTTTTATAAATTAAATATCTAACTGTGCATATAACGCATTGCTTTCAATGAAATCTCGACGAGGTTCTACTTCATCGCCCATTAGCGTGCTGAACAATTTATCAGCGGCAATCGCATCAGTAATATTCACTTGCAACATTTTGCGTGCTACAGGATCCATCGTGGTTTCCCATAACTGTTCTGGGTTCATCTCACCTAACCCTTTATAACGTTGAATGGTTAAACCTTTACGGGATTCTTTCACTAACCAATCCAAAGCCTCTGCAAAACTGCTGATTTCTTGGCGGCGTTCGCCACGCACCACATAGGCAGAATCTGAGAGTAAATCATTTAACTCATTGCCTAATGCGACAATACGGGCATATTCATTGCTGCTGATGAAATTGAAATCTAAGCGGTAGGTTGTATCCATACCGTGAGTAGTTACCACAATTTCAGCCTCATAGATTTGGCGCTCTTCATTAAACACCGTCCCCGCACGATAGAAACTACCACCCACTTCTTTTTCCATTAATTTAGCCACAAACTGCTCGCTCCAAGCGGTCATATTGGCTTGATTTTTTGCAAATTCTGCTGATAACGCAGGTGAATAAATCAACTCGTTTAACAATAATGTTGGGTAACGGCGGCTTAAACGCTCAATTAATTTCTGTACGTTGTTGTACTGCGAAATCAGATTTTCCAACGCCACACCACTTAATGCCGGTGCATCATTGCTCACATACAAGCCTGCACCTTCAAGTGCGATATCAATTTCATATTGAGACATTTCATCGTTATCTTGAATATAACGCTCTTGTTTACCTTTTTTCACTTTATAGAGTGGCGGCTGTGCGATATAGATATAGCCGTTTTCAATTAGCTCAGGCATTTGACGATAGAAGAAGGTCAATAAAAGTGTACGAATATGTGCACCATCCACGTCCGCATCGGTCATAATAATGATTTTATGGTAGCGTAATTTTTCAAGATTATAGTCATCACGCCCAATGCCTGTGCCTAATGCGGTGATCAAGGTTGCGACTTCTTGTGAAGAAAGCATTTTATCAAAACGGGCTTTTTCTACGTTTAGGATTTTACCTTTTAACGGCAGAATCGCTTGGTTTTTACGGTCACGACCTTGTTTTGCCGATCCACCCGCAGAGTCCCCCTCCACCAAGTAAAGCTCAGATAAAGCCGGATCTTTTTCCTGACAGTCCGCCAATTTACCCGGTAAACCGCCTAAATCTAATGCACCTTTACGGCGGGTCATTTCTCGGGCTTTACGAGCAGCCTCTCTCGCACGAGCTGCATCAATAATTTTGGTCACGATATTTTTAGCATCGTCCGGATTTTCTGCTAAATATTCGGCTAGGGCTTCGTTCATCGAACTTTCAACTGCCCCACGCACTTCAGACGAAACTAATTTATCTTTAGTTTGTGATGAGAATTTTGGATCCGGTACTTTTACAGAGATCACCGCCACCAAACCTTCACGTGCATCATCACCTGAGGCATCAATGTTCGCATCGGCTTTTTTCAACACACCGCTGTTATCCATATAGTTTTTTAAAGCACGGGTTAAAGCACCACGGAAACCGGCTAAGTGCGTACCGCCATCACGTTGTGGAATATTGTTAGTAAAACAGTACACATTCTCGTTGTAGCTGTCATTCCATTGCAATGAAATTTCAACACCAATACCGTCTTTTTCGGTTGAAAGGTAGAATGGCGTATTATGAATGTGAGTTTTGCCTTCGTTCAAATATTCCACATAGGCTTTGATACCACCTTCATATTTGAAATGTTCCTCTTTGCCATCACGCTCATCAATTAATTTGATCGACACGCCTGAGTTTAGGAAAGACAATTCACGCAAGCGTTTAGATAAGATTTTGTATTCAAATTCGGTTTTATTTTTGAAGATATCAAGACTTGGCCAGAAACGAACGCTCGTCCCTGTTTTTTCAGTATTACCAATTACCGCTAACGGTGCATCAGGCTCACCGAGACTATAAAATTGCTCGTGAACGTGTCCTTCACGACGAATGGTAAGTTGTAATTTGGAAGAAAGTGCGTTTACAACCGATACCCCTACACCGTGCAATCCGCCCGATACTTTATAAGAGTTATCGTCAAATTTACCGCCGGCGTGAAGTACCGTCATAATCACTTCAGCTGCCGAGACGCCCTCTTCAGGGTGAATACCAACAGGAATACCACGACCATCATCTTGTACAGAAACTGAATTATCGGAGTGAATAGTCACAATAATGTCTTTACAATGCCCTGCTAATGCCTCATCAATCGCATTATCCACAACTTCAAACACCATATGGTGTAAGCCTGTGCCGTCGTCCGTATCGCCAATATACATTCCAGGGCGTTTACGCACGGCATCTAAGCCGCGTAATACCTTAATACTGGAAGAATCATAACTGGTTGGTTGAGTTTGTTCAGACATTGTTATTCCTACTAATTTAAAATCGAAAAAATTGTGTCGATTATAGCAGAAAAATGCTCAAATGTATCGCAAAACAAGCGGTTAAATTTCAGTTGGAATTTGCAAATTTCCCCCTAAATTTAACCGCTTATAGATAAACAAATCAGAGCAAACTATTGCCCCAACACTGACTAGAAATAAATCCCGACTAAAATTGCAATAAACACACCTAATCCAAAATAGTGATTATTTAAAAAGGCTTTGAAGCATTCGCTGCGTTCTCGTTTTTTAGTGAGCCAACATTGGTAGATAAACAATGTTGCACTTAATGCTAATACGATGAAATAACCAATATTATACGCCTGTACAATGCCGATTAACGTCAATAATATCAAGGTAATAAACTGCAATAAGGCTATGATTTTATTATCATATTGTGCGAACAAAATCGCAGTGGATTTTACCCCAATACGCAGATCGTCATCACGATCCACCATTGCATATTGGGTATCATACGCCACTGTCCAGACGAGATTTGCCAAAAAGAGTAACCAGCATTCAAGTGGAAGGGCTTCACTTACCGCTCCAAACGCCATTGGAATTGACCAGCCAAACGCCATTCCTAAAACCACTTGCGGCAAATGAGTAAAGCGTTTCATAAACGGATAAATCACCGCTAAAAATACCGCAACAAACGAAAGCAAAAAGGCGTAACGGTTGAGCAACAAATCCAGCCCAAATGCCATTAGTAACAAAATCGCAAAAATGATTTTCGCCTCAGTCGTTGAAACTCGCCCTGTAGCGAGCGGGCGTTGCGAAGTACGTTTGACGTGTCCGTCAATCTCTCTATCTGCATAATCATTAATCACACAACCTGCCGCACGCATTACAATTACACCAAGTGTAAAAATCAGCAAAATAGAAAGCGGCGGCATTCCGTCAGATGCCACAAATAACGCCCATAACGTTGGGTGAAGTAATAACAATGTGCCAATAGGCTTGTCGAACCGCATTAATTGGGCGTATGCCGTCCATTTTTGTTTAGAGAAAAAACTGCCTTTATTCATTACAAATTTTAACGATAACGTCTGATTGACTTAAATGTGTTTGTAATTCTAACGGCAAATCCTTATCTGTAAACAAATAATTTACTTCTTTAACATTTCCCAAACGAACAATCGCATTACGGCTGAATTTTGAGTGATCGGTAACCAGTAAAACCTGTCTGGAACACTCCATTAACGCTCTTTTTACCTGTACTTCGTGATAATCATAATCCAGCATTGAGCCGTCTAAATCTACCGCACTAATGCCTAATACGCCGAAATCTAAACGGAATTGATTGATAAAACGCACCGTTTCTTCGCCAATTAATCCACCATCGCTTCGTAAATTCCCTCCTGCAACGGTAATTTGGCAATCCGGATTTTTCATTAAAATATGTGCTGCATTCAGATTATTGGTTACTACTTTTAAATTTTTATGTGAAAGTAGTGCCAATGCAACAGCTTCTGATGTTGTACCGATATCTAAAAATACAGATGCTCCGTTCGGAATAAGTTTTGCGACTTGCTGAGCAATTGCATTCTTCTCTTGGGAGAAAAATTGCTTGCGGTGTGTATAATCACTATTTTCGGTATTAGAAGGGGCGGCTGCACCACCGTGATGACGGCGGATAAGGTTATTTTCAGCCATTTCATTTAAATCACGGCGAATTGTTTGTGGGCTAACATCCATCTGAGCCACCAGCTCTTCCGTGCTGACATAACCAAGCTGATTAACCAGCTCAATAATTCTTTTATGTCTATTTGCCTGTTTCATATTGTTTCCTTTGCAAAAAACGATCAGAAAAAGACCGCTTGCAAGCGGTCTTTTTTGAGTTAAATTTTACAACTTATCAACGAGCTCGACAGCATAGCCGATATAGGTTGCCGGTGTCATCTCTTTCAAGCGAGCTTTCTCATTTTCAGGAATGTCCAACTTCTCAATGAACTCACGCATTGCCGTTTCATCAACACGTTTACCACGCGTTAATTCTTTCAGCTTCTCGTACGGTTTTTCAATACCGTAACGACGCATCACCGTTTGAATTGGCTCAGCAAGCACTTCCCAGTTTTGGTTGAGTTCATCACGTAAATGCTGCTCGTTCACCTCTAATTTGCTAATGCCTTTCAAGGTTGAGGCATAAGCAATTAACGCATAGCCTAAACCTACGCCTAAATTACGTAACACTGTTGAATCGGTTAAATCACGCTGCCAGCGGGAAATTGGGAGCTTTTGACCTAAGTGAGCCATTACCGCATTTGCCAAGCCTAAGTTACCTTCTGAGTTTTCAAAGTCAATCGGGTTCACTTTATGCGGCATTGTGCTTGAGCCGATTTCACCTGCAACAGTGCGTTGTTTGAAGTGATTTAACGCAATGTAACCCCACATATCACGGTCGAAGTCGATGATGATAGTGTTAAAACGTGCAACACAATCAAAAAACTCTGCAATGTAATCGTGCGGTTCAATTTGAGTGGTATACGGATTCCAAGTTACGCCTAAAGATTCTACAAATTCTTGGCTGAAAGTATGCCAATCAACTTCAGGATAAGCCGATAAATGAGCATTGTAGTTACCTACTGCACCATTAATTTTCGCTAAAATCTCTAAATTTTCTAACTGTTTATATTGACGTTGTAAACGATACGCTACATTTGCCATCTCTTTACCCATCGTTGTTGGGCTTGCCGGCTGACCGTGAGTACGTGAAAGTAACGGAATATGTTGATAACGTTTTGCAAGCTCCACTACTGCATCAATCACTTTTTTCCATTCAGGTAATAATACCTCTTCACGTGCGGTTTTTAGCATTAATGCGTGCGAAGTATTATTAATGTCTTCCGAAGTACAGGCAAAATGAATAAATTCATTTACCGCTTGTAACTCAGGTAAAACTTCACATTTCTCTTTTAAGAAATACTCAACTGCTTTTACATCGTGGTTGGTGGTACGCTCGATGGTTTTGATACGATTTGCATCTTCCAACGAGAAATTTGCCACAATTTGGTTTAAGTAATCGTTTGCTTTTTCTGAAAAAGCAGGAACTTCCTTGATTTGTGCGTGAGATGCCAATTTCTGTAACCAGCGAACCTCAACCTCTACACGGAATTTTAATAATCCGAATTCACTAAAAATTGGACGAAGGCTGGTTACCTTATCTTGATAACGTCCATCAATTGGGGATAACGCAGTTAAAGCAGTAAGTTCCATTGTTTAATGTTCTCCAAAGTAATAAATGTTCGGTTAAATTTGACGATAAAGCTGTTGAGCTTGATTGAAAATTTTCTTGCGGGAAAATAAAAATTGCCAACGGCTGCCGCCCACTTGTTGCCATAAAATTGCGGCACGAATTCCCGCAAGAAGTGAAGCTCGAATTTTATGTTGAATATCAGGGCGAACCAAGTAATCTTGCATTCCCACCACGTGAATTTTCGTGCCTAACGGGCTGATAATATCACTATAAATTGCGGCTAAATTAGCAATCATCTGATCGGCTAAAACATCATCTTCATATAACGACAATTGGCGTTCAATTTGTTGCAAACGTTGAGCAAGTTGCTGTTTGGCTTCAGGGGTTTTATCCAGTTTTTGACTCAGTGCAATCAGGCTTATCCAATAACGCCCGACTTCAGTATCTAGCTTACCATTGCCACCACCTGTTTGAGATAATGCCGTTTCCAACCCCATTTTGAGATGAGAAAGGTCATCGCCAAATACACTTAGCGTAGATTCAGGTTGCGTAACTAATAAGCTACGAATAGATTGCCTAAACATATCTCTATCTGCCGTGCCTTTATGTGCAAATTGCTGCACTAAATTCGCCGCTTGGCATACGCCCGCATACGCAATCGTAATATCGTGATAATCCGCCATTTTTCTAAAGTCAGTCTCTATTTAAAAATTACTGGTGAATATAGCATTTTTTAGCTTTCTTTTGAATGGTAAAAGGCATTTATCGAAAGAAAAAGATAAATGCTTTTGACCTTAACTTAATTCAACAACTTTCCATTATCCATTCGATAAATCACATCAAATTTATCTAAGCCACTTTGTCTATGGGTAATCATCAATAACGTTCGGTCTGCACAATGCGTTAGAATGAGATTTAAGATCAACTGTTCTGTTTCCCGATCCAGCCCTTCGGTCGGTTCGTCTAACAAGACTAATTCTGCTGAACTTAACAGTAAACGGGCAAGCCCTAAGCGGCGTTGTTCTCCCCCTGAAAGCGGTCTGCCGCCTTCGCCGAGCCAAAGTTTTAACCCTTCGGTTTCAAGTAAGTAGCCTAAGCCGACTTTTTGCACGACGTCAATCATTTGCTCATCGGTGGCTGTTGCGTTTCCCATTAATAAATTATCACGCAACGTTTGGCTGAAAATATGCACACGCTGGCTTAAGGTAACTAATTTTGAACGCAAAATATTTTCCGAAAAATCTTCAATTTTGCAATTATTTAGCCAAATTTGACCGCTTGTTGGGCTGTAATTGCGGTTTAACAGTTGAAAAATGGTCGATTTTCCGCTTCCTGTTTTGCCTAAAATAGCCACTTTTTGTCCTTTTAGCACGTCTAAAGACAGATTATTTAAGACCTGCTGCTCGCCATTATAAGCAAAATTGACATTTTCAAAACGTACAAGCGGTTGATTTTTCGCTAAATTTTGCCATTGTGCCGCTCCATTAAATTGTACACTTGGTTGCTGTTCGGTAATTTCATTAATGCGTTCTGCGGCAGTTATGACCTGACCTAGATGTAAAAATGCAATGCCAATTGGGCTAAGAATTTCAGCTGATGCCATTACACAGAAAACAACCAATGCAATTAAGGCTTCAGGGTATTTCGCTGTAGGCACATTAATTGCGGTGGAAACTAAATAGATGACCACACAAGTCAACATACCGTTTGAAAGTATTAATAAGCTATTCGATAACCCCGAAAGTCTGCTCTCTTTGCTTTGTGCGTTGAGCCATTGGCGTTCGGTACTCTGTAATTTTTCACTTGCTTGATTTAAATTGCCGAATAATAAAAATTCAGCATTCAGTTGAACCCACTCAATAAATTGACTGCGATAATTTGCTCGATTTTGTATTGCCTTTCGCCCTAACTTCAGCCCTAAACGGTAAAACACCGTCGGGATAACAATTAGCAACGCCAATAGCGTACCACAAATAATCAGCATTAATGGCACGGAAACAAATGACAAACCAATTGCCATAAATAGGATAATCATTACCGCACTCACAAACGGTGAGATGAGGTTGAGATAAAGCGTATCTAACGTATCAACATCAGCCACTAAGCGGTTCAACAATTCACTATTTCTAAAACGGTTTAAACCACTTGGGCTAAGAGGAATTAACTTTTTAAATACACTCACACGCAAGTTTGCCAATACACGGAAGGTTGCATCGTGCGTAACCAGTTTTTCAAAATAGCGTGAAGCGGTACGGAAAATAGCTAAACCTCTTACCCCTCCAGCAGGGTAAAAGAAATTAAAAATAATCGCATTAGCCGCTAAAAAAGAAGCCGCTAAAAACCAACCTGATAGGCTTAATAAACCAATACTTGCCGCTAAACCTAAAATTGCCAGTACAATACCTAATAACAAACGCCCAAAATGAGTTTGATAGAGAGAAAAGAATGGGAACAATGATTTCATTAGATTTCTCCCTGATGAACTAATTCATTACGCAATAATTCGGCAAAAAAGCCTGTATGTTCTAATTCGCTAAAGCTACCTTTCTGGATAATTTGCCCTTGTTTCATTACCCAAATTTCATCGCATTGAGTTAAATCTTCTACACGGTGGGTAATCATTAAAGTTGTTTGCTCTCGACTTAAATGGTGCAATGCTTCCAATACTTGCTGCTCGGAATCCATATCTAAGCTCGCCGTTGGTTCATCAAGTAACAATAATTCATAAGGTCGTAATAAAGCTCTGGCAATGGCAATACGCTGTGCTTGCCCACCTGAAATGCCGATATTACTGTCTTGCACTTGATGTTCCAAACCTAAACGCTCCACAAATTCATCTGCTTTAGATAAACGTAAGGCTCTAGTCATTTCGCCATCTGTAGCCGTTGTATTACCCAGTAAAATATTCTCTTTCAAGCTACCACGCATTAATTGCGGATTTTGCCCAACCCACGCTAATTTCGCTCGCCATTCGGTTAAATTCAGTTCACGCAATTCCGCACCATTAATTTTAACCGAGCCTTCATAAGGCAAGAAGCCGAGTAACATATTCATTAACGAACTCTTTCCTGCTCCACTTTGTCCAACTAAAGCAATATGTTGATGTGGTGTTATTTTGAAATTCAGCGGTTGTGTTAAAACTTTGCCTTGAGGCGAGAGAATTACACACTCTTGAGTTTCAATCACAAGCGGTTGATTTTTAATAGATTTTTGCACATTATTCGATTGTATTTTCACTTCTTCTTTTAAGAAAGTTTCTATACTATCTGCCGCACCAATTGCGGCTGCTTTATCGTGGTAAAACACACCCAATTCACGCATAGGCTGATAAAATTCAGGGGCTAACATCAAACAGAAAAAGCCAATAAATAAGCTAACGCCTGTGCCATAATAACCAAAATCTAACTCGCCTAAGAAGATAAAACCGAAATAAACTGCCATCACTGCAATCGATATAGAGGTAAAAAACTCTAATACCGCCGACGATAAAAATGCCATTTTTAACACGTCCATCGTACTGGTGCGGAAGTCTTCCGTACTTTGGTAAATTTGTTCGGTTTGTTTTTCGGCTTGTCCAAATAAACGAATAGTTTCTAAACCTTTCAATTTATCTAAGAATTGTCCGCTAATGCGAGAAAGAATACCGATATTGCGTTGATTTGCCTCGACTGCTTTCATTCCTGCTAAAATCATAAATAGAGGCAATAGCGGCATAGTTGAAAACAGAATGACGCCAGCAGCCCAGTTAATAGGAAAGACAAAACAGAGGATTACAAGCGGTATAATTAATGATAAAAATTGCTGCGGCAAATAGCGAGCATAGAAATTGTGTAGGTTTTCTACTTGCTCCAACATTAACGTAGCCCAACTCCCCGCAGGCTTTTGTTGTAAGCTCATTGGTCCAACTGCTTCCATTTTCGCTAAAATTTGCTGGCGAAGGTGTAAACGTAACGTCTGCCCTGCTTTAAAGCCAACACGCTCACGCAGAAAAATCAATAATGCTCTGCCAGCAAAACAGCCGAATAATAAAACAATTTCACTTATAAAAGCATTGGGAGACTGCTTTTCTACAATCATTTTTTGTAGCATTGTTGCCAATAGCCACATCTGCCCAATCATAAATAAACTACTGAATATCCCTAACAGTACGTTTAAGTGCATATATTTTTTAATGACTTTTTGCTGACTTTTAAGCCATTTTTGCAATTCGCGTTGGCGTTGTTTTTCCATAATGTGTAAATTTTTTTACTTTTTCGACCGCTTGTAGATAAAGTTGTCATTTTACTATAAAGCAAAAAGGTTGTTAATGCTCTGACTAACAACCTTTCGAATTAAAATAACTTATCAAATTGGAAGCGGTACATTAAATCTACCGCTTGATTTACGTTAGAAACCCATTGCAAATAAAGCCTTGGGGTTAAATTGTATCTCAATGTCAGCTCGGTTAAAGGAGCAAATACACCTACACCATATTTCACACGGAAGCGAGGAGAGAGACTGGTGCTTACTTCTACTTTGGTATTATCACCAATACCCGCAGTGCTGACGCTGAGATCTTTTAAGCCAAAGGCACTGCCAACATCGCCCACTAATTTACTGCTTTTTGATAAACTCATACTGAGCAAGGCAGCAGCTACCGCATTGCTTGAGCCTGCATCTCCACCACTTTCTAAAGAACGTCCGGTTAAGATGTATGAAAGTGCTTCATTTTGCGACATTGCAGGATCGGAGAACACTTTCACGTTTGGTGCATCTGCCAAGCCTGTTACCCTTACCCCTGCGGTAATGGTTGGATCTTCCATTGCTTCAGGGTTACGAATTGCTTCAATATCCAGTGATGGTTGTGAAGGCGAACCGGCAAAGCTGATCACTCCCTTGCGTATCAGCAAATCTTGCCCATAAGCTGCAAAACGCCCTTCATCTAAACGAACTTGCCCATAAAGCCCTAAGCCTTGTTTGCCTCGACGCACTGAGAGCAATCCGTTTAAATGACTATTCAAACCATACGCTTTGAGCTTAACATCATTACCGATATTGATTTTAATATCCGCATCAATCGCCATTCCGCCCGCCGTTTGATTTGGAATAGTACGTTGATTAAATGGCACTTTGTTCCTTGCTGAACCGTCCATAATCACTTCATCACCACTTACACTAACGGCTTGCTCCGGTAATTGTTCTACTTCAATTCTTGCCCACGGTACATCAATATTACCGCCTAATGTTAAAAGCGTTGGGGTTGCTACCACTTGAATATCAGGACTGATTTCTACTCTTGCTAAGTTCGGGATGTCCACTCTGAAACGATTTGCTTGGGCGTGAACTCTGGTTCTCCACGCATTAATATTTCGCCAATCTGCATCACCGTCTAAGCGTAGCTCACTTTCTTTTGTTTGCAGTCTACCATTTAAGGTAGAGGTTGCACCGTGAAAGTTCATCGCTAAATTACCATCTGTTACATCAAACGGCATCATAACAGAACGTGCTTTTAAGCCCGTTAAATTTAAATTACCGTGTAGCAACGGCGAAGTTGCCTTACCACTTACCGTTAAGCGTGCATTAATTCTGCCATCGACAAAATCACCTCGCTCAAGTAACGGGTGAATGAGCTTTAAGGTTAATTGGTCAATATTGATATTACCCGATAAAGTTCTGGCATTCGTTAAATCTCGCATCACAATGTCAGTTGTCAATGTGCCGTTATTTTCAACTCTTAAATTTGATTTAAGGGCTAAATTGTTATCCGACATTTTCAAATTGATTTTTAACGGCGAAACCGTAAGCGGGAAGGTTTTTCCCCCTTCCATTTTCTGCACAAATTTAATGGAATTGGAAGTGAGATCTAAATTAACCTGTGGCTGTTTATTTTTAAACCACGCAGCATCACCTTTGGCGTTTACAATACCTGAAATTTGGCTGGTATTATCAAGATAATCTTGCAACACCGCTAAGTTAAAATTACGGATATCAAAAGGTACTTTCCCCTCTTGCCCTGCATTAAATGCGGTTGGGAAACAGAGGTGAATTTTCGGGTTTTGCCAGCAGTGGGCAGACACATTAGCATTAATCGCTTTATTGTCATATTTCACATTCACTGCTTTATCCGTTTGGAATCTGCCAAACTCGGTAGATTGAATAGCAACTTGGCTCAACTGCCCTTCCCAAATCTGTTGCAAGCGGTCAAATTTTCCGGAAATTTGCAAATCTGCCCCAGCAGGGTTACCTTTTGAGGTTAACTTCAAGGTGTGATTTGCCTCATTCCCTTTTGCCAATAAGGTAGCACTTTCTACTTTAATGTCATTATAGGCAAATTGGCGTAGCCCTAATTCCACATCGCCTTGAATGGTCTGTTCAGTAGTAATTTTACCTTTTGCGGTTAAATGTTGTAGTTTGAATTGCTCATAACTCACATTGGAAGCAACTAAGTCTAAATCCACATTTGGCTCGGCAAGTTTGCCTGATAATTTCACATTACCATTTATACCCGCTTTTAAATTCGGCACTAAACCTTGTAAATTCGGGGCTTTGATGTCTGCGTAAAAGTCCGATTTTTCGCCTAAAAGTCCTTTTAGATCAATTTTGTTTTCGCCATAAACCAGCGATAACCCCGGCACGTCTAAAAGTTGCTGGTTGTTCGCATTTAAATTCCCTGTTAATTGCAAGTTTTTCTGGTTCAACGATCCTTTAAGATCAATATTTGAAACATCTGCTTTCCAATCTGAGCCGCTATTGCCACGCCCCGCATAACCTTGAGAAGAAAGAGAGCCCGACAATACTGGCGCCCAATCCGGTACTACGGCTTTAGTATTAATATTGTTTAGCTTAAGGTTGGAATTCCACTCGACACCTTCTGTCCAGTCAATTAATCCCGACAGTTGAGCATTACCTTCTAACGCATTCAACAATAAGTCGTGGATAGTAAAATGGGTTAATTCTCCATTACCTTTTAAATCAGCAGAGCTTGGTGGAATGCCCATTCCTTTTGCACTGACTTTTGTAGCCAAATTATAAGCAAGCGGATTACCATTCAGATGAATATCAATATTCTCTAAAACCAATACATCATCGCCTTTTTGCGGTGCGAAAGGATACTTCATTGATTCACTTTTAAGCATCAGATCAAAAGGTGTTTTTGGCGTTGCAAGCTCAATATGCCCCTCTAAATTTGCCTTGATTGCTCCGTCTGTTTTTAGATTAAGCACCGTTTTATCATACAACTCGCCTGAAAGCGTAGCATTAATATGACTAAATGGTAATTTTACTTTGGCATCTTTTGCTTCCATCGCTTCTAACTGCCAATTTAATGGATAATTATCTTTAAGGGAAAGCGTACCCGTTGCGGTAAGATCTCCCTGATCGCTTTTAAAATCCAAACGTTGCAAAGTTACCAGCTGATCTTTCGCTTGTGCTTGAAGCTGTAAAGAATCCACATTGATGAGTGAAATCGGCTCAACTAAGTTACCTTTTCCATCTTGTGCTTTTTGAGCAACCGAAACATTGGCAATATCAATCTGCTCAACGGTTAAATCTAACGGTAAAGAGAGACGAATATTTTTATTTAAAATTGGTTTTTCCAACTGAGCTTTAATCGCCGCCCAATCCACTTTATTATGCGACTGCTGTTCAGCCTCTACGGTTGTTTTCCCTTGTAATTGGTGGAATTCTTCAACCACCTTTTCGCCTGTTTTTTCCACCGCATCTTGAACGACTTGATCCACCGCTTCTTGTGCATTAGCCGGGTTTCTGGTTACTGTAACTTTTGCATTTTTTTCATTAGAATCGACCGCTTGTGTTTTCAGTTCTTCTTCCACTTTTAAAGCTAATAATAGCTTTAAGCCATCTAAGGTAGTAGGCTTAACAATAACCTCTCGCCCTTTACCTGAAATTGCGGTATTAAAATGGTTGAGATGAATATCCATATCATCAATGCTGACATCAATATTCTCTAGTGTGATATTTTTCGCTGAAATACCGAGTGGCAAATTCAGCTCAGTGAAAGGTGTATTATCTTCTTTTTCTTGAGACGGCGGAAGTTGAGTGGTATCAATAACCACTTTAGTGCCCTTCACATTAAAATTGTTTAGGCAGACTTCATACTTAATCAAGCAATTAAAATCGATATGTAAGTCTGCTTGACCGATTTGTACATTAACACCATCAGTAATAAATTGAGTATCAGAAAGTTGTAAACCATCTTGAATACTGCCTTCTACTTTTCCTATCTGCAACGGCTCAACTAATTGATCAACCCACTGAACAGTTTTACGCTGCCCAAAGCCTGTGCATAAAAACAAAGTAAGAGCCAAGAGCAGAATTAAAAAAATGCAAATGCTCCGTTTCAAGAAACGCCATTTTGATGCTGATTTCTTTTTAGGTATTTCTTGTTGCGTTTCTTGGTTATCTATTATTTCTTGTTGTTCAGTCGTCATTTTGAATACTATCGGATAAGAAAAATCATTATTGGTAAAATTTTAGCAAAAATTATTCACAATCCTTGTAAGGATTATTCACAGCTTCGCTATCGCTTGCATTAAATATCTGAGCCTAAACCCACGTAAATTTGGAAGCCACGTTTATTATCAGGCGATTTTACAGGCATACCCACGTCAAATTTAATAGCCCCAATAGGCGAAGCCCAGCGGACACCTAAACCCGTACCTTGATGTAACTGCTTTGTTTCAAATTTATTCGCTGCTAAGCCCACATCATAAAATACAGCTCCCCACCAGTTCGGGTAAACTTGGTATTGGTATTCAAACGTACCTGTGGCTAAATGCGAGCCACCTACACGTTTCCCATTTTCCGGATCTCTTGGCGAAATATCTTTATAACCAAAACCACGCACACTCATATCACCTCCGGCGAAAAAACGCAATGCAGGAGGAATGCGTTCAAATTGATTTGCTTTCAAATAACCTAATTCCGCTCTTAAGTAGAAACGGTGATTACCTGCATAGGTTCTCACAAATGAAGTAGAGGCTTTATAGCTATAAAAATTCACATCTGAGCCAACAATTTTGCTACCCCAATTTACTCTTAGCCTTTGACTATCTCCCCATAGAGGGTAAGGCTTACCATCAGTACGAGTACGGTTTAAGGAAGCCGTTGGGTAAACTAATAAAGTTTTAAATTTATCATTCGCTTGCGTAAAGGAATCATAACGGGTTCTTAAACCGGCAGAGAATGACCAACCGGTTGTTCGAGTCCAAAAACGTTGTAGAGCGAAACTGGCTGCGGTTGATTTAGTATCCTTCTGATCTTCATTTTCAAGCGTACCTGATATTTGATAGTAGTAATGAAGCGGATCTTTTTTTAGCGGAATGTTATAACCAAATTCAAACGTCTGCTCAGGAGCGGAAATATAAGTTCTGGTATCAATGCTATGCCCTCGTTTATTTCGCCACGGTTTTTTCCAGTTAAATTGGAGACGAGGTCCTACTTCGGTTTCATAACCGATACCGATTTCAACCTCATTTTTCTTTTTCGGTTGGAACAACACGTTTAAATCTACTGTTTTATCTTGCTCATTGAGATGTGGCTCAACCATTACAGATGAAAACCAATTACTGGATAAATAATCTTGGGTTAAGTTGGAAAGATCATTGGCAAAGTAATGATCGCCCGAATTAATTTTTAGAATATTGCGTAAATATTCCTCTTTAATTTGGCTATCTACAAAATTAATTTGCCCGTAGCGATAGCGAATGCCACTATCATAACCTAAACGCCAATCGGCTTTATGATCGGTTGGGTAAACTTCTAAACGATGATAGAGCCAATGCCCGTCAAAATAACCTTTGCTGAATGCATTACTTTCAATATTACCTTTAAAGTTGTCATAGGTTTTATGATTTAAACGAGAGCCTTGTTTCGGGGCTTTTTTAATAAGAGCCACAAAATCTGCATCACTTTTTGCCTCACCTTGCAGCACAATATCAGTTTCATCAATTTTGACGGTTTCTTTATCTAGCTCTACATTTAGCACCAATAAAGGCTTTTTATCACTTCTAGGCAGCTGTACAAATTGATATCGGCTGTTGTAATAACCCAACGCACGCAAAGCCTTATCCACCGTTGTTTGCACTAAATATTGATGGCGTTCTGAACCGTCTGCATATTCATTGGCAATTTGGTTTAAATACAAATTGACATTTTTCTTTGCTTCTTTATCGTGAATACCTTTAATTTCCAGATCCACTAAGGCTTCCACGTTTTCTTCATCATTTGGATCATCTGTAAGTGTATCTTCCAATTCACCAATTCTTTCTTGATCAACATCAGTAATTCTATCTTGTTGATTGTTCTGTTCCTGATTTGCTTTAGCCATTGAAGCAAAAGCAATTAAACAGCAGAATGTTAAAAAATGCAGTTTTGTATTCATTGCTAACCTTTTATTATTTTGGAATACCGCGTAACAGTGGCACACTTTCATAAGGTGGTACAGAAGTTAATGCGGGTTCTTGTTCAAATAGCATAATGAACGGTTTTTCCGGTACCACTTTTTCATTCCGCCATAATGCTCCAACCCCAATCAATTCAATATCTTTCGGTAATTGAGTTAAGTGTTGTTTAAGTACGCTAATCGTATTCTTACGAGGGTGTCCAATCACAATAGCTAATCCATTTTTGCGGGCATATTGAATAGCTTGCGAAAATTGCTTTTGCACATCAGAAAGCAGATCGCTATCATCTAAAAAAATATCTCGCTCTAATGTATTTATGCCAACTTGGCGAGCAGTTTTAGCTGCAACGCTACTGCCAATGGTTTTACTGTCTAAAAAGAACAGGGACTGTTCTTTCAACACCGTCATCAAATATTGCATTGTGGCTGGATCTGAGGTTGCACCACTCCCCATATGATTGTTTAAGCCAATTGCATAAGGTACTTGACCACGAGAGCTATCAATAAGTTTCCGAATTTTTTCTTCGCTATCGCCAATTTTAACGCTATTTGCCTCAATCAGTTGTTTAGATTTCGGCTGCATTGGCAAATGAATTAAAATATCACGCTTTTGAGCATAAGCCTCCTTTGCTCTTTCAGTCGCATAAGGAGAAAAAGGAATAATCGCTACACTTACTTCTTTAGGCAGCGATAAAATCTCCCGATCTTCTTTTACCCGATACCCCACATCATCAATCACAATGGCTATTTTTCCGGCTTCTGCAAGCGGTGAAAAAAGCACCAAAATATGCAAAATCAGGGTAATTTGCAAAAAAATCGTAAAATTTAACCGCTTGTAAATCTGTTTTCGCATCTATTTTACCAAATTTAACGGATTGATCGGCGTACCTTTACGAGTAACACCAAAATAGAGAGCTGGGCGACTTTGCCCGCCTGTATTCCCAACTCTCGCAATCACTTGCCCGCCTGTTACTCTGCTGCCTTTGCTTACCAAAATAGACTGATTATAGCCATAAAGTGAAATATCGCCATTACCGTGATCAATCGCCACCATATTGCCATAGCCGGCAAGCCATTGTGCCATAATCACTCTGCCACTTGCCATTGCTTTTACCGACGTACCCGCCGCAGCCCCAATTACTACGCCGTGCCAGTTATTCCCAAATTTAGTGATGATATTACCCGAAACAGGCATTGTATATCTGCCCGCTTTAATTGGTGTGCTACTCACCTTATCTGAGCTTTTAGATGATTTTGCCTCTTGTTGCTCTCGCTTTTCTGCTTGCTGAGCTTCTTTTTGAGCTTTTTCTAGCTGTTGCTTTAATGCAATTTCATTATTGCGTAAATTTTCTAAGCGACTTTCATCTTTTTCCAGCGTTTTATTCAGCGAACGCAATGTACTTTCACGCTGGCTCTGTACTTTCTTTAAATCTCTTTCTTGCTTTTTTTGCTCATTAAGTTGGGATTGATGATCTTTCTGCTGCCCTGTCAATTCATCACGTCTGGCTTTCAAATCGGCTTGCGTTTTACGAATATCCTTAATAACATCAATGCGGATATTATTTATATGCTCATAATAAGCGGTCATTCTTTCCGCATTTTTTGCCTCCTCTGACATCAAACGCTCTAAAACCGAAGGATTCACCCCTGAACGATAAGCAGAATCTAACTGTTCTTTTAATTTCTCTTTTTGATCTTTTTCTAACTTTTCAAGGCGAGTAATTTCTGCTTCAGTATTTTTAATGGTTTGACGAACTTCGCTTAACGACATTTGCGTTTTTTGTAGTTTATCTAACACTTTCCCCATTTCCACTTCCTGCGTTTTGAGCGTGAATTGCAGCTCATTGCGTTTTTGTTTCTGCTCATTAATTTTTGAGGTTTGCTGCTGAATTTTTTGCTGAATCTGGTTAAGGTTATTGGCAAAAGAAAGTGGCACTGCAGCACCAATTAATCCGCCGAAAATGACCACCCAAGTGTAAGAATTTATGCGTTTCACAAACGTCCCTTTTAATCCAAAACATCAATAAGGCTATATTCTAATCGGTTATTTGTTTAAGATCAGCTTTTTAGTGAAAGAAATTAACTATCTATTTTAAAATGGAGCGAATTTTGTTATAAATAACGCAGTTTAAATCCATTACTTTTTTACTCAAAATAAGGAGTTGTTATGAAATTAGTCTTTATCCGTCACGGTTTCAGTGAATGGAATGCAAAAAATTTATTCACCGGTTGGCGTGATGTAAATTTAACCGAGCGTGGTATTGAAGAAGCGAAATCAGCCGGTCAAAAATTAAAAGAAGCGGGTTTTGAATTTGATATTGCATTCACTTCTGTTTTAACCCGTGCTATCAAAACCTGTAACATCGTGTTAGAAGAATCTAACCAATTATGGGTTCCCCAAATCAAAAGCTGGCGTTTAAACGAGCGTCATTACGGTGCATTACAAGGTTTAGACAAAAAAGAAACCGCAGAAAAATATGGTGATGAGCAAGTTCACATCTGGCGTCGCTCTTATGACATCTCACCTCCGGATTTAGACCCGCAAGATCCAAATTCAGCACATAACGACCGCCGTTATGCTAACTTACCGAAAGATTTAATTCCAAACGCAGAAAACCTAAAAATTACCCTTGAGCGTGTATTACCATTCTGGGAAGACCAAATTGCTCCAGCGTTAATTTCAGGTAAAACAGTATTAGTGACTGCACACGGTAACTCACTTCGTGCGTTAGCAAAACATATTGAAGGTATTTCTGATGCTGACATTATGGATTTAGAAATCCCAACCGGTCAGCCACTAGTGTATGAATTAGACGACAACTTAAAAGTGATCAGCAAGCGTTACTTATAATGGGTAAAGTTTTGATGAAAAACGACCGCTTGTAGGTATTATCTGCACCCCAAAAGTTGGACACCTAAACCAACCGATTAAGGTGCAGACTGTTTATAACGGGGTCTAATTAATGACGAATATAAAATCACTTATAGACAGAGCAACTAAAGTTGAACCTCAAATTACCGACGATATTATATCTATTATTAACACTTCTGGCGGTAAAATGGGTGGATTGGAGTTTAGACTAAAATCCTTACCCTCCCTCAAACGAAAAATAGAAACAGAGATAATGGCTGGATTATCTGAAGAACAGGCAATTGCAAGCATCCGTGATATTATTCGATACACTGCTATATTAGACGAACAGAAATTTATTGAACAATATCAAAGAATACAAGAATGTCTTGAAAAGGAAGGATATACAACCATTATTGTCAAAAATACTTGGGTAAAAGGGGCAATTTATAAAGGTATTAACACTTTTGTCAGTACATTTATTGAGAAAGATAATACTATTTTTGAGTTACAGTTTCATACTAAGCAAAGTTTTGAGCTAAAAAGCGGAAAATTACACAAGCTGTATGAAAAATTTAGAGAACCATCAGTGCCTCAATCAGAAAAAGAGAAAATTTTTCTTGAAATGCAACAACTAAGTGCTAATCTTAGACAACCTCAAAATATTGATTTAATCAAGGAGAAAAAATAATGTATCACTATTATTTAGCTCAAGTTGGTAATCAACAACAAAAACTTATTCGAGGAATACCAGAAAACTGGTTAAGTTTTTCCGTTTATGAGCCTCAAAAAGAAGAATGGGACAATAAATTTGGTACATTTTGGGCAGATAAAATCCTTGCTAGCGGATTTGATGACTACCAACAAATCTCTGAAAAGGAAGCTATCCAATTTATAAAAATACATTAATGGCTAACTCTCTCCTCGCTGAAAAATTAGCAAAAATCGTCCACGCTAACCAACAAGATAAAGCAGGCAAGCCCTATATTGAACATTTAGCTTTTGTTGCTAACGATGTAACACCAAAAGACGATGATATTATTGCTGTTGCTTGGTTGCACGACAGTGTTGAAGACACAAACGTAACATTACAATATATTCGGCAAATATTTGGAAATACGATTTCTGAGGCTATAGACGCTATAAGCAAACGAGACAATGAAACTTATGAAGATTATTTGATAAGGGTTAAATCTAATCCTATTGCTCGTATTGTGAAATTATCTGACCTAAAACATAATTCCGATCTCAATCGCTTAAAACAAATAACAGACAAAGATTTAAAAAGAATAGACAAATACCAAAAAGCTATTCAATTTCTTAAAACCTAACCGCTTGTTGCCTTTACCTAAGAGATATAGCAATACAAGAGGTTTATTTTTGAGGCAATTTTGCAAATCAATACTGTCTTGCTTTAAAGTCAAAAAATAACCCTGTACATTGTACAGGGTTATTTATTTTACTCAGTTAGTGAATTACCACTGGTAACCTACACCAACAGAACCACCAACTTCGCCACGAGTATTAGCGTTACCTTGTAATTTCAAGATAACTTTGCCGTTATCGCTTGCACGAGAGTAGCCAACTGCTAATGCACCTTCGCCTTTGAATGTACCTGCTGAAGCTGCAACCATTGATTTACCCGGTAAGTAAACTTGCGGTAAACCTGCTGCTGCATTTGCCCCTGCGATACCTGCACGGAGGTTACGATTATTTTTATTAATCGCATTGCCTAACTTGTTGATGTCGTTCTTCACATCGCCAATCGCTTTATTAGTGTAATGTAACTGGCTACCGTTGATTGCATCGGTTGAGGTTTCAGATACCACACCTGCTGCCACGCCTTGAATTTGACGGGTTTCGTTTGCGTTACCCACACTAACCACACCGACTGCATTTTCTACACCAGCCACATTAGCATCATTTTCGCCTTTGTAAGTGTAGTTACTGTTCGCAGTTTTCTTGTGCACGCCATTGTTTCCACGTGTTGAGCCTTTTTGCTCAAATGAGCCTGATTTCGAGCCTAAGAACACAGAGTTTGATGTTGTTTCTTTGATCTCGTTACCTAAGGCAAACACATCGCTTTGACCTGCGGCGATAGTGTTGTTGTTACCCACTGAGTAAGAGTTTGTTGCATCGATCACACTTGGGTCACCGAATGCACCTGAGTTCTCACCATTGACGATATTACCGTTACCAATGCTGATGGTATTTTTCGCATTCGCTTGGCTATTCACACCAATTGCAATCGCATTTTCACCGGCAGCAGTTGAGTTGTTACCCATTGCCACGCTTGATGTGCCACTTGCTTCAGATTGATAACCCACCGCCGTTGCATACGCACCTGAAGCACTCGAGTCTTCACTATTATAACGTTGGTCAGCAGGTCTTGTGCTATCCGCTTTACCATCGTTTGTGTGGAAGAATTTAATGCCCTGAGTGTTCATATTATTAATTGCGGTAATTACGCTATTTGTAATATGTTCACCTTGTGTTTTCACATTGTAAGTAACTAACACAGGCTCCCCATTCTCATCTAACACCACATTTTGGTAAGTGGTTTTTGTACCATCTGGGTTAGTTACGGTGTAATCGCCAACCTTGTTGATATTACCGCCACTTAACGCATAGATTTGTGAACCATTTACGGCATCTGTGCTGGTTGGGCTAATATCGCCATCGGCAACGCTGGTTACTTTTTTACCTGCAGCATTAATGCCTGTGGTATTCATTGTCGGACCATTGGTAATGCCGATAGAGTTAGTCGCCGTTACATTATTGAAATCTACATCGTTTGCTGTTGCGTAAGTAATCTTACCATCTGCTTCTTGCTTAACAGTAAGGTTTTTACCTGCCACCATTTCAACCGTGCCATTTTGACCGATTTTCTCTGGTGTTGCATTCCCTTCAACATTACCTGATGCTTTAAGTGTAAAGCCTGAATTATTGATTGAGTTTTGAACATCTTTCAACTGGCTTACATTCACTGCATCGGTATCTGCTACACCTGCGGCTACGTTAGTAATTCTGTTACCGCCTAAATCAATACCCTTGTTATTGATCATAACTGAACTACCATTGCTCGTTGGAACAGTAACCGAATTGCTTTCTACGCTATCAAATTTAACATTCTTAGAAGTTGCAACACTAATTTTACCACCCGCTTGAACAATAGCGATGTTCTGCCCCGCATCAATAGTTACGGTATCGCTTGGATTAATCAACTCAGTCGTTGTTCCTGCCACTTCACCATCAGATTTGCTGGTAGTTAGCTTAAAGCCAGAATTATTAATCGCATCAGCCACTGTTTTAGCAGTTACCAGCGAATTACCCACATATTGACCTCCAATGGTTGGCACGTTTACCTTACCAGTTTCTTGATCATTTGCTAATTCAACGGTTTGAGCTATTAACTGACCATCTTTATCCTTGGTAATGGTGGTATTGTCAGTATTGACAGATACATCAAAGGTCGTTGCTTTAGTCACTGGATTAACATCACGCTGTACGCTGATTGAACCGTCGGAAGAAACAACATCTTCTTTAGAAGCTCCAATATCTTGCTCTAACTTGGTTGTATCAACGGTAATTGTACGCACGCCATCCTTGGTTTCACCCGTTACTGTCGCTAAACCCTTACCCACAAAACGAACTTCATTTGCGTGTCTTACATCATCAGCATAGTCGTTACCTGTTGCCGAAACTACCCAGCCTAAATTACGTAAATCACCAACTGTTACCGCATTACTTTTTGGAGCATTCGCTAAATCAGCTAAACCGTTGTAAGCATCTTTCAACGATTTACCCAGTGGGCTACTCACATCAATCGCTGTCGGAGTGTCAGCTGTCGGCTTATCTCCACGGTTCGTGCCATCAAGTAAATTCACGCCTGAAGTCAGATTACCTAACGTAATGCTATTACCTAACTCGTTTGGTTTCGCCGATGGATTAACCATATTCGCAACGAGTTTACCCGCTTCTTCTTCCGTTAATGCTTCACCTGTCGGCTCACCTTTGTCGTCTACTTTATAGAACTTGTCGCCCACTTTCACAACAGGTTCTCCTGTTGCCGTCGTGTAACTTACCGGTAAACCAACTACATTTACAACCAACTCACTGCTTTTACCGTCTTCACTTGCCTTAGCAACTACTTTGGTATTTAAACCATCTTTAAATTCAACCGTGTCATACGGCTTCACAAAATCAACATCTTGGTCGTTCGCTTTTAAGTTCCAACCCGCATTTAATACATCGCCTACTGTCGCTGCATTATTTGCAGATTTTTGCATAACTTCGACCGCTTGTTGTGCCGTTAATGGGGCTTTAGTGATGTTTTCAACCGCTGAAGCCACTTTTTCTGTACCGTCAGGATTGTTTACCACTTTGCTCTCATCATTCACCGTCGGTAAGTTGCCTTTCACATTCGCCAGTGTCGTTGGGCTGGTTGTGTCGTTATCGCCACTATTCAATGACGCAATCACATCACCTTTCGCTACTTGGTCTGCAGCCGTTGTGCCATCTACCAACGAGCCGTCAGCATTGACTTTATCTTCCGGATAGAAGTTGCCGTCGTTTGCTAACTCTACTTTTGTGCCGTCTGCTTTTGTATACACCACCGGTAATTGTGCATTTTGTACTACGTCTTGTGCATCTACATCTACAGTAATTGTACGAACATCATCCTTAGTCTCACCCGTTACTGTCGCTAAACCTTTACCCACAAAACGAACTTCATTTGCGTGTCTTACATCATCAGCATAGTCGTTACCTGTTGCCGAAACTACCCAGCCTAAATTACGTAAATCACCAACTGTTACCGCATTACTTTTTGGAGCATTCGCTAAATCAGCTAAACCGTTGTAAGCATCTTTCAACGATTTACCCAGTGGGCTACTCACATCAATCGCTGTCGGAGTGTCAGCTGTCGGCTTATCTCCACGGTTCGTGCCATCAAGTAAATTCACGCCTGAAGTCAGATTACCTAACGTAATGCTATTACCTAACTCGTTTGGTTTCGCCGATGGATTAACCATATTCGCAACGAGTTTACCCGCTTCTTCTTCCGTTAATGCTTCACCTGTCGGCTCACCTTTGTCGTCTACTTTATAGAACTTGTCGCCCACTTTCACAACAGGTTCTCCTGTTGCCGTCGTGTAACTTACCGGTAAACCAACTACATTTACAACCAACTCACTGCTTTTACCGTCTTCACTTGCCTTAGCAACTACTTTGGTATTTAAACCATCTTTAAATTCAACCGTGTCATACGGCTTCACAAAATCAACATCTTGGTCGTTCGCTTTTAAGTTCCAACCCGCATTTAATACATCGCCTACTGTCGCTGCATTATTTGCAGATTTTTGCATAACTTCGACCGCTTGTTGTGCCGTTAATGGGGCTTTAGTGATGTTTTCAACCGCTGAAGCCACTTTTTCTGTACCGTCAGGATTGTTTACCACTTTGCTCTCATCATTCACCGTCGGTAAGTTGCCTTTCACATTCGCCAGTGTCGTTGGGCTGGTTGTGTCGTTATCGCCACTATTCAATGACGCAATCACATCACCTTTCGCTACTTGGTCTGCAGCCGTTGTGCCATCTACCAACGAGCCGTCAGCATTGACTTTATCTTCCGGATAGAAGTTGCCGTCGTTTGCTAACTCTACTTTTGTGCCGTCTGCTTTTGTATACACCACCGGTAATTGTGCATTTTGTACTACGTCTTGTGCATCTACATCTACAGTAATTGTACGAACATCATCCTTAGTCTCACCCGTTACTGTCGCTAAACCTTTACCCACAAAACGAACTTCATTTGCGTGTCTTACATCATCAGCATAGTCGTTACCTGTTGCCGAAACTACCCAGCCTAAATTACGTAAATCACCAACTGTTACCGCATTACTTTTTGGAGCATTCGCTAAATCAGCTAAACCGTTGTAAGCATCTTTCAACGATTTACCCAGTGGGCTACTCACATCAATCGCTGTCGGAGTGTCAGCTGTCGGCTTATCTCCACGGTTCGTGCCATCAAGTAAATTCACGCCTGAAGTCAGATTACCTAACGTAATGCTATTACCTAACTCGTTTGGTTTCGCCGATGGATTAACCATATTCGCAACGAGTTTACCCGCTTCTTCTTCCGTTAATGCTTCACCTGTCGGCTCACCTTTGTCGTCTACTTTATAGAACTTGTCGCCCACTTTCACAACAGGTTCTCCTGTTGCCGTCGTGTAACTTACCGGTAAACCAACTACATTTACAACCAACTCACTGCTTTTACCGTCTTCACTTGCCTTAGCAACTACTTTGGTATTTAAACCATCTTTAAATTCAACCGTGTCATACGGCTTCACAAAATCAACATCTTGGTCGTTCGCTTTTAAGTTCCAACCCGCATTTAGCACATCACCAATCGTTGCAGCATTGCTAGTTTTATTAGCAATATCAGCAGGTTTGGCTTGAGCTGGTTTTGGATTTTCCGCAAGCGTCGTATTTAAACCTGTAATCGTGTTATTGCTGATGGTAACTGGGTTTGTACCGCCTGTCGTGATTGTCGGTGCAGTGACTTTGTTTGCTGTTACATCGTTAAAGCTAACATCGTCTTTGGTTGCATAGGTAAACTTACCGTTTTCTTGTACCAGCTTCATATTTTTGCCAGCGTCAAAGGTAACAGTTTCGCCCGGATTGACAAGCTCAGTGCTTTTGCCTGTTACACTACCACCATCAACACCACTACCAGCCGTTACATTAAAGCCCGACTGATTAATGGCATTGGCGATGGTTTGGGCATTTACCAAAGCATTAGGATTGTTTGGATTACCTACTGTGCCTGTTGTGCCTGGTCTGTATGTTGTGGTATTGGCACTGATTTGACCATTGCCGTTAAATACTACTGTATTTCCATCAACACGAGCAATCACTTGGTAGTTCGGCTCTTCAGCTGTACCTACATTGGTAACCGTTGTGCCGTTACCGCCTGAAACTACGGTTTGTGCTGGTGCTTTGGCAGAGATTTCATAACCATTGTCGATTTGGTTAATGGCAATGTTTTCACCTGCGGTTAAAGTAAAGGTATCGCCATGAGCAATTTTCTTGTCAGATGGGTCACCTGTCGCTTCTCCACCATTTGGTGCAACTGCCAGGAAGAAACCAGTGTTATTCAGCGCAGTTACCATATTACGAGCGGTAACATAGTTATCACCTTGAGCTGCCGTTACGTTAAAACGAGATGAGCCTGGATTTTGAGTGATTGTCGCTGTTGGCAATGTAACATCAAAGGTTACTTTGGTTATGCCGTGAGCCTCTTCCGTTACCTTGGCAGTGGTATTAGTACCATTAACGAACTGGACATTTTCACCGGGGGTTACCGTGCCTTTTGTGGCACCTGCATGGTCTAGGACATTAAAGCCTTGACCCAATTTGTCAGCTACGGCGTACAATTGAGAACCGTTGATGGCATCAGTAGAAGTTGATGAGATTTGTCCCGCTGCCACATTCATCAGACGGCGTTCAGCACCTGCTGAACCCACAGTAACCGCACCTGCACTGGTTACACCTGCAAAACCAATATAGGTTAGATTATTTACAGTGGCAGTATTTACTGTGCCTGTTGCACCGCCTGTAGTGGTTGCACCATTGGCATCCGTAGCGGTTTTATTGTTGCCTACATTTGCAACAGCGGTACTGTCTTTACCTAAATACACGGAGTTTGCCACTGTGCCACTTTGAGCAGTTTTGCCGTCAGCGGCGGTGTTGATACCACTACCTAGAATAAAGGTGTCCTTGGTGGTTACTTTGTTTTCATTACCAATGGCAACCGAGCCTGAGACATCAGCCAAATCAGTTAGTGGCTGAGTAGCATCAACTTTTTTGGTAGAACCTTGATAAGATGGCGTTGCCCCCATTTGGTTGTTATTACCCAGTGCAAAAGCCCCTGTGGTGCTACTTCCGACCACATTGTCATTACCAAAGGTGTAAGAAGCTGCACCTGCTACGATGGATGGGTCACCAAATGCACCTGCGTTATTGCCTGAAACGAGGTTGCCGACACCAATAGCAATTGATTGTGTACCTGTAGCAATTGCATCTTTGCCAATAGCAATAGATTCAATGCCTGCATTAGCAATAGCAGCTTGACCAGCTTGATGACCAGCAGCAATGATTTCTGCTTGACGGGCAATTTTGGCTGCATCCGCTGCAGCTGTTTTTTGAGCCTCAGTACCCGATGTGGCAGCAAATACTTCATCATAGATGGCTTTTTCTTTCGCTTCATAAGCTGTTTTATAGGCAGAGTTATATGCCTCTTTAGCTACTGCATTGCCACCTGCAATGGCATTTTCACCAATGGCGATAGAGCTGGTGCCAAGTCCGGTTGCTTTACGACCTAGAGCAACGGCATTAGTTGCAACACCATCTGCCCCATGACCAACCGCAGTTGCACTTGCAGCTGTTGTGCGAGCATAAGCTCCCATTGCCAAGCTGTCAGAGCCTAAAGCACTTGAGTCTGCAGACAGTGCAGTCGCTCTTGACCCTGCAGCAGTTGCTGAACGACCAATAGCCGTTGCACGATAAGCAGTGGTAATGGATTGAGTACCAATAGCGACAGACTGAGTTCCTGCTGCATTAGCACGCTGACCGATACCGGTTGCATGACTACCTGTTACCGAAACAGCAGTACCGATACCTGTGGATTCCTCTCCGCTCACCACAGCTTGTGAGCCGATGGCGTTGGCATTCTTGCCAGAGGCATTAGCCGCATCGCCTATTGCAATTGTTTTTGCATTGGTTGCTTGTGCATTGGAACCGATAGCGATAGCTTTGTTAATGCCTGCATTATCATCTTTTTTGCCATCTTTATCGCCTGTATTCTTATCTGCGGTGACTGCTTTGGCATTTTCACCGATAGCAATATTAGCAAGAGAATCAGCCTGAGCGTTTTTACCCATTGCCATTGAGTTTAAACCGCTTGCAGAGGCTTGACGACCTACTGCCAATGCAGACTCTGCATTTGTACTTGCTTGTAAGCCCACTGCTGTACTACCCTCACCTGTTGCAGTGGTAAATCCACCTAAAGCGGTGGCATAACCAGTATTCGCTTTTGCATTTGGACCAAATGCTGAGCCATAAAGAGCTTTGGCTTCAGCCACACTACCAACAGCGACAGAGTGCTGTGCTCCTACTGCTGTTTGTGTGCCAGCACCGATGGCTATAGAGAACTCCCCTTGAGAAGTGGTAACACTACCACCCTTACCTGTACCCGCCGCCACGGCTAAGGCACCATTAGCAAGAGCTTTGGATTGAGCACCGATAGCAACGGCATTCTGACCTTTTGTTTCGGTTCTTGCACCAATAGCAATTGCATCGTGGTTTGCCACCAGACCATCAGCAGATGCCCCTTGACCAATCGCAATATTGCTATCGCCAGTGACGGCAGTCGTAGCCCCTTGACCAATCGCTACACCTGTTTTACCTTTTGCTTTGGCTTCATCACCCATAGCGACACTTGATAATCCTGAAGCGTTTGCATTATAGCCTACAGCTATGGCTCGGTTCGCCTGTGCTTTTGCCACATCGCCAATAGCAATTGTCGAACCCGCATTTGGTAAAGTGCCATCTGTTTTTTCGCCAAGTAAGGTCAAGCGTTTCACATTTTCTTCAGCACGCTCTACAGCAACTTTAGCTTTTGCCAACGCATCTGCCAATGCAATATCAGGTTTGGCACCCGCAGCATTATATGCTTCTTGAGCCTTGGTATAAGCTGTTTGTGCAGTAGCCAAGGTAGCTTGAGCCTCTGTTAATTGGCTTGCATACACATTTTTCATACCTTGGTCATTACCCGAGATGGCACCTTTACCAATGGCAATGGCGTTACTCCCTAGTGCTACTGATTGTTGACCGATGGAAGTAGAGTTTGCTGCATAAGTAATACCTGTCAAAGCACCATCACCAATAGCAATAGAGCTGACAGATGCTGCATTTGTACGATTACCCATAGCGGTAGAATTGTTACTTTGTACACGTGAGAATGCACCAATCGCAGTGCTGTTAGCACTATTACTATAAGCACCTGTACCTACCGCTGTGCCAGCATTACCATTGTCTACATGGCTAAACGCACCAATTGACACACCGCCGTGGATAGCACCATCGCCTTTCACACCCGCATCACCAATGTCTGCATTAGAAAACGCCCCCATTGCCACGCCCATCGTGTAGGCTTGTGAGTTGTAACCCACAGTAGTGCCATAAGCATCACCATTGCCTCCACCAATACGACTTTTGTTACCAATCGCCACTCCACCGTAAGCATCTTGGTTTGCGATACCCATACCAATAAAGATTTGGTCTTGACCATTTAACCAGGCTCCGTCATCTCGTCCACCACTACCGATAGAGATGCTGTTTTTACCCTCACTCATTGCGTGTGGTGCATTACCTGTGGTCATATAGATACTGCCTGAGGCTTGGTTGGCACCAAGATTTAAAGTGCCATCACCTGTTGTCGCCACTACAGTACCAGCACTCTCAAGTGTTGCCGCACTTGCTACACCACTTGCCATCATCACAGCGGAAGATAGAGCAGATAACACTAAACCTTTAGTAAAATTACCTGCACTTTTGGCAGTACCAACCGTGCAAGTAGATGATTTCCCCTGTGATTTTGCCAATTCAGAAGCAACCACAAAAGATTGCGTACTATGATTCCAAATTACTTTAAAAATGTTGTTCATATATTTTATATTCCTTGATGTAAAAATAAAAAAATCATTGCAATATAACAATGATCTATAAAATTTAACTTTGCAATAGACAAATCGCAATAATCGCTTTTAGCTATCGCTTTGGAGATCAATCCAAAAGCAATGCTATATTAGCATATTTCAGATTATTTCTATAGGAAATAATACACTTAAAATGTAAAGTTCAGTAAGTTTTTTAAAGGTTTATTTGCATACTGTGCTACATTTTCGAGGCGTGTTAAATAGCAAGCCTGCTGCTGGATTAAGCGAAGAGCGAACTCAATACACTTACTACCTTGTAAAAAAATCAGAAAAAGCGACCGCTTGTAGGTTATAAAACCTCTGCTTGTGCCAGAATTTTTTCTTGCTCTAGGGCGAGTTTTTCCAACTTACGTTGCTCTCGTCTTTCTTCATCAACGGCTTCCCAAACATCATAGGCTTGGACGATTTTCGCAACCACTGGGTGGCGAACAATATCTTTGCTGTCAAAGAAATTGAAACTCAGCTCAGGCACATCTTTTAGCACTTCCATTGCGTGTTTTAAACCTGATTTTTGACTACGAGGTAAATCCACTTGAGTAACATCACCTGTAATCACTGCTTTGGAATTAAAGCCAATACGGGTTAAGAACATTTTCATCTGTTCGGTGGTGGTGTTTTGGCTTTCATCTAAAATGATAAAGGCATCATTTAGCGTTCGCCCACGCATATAAGCAAGTGGTGCAATTTCAATCACACCTCGTTCCATTAATTTTTGAGCTTTTTCAAAACCGAGCATTTCAAAAAGAGCATCATATAGAGGACGTAAATAAGGTTCGATTTTCTGCCCTAAATCCCCGGGTAGGAAGCCCAACTTCTCCCCTGCCTCAACCGCTGGGCGAGTCAGCAAAATACGGCGGATTTCTTGGCGTTCTAAAGACTCAACTGCCGCTGCTACCGCTAAGAAGGTTTTCCCTGTGCCTGCCGGTCCAATACCAAAACTGATATCGTGGCTTAAAATATTGCGGAGGTAGGCTTGTTGATGCTCACCTCTCGGCTTAATTACACCCCGTTTGGTTTTGATTGCAATCTCACCTTGTGTACTTGCTTGCCATTGGTTTTGCAACAACATTCGGCTTTCTTGAATGGCTAGATGTACGTCTTCTAAATCCAACTCTTTGATTTTGCCTTTAATCGGTGCAGTTTCGTTGTAGAGTTGTTTAATGAGCTTTACGCTATTTTGAATGAGGCTAGCAGAGTAATGGTTTTCGTCTGCAGATTGAATGGTAAAGTTAAACCCTTGGCGGGAAATAACCAGGTTAAAACTTTTTTCGATAAGAGCTAAATGCTCGTCAAACGCACCGCAAAGTGATTGTAGACGTGCGTTGTCTTGGGGTTCTAAACTAAAAATAATTTCGTTCAAAGTGTTACCTTCTGTTAAGGTTCGCTGTTAAAGTTCACCGAAACTTTCGGGAATATTAGCGGATAATTTTTTCCAAATTTCCCCACTTGATTGGCGGTTTTTCGCCATACAAGCGGTCGCTTTTTCGCTATCTTTTGCAATACAGGCTGCAAGTAGCGAACGATAAAAATTTAAGGTTAATTGACGGTTGTTTGGGTCATCAAAAAATATTTTTGCCACTTGGTGATACATAGATTTAAAACTGTTTAAAATCAAAGCATAAACAGGTTTATTCGCTAAAAAGGTAAACTGCCTGAACAATTTATAATCAAACTCTGCATAAGCAGTTGCTGTATTTTCCAGATTATCTAAACCTTCAAAGAGTTTTGCACTTTCTTCAGGCACAAGTTTAATCGCTTCAGGAATATAGGCTTCTGCCATACGGGTTCTGAGTGAAACTACGTTTGAGATCACAACAGGCAGATAGTTTTTATCCAGCTTAATAATAGTACCTATAATATTCGGACCTGCGGTTTCCCAAATATTATTTACTCTTGTTGGCTTACCGTGTTGAATATGCAACCACCCTTCACGAGCCAGACGTTGTAATACTTCTCTTAATGTTGTTCGGGTAACGCCGATGCGTTCCGCGAGTTCTCTTTCTGCAGGAAGATCTGTGCCTGCCGGAAAGTGGTTATTCCAAATACTTTTTACAATATACTCTTCCGCTAATGCTGCCGGGCTTTGTGCTTTTAAAATGCTCGTGTTTTCCATTAGCTCCCCCATAAAATTATGCTTAACACGCCGTTTTTTTATTTATAACTAAATTATTGTAAATAAAATTCAATTTTCCTATTATCCTTTAATCTAATCTATATTACAATTGCAATATTATTTTTCAACTTTGAGGTTTTTATGAGTAATCTTGATGCTCTCTATAAAAGTTTTTTAGGGAAAAGCCCTGAGTGGTATAAGCTCTGTATTTTAGCATTTCTAATTATTAACCCTCTCATTTATTTCTTCATTAGCCCTTTTGTAGCAGGCTGGTTTCTGGTTGCTGAATTTATTTTTACCCTTGCTATGGCGTTGAAATGTTATCCTTTGCAACCGGGCGGATTACTTGCCATTGAAGCTGTAATTATCGGTATGACCAGCCCTAAGCATATTAAACACGAAATTGTGGCGAATTTTGATGTTATTTTGCTTCTGATGTTTATGGTAGCGGGTATTTATTTTATGAAGCAACTTCTGCTTTATATTTTTACCAAACTTCTTGTAGCTATCCACTCTAAAAAAATTCTCTCTCTCGCCTTCTGTTTAAGTGCTGCTTTCTTATCAGCTTTCCTTGATGCTCTAACCGTAATTGCGGTAATTATCAGCGTAGGAACAGGTTTCTACGGGGTATATCATAAAGTTGCATCAGGTAATAGTTTTGAAGATTCAACCGATATTACCAATGATGAGAAAATTCTCACTAATAAAGAAATTTTAGAACAATTTCGTGGTTTTTTAAGAAGCCTATTAATGCACGCAGGTGTGGGGTCTGCCTTAGGTGGTGTGATGACAATGGTGGGCGAGCCGCAAAACTTAATTATTGCTTCACAAGCCGAATGGGGGTTTGCAGAGTTTTTATTGCGTGTTCTGCCTGTTAGCTTACCAGTTTTAATCTGTGGCATTGCGACTTGTTTTTTAGTGGAAAAATACAAATTATTCGGTTATGGCGACAAACTTCCTCGTAAAGTGTGGATTGTACTTGCTCGTTATAATCAATTAAAAGAACAAAAAATGACTAAGCAAGATAAGCTAAAAATGATCGTACAAGCCATTGCCGGTGTTTGGTTAATTGTTGGTTTAGCATTGCATCTTGCTGATGTTGGCATTATCGGTTTAACTATTATCATTATTTGTACAGCATTTTGTGGTATTACTGATGAACACGCGTTAGGTAAAGCATTCCAAGAATCAATGCCGTTTACTGCATTATTGATTGTATTTTTCTCAATTGTTGCAGTTATCATTGATTTAAAATTATTTGAACCGATTATTGCCTTTGTGTTATCGGCAGAACCACATTCTCAGCTCTCATTATTCTATATTTTTAACGGTTTACTCTCGATGATTTCGGATAATGTATTTGTGGGTACTGTGTATATTAATGAAGCTAAAACCGCACTAAATGCAGGAATTGTAGAGCGAGCACAATTTGATTTACTTGCGGTTGCAATTAACACAGGGACAAACTTACCGTCTGTTGCAACGCCAAACGGGCAAGCTGCGTTCTTATTTTTATTAACGTCTTCCTTTGCACCGTTAATTAAGCTCTCTTATGGTAGAATGGTGTATATGGCATTACCTTATACCATTGTACTTTCAGTTGTCGGCTTCTTGGCATTAGAATTTTTACTGCCTTCGATGACTGAATTGATGCTGAATTGGGGTTGGATTGTTACACGCTAATCTAATATAGATAAATAAGGTAGAACAAAAGCGTTTTATAGATATGAGGAATCATTATGCTCCATTATTTTAAAAATCTATCACTCTCTCGCAGTGCGTGGTTTTTTCTGGTATTAAGCTGTATTGTGCTAGAAGGTGTCGCCCTATACTTTCAACACGGAATGGGCTTAGTTCCTTGCGTAATGTGTATTTATGAACGTGTTGCTTTATTTGGTATTTTATTTGCAGGCGTTTTAGGTTTTCTTGGCAACCGCTACGCTGTTCTTCGCTGGTTGGCAATTTTGATTTGGCTGGGAAGTGCCTTTAAAGGCTTAACATTGGCACTTAAACATCACGATTATCAAGTTAATCCTTCGCCTTGGAATCAATGCGAATTTAAGGTTGATTTTCCGCAAACATTGCCGCTTGATAAATGGTTACCGCAAGTATTTGCACCCGGTCCGGTAAATTGTAGCCAAAGCCAATGGGAAATGTTTGGTTTTTCAATGGCACAATGGCTAATCTTTACCTTTGCAGTTTATCTGATTTTTGCCGTGATTGTTTTAATCAGCCAATTTAAACGCAGCCGACCAAAAAACAGTTTTATTTTCCGTTAATACGGATTACAAGCGGTAAGATTTTGCAAAAAATTTGTAAAAACTTACCGCTTGTTTATTTTATTAGGAGAGAAGAATGTCTAACTATAAAAATTTATCTACCAAACTTGTTCATACAGGGCGTAAAAAACGCTATACACAAGGGGCAGTTAATCCTGTTATCCAACGTGCTTCGTCCTTAGTTTTTGAAACATTAGAAGAAAAAAAATATGCTACTCAAAACCGTTATAAAGGGGCTTTATTTTATGGGCGACGAGGTACTCTCACCCATTTTTCACTCCAAGAAGCAATGTGTGAATTAGAAGGTGGTGCAGGTTGCTATCTCTACCCCTGCGGTGCCGCAGCGGTAACAAATTCCATCTTAGCCTTTGTGGAACAAGGCGATCACGTTTTAATGACGGGAGCAGCTTATGAGCCAACTCAAGAATTCTGTAATGTTCTTCTAAAACGAATGGGCGTTTCAACAACTTATTATGACCCAATGATTGGCGAAGGCTTGAAAGCCCTTGTTCAACCTAACACTAAAGTGCTTTTTTTAGAGTCGCCAAGTTCGCTTACAATGGAAGTGCCTGATATCCCAACTTTGGTGAAAGTAGCTCGTGAAGTGAACCCTGAAATAGTGATTATGATTGATAACACTTGGTCTGCCGGTGTACTTTTCCCTGCACTTGAACACGGCATTGATATTTCTATTCAAGCCGGTACGAAATATTTAGTCGGACATTCTGATGTGATGATCGGCACTGCGGTTTCTAACGCTCGTTGCTGGGATAAATTGCGTGAAGGCTCTTACTTAATGGGGCAAATGGTTGATGCTGATTCAGCCTACACCACCGCTCGTGGCTTACGTACCTTAGGCATTCGTTTGAGCCAACACGAAAAAAGCAGTATTGAAATTGCCAACTGGTTAGCACAACGCTCTGAAGTGAAAGCGGTTTACCACCCAGCTCTTGAGAGTTGTCCGGGTAACGAATTTTTTAAACGTGATTTTTTAGGATCAAGCGGTCTATTTTCATTTGAACTTTGCGAAAAGCTCTCGCAAGAAAAATTAGCGAATTTCTTAGAGCATTTTGAGTTATTTTCAATGGCTTACTCTTGGGGTGGGTTTGAATCCCTCATTCTCGCCAACCAGCCGGAAGAAATCGCCAAAATCCGCCCTGCTATTGAGCGGAAACTCACCGGAACGCTGATCCGTATTCACGTTGGGCTAGAAGCTGTGGAAGATTTAATTGCCGATCTTGAACAAGGTTTTGAACGCATCAAGTAGTTGTAAAAAACTCATAAAAAACGCCCGCTTATTGCGGGCATTTCTTTGCGTGAAGAGATTAATCCTCACCCCAAACTTCTTTGGCGATTTCCTCCACAAAGCGAACTTTCGCCCACTGTTGAGCTTCAGACATAATATTGCCTTCCTCTGTTGAGGCAAAACCACATTGTGGACTTAGGCAAAGTTGCTCTAACGGCACATATTGTGCAGCTTCAGCAATGCGAGCTTTGATAGCTTCCTTATCTTCTAATTCAGGGAATTTTGAGCTGATTAAGCCTAACACCACACGCCCTTTATTGTTAGCGAAATGTTTTAACGGCTCAAAACCGCCTGAACGTTCATCATCATATTCTAAGAAATAACCATCATAGTTGGTTTGAGCAAATAAACCATCAGCGATTGGATCATAAGCTCCTGTTAATAGATAAGACGATTTATAGTTACCACGGCAAACGTGAGTAGTAATAATCAGATCTTCTGGTTTATCGGCTAAAATGGCTTGAATATTGGCAACTGCTTGAGCTTTATCCGCTTCAAAACTCGGCTGCCCAAAGTTATTACACAATGAGCCCCAATACACATCATCAATTTGTAAATAGCGACAACCCGCATCGTAAAAGGCTTTAATGGCTTCTTTGTAGGCTTGTTGCACATCTTTTGCAAATGCTTCACGATTTGGGTAAATACCGTGATCCCATTGAACCGGATACATCAACTGGTTCGGGCTTGGAATGGTAAATTTCGCTACCGCACGCCCATCTACAATGGCATTAAATTTTTTGAAATGCTCAATAAACGGGTGGTTTGGATTCCACGACACTTTGCCACAACAACGTGTGTTGTAAGGACGAACTTCAACCCCTTTAAACGCATAGGCTTTTTCCGGCACATAGCCCTCAATGCCATTCAGATTTTCTAAGAAATCAATATGCCACCAAGAACGATGATATTCGCCATCTGTAACCACTTGAATGCCTGCATCTAACTGAGCTTGCACTAATTTTTTTACTTCTGTTTCTACAATTTCATCACGCTCTTCAAGTGAAATTTTGCCTTCTTTATAGTCAGAATGAGCTTTTTTCCAAGCATCTGAGCGTAAATATGAACCCACTGTATCTGCGTGAAAAGGTAATTTTTTGTCCGTCATTGTGTTTCTCCAACTCGTTTATTATTGATGTTTGTATGCTAAGTCAATTATGGAAACCGAACAATGAATTTATCCGCTTTTAAGCTGAAAAAATCTCAGCCAAAGATGAAAATTATTCATACTACAGTGATACAAGCGGTCTTATTTCTGCAAAACTTTACACACCATATTTTTCACGATATTCACGCATTTTTGGCAAATAAGGGGCGTATTGAGGCGATTTTTCGATAAAGGTCACTAAATCATCAAAATCCACAATCGAGAACACTTGGCAACCGTAATCACGTTCCACTTCTTGAATCGCAGAAAGTTCGCCTTTGCCCTTTTCTTTACGGTTTAACGCAATTAACACACCGGCAAGTTCAGCATTGTTTGCATTAATAATTTCCATTGATTCACGAATTGCCGTGCCTGCGGTAATCACATCATCAACCAATAAAATTTTACCTCTAAGAGGTGCACCGATTAAGTTGCCACCTTCACCGTGATCTTTCGCCTCTTTGCGGTTAAAGCAGCAAGGTTTATCCACATCGAATTGATTAGCAAGGGCAACCGCCACTGTAGTTGCAATCGGAATGCCTTTATAAGCCGGACCAAACAGTACGTCATACTCAATGTTTGAGGCTTGAATTGCCTGTGCGTAATATTCCCCTAATTTGGCTAAATCACGCCCGGTGTTAAAAAGCCCTGCATTGAAGAAATAAGGGCTGATTCTGCCTGATTTTAGGGTAAATTCGCCAAATTTTAAAACATTGCGGCTGAGGGCAAATTCGATAAAGTCGTGTTTATATTGTTGCATCGTTTTTTCCTGTTCTGACAAGCGGTTATTTTTCTCAAAAATTTTACTTTGTATAAATTACTCTGGCGTAATCCACTCCACCGTCCACGAGCCGGTACCCTCCGGCACTAGAACCTCGGTTAAGTAAGGCAGAATATTTTTCATCTGTTGTTCAAGCTGCCAAGGTGGGTTGATCACAATCATACCACTTGCGGTCATCCCTCGTTGATCACTATCAGGGCGAACCGCTAATTCAATTTGCAGAATTTTGCGAATGCCGGTTTCCTGCAAACCACGCACAATGCGTTTAGTATGTTGGCGTAATACTACCGGATACCAAATCGCATACACGCCTGTCGCAAAACGTTTATAACCTTCTTCAATCGCTTGCACCACCAATTCATAATCCTCTTTTAGTTCATAAGGTGGATCGATTAGCACAAAGCCTCTGCGTTCTTTCGGCGGTAATGCTGATTTTAACTGCTGAAAACCATTTTCACGCTTAGTTTGCACATTTTTCATTTTGGCAAATTCTTGGCGTAATAATGGGAAATCGTTAGGGTGAAGTTCGGTCAAAATCGCTCGGTCTTGCTCACGTAACTGCTGAACCGCTAATAGCGGCGAACCTGCGTAATATTTGAGTTTTCCGCCACGATTAATTTTCTTCAGTTCATCAATGTATAAAGCGATTTCTTCAGGCAAATCATTACGTTCCCACAGGCGGGCAATACCTTCTAAATATTCCCCTGTTTTTTCGGATTCAAAGCTCAGCAAACTGTAACGCCCAACACCCGAGTGAGTATCAAGATAAAGAAAGCCTTTCTCTTTCTCTTTTAATGAACGTAAAATCAAAAGTTGAACGATATGTTTTAACACATCTGCGTGGTTGCCTGCGTGGAAACTGTGGCGATAACTGAGCATAATTTTCTCTTTTCTTGTAAAATATAGTTAGACGTAATTTTACCGTATTTACCCTATTTAAACTATGCAAAAATTGAAAATTCAGAACGGCTGTTTAGTTCATCAAAAACAAGTCCCCTCTCCCCATTTTAGCCAACGCCCGAGTGAAAATGATATTTCATTATTGGTTATTCACTATATTAGCCTTCCCCCTGAAGAATTTGGTGGGAATTTTATCGATCTTTTTTTTCAAGGCAAACTTGACCCAACTCTTCACCCTTATTTTGAAGAAATCCAAGATCTTCGAGTATCTGCCCATTGTTTAATTAATCGTAAAGGCGAAATTACTCAATATGTCAATTTTAATGATATGGCGTGGCACGCCGGAGTGTCTTGCTTTGAGGGGCGGGAAAAATGTAATGAATACTCGATTGGTATTGAACTAGAAGGGAGTAATAATCAACCCTTTACCAAAGCACAATATCAATCGTTGGCGAAACTCACGCAAGTTATTCAGAAAAGCTACCCACAAATTACCGATGAGAGAATCACAGGGCATAGCAATATTGCCCCAGAACGCAAAATCGACCCAGGGCAATATTTCGATTGGAAATACTACAGAAGCCTGTTGAGATAGTTAGAAATCCGGCTCGGCGGTAAAAGTCATTGCCTTCCCCGTAATCGGGTGAGTAATGGTTAACAACTCAGCGTGTAAACATAAACGAGGCGATAAGCTCTTCGCTAACGGATTAGCATAAAATTTATCCCCAATAATAGGATGCCCTAATGCCAAACTATGCACCCGCAACTGATGCGAACGACCGGTAATCGGCGTTAATTTCACCCTGGTCGTATTATTGGCGTTATGAGCCAAAATTTCATAATGCGTGATGGCTTTTTTACCTCGCTCATAGCAAATTTTTTGGCGTGGGCGGTTTTCCCAATCACAAATAAGTGGGAAATTCATCTCGCCTTTATCGCCCACTTTCTCACCTAATTTGCCCCAAAGTAACGCAATATAGTGCTTTTTCGGCTCACGATCACGAAACTGGCGTTTTAGCTCTTTCTCCGCCGCTTTGCTAAGTGCGAACAAAATAATACCGCTTGTTGCCATATCCAAACGGTGAGCCGGCTCGGTAAAGCCATATTTTTTCTGAATGCGGGTCATCGCACTGTCAAAATATTCGGGGCGATTACCCGGAACCGACAGCAATCCGCTTGGTTTGTTAATCACTAAAATATGGTTATCGCGGTAAACCTCATCTAAAAAAGGCTCAAGCGGTGGGTTATATTCAATTAATGCCATATTATATTTAAGCTACTCTTTATTACTCACAATCACACGCAAACAGTCCAAGCGGTAATTTGCGGTTTCAAGCTGGGCTAAGGTTTCATTTAGCTGCTGTTCCAAAGCGTCCACTTCATCAGCTCGGATATTTTTATTCACCATTTTCAGGGATTCCAAGCGGTGTAATTCTGCCTTTAATTTGCAATTTGCCTCAAATGTTGCTGTTTCAATCACTTCTTGTACTTGAGGCAACACCGCTTTTTCACTTGCTTTAATCAGCTTTTCAATATCTGCCCGTGCCATTTTAGCAATTTTATTTGCCATCTGTTTATTCACAGGCTTTAACTGGCGTTCAAGCCCTGCAAAGGAAACTTGTTGGGCAATGTTATTACCTTTATTATCAACTAAAATACGAATTGGTGTAGGTGGCAAGAAACGTGTTAAATTTAGTCCTTTCGGTGCTTGAGCTTCCACAATATAAATGGCTTCGAGTAATAATGTACCGGCAGGTAATTTATTATTCACCAGCAAAGAAACAGCTGATTTACCAATATCGCCGGAAGTAATTAAATCAATCCCATTACGGATCATCGGATGATCCCAAGTAAGAAATTCTACGTCCTCACGCATTAGGGCTAATGCACGGTCAAAGGTAATAGTTGTTCCTTCTTCCGAAAGCCCCGGGAAATCCGGTACTAACATATGCCCTGTTGGGCTAATCACAATGCTCTGCTCACCTAAATCTTCTTGCTCTAAGCCGATGACATCAAATAAATTCAGAGCAAAATTCACAAGATGCGGATTATTATCTTCTTTGGCAATATCTACTGCAAGCTGTTGAGCTTCTTCCCCACCATTAGAGTTGAGTTCTAATAATCTGTCTCGTCCTTTTTCTAATTCTGCTTTCAATTGTTGTTGGCGTTTATGCGTTTTCGCTAAAAAGTCATCTAATTTCTCTGAAAATTCAGGATTTTTCAAGAAACCTTGTAGTTCTTCATTAAATTCACGGAAAATCGCTGTTCCCATCGGACAAGTTTCTTCAAACGCATTTAAGCCTTTGTGATACCATTCCGCCAACATTTGCTGAGCCGATAAATTAAAACAAGGCACATAAATTTGAATATCATTTTTCTGCCCGATACGGTCTAATCGCCCGATACTTTGCTCAAGTAAATCAGGGTTATTCGGCAAGTTAAACAGTACTAAATCTTTCGCAAATTGGAAGTTACGCCCTTCTGAACCAATGCTTGAGCTAATCAGCACTTGAGCTCCCTCTTCTTGTTGGGCAAAATAAGTAGCCGCTTTATCACGCTCCACAATCGACATTTTCTCGTGGAATACTGCCGAGCGAATTGCCTCACGCTCACGCAACACCTGCTCTAACGCAATTGCAGTATCCGCTTGTTGGCAGATAACCAACACTTTTTCTTCACGATGATTTTTTAAGAAGGTTATTAGCCACTCAATACGTGGGTCAAACTCCGTCCATTTTGCATTCGGGTTCATTCGCTGAAATAAGTATTCAGGATAAAGCAAATCCGTTTGGCTCACACCGCCCATCATTCCCATCACTTTTAACGCATTTTGGTATTGTTTCGGTATTTCCAAACTGATTTGGTGATATTCACGATGAGGGAAGCCTTTCACCCCTTGGCGGGTATTTCTAAACAACACGCGGCTTGTGCCGTGTCGATCAATCAGCTCACCAATCAGCTCTTGTCTGGCTTGCAAGCGGTCATTTTCGTCCGATTTTTTACTATTAATCGCACGGAACATCGGTTCAGTATCTTGCTCGCTTAACAATTCTGCGATGGTATTCTGCTCGTCATTTGTGAGAGGCTTATCATTTAATAATGTCGCCACCGCATCCGCAACGGGCTGATATTGCGTTTGTTCTGCTACAAAGCTGTTGTAGTCATAAAAGCGATCCGGATCTAATAATGCTAAACGAGCAAAATGGCTCTCTTGCCCTAATTGCTCAGGGGTTGCCGTTAAAAGCAATACTGAAGGTATCTGTTTAGCTAACTGCTCTACAAATTGATAGCCGGCAGAGGCTTTCTCTTCAGACCACTCTAAGTGATGAGCCTCATCTACAATCAATAAATCCCAGTCGGCATCAAGCACCTGTTTTGCTCGCTGTGGTGCGGTTTCCAACCAGTTCAGTGAAGTAATCACTAAAGATTCACTTTCAAATGGATTCTCGCTGGCGTTCTCACCGTTTTCATCTTCCTTATCAAAATCACTACAACGTTCTTCATCAAATAGCGAAAATTTGAGACTAAAACGGCGGAGCATTTCCACCAACCATTGATGTTGTAGACTTTCCGGCACAAGCACCAAAACACGTTCTGCTCTTCCACTGAAAAGCTGTTGTTGCAAAATCATTCCCGCTTCAATAGTTTTTCCTAAACCTACTTCATCAGCAAGTAAAACACGAGGAGATAAACGCTGCCCCACCTCTTTGGCAATATGTAATTGATGGGGAATTAGACTGGCTCGAATACCACGCAAACCTCTCAAAGGAGATTGATATTGAGCTTGCTGATGTTCTAATGCTCGAAAACGTAACGCAAAACGATCGCTACGATCAATTTGTGCAGAAAAAAGTCTATCTTGCGGTTTGCTAAAACTAATTTTGTGATCGAGTTGCATTTCAGGCAAAACAGCTTCTTCTCCATTATCGACCCTTTTTCCCAAATAAATCGCAACGCCTTGATTTTCAACTACATCCGTAACATCAAGCTGCCAGCCTTCAAGGCTATTAATTCTATCACCTGCTTGAAACTGCACACGGGTCAATGGGGCAACAGAAATGGCATAAACTCGCTCTTCTTCTGCTGCAGGGAAGTTAATGGTAACAGTGCGATGATCCGCCGCTTTCACAATACCTAAACCTAAATTATTTTCCGATTCACTTAGCCAACGCTGACCGACTAAAAACATTCTTTTCCTCTAAAGACGATTTACTTATTTTTCTAGATGGTTATTTTAACAAATTCTATTCCTGCTCTGCTTTACTATTTTTGCAAAAAAGCTCAACAAAAAGACCGCTTGTGCGGTTAAAACACACAAGCGGTCATTTTTAGTATTAAATTTACAAATTAGAAATCTAATAATTCTTTCTCTTTTGCTGCTAATACTTCATCAACTTTTTTGATGAAAGTATCGGTGATTTTTTGAATATCTTCTTCAGCTTTATGTTGCTCGTTTTCGCTGATTTCTTTATCTTTTAATAATGCTTTGATTTGGTCATTTGCATCACGGCGGACATTACGAATTGCTACTTTGCCTTGCTCGCCTTCACCTTTTACGATTTTAATTAATTCACGGCGGCGTTCTTCTGTTAATGGGGGAAGCGGCACACGAATAGTCGTACCTGCAGATGATGGATTTAAACCTAAATCTGAAGTTAAGATCGCTTTTTCTACCGCTGAAATCAGTGATTTATCGAATACGTTTACCGCTAATGTACGAGCATCTTCTGCTACTACATTAGCCACTTGGCGTAAAGGTGTTGCAGAACCATAGTATTCTACTTGGATAGCATCTAATAAAGACGGCTGTGCACGACCGGTGCGAATTTTAGCAATATGACCTTTTAAAGCCTCAAGGCTTTTTTCCATACGATCTTGTGTATCTTTTTTGATTTCATTAATCATTGATTGTTTATCCTTTTACTTAAAACAGAGTTAAAAACAGGGAAAGAAATTATTCTGAAATGGTTGTACCTTCTTCTGTGCCAAATACCACTTTACGCAATGCACCCGGTTTGCCCATATTAAATACACGAATTGGCATTCCGTGATCTCGTGCAAGGGTAAATGCCGCTAAGTCCATTACTTGTAATTCATCTTCAATCACTTGTGCATAGGTTAATTGGTTATAAAGTTTTGCATCTTCAAATTTTGCCGGGTCTTTATCATAAACGCCATCTACCTTTGTTGCTTTTAATACAACATCAGCTTCAATTTCGATACCACGTAAGCAAGCTGCAGAATCCGTTGTAAAGAATGGGCTACCTGTACCTGCTGAGAAGATTACAACACGTTTTTCACGCAACATTTTGATTGCTTCAGACCAGTTGTAAGTGTCGCAAATACCGTTTAATTGGAATGCAGACATCAATTTTGCATTCACATCCGCACGATGTAAAGCATCTCGCATTGCTAAGCCGTTCATCACCGTTGCAAGCATACCCATATGATCGCCTACAACACGGTTCATTCCCGCTTTAGCTAATTTCGCACCACGGAATAAGTTACCGCCACCCAGTACAACTCCCACTTCCACGCCTTCTGCCAGAAGTTCTTTAATCTCTAACGCCATACGATCTAAAATAGATGGATCGATACCAAAGCCCTCATTGCCTTGTAAGGCTTCGCCACTTAATTTGAGAAGAATTCGCTTGTAAATAGGTTTGCTCATTTTATTTGCCTCTTAACTGTATGGACTAAACACAAAATTACGCTATTATAGAACAATCCACTCAAACGATAAACCGAAAAATTTTAACAAAAATGAGAAAAAAACAAATTATCGGCATCACTATTGCCCTTTTACTTGCAATACTTGCCAGTTATTTAATGCTTATTGGTTCGGGCTTTTTTACAACTCCTACGATCTTTGAAATTCTATTTGGGGTATTTTTAATTATTATCTTAGCCAGTTCTAAATGGACTTATTACGCTTTACTATTGCCAATTAGTGTAGCTTATGCCTTTTACACCCCCGTTGGGCTTAATTTTGGTAAGCCGACCTATGAATATATTGCCTCCGTATTCGCAACCGATATGATGGAGAGTAAAGAGTTTCTGGCTCAGCTTCCCGTTTTGCATATTTTAGCAGGCATCGTGATTGTACTAGCGGTTATTTTTTTCAAAAAAATTACCAATGCTTATCAAATCCACTTTTTGAAAAATAAGACTTTTATCATAGCCGCTTCTCTTTTAATGTTAGTTCAACTTGCTCCATTCAAATTTTTTCAAGAATTTTACAGTTCAGGGACAAAAGTTGCGAAAGAATTGGAGAAACTAAATAATTTAACCTTAGAATCTCAATGGGGAGAATCCAAGCTTGGAGAAAACGCTAAATATGATGATTACGTGCTGATTATGGGCGAAAGTGCAAGGAAGGATTATCACCACGCCTACGGCTACCCTATTCCTAACACGCCTTTTATGAGCTCGGCAAATGGTACGCTTGTTGACGGTTTAACCTCCGGTGGAACAAATACAATTGCCTCATTGCGTTTAATGCTAACTAAGCCTGATACCGAAAAATGGGAAGCGAATTATGGGCTCACACTGGTTGATTTAATTAAATCGGCAGGTATTAAAACTTATTGGATTTCCAATCAAGGCTATTTAGGCAATTATGATACGCCAATTTCCTCTATCGGGAATAAAAGCGATGTAAAAATCTTTACCAAAGCAGGTGATTCACTAAATACCAATGTGAGCGATTTTGAGTTACTACCACATTTCAGCAAGGTAATTACAGAACCTGCGAGCGGTAAACGTTTTATTTTCTTGCATTTATACGGCTCACACCCGATTACCTGTGATCGTTTAACCGATTACCCGAAAATGTTTGACGACAACAAGCTACCAAAGCGTTATTTCAACGTGAATTGTTATGTTTCCTCAATAAAGAAAACCGATGAGTTTATAAAACGAGTGTATGATCTGTTAATGAAAAATTATGAGGAAAACCAACGTACTTTTTCAATGATCTATTTATCTGATCACGGTTTATCTCACGAGATTTCTAAAGATAATATCGTAATTCAGAATGGTAAAGATAGAAGTAAACTACATTATGATATTCCGCTATTTAAAATTGCAAGTGATGATACTAAGCGGAATGTTTATAAAACCTTTAAATCAGGACTAAATTTTACTAATAGTATTGCGAATTGGATTGGAATTGAAAATGTGTTGTTAGATAAAGAGCTTGATCTCTTTAATAATAAAAGTGATAAAAGCGATTATGGACTGAAAAAAATCATTGAAACCCAATCCACTGTGGAAGATCCGGCAGTCATTATTCCATCACATTAATTCTACTTATAGGGGGCAAATTGCAATTTGCCCCATAACGATGGCAATTCTGCACAATCATCAGATAAAGATAACAAAAAAGCAGGCAAAAGCCTGCTTTTTTCATCAACTCAAAGATTGAATTAAGCGTTACCGCCAGTGATTTTAGCAACTTCTGCTGCGAAATCTTCTTCAACTTTCTCGATACCTTCACCCACTTCTAAACGGATGAAGTTAGCTACTGAAGTACCTACTGATTTTAAGTATTGACCTACAGTTTGTGATGGATCCATTACAAACGGCTGACCGGTTAATGAAACTTCACCGGTGAATTTAGCCATACGACCTTCAACCATTTTCTCTGCGATTTCTTTTGGCTTACCAGAGTTCATCGCAATTTCGATTTGGATTTCACGCTCTTTAGCTACAACTTCAGCAGAAACATCTTCTGGGTTTACGAATTCAGGTTTGCTTGCCGCAACGTGCATTGCCACTTTACGTAATTCTTCTTCAGAACCTTCACCGGCTACTAATACACCAATTTTCGCACCGTGTAAGTATTGTGCAATTACGTTACCGTCTAAGAATTTAACACGGCGGATGTTCATGTTCTCACCAATTTTAGCAACTAATGCAACACGTTTTTCTTCAAATGCTGCTGCTAAATCTTCGATAGCAATGCCTTTATTTGCTGCTGCATAGTCTGCAACTTCGTTTGCTAAACCTAAGAAACCTGCATCTTTCGCTACGAAGTCAGTTTGGCAGTTCATTTCAACTAATACGCCGAAACCGTTAGCTACACGAGCTAAGATTACGCCTTCAGCTGCAATGTTACCTGCTTTTTTAGCTGCTTTCGCTTGACCAGATTTACGCATATTGTCGATTGCTAATTCGATATCGCCGTTTGCTTCTTGTAATGCTTTTTTACATTCCATCATACCTGCACCGGTACGCTCACGAAGCTCTTTAACTAATGATGCTGTAATTTCAGCCATTTTTTAATTCCTCTTGATTTGATAGGGAAAGACAGGCATTCACCTGCCTAGAGATTTTATCGTTTAGGGCAGGTTAAAACCTGCCCCTACAAACTGAATTATTCTGCGGTTGCAGCTACTTCAGCTTCAACACCACGACCTTCTTTGATTGCAGCAACTGCTGAATCTAAGTAAAGTTGGATCGCACGTGTTGCGTCATCGTTACCAGGAATGATGTAATTAACGCCATCTGGAGTTGAGTTAGTATCAACGATAGCAAATACAGGAATACCTAAGTTGTTTGCTTCTTTGATTGCGATATGCTCGTGATCAGCACCGATTACAAAAATTGCATCCGGTAAACCGTTCATATCTTTGATACCGCCTAAGCTTAACTCTAATTTCTCTAACTCACGAGTACGCATTAACGCTTCTTTTTTAGTGATTTTGTCAAAAGTACCGTCTTGAGTTTGAGTTTCTAAATCTTTTAAACGTTTGATTGATTGACGAACAGTTTTCCAGTTAGTCAACATACCACCTAACCAACGGTGATTTACGTAGAATTGTTGGCTATCTACAGCTGCTGCTTTAACTGCTTCTGACGCTGCACGTTTTGTACCAACGAATAATACTTTACCGTTGTTAGAAGCAATGCGAGTTAATTCTGCTAATGCTTCGTTGAATAAAGGTAATGTTTTTTCTAAATTGATAACGTGAACACCGTTACGAGCACCGAAAATGAATGGTTTCATTTTTGGGTTCCAGTAACGAGTTTGGTGACCATAGTGAACGCCTGCGTTAAGCATATCGCGCATAGAAACTTGTGCCATAAGAATTTTCCTTCAAAGTTGTTTGTTTTGCCACTATGAACGGCAAAACGGGGTTTAGCCTCCACATATCCTAGAAAATCGATCTACACTCATTAAAATGATAGACACCCCAATTCCTAGCTTGTGATATGTGTGTGTTTTAGTGTTAAAAAATAAATGTTTATGCTTTTTCTCTTACTTAATCAACAAGACAAAAAACGGCGGGTATTATGCCAAAAAACAAACAATTTGCCAATCACTTTATTCTTTACTTCAAAATTAATTAAATCTCAACAAACAAAAACCGTTCTCATTATTGACTAAAAAAATAAGTACCTTTAGAATTGCCAACATTGCGATGCAAAGTCAATCAAAAAAAGGAGACTATCAATGAAAAAAACGCTTTCTGCACTTGCTATTGCTGCTGCAACTTTTACTTCAACCTCAGCACTTGCCGCTAATGAAGTGAATGTTTATTCTTACCGCCAGCCTTACTTAATTGAGCCGATGCTGAAAAACTTTGAAAAAGACACCGGCATCAAAGTAAATGTTATTTTTGCGGATAAAGGTTTAGTTGATCGTGTGAAGCAAGAAGGTGAATTAAGTCCTGCTGATGTGCTTTTAACCGTAGATATTGCTCGTGTAATGGAAATTGTGAATGCGGGTCTTGCTCAAAAAATTGATTCTAAAGTATTAGAGAAAAACATTCCTGAACAATTCCGTGATTCTAACGATCAATGGTTTGGTTTAACCACGCGTGCCCGTGTAATTTACACGTCAAAAGATCGTGTAGGCAAATTACCTGCCGGTTTTGATTACTTAGATTTAGCAAAACCTGAATATAAAGGCAAAGTTTGCGTTCGTTCAGGTAAAAACTCTTACAATGTATCACTCTTTGCGGCGATGATTGAACATTACGGCATTGAGAAAACAAAAGCATTCTTAGAAGGCTTAAAAGCAAATCTTGCACAAAAACCACAAGGTGGCGACCGTGATCAAGTAAAAGCAATCAAAGAAGGGATCTGTGATTACTCTATCGGTAACAGCTACTACTACGGTAAAATGTTAGATGATGAAAAACAAAAATCGTGGGCAGAAGCGGCTGTAATTAACTTCCCTAGCGGCGAGTACGGCACACACAAAAACATCAGCGGCGTAGTCATTGCGAAACACTCGCCGAACAAAGCAAATGCGGTGAAATTAATCGAATACCTCAGTGGTGAAAAAGCACAAGGTTTATATGCTGAGCTTAACCACGAATATCCGGTAAAAGAAGGCATTGAGCCATCTGCAATCGTAAAAGGTTGGGGTACATTCACAGCGGATAAAATCAAGCTGGAAAATATCGCAAAACACTATGAAGCAGCATTAAAATTGGTTGATGAAGTGAAATTTGACGATTTCTCTGAGAAAAAATAATCAACCAACAAGCGGTCATTTTTCCACAAAAATTTGCAAAATTTTGCTAAAATATGCCCGCTTGCAAAAGGACGCATTTTGCGTCCTTTTATTTTTTATGGAATAACAGGCTTAAAGAAAAATGCGATCACAATTTTGCTGGAAAAGCATTGCAACTCTAACCACTTTTATTGTTTTACTTCCACTCCTTGCCATTGGTTATCACGCATTGCAAGGAGACAGTGAAAACCTTTCCCATCTTTGGCAAACAATGTTGCCAATCTATCTGAAAAATTCAACATTATTAGTGTTAGGAACGGTATTTCTCGCTCTGATCTTTGCTCTGCCGACCGCTTGGATTGTGGCTAATTACCGCTTTTGGGGACAAAAAACCTTGCAATGGTTACTCTGCTTGCCTCTTGCAATGCCTGCTTATTTAATTGCCTATTTATACACTGATTTACTAGATTACTCAGGGGCTTTCCAAGGCTGGTTACGTAGCATTTTTGGCTGGACCAGCCCGCAAGATTATTGGTTTCCCCAAATTCGAACATTGTACGGTGCTTGTTTTGTGCTTGCGTTAGTACTGTATCCATACATTTTTTTATTAGTGCGAGTGGCATTATTAGAACAATCGGAAAACTTAACACATAGTGCAAAAATGCTCGGGGCTTCGCCAGCTCAACTCTTTCGCCGTATTACTCTGCCATTAATTCGCCCCTCTATCGCAGTTGGTATGGCATTAGTCGCAATGGAAACCTTAGGCGATTTCGGTACTGTTGCCTATTTTGCCGTACCAACGCTTACTACGGCAATTTATGACTCGTGGCTCGGCTATCACGATCTCGGTACTGCCAGTCAAATTGCTATCTTTATGCTATTGATGATTTTCCTGTTTCTAAGTTTGGAACAATACAGCCGCCGTAAACAGAAAAGCTATCAACGTGGCTATGAGAAAAAATCTGCCTTTAAATCACTAACCGGCTGGAAATTAGTATTAGCCCTTAGTTGGTGTTGGGGCTTATTGGCACTCGCTTTTTTCATTCCGTTTGGCAGATTACTTTATTGGGCATACGACTATTTCGAACAAGCGTGGAATTTAGACTTTGTACAATTTTCGCTTAATAGCTTAAAAGTCTCGATTATTGCCTCAGTAGTAACCGTACTCATTGCTCTACTTCTGCATTTTGCTAAACGCCTGAATACTCGCAAAATTTTAGTGAAAAATGACCGCTTGTCGTTACAATTAGCTTCACTTGGCTATGCGGTTCCCGGAACAGTATTGGCGATCGGGTTACTTTCGCCTTTAACATTTGCAGATCATCAACTTCACGCTTGGCTAAAAAGCCTTGAATTATCGCCTGTGGGATTAATTTTTTCAGGCTCACTCTTTGCATTAGTATTGGCTTATACCATCAGATTTTTAGCAATGGCAATCGGAAGTCTTGAAACTTCGCTCAATAAAATTTCACCTTCACTGGATATGGCAAGCCAAACGCTTGGTAAAAACGGCGTAGCAATGTTAGCCAAAATCCATATTCCATTGATTTATAAAGGCATTCTAACTGCCGGGCTAATGGTTTTCATTGAGAGTATGAAGGAGTTAAACGCTTCTTTGCTACTCCGCCCGTTTAATTTTGATACCCTAGCAACCTATGTATTTACCTTTACCTCAGACGAGCAACTTGAGCGTGCTGCTCTGCCTGCCATCGTATTGGTGTTAGTCGGTTTATTGCCAGTAATTTGGCTTACCCGATCACTTATTTCGCAGTCTGAAAAGGAAAGATAAAGGAATTTTATGTCTGTTTTAACTATCAATAATCTAAATCTTAATTTTGGCAGCACAACGGTTTTACAAAACCTCCATCTAGCCGTAAACCAAAATGAAATTATCTGCTTACTAGGTGCAAGCGGCTGTGGAAAAACTACACTATTGAAAGCGATTGCTGGCTTATTGCCAATTGAACAAGGCGACATTCATTTAGCCGGGCAATGCTTGAAAAGCAAGGCGGTGGAAGAGCGTAAAATCGGGCTGATTTTCCAAGATTATGCTCTTTTTCCACACCTAAGCGTGGCAGAAAATATCCAATTTGGTTTGGCTAAATTACCAAAAGCTCAACAAAAAGCGATTACCGAAAAAATGCTTTCAGTTGTGCATTTACAAGGCTTTGAAAGCCGTTTTCCACACGAACTTTCCGGTGGACAACAACAACGTGTTGCTATTGCCCGAGCCTTAGCTTGCCAGCCTGAATTGTTATTGTTAGACGAGCCATTTTCCAACATTGATAGCCAAACTCGCTATGCAATGATTCAAGAGATCAAGCAGATCCTAAAAAGTCAAAATGTGCCCGCTATTTTTGTAACCCATAGCAAAGAAGAAGCCTTTGCGTTTGCCGATAAAATTGCAGTGATGGATCAAGGAAAAATTGTTCAATTTGGTAAGCCAAACGAGTTATATCATTCTCCGGTTAATCCATTTGTAGCGGATTTTTTAGGTGGCACAAACTATCTTAACTGTAATGTAACGGAAGATAAAGTGCTATGTAGCCCGATTGGTGAGTTCCGACTCTTCCCTGAAATGGACGTTCAGAAAGGGCGTTACCGCTGGCTTCTTCGCCCGGAGCAGATTATCTTAAAACCCAATGAGCTAGGTTTAGGTAAAGTGGTAGGCAAACTGTTTTTAGGCTTATACTACCGCTATCAAGTTGAAATTAAAGGTATTGAGATTGTAACTTACCAATCCCAAGAGCTGAAAATTGGCGAACAGGTGGAAGTTGGCTTCCAAGTGAGAGAATTTATCCTATTTTAAACAGAGAGAATATGAAAATTGAAGTTTGGTCAGACTTTGCCTGCCCGTTTTGTTACATCGGCAAACGCCATTTAGAGCAAGCCTTAGCTCAATTTGAGGGTGAGAGTGAGGTTGAAGTGATTTTCCGAGCCTTTGAGCTTGACCCACACGCAAATGGTGAACCGGAAGGTGATATTCAGCAACGCTTAATGCAGAAATATCAAAAAACGGCTGAACAGGCTGATGAAATGATTAACTATGTAGAGGAAGCTGGAAAACAAGCCGGGCTAGATTTACGCTACCGCACCACACAATACACTCGCACCTTTGAGGCTCATCGCTTGGCAAAATTTGCGGAAAGTAAAGGCTTAGGCGAAGCAATGGTTGAACGTTTATTCAAAGCCTATTTTACCGATAACACTATTTTAGCTAAACGCACAGAACTTATCGGTTTAGCTTTAGAAATCGGCTTAGAACGTGATGAAGTCGCTCAACTGCTCACAGGCGATGATTTTGGGCACGAAGTCCGTGAAGATGAACGAGTAGCTCATAAATATGGCATTCACAGCGTACCGTTTTTTGTGATTGATGAAAAAATCGGCGTGTCAGGGGCTCAACCGCCAGAAGTGCTGCTAAATGCCATCAAACAGGCATTGCAAAAAATAAGTTGAAAAAAGACCGCTTGTAATGAACAAACAAGCGGTCTTTTTCTTTTCATAATTTGCAAATTACTTTTTAGTAATCGCCCCTAAAATGCCACGCATAATTTGCTTGGTTACTTGGTTGCGTAAGTTTCTGCCAACTGAATGTGCTACTTGGCTAACCACTTGCTCAGTAATAGATTGATCTTTTTTCTTCTTCGAGCCGAAAACCGAAGAGATAATACCACCTAAGAAATCGTTATTTTCTTCTTCCGCCGCAGCTTGCTCCGCTTTCACTTGTTCAGCTTTAGCATTAAGCAATTCAAACGCAGATTCATTATCCACAAATTGGCTGTAGTGATGATATAGATCATCTTGTTTCACTAAAGCATCACGTTCGCTAGTTGCTAATGGAGCTAACTGGCTTTTTGGTGGATAAATATAGGCAATTTCAACAGGTGTTGGCATACCTTTTTCATCTAACACCGAAACCAATGCTTGCCCCACACCAAGTTGAGTAATAGCTTCTACTACATTTACCTCTTTATTGGCACGGAAGGTCTCCGCCGCTGATTTCACTGCTTTTTGATCACGAGGCGTGAAAGCTCGCAAGGCGTGTTGAATACGATTACCGAGCTGCCCTAGCACAGAATCGGGTAAGTCGAGTGGGTTTTGCGTAACAAAATAAACCCCAACACCTTTAGAACGAATTAAGCGAACCACCTGTTCAATTTTATCTACTAATGCTTTAGGGGCATCATCAAATAATAAGTGAGCTTCGTCAAAGAAAAGCACAAATTTTGGTTTTTCAGGATCGCCAACTTCAGGTAAATTCTCAAACAGTTCTGCCATAAACCAGAGTAAGAATGCACCATACATTCTTGGCGAATTAATTAATTTTTCCGAATTTAAAATATTGATTACGCCACGCCCGTTACGGGTTTGCATCCAATCGTGTAAATCTAGTGCAGGTTCGCCAAATAAATTATCCGCCCCTTCGTTTTCAAGTCTTAATAATGCACGTTGAATAGCTCCTACACTTGCCGCAGATACATTGCCGTATTCCACTTGGAATTCTTTCGCATTATCTGCCACAAATTTAAGTAAAGCACGCAAATCTTTTAAATCAATCAATAGCAATCCACGATCATCTGCTACACGGAAAACAAGATTTAATAAACCTTCTTGGGTATCGTTTAAGTTAAGTAAACGGGAAAGTAGCATCGGTCCCATTTCGGAAATCGTGGTACGAAGCGGAATGCCCGATTCACCAAATACGTCCCAAAATGATACTGGGTATCCATTTAAATAATCTTCACCACCTAAATTAAACATTTCGATGCGTTCTGCAATTTTTCCGGCAAAACTGCCTGCTTGTACTAAACCTGAAAGATCGCCTTTCACATCAACCAAGAATACCGGCACGCCATCATCACTAAAGGCTTCCGCTAATTTTCGCAAAGTAACTGTTTTACCTGTACCCGTTGCTCCTGCCACTAAACCGTGTCGGTTCGCCATTTTTGAGTTAAGTGAGATGACTTTGCCCGATTCTGTTTGAGCAATATTATATAAACCCATATTTAATTCTCTTCTTTAAAAATGATTAATTATTTATATCCATTTCTTCTCGCTACAAAGGTATTTTTGCTCTTTGAACGATTAATTTTCGGAAGTGGCAATAAAGCCTGTTTATCATATTGGCTTACCGGAATTTGGTGTCCGATATACTCTTCAATTGCCGGTAAATTCACTGCGTAACGCTCACAAGCGAAGCTGATCGAATGCCCGCTTTCCCCTGCTCTCCCCGTTCTACCAATGCGATGAACATAATCTTCTTTATCATCAGGCAAATCGTAATTAAAAACGTGCGTTACATCCGGAATATGCAATCCACGAGCAGCAACATCGGTTACGACTAAAATATCTAAATTGCCTTTGGTAAAATTATCGAGCAAAGAAAGGCGTTTTTTCTGTGGAATATCACCCGTTAGCATCCCAACTCTATGCCCATCTGCTGCTAAGTATTGCCAAATTTCCTCACACTTGTGTTTAGTATTGGCAAAAATCATACAACGCTCCGGCCACTCCTCTTCCAACAACGTCAGCAATAACGCCATTTTATCTTCATTAGACGGATAGAAAAGCTCTTCTTTAATGCGATGACCGGTACGCTGCAACGGTTCAATCTCAATATATTCCGCATTATCCATATCTTCATAAGCAAGCTCACGCACTTTAGCAGACAAGGTTGCTGAAAAGAGTAAAGTTAAACGCTCAGAAGGTTTGGGAGCTTTTCGCATTAAATAACGAATATCTTTAATAAAGCCAAGATCGAACATACGATCTGCCTCATCTAACACAATCACTTGAATTTGGTCTAAATTGATGATGCCTTGTTTAACGTAATCAATTACACGCCCTGTTGTACCAACAAGAATATCCACACCTTTTTCAATTTCTTGCACTTGCTTGTCATATCCATCTCCACCATAAGCAAGGGCGAGTTTGAGATCGCAATGTTGTAAAAATAACTGTGCATCCGCCCCAATTTGTACTGCCAGTTCACGAGTTGGTGCGAGAATTAAGGCTCTAGGTTGATTTTTTGTCGTTTCAATTTCGTTATTTAGTAGATGATTAAAGGTCGCAATTAAAAAAGCAAGCGTTTTTCCTGTACCTGTTTGGGCTTGTCCTGCAATATCGTTACCTTTTAAAGTAATCGGGAAAGTTTTCGCTTGAATAGGCGTACAGAACTCAAAACCTTTGCTATCCAACGCATTGAGCACATTAGCGTGAATAGGAAAATCGATAAAACGGTGTTCGGTAAGATGGTTTGACATATTATTTCCTTGAGATAATTGTTATTGCTACAAGCGGTTATATTTTACTGAAAATTTGCAAAAAATTTAACAAAACTAACCGCTTTTCACTTTATTAGGTAAGATAGATTGAAAAAGTTCTCGACTTTTAAGTGGTTGAGAGCCTAAATAAGGCTTTAATGCGATGCGGGTAAACCGTTTCGCCGCTTGTTGAGTTGCTTTTTCTGAAAAATCGAGCTGAGAAAAAGCAAGCAAATCACGTCCTAAAAAGCTGTGGTTATTTTGCAGTAGCGAAGCAATAAAGCCTTCATTTTCTCTGAATTGATAGCTCATATTCGGATCAACCGGTAAACCTGTTGCCGCACAGTGGGTAAAGTCCACCCCATAGCCTAATGCTTTGAGGGTATGAAATTCAAAGGTTCGTAAAATAGGCTCAACCCGATCTTGAGTGGCAAGTGCCGTCATACAATGTAAATAATGCTGAAAGAGCTCTGGGTAAGCGGTCTGATTTTCCAATACTCTTGCAAGCACTTCATTGATGTAGAAACCACTATAAAGAGCGATTGTTTCCATCGGTAAAGTAAGTGCTGCCGGCTCTGCTTTAGTGAGGGTTTTCAGATCCCCTTTTCCCGTCCAACGCAACAACAATGGCGTAAATGGCTGCAACACCGCTTTCAATGGCGAACGAGCCCTCCTTGCTCCTTTAGCAAGTAGTGTGATCCGCCCGTGGTGTTCCGTGAAGAAATCCACAAGCAAGCTACTTTCGCTATATTCTCGGCGATGAAGCACAAAGGCTCGTTGCCATTGGTCTGTGGTCATAATGTCTTATAAATTATGAGGCTGTAATACTTCTGCCAAATCTCCCCCTCCCCTCTTTGCTAAAGAGGGGAGATCATACAAAGTCTATTTGTAAGTCATTTCCCTATTTAACAACTCAAGTAGAAAGATGAATTTAAAATTTATGGGGATCTAGTCCCCCTCTTTAGAAAAGAGGGGTTAGGGGAGATTTGATACAATCTTAACTTTACGAATGAAAGTTAAAAAAGCCTACTCCTCCATATACCCCAAACTTCTCAAGGCTCTTTCATCATCAGCCCAACCAGCTTTGACTTTCACCCAAAGTTCAAGGTGGACTTGGTTATCGAATAGGCGTTCCATATCTTTACGGGCTTCAATACCAATGGTTTTGATTTTTTGACCGCCGGCACCGATAACCATTTTTTTCTGACCATCACGCTCAACCAAAATTAAGCCATTGATCTCATACACACCACGCTCGTTCATTTTAAATTGTTCAATTTCTACCGTTACCGAATAAGGCAATTCTTCGCCGGTGAAACGCATTAATTTTTCACGGATAATTTCCGATGCCATAAAGCGTTGGGAACGGTCTGTTACATACTCTTCAGGGAAATGATGCTCGCCCGTGCGTAACGATTCACGTACAAATTTTTGCAGAATATGGACGTTTTTACCACGCTGAGCAGAAATTGGAAGAATTTCGGCAAAATCAAATTTCTGCGAAAGCTCGGTAATATGTGGCAGTAGCTCTTCTTTCTCTTTGATGTTATCCACTTTGTTAATCGCAAGTAGCACAGGGGCTTTAGCAGCACGCAGTTTATTGAGCACCATTTCATCATCATCAGTCCATTTTGTGCCTTCCACTACGAAAATGATTAAATCTACATCGCCAATTGCTGAACTTGCAGCACGGTTCATTAAGCGGTTAATCGCACGTTTTTCTTCAATGTGAAGCCCCGGAGTATCCACATAAATCGCTTGATATTGATCTTCAGTGTGAATACCGACAATACGGTGGCGAGTAGTTTGTGCTTTGCGTGAGGTGATTGAAATTTTTTGCCCTAAAATTTTGTTTAATAAAGTCGATTTCCCAACATTCGGGCGACCAACAATGGCAATAAAGCCACAGTAGGTTTTGGTTGGGATTTGGTTTTGTTCTGTCATTTGGTTTTCCTTTCATATAGATCCCCTTCTTTAGAAAGAAGGGAATTCGTTATTTCTTTGTTTTAATTACCGCTAATACTTTTTCTGCTGCGTTTTGTTCGGCTTTACGGCGACTCGTGCCGGTGCCGATAAAAATTTCATCGAGATTGATCACTTTGCAAGTAACACTGAAAGTTTGGTTGTGGGCTTCGCCTTTAATATCTAATACATCATATTCAGGCAAGGGCAATCTTCTGCCTTGTAAAAACTCTTGCAGGCGGGTTTTTGGGTCTTTTTGTGAATCATCTGGGCTGATTTCTTTTAATAAATCCGCATACCAATCCATCACTTTTGCCATTGCCTGATCCATATCCTGATCTAAATAGATAGCTGCAATTATGGCTTCTACACAGTCCGATAAAATAGATTCTCGGCGATGTCCGCCACTTTTTAACTCACCGGGACCTAATTTTAGATATTCGCCTAAATCAAATTTACGGGCAATAATGGCTAAGGTTTGTTCACGCACCAGCGTTGCCCGCATACGGCTTAATTCTCCCTCGTTCGCTTTAGGGAATTTATCGTATAACGCTTTGCCGATAGTAAAATTTAAAATCGAATCGCCTAAAAATTCAAGGCGTTCATTATTTTTTGCCGCCGCACTGCGGTGTGTGAGGGCTTGAGTGAGGTAATCAAGGTTATGAAATTGATAACCTAATTTTTTCTGTAATCGTTCTAATTGCATAAATTCTTTATTTATTAAAGACTTAGGGGCGAATTGTAATTCGCCCCTACACGACATTATTGAATAGTGGTAAACATTCTAGAGAAACGAAGCCCTGTTGGGAATTCATTTGCTTTTTTATCTAGGCTGAGCCAGATAAAGGTTGCTTTACCTACAATATTTTTCTCCGGTACAAATCCCCAGAAACGGCTGTCTTCACTGTTATCACGGTTATCGCCCATTACAAAGTAATTTCCTTCTGGCACAATCCACTCGCCTTCTGTTTGACCTTCTTGCTTGTAGAAATAAGGAGCATAGTTAAATGCCATCGGGTGATTTAAAATTTGATGCGTAACATCGCCTTTTTCGGTACGTTCTACTTGCATTTCACCGTGATAGAAAAATTCAGGGTTTGGCTTGCCTTCACTGTATTCAAAGACCTTAGTTTCACCATTTGCTTTGGTAACCGTTAATTGTTGAGTTGCAAAGTCATATTTAAGTTTATCGCCTCCTACTGCAACCACACGTTTAATATAATCAATGTGCGGTTGTGCAGGTGCTTTAAACACAATGACATCACCACGCTCCGGCTTGCCGGTTTTAATTAAAGTATTTTGCCAAATCGGATCTTTAATGCCGTAGCTAAATTTATTCACCACTAAAAAATCGCCCACACGTAACGTTGGCTCCATTGAACCGCTTGGAATTTGGAATGGCTCAAATAGAAATGAGCGGAGTACGGTAACAAAGAACAAAATGCCGAAAAGCGAAGCAAAAAATTCGCCTACAGCTGATTTTGGTTGAATTTCAGCAATTTCCTCTTCGGTTAATTCTCTACCTAGTCGCTTTTGCTGTAATGCAATAGCTTTTTTGCGTCTTGGGTCAGCACTGAATTTGTAAAATGCCCAAAATCCTCCACAAATAATGACTAAGGCAACTAAAATAATCGAGATGGTATTTGGTAGTTGCATCGAGTCAAGCCATTTCCAAATTCCATAAATAATGCCTAGAAAAATAATCGGCATAAATTGTGCCATTTGATTTCCTCTCTATATTGTAAAGGCGAATTACACTTCGCCCTTACGGGTTTTGCGAAATTGTTTAAAAATATGACCGCTTGCAAGCGGTCTAATTCCGCATTAATTTTACAAATTAATCTTTTCCAACGTGAAGAATCGCTAAAAACGCTTCTTGTGGTACTTCTACGTTACCGAGAGATTTCATTCGTTTTTTACCCTCTTTTTGTTTCTGTAGAAGTTTTTTCTTACGGCTTACGTCACCACCGTAACATTTCGCCAATACGTTTTTACGCAATTGTTTTACCGTTGAACGAGCAATAACGTGGTTACCGATTGCTGCTTGGATCGCAATATCAAATTGTTGGCGTGGAATCAACTCACGCATTTTTTCCACTAGCTCACGTCCACGATAAGCCGCATTTGCACGATGAACGATAATCGCCAACGCATCCACACGCTCGCCGTTGATCATAATATCCACACGCACCATATCAGCTGTTTGGAAACGTTTGAAACCGTAATCCAATGAGGCATAACCACGCGAGGTGGATTTTAAGCGGTCGAAGAAATCTAACACTACTTCGCCCATTGGGATCTCATAGGTTAAAGCGATTTGATTGCCGTGGTACACCATATTGGTCTGTACGCCACGTTTTTCCACACAAAGAGTAATCACATTGCCTAAGAACTCTTGCGGCACAAGCATATTACACTCTGCAATCGGCTCACAGATTTCTGCAATATTATTGATAGCTGGTAGTTTTGATGGGCTATCTACATAGATTGTTTCGCCATCTGTTTGCACCACTTCATAGACTACCGTTGGGGCGGTGGTGATCAAATCCAGATCGTATTCACGCTCTAAACGCTCTTGGATAATTTCCATATGCAGCAAGCCTAAGAAGCCGCAACGGAAACCAAAGCCTAATGCACTCGAGGTTTCTGGTTCATAGAATAATGATGCATCGTTTAGACTTAATTTTCCTAAAGCATCACGGAACGCTTCATAATCATCTGATGAAATCGGGAATAAACCAGCGTAAACCTGCGGTTTTACTTTCTTAAATCCAGGTAATACTTCCGTAGCTGAATTGTGGTGATGGGTTAATGTATCCCCTACTGGAGCACCTAAAATATCTTTAATTGCACACACAACCCAACCTACTTCGCCTGTTTTCAGTTCAGTAGTATCTACTTGTTTCGGGGTAAAAATACCAAGACGATCTACATTATAAGATTGCCCTGTACTCATCACTTTGATTTTGTCGCCTTTTTTCAGTACGCCGTTTTTCACACGCACCAAAGAGACCACGCCTAAATAGTTGTCGAACCAAGAGTCGATAATCAAGGCTTGTAATGGTGCTTCAGGCTCGCCTTCCGGTGCAGGGATTTTCTTCACGATTTCTTCTAAAACATCTTCAATCCCTAAACCGGTTTTAGCCGAACAACGAACCGCATCAATCGCATCAATACCCACAATATCTTCGATCTCTTCTGCCACACGCTCAGGCTCAGCAGCCGGTAAGTCGATTTTGTTTAAAATCGGCACTACTTCCAAATCCATTTCGATTGCGGTATAGCAGTTAGCTAAGGTTTGAGCCTCAACCCCCTGCCCTGCATCAACAACCAACAACGCCCCTTCACAAGCGGCTAGTGAACGAGAAACTTCATAAGAGAAATCCACATGCCCCGGGGTGTCGATAAAGTTAAGCTGATAAGTTTCACCGTCTTTCGCTTTATAATTTAAGGTTACACTTTGTGCTTTAATGGTAATTCCACGTTCACGCTCAAGATCCATTGAATCTAACACCTGAGCTTCCATCTCACGGTCTGATAAGCCGCCACAAGTTTGAATTAGGCGGTCTGATAAAGTCGATTTACCGTGGTCAATATGGGCGATAATCGAAAAGTTACGAATATTTTGCATTTTCATCGGGCAGTTAATGTCCTGTTTTGTTGTTTGTTTATCGAAAAATTAATCGGAGAATTGTACTTGAAATACAAGGTTTTGCAAAGAGAAACAAGTAGCTATGCTACTTAATCCTCTGAACTAGGATGCCTAACTTTTTGCTATTTCACTATGCAATTTTATTTCTTCTTGGCAAATATCCCCCAATTCCGCCATTAATTTAAAAAGCTGCTCCGTTTTTTTGGCTCCCAAACGCTCAAAAGCTCGGGTAAAAATTTCCTCAGTTGCCATTTTTATCGGCATAGCCTGAGCTTTCCCCTGTTCGGTTAAAAGCAAAATCCGCTCACGTTTATCACTTTCACTTTCGGCAAATTCAATCCAGCCTTTTTCCCGATACTCTTTGCAGATATTAAACACTGTCTGCTTCGGTAAATACCATTCCTCTGCAATCTGCTTTTGCGTGCAACCGTTCGGCTGTTTGGCAAGGGTGTGCAATACGGCAAAATGGTTGTAGGTTAAGCCGAGTTTGGCAATCCAGTTATCCACCACAGCGTCTATTTCACCAACGTGTTTGGTTAATTCATCAAAATTGGACATCGTTTTTCCCCAGTGTTGAATGTTGGCAGATTGTAGCAGGTTAAATGAAAATGGCAATATAGTCCTAAAATTTACTTGATTTTGCATTTTAAAATCCTATAATGCACCGCAATTAAGTAAATTTTAAGACTATTTTATGGAAATCAATGTATTCAGCACTTTAAAACAAATCGCCCTCGATCATCGCAAAAAATTAGCCACCACGTTTTCACTGGTTGCCACAGAAAATTTACTGCTGTTGCTCTATCCGTTGGTGGGTAGCCTTGCGGTGAATGCGGTGTTAAGCCACGATGTGTGGCTGGCGTTGATTTATGCGGTAATGGTGTTTGCTATTTGGGCGGTTGGCTCAGCTCGCCGTGCGGTCGATACACGGGTTTTCGTGCGAATTTATGCCGATTTAGCGGTAAATGCCGTGTTGAACCAAAAACGCAAAGGCTCAACCTCATCGGCAGTGGCACACGCCACGCTTTCCCGTCAGTTTGTCGATTTTTTTGAAGAGCATTTGCCGATGTTGATTACCTCTGTTTTCAACATTGTTGGCTCGGTTGTAATGTTGATGATTATTGAATTTTGGACAGGCTTACTCGCCTTTTTCGTGCTACTCGGCTGGGGGCTTGCCTTGCCACATTATGCGAAAATCAATGATCGGCTTTACTTCAAATTAAACAACCGCTTAGAAAACGAAGTTTCCGTGATTGAACAAGGCTCAAATCACGGCTTAACCAAGCATTACGGCTTATTGGCAAAACTCCGCATTGCAATTTCCAACCGTGAAGCATTAAGTTTCTTGCTGATCGGCATTTCACTCTGCCTACTGTTCGGCTCGGCATTGGCAATGTTAAGCCTAAACGACAAGGTGACCGCAGGGCATATTTATGCCGTGATAACCTACCTTTGGTCGCTCGCCTTTTCTCTTGACGATATGCCAAGATTGGTCGAAAAGTTTTCCGAACTGAACGATATTGGCAAACGGGTGGAAGTGTAGTTATTCACATCGTCTGGAGATAACTGTATGAGTGAATGGAAAATTAACTTAGAATAAGTGCATTAAATCCTTGCAATGCAAGGCTTTGTTTGTGTTGGATAAGAGGTGGTTATAAATTAGTCAATGATGTTATTGATTGTTTTGTACTAATTATTCAGCCATCATTCCTTCAATAATTTCCCCCAATACATCTAGCAACCAGCGATCTAGCGTGCCCCCGGTACCGACCCGATGACGGCATTAGCCCTTCGTCGTGGGCAACGAGATGTGTCGCAAGAATTTGAGGGGGATATTCTCGAACTACAACGCTATTTTGGTGACGTCCAAGGTCAAGGTGAAGTCAGAGTCTATCCCGCCTTAGGCTTGAACGTCCCCCTTTATATCTTAGGTTCAAGCACTGAAAGTGTCTTTCTTGCCGGACGTTTAGGCTTGCCGTATGCCTTTGCCGCCCATTTCGCCCCGAGAATGTTGGAGATGGCGGTAGAGATTTATCGCAATGAATTTAAGCCTTCTACCGTGTTAGATCAGCCTTATGTGATGATTTGTAATAACGTGTTGGTGGCAGACAGCCAAGAAGAAGCCCACTTTCTCGCCAGCACCCAACAGCAACTGTTTTGGGATTTAGTCCGTGGCGTCTCTCGTGGTATGCAACCGCCCGTACCGGATATGGATGCCCTTTGGACAATCCAAGAGAAATATGCGGCAAATTCGATGATGAATGCCTCTTTAATCGGCGACAAAGTGAGCATAAAAGCCCAACTGATTGGGTTCCAAGCAAAATATCAAGCCGATGAGCTGATTGCGATTAACTATATTTTTGATGAGGAAAAGCAGTTGAAATCGTATTCTCTGCTTAAAGAGGTGGTGGAGGGCCTTTAAGAATCTTTGAAAGTATCAACAAGCGGTCAAAGTGCGGTGGAAATTTGTAAAATTTTCTGGTTAGGCAAAGTTGGATTTTTCTAACATGCATCGGTAAATACTATCGTTTGCAATACTTCATCAGGATTAAAATTACCGTAATAAGTAGAAGTAAAGCTAATGTAACAAATGTGATACAATATAAATATTAAATCTTATTTCACGGATATATTTATGAGCCTCAATAATGCCCACGAAGGCTATCAATACCAAGATTTGCTATGTTCTTATTTTATTCTACAGGAAGTGATTTCTGGTCATTTTGATTCTGTTCTCACTTTTGATAAAAAACAGATTGAAGATGATAGATTTGATGACTTGGTTATTCAAAATGGTGACAATATTCAAAGAAAACAAATCAAATACAGCAATGAGACCAGTGCAAAACATTTGTCAAAAGATGATTTGTCTAATGATAATGGGACTTCACTAGCAATTTATAAATTGTTTGAAAATTGGCAAATCTTAAGAACGGATCAGACAGAATTTAGATTATGTTTGGCTTGGAATGAGCCTATTGAGGATAATATAAAAGATGCTCTTATCCCTCAATCAGCGAATTCTTCATTTGATCATTTGAATACCAATGTTTTTAAATTAAATATTTATAATATTTGGCAGGAAAATCCGGAAAAATTTAATAGATGGGACAATCTTAAAAAATATGTTAAACAACATAATATAGATAGAAATGAATTTGCTCAATTTTGCAATGAACTTCTAATAGAAACAAATTTTCCAAAAGCAAGATTGGATTTCGAACATCCAGATACATTAGAGAACATACTTATTGAGCAAGCAAAAAAGATTGGCATTGGGCAATATCCTAACAATGATATATCTATCAATGACTTTTTGATAAAGATAGTTAAATTTAGCGGAGACTTTCGTACAAACTCAACACAACTAAGTGTAAAAAAAATATTAGAAAAATTAAGAATAAAAACCGATTTTGGTCAAATTGAGCAAAAATTTCAAATTAATCAAGAAAAAAATATTATTTTTAAAGAAAAAATTGAAACTTTATTACAAGATTTTAGAAAAAACCAAAAAAGTATTCTAGTTGCTGAACCTGGTGCTGGAAAGTCTTGGTTTTTAACAAATTTAATTGAATATCTAAAAAACAATAATCAGAAAGTTCTTAGACATTACTGTTTTACAGGAATGGAAGACTCTTTTTATGAACAGAGAGTAACATCTGATGTATTTTTCGGCAACTTAATCGCAGATATTCAATCGCTATACCCAAATTTACAAAGTCAAAAAGAGCAAATTTTTGCTTCCAATCTTAATGAATTAAATTTACTTTTATCTAAAATCAGTGAACCATTAATCATTATTATTGATGGGTTGGATCATATCGAGCGTGTGAGAGGTCAATCTAAAACTCTTTCAGAGGAAAAAACAAGAATAATTGACTGCATTTCAAAAATAGAAACACCAGATAATGTATCTATCATTCTGGGTTCTCAGCCAGTTAATGAAATTGACACACTCATACAAAATCATCATTTTTTAAGAGTGGACTTACCTAAATGGAATGCGGATGACATTTTGAGTCTTGTTAATAAGTTTAATATTGATGTACAAACGCATAATTTAACCCAGACACTCTTAGATAAGAGTCAGGGAAATCCATTGTATTTAAATTACATTCTTAATCATTTAAAAGACAATCCAAATATTGATATACAGAATGATTTTCCAGACTATGATTTTAATTTAAAATCGTATTATGAATTTTTATCATCAAAACTTGATAAAAACACAAAATCGCAAACACTAGATATTTTGTGTTGTTTGGAGTTTTCTGTTACAAGAGAAGAGCTTTCAAAAATTCATCCACTTCCTTATTGTTTGGATGAAGACTTACAAATTTTGTCACCAGTACTCTTTGAAAACTTATCAAGAGGCGGTATTTCTTTGTATCACGATAGTTTTAGAAGATACCAACTAGAAAAATTAGGCAAGGCAAGTATTTATTGTTATAAAATAATTGGTGATTGGTTGAATAAAGAAGGATTTTATGACAATCCAAAATCTTATAGATATTTGTTTAAATATTTATTTAATTCAGAAAGGTATTCAGAAATATCAAATTATGCCAAACCAGATTTCTTGGTTAATAGCCTATATTACGGATACCCAGAAAAATTAATAAGGGGAAATAGCCTATATTTTTTGTATGTAGCACAAGAATTAGAGGATTGGGGATTATTGTCTTTTTTGAGTGAATTTAATAGAACCATATACTCTACCAATTCGGAAGAATATCATAGCCAATTTATTGAAAATTTTGAAATTTATTTTGAAACAGTATTAAATATCTACGGATATGATAGGGCAAATTCATTGTTATTTTTCAATAATGAAATGAATTTTGATATTGTTACTACTGCAAAAGCATTTTCTATTTTAGCAAGAAATAAATATAAACCTGATTGGGAAAAGATTGATGATTTATTTAAAGAATCAATTTCTGAAGAGAACTTTGAGTATTTTCTTTATAGTCAAATTAACAATGAGGAAGAATTACTTGAAATTTTAAACAAATCATCAAAACATAATAATGAAATGTTTTTTGATATTTGTATTTCATTTTTGATTAAAAATAATCTTTTATCAGTCATTAATTTATTTATTCAAGAACTTGATGATGATAAAAAGGATGATATTTGTTTAAAAGTCAACAAGAAATCATTATTACACAATCATGATGCCTATATACCTATAAATATAGATTTTGAAGAATTATCTACAGATTTTTTGAAAAACGGTAATTATATTGATGGAAAAGAAACAATCAATTTTTATTTTTTAGTTTCATTGTATGCTAAGCACAAAATCAATGATTTAATTGAATTTGAAAAATCCATAGAACCACACAATTTCTTTTATAACTGGATAAAATTTTTTATTCGCACATTTATTATAGAAAAAACATCCAAACCCAACGACATAGAAAGCAATTCTATTAAAAATATTGAGTTTTTATGTAGAGATGTAGAGCTATATAAAGGCAATCCAAGAGCCATAGATTTAAGAATATCCAATAATGAGCATTTGATTGAATTATCAATCATAAAATCTTTGCGTCATATTTCAAGTAAGGAAAATTGGAAATATATTTTAGAAATACTCATTAAGATACCAGTTCCTGTAATCAATATTGTAGGAAAATACTTTTTAAATGATAACAATATTTATTATATTATTAATGCATATTCTCAACTTGAAGAAAATCAATGGCTACAATATGATGAATATGCAGGATTTTATTTTCAAAAAGCACTGATTTATTCCAATATGAAATATATAGAGCAGGCACAAAATGAATTGAAGAACGCAGTCTCATACATTACTAATTATACTTTTAGAAAAGATGTTACACTGTCAGAAATAGTAGATCCAATTGATGCTCTACATAAGATAGATGCCAATTTGGCGATAAATTATGTGAAGAAATTAAAATATCTAACCGATGCGGTAGCGAAACATACGGAAGATGGAAAAGGCATCAGATGGATAGCTATGGATTGGTTTAAGCACCTATCAAATATTGATTATGATTTATCTGCAAAATATCTTATTTACGAGTTTATGAAAGACCCATATTTTTGGAAATTGGATTATATGTTTGTTGATTTTTTGGCTATCAGCCAAGAAAGGGTTAATCCTATTATTTTAAATTTTTTATATAAATTGTCTCCAACTAATAATAGGGAAGAATACTTAAATGGTTTTTTGAATATTATTAACTCCATTAAAGAAAAAAATCATCACTTGGCTAAATTATCCCTAATTGATTTGCTAAATAGGGACTGGAATGATTCTTATGAAAAATTATCAGAAACAACAATGATTAACTTTAAATCATTTTGTCAGGAATTTAACCTAACATTCAATATTAAAAAATATATTAATAGCAATAATATTCACAGTAATTTTAATAAAAAAATGGTTGATTTTATTAATCAATCATTGGGTATTTGTGATAATGTTTTAAATATAGATAATTTAAATATTGATGAAATTATTGAGCATTATGAGGAAAAAGAGCATATTTTGGATGGTGATTTTAATTTATTGTATTTTCATCTTACGAATTGCGATGATGAATTTATTGCAAAAAATATCATATCTTCATTAATTAAGAAAAAATTCCCTCGTGATTATGATATTTATTTTGAAAATTTATTTATATTAATTCAGAGATTGAACCTATCTCAAGATTTGAAAATTAACTTACTTACACTCAATACGCTTTATTCAACAGATGGTTGGATGAATATGTGTACATATAAAGAACCTTTAAAGCTAGCAGTAAAAATGGATTACCATTTGGCAAAAAATGAAATTTTTAGACATCTCTGCGACCATCTTAAATTAGATAGTTATAGAACTATGCCAATCGCCAATTTAGTATCCGCTTTTGAATTTTGTGGTATGGAAAAAGAAGTTGTATTGGATTTATACAATAATGCTTATCAATATATTGAGAGTAGATTGCCAGATATTAACGATTTTAATTGGGATTTTGTTGAGTCAAATCAATATTTATCAGGAATGAATGAGAATGAACTGGCAGTTACATTAATGCTGGCTAAAATGAAAAATCTTGATAGCACCATTCAAAGAGAAGTTTTGTTTGCTATTCATTATCTGATAGATTATGAGACGGATTTGTTAATAAAACCAATAAAATGGTCTTTTGAAAATTTAATTGAATTTAGTCAATTAAGTATTGTGGCGATTTTGGAACTTATCTATTTGAAAAAAGACAAATTAATCATTTTGATAGAGCAATGTAAAGATGATTTAAAAAAATGTCAAAAAATAGGTAATTTCTATATTAATAGTTTGGTTGATAGAATTATTGAGGGTGTTTAATATGCTTAACGATATCATTATTCAACATATTAAACATCATAGAATTTGGCAATTTTTTCAATTATCTGATTCAGATAAAAAAGCCATTATGGATAAAATTATTGCAAAATTTGATAAATATCAATTTGATACTTTTATTAAAAATTATCACGGGTATTTATCGCCAAATATTTATACTGAAAACTTAATCTTTAGCACCATATTTCAAGAGTTAAATCACAAAGATTTTGATTTTTATTATTCCGTAGACTTAAAAAGTGTAATTGCAACTTCAAATAGTTTTATTCAGCGTCCAAATATAATAAAACCTAGTGAGGTAATCAATGATTTTAAAGAGCCTGATTTGGAAAATAGTTTTATTAGAATGGCAAGATTTGAAAGTCAAATTGTGCTAGGCGATTACAGGAAAGATAATAAAAAATTTATTGTATTTGAAGGATTGTTGCTACATCAAGAAAAAATAAACCCTCTGTTTGATTGGGTTAGTTTACCGTCACAGCGTATTTGGGATAATAACTTTCTGTATGGTTATCCTATTATTCAAGTTTTATCCACTCAAATGAACAGTATTAATTTTCCATATATTTTATGGATAAATAGTTCTATTTTAAGATGTCTTAGACTTGTTTTAGATGATTATAACAATGGATTGCAGGCATTGGATTGTAATGGAGAAATCATCATTAAATTTAGATGCTGGCGGGAAAACCTTATTGATAATGGCAATGATGGTAATATACCAACTCTTGAAGGTTGCGACTTGATGATAAGAAAAGATTATTATGATAAATTAAAAGCATTTATTCCAGATATGGTTTTTTATAGTGAAATATTAGCGTAACAAGAATAAATATCAAAAAACACCGTTTCCCACTCTGAAAACGGTGTCCCCCTTATCCCCAAATTACCCCTTCAAACTCCCCATATCAATCACAAAGCGATATTTCACATTGGATTTTTGCAAAATTCCCCAAGAAATTTACCGCTTTACCCCCTTCCCTCCAAATCCCCCCGTGGCGAATGTCCAAAATGGCGACTGTATTCTCGGCTGAATTGGCTGGGGCTTTCGTAGCCGACTTGGTAAGCAATCGTGGCAATATTGTCTTTGCCAAGTTTGATTAGACGTTGAGCGGTAGTAAGCCGTAATCTTTTTTGATATTGCAGGGGCGACATTCCAGTGATCTTCTTGAAATGGCTGTGAAAGCCTGAAACCGACATTCCGCTTTGGTGTGCAAGGCTTTCTACGCTAAACGCTTGATTAAGATTTTGTTCAATCCAAAGACTAGCTTGTGCCACGATGTGCGTGTGTGAACCTTGCTCCAACAGGTTTTTTAATTTTTCGCCTTGCAAGCTTTGTAATAAGCGGTAGTAAATTTCTTTCTGAATTAGCGGAGCAAGAAAATCAATATCCTGCGGTTTAGTTAATAATTCGAGTAATCGGCTGAATGCGTTGCTTAATTCTTGAGTAAGTTGCCATTGCTCAAAAGCAGAATAGGAATTAGATTTTTGTGCAATATCTTTTGGCACTTGTGCCAATACTTTGCCGAGTAAGGTTAAATCAATTTTCATTGAAATGCCGAGATAGGGTTGTGTCTGTGTGGCATCGGGGATTTCGATAGTTAAAGGCAAATTCACCGGACAGAACATAAATTGTCCATCACCAAATATATAACACTGTTCACCAAGACAGATTTGGCGTTGCTGTTGTAGCACTAGGCAGATACTCGGTTCTTGAATATGTGCTTGCTGTATGGTCGGCATATCACAACAGTGAACGAATAAGCCAGTGATTGGCGTGTGCCATATTTCGTTTTTCGGGGCTATTTGTATGATATTTTGGATAAGTTGTGGCTCAAACATAAATTTAGAGAAATAGGCAATAAAATTAGAGAAATTTTATACTGCTTTTTTCGTTTGTTCAATATAATGTCGCCATATAAGCAAACAGCTTGATTTCAAACAATAACAAATAGGAGTTTACAATGAAAATTTTTTATCACACTAGTGCAACCGCAACCGGCGGGCGTGACGGCAGAACCCAAGTGGATGATGGTTCAATCGGTTTTGATTTAGTCGGCTTTCAAAATGAGAGTGGCAAAGTCGGTACAAATCCGGAACAACTTTTCGCAATGGGCTATGCAGCTTGCTTTGACAGTGCAATGAACCACGTTGCCCCTGCGTTGGGTATTAAACCAACCAAATCAAGCACCAGCGTTGCGGTGGGAATTGGTCAAAAAGACGGTGCATTTTCGTTGGATTTAGATATTACGATTACCGTTGCTGGCTTAAACGAAGCCGATGCTAAAACATTAATCCAAAAAGCCCACGAAGTTTGCCCATATTCAAACGCAGTGCGTGGTAATGTAGATGTGCGTTTACACGTGAATTTAATTCAGTCTTTTGATCTTTAATAGACAAGCGGTCAGAATTTGCAAAAAAACTGCAAAAACTGACCGCTTGTAAAATAAGGGTTAGACAATTTCCGCTTGCGTAAGCACGGCTTGTTGTAATACTCGAATGCCGGCTTCAATATCTTTCCATTCGGTAAACTCAAGCGGGTTGTGGCTGATGCCTAAATGTGACGGCACAAATAACATTCCGGTTGGGCAAAGGGTTGCCATATGCATTGCATCGTGCCCTGCCCCACTTGGCATAATTTCATAGCTGTAGCCTAAACTTTCGGTCACTTGGGTTAAATATTCCACCATTTCTGTCGGTAATACGATAGGTTGATCTTTTGAGATAAGCTGTAATTCAATCTCTAAGCCCCGTTTTTGTTCCACCTCTTTGATTTTATTTTGCAAAGCGATAAATACCGATTCTCTGGCTTCTGTATGAATGCCACGAATATCCACCAATAATTCAGCATAGCCCGGCACTACATTCATCACCCCCGGCTTGGCGGTTAGACTACCGGCAGTCGCTACGGTTGAATGACCTGCTTGAATTGCGGCTTGTTCTAATTCCAAGGCGAGTTCGGCGGCACCCAGTAAAGCATCGTGGCGGTAGTGCATTGCCGTTGCACCTGAATGATCCGCTTGCCCTTTGATTTTGACAATCGCCCGAATCGGGGCTGCAATGCCGGTGACAATCCCAATGGTTTTCTGTTCATTTTCCAATCTTGGACCTTGTTCAATATGCAATTCTAGAAAGCATTTAAACTCTGAGCCGCTGCGTTTAGCTTGGTTAACTTTATTAAAATCTAAGCCGATATCCTTTAAAGCTTGCTCTACACCTAAGCCTTGTTTATCTTTGAGTTTACTTAGTGCCTCTTGATCCGCTATCCCACACATCACTTTACTGCCAAGCGTAGCGTAATTAAAACGGCTGGATTCTTCACAGGTAAAAATAATCAATTCGAGCGGATAACGGGTTTGGATATTCTGTTCACAAAGTTGAAAAAGTGTTTCCAGCCCTGCAATAGTGCCTAAAGTACCGTCAAATTTGCCGGCATTTACTACCGTATCAATATGCGAACCAAAAGCCACAGCAGGTAGATTGTCCTCCACACCTTTACGGCGAATAAATACATTGCCGATAGGGTCAATTTTCACCGTTAAATCATACTTTTTGCAAAGCTCAATAACATAATCACGGGCGGAAATATCTTCTTGGGTAAATGCTAAGCGGGTAATTTCATTTTCTACTGATGTGAAACTGGCTAAACCAGTAAAAATTTGTTGGATTCTTTGCATATTAATTGACATAAATCACCTCTTTTTACAAAAAACTCGTTATAATTATACCCAAACTCAGGTATAAAAATATTTATCTGTATCAAAATTTATTCATATAATTAAAATGCAATAAAAGGAGATGGCGATGAAAAAAATGTTATTAATGAGTGGTTCTAAATATAAAAACACCGAGTATTTAGTGCATTGTATTCCTTGGCTGAAAACCTTTTTAGCCGATTATCAAGGCAAAAAAGTGGCATTTCTGCCCTATGCAGGGGTTAGACGCAGCTATGACGAATACGAAAGCACCGTAAAAACAGTATTAGCAGATTTAGACCTTGAAATTATCTCTGTTCATCGTGGCAATAAACATACCGATATTATTGAACAAGCGAATGTGATCGCCGTAGGCGGTGGTAATACATTTTGTTTGCTCAAACAGATGTATGAAAACAATGTGCTGGAGTGCATTCGCCAAAAAGTGGAAAACGGAACACCGTATTTCGGTTGGAGTGCAGGGGCAAATGTTGCCGGTAGCTCAATTATGACCACAAACGATATGCCGATTACTTATCCACCATCTTTGCAAGCGTTAAACCTATTCCCTCATCAAATTAATCCACACTTTATTTCCGGCAAAATTCAAGGTCACAATGGTGAAAGCCGAGAAGAACGATTAGCCGAATTTCTGATTATGAACCCAAATGCGTTAGTTTATGGCTTGCCTGAAGGCACGGCGTTGCAAATCGAGGGTTCACAAGCGGTCGTTTTAGGCGAAAATTCTGCATTACAATTTAGCCGAGATATGCAGTTGAAAACCTTTGAACCGAATTCAGTTTTTACTTACTAAGGAGATATTTATGCAATCATTCAATCTTGTTATTGCAATAGTTGGGATTATTGCAACTATCTATTTACTCATCAAAAAACACGAGACCCGTACCGTGCTCATTGCGATCGGTTTAGGTATGGCAATTTTAACCCTACAACCAATGGCAGCCCTTGATGCTTTTGCGAAAAGTATGACTTCAGGCGGCTTGATTATGGCAATCTGTTCAAGTATGGGTTTTGCTTATGTGATGAAATACACAGAGTGTGACTCTCACTTGGTTCAGTTATTGACCAAACCGTTAGCCGGCTTAAAATTCTTCTTAATTCCTTTTGCCACCATCATCACTTTCTTTATTAATATTGCGATTCCATCAGCTGCCGGTTGTGCAGCGGCAGTAGGGGCAACCTTAATTCCGGTACTAAAATCTTCAGGTGTTCGCCCTGCTACCGCCGGTGCAGCCATTCTTGCCGGCACATTTGGTTCAATGATGAGCCCGGGATCTTCTCACTCAGCAATGATTAGTGAAATGTCAGGCTTAACCATTACCGAAGTGAACCTTTCTCACGCACCTTATACGATGATTGCAGGGGCAATTGGTGCAGTTACACTGACGATTATTGCGTTAATCTTAAAAGATTACGGCAAAGAGCATCGTGATGCTTATTTAGCTGAATCCACTCATACCCATACAACTGAAACCAAAACGAACCTGTTATTTGCCATTGCACCATTAGTACCACTTGTGATTTTAGTGATTGGTGGTACTTCTTTACAACAAATCTCTTGGTTGAATTGGACCAAAATGGGCGTGCCTCAAGCGATGTTAATCGGTGCGATTTACGGCTTAATTGTCACCCGCACTTCTCCGGCTAAGATTACCAACGAATTCTTTAACGGTATGGGTAATGCCTATGCGAATGTATTAGGGATTATTATTGCCGCTGGCGTTTTCGTAGCTGGCTTAAAAGCAACAGGGGCAATTGATTCTGCTATCGAATTCTTAAAACACTCAAACGAATTTGTGCGTTGGGGCTCAACTATCGGTCCATTCCTAATGGGTGTAGTGACCGGCTCGGGTGATGCTGCGGCGATTGCCTTTAACACCGCAGTAACGCCACACGCAACAGAATTAGGCTACACCCACGTCAATTTAGGTATGGCAGCAGCCATTGCAGGGGCGATTGGTCGAACCGCTTCGCCAATTGCAGGTGTGGTTATTGTGTGTGCCGGTATTGCTGGTGTGAACCCGGTTGAAATGATTAAACGCACCGCACCGGGAATGATCCTCGCTACCCTATTCCTAGCCTTATTTATGCTATAACCCCACAGCCCTTTACCCAGCGTAAAGGGCTTTTTTATCAGGAGAACAGTATGAGCCTTTCATTAGAACAACTGATTCAATTACGCCGTGAATTTCATCAATTTCCGGAAACAGGCTGGAGTGAATTTTGGACAACCAGCAAAATTGCCGATTATTTAGAGGCAATCGGCTTTCAAATTTTATTAGGTAAAGAGATCATCCACCCAGATTTTGTGCGTGGTCGCAATAAAACCATTGTCGAAAAAGGAATTCAGCGAGCCATTAATTATGGGGCGAATCCAAAATGGTTAGATAAAATGGATGGCTACACAGGCTGTGTGGCGGTGTTTGATTCCGGTAAACCAGGCAAAACTGTTGCACTGCGTTTTGATATTGATTGTGTCGATGTCAGCGAAACCAAATCCCCTGAACATCGAGCCAATCAACTTGGGTTTGCCTCCGTAAACGAAGGAGAAATGCACGCCTGCGGTCACGATGGGCATATTACCATCGGCTTAGGGGTTGCCCATTGGTTAATGGCAAACAAAGATAAACTCAAAGGCAAAGTGAAAATCGTCTTCCAACCTGCCGAAGAGGGCGTGCGTGGTGCAGCCGCGATTGCCGCAAGCGGTGTCATTGATGATGCCAATTACTTTGCCGGTTCGCATATCAGCTTTTGTGCCAATTCCGGCACGGTATTAGCCGATCCGAAAAATTTCCTTTCCACTACCAAAATTGATATTCGCTATAAAGGTAAACCAGCACACGCAGGGGCGGCTCCCCATTTAGGGCATAATGCCTTACTTGCTGCGGCTCACGCAGTTACCCAACTGCATGGAATTTCCCGCCACGGCAGCGGTATGACACGCATTAATGTCGGTGTTTTTAAAGCCGGTTCCGGGCGAAATGTGATCCCGTCTGATGCGGAAATTAAACTTGAAGTACGGGGAGAAAATAAAGAGATCAATCAATATATGGTGGATCAAGTGATGCAAATTGCCAAGGGAATTGCTATCAGCTTTGATGTGGAATATGAAACCGAAATTATGGGCGAAGCAGTGGATATGAACAACGATGCTGAGCTGGTTTCTCTTATCAAAGAGATTGCGATTGCTCAACCACAGGTGCATAGTAGCGATAAGGAATATTCCTTCAACGCTAGCGAAGATGCCACTATTCTCGGTCGCCGAGTGCAAGAAAACGGCGGTAAAGCGATTTATTTTATCATCGGAGCAGATAGAACTGCCGAGCATCATCAAGCCGAATTTGATTTTGATGAAGAGCAACTCTTAACCGGCGTGAATATTTACACCGCTTTGGTCGAAAGATTGCTAGCTTAAACACTTAAAATTCTTTCATAGAAAGCCCTGAATATTCAGGGCTTTCTATATAAAAAACTATAAAAATACCGCTTTTATAGGTTGAGATTTAATCCTTTTCAGAATAGATAACAAACTCGCCTCTCCAATGTGCTGATAACTGATTATTGCTTAATAATAGGCATTCAATGTTGAGCACACCTTTGCCAAAACGTTGTAGCATTTTTTGACATTTTTTGATTTCTTCAACAGAAACAGGTTGGCAAAGTGCAACTAAATCACTGGTTACCGGTAAGATATAATCAATTTCGCTCTTTTTGATAACAATATGAACATTATAATTGGATTGCACAAACGCAGATATCCAGCCACAAGCGGTAGCTATCAACGCTATACTGCCGCCAAACATCGTATTGTGGTGATTACGATTTTTAGTAAAATTTGCTCGCAAACGCACCGCTTGCAAGTCAGCTTGTTCAAGCTGAACATCAAGTAAGGCTATGGCTGGAATTTGCTGATAAAGCCACTCTTGCAAGGTATTCAATTCGGATTGGAGACTTTTTACCGCTTGTTTAAATTGGTTGGTTAAATCATTTTTATCAAACACACTCATTTTTTATGCTCTATTATGCTAAATTTGTTTCTGTTAGAATGGTACAAATTATAGTGCTCAATTTGCCGAACTGTTATACGATTTTTCTAAACTCCTTGCCTAATTCTACAAACATTTACTTTAGATGTAATCCAAAAGACCAAAAATCACGAAAGCACAAAGATTGATTAAACAAGGCAAAGCAATTTCAGAAACCACTTACAAGTCAGCTACGAAAGCCCAAGCCAATTTAGCCGAGAATATAAACATTATTTCTGGTTATCACCCCACAATAAAAGCGAATAAACTTCAACCAATATATAAATCATTTGCGCAGAAAGTTATACAGCATCCCAAAAAACATTGGGTAATCACAAATTTTTATTGTAGAATTCATAAGTTTTTTTAATTCATATAACAAATAGGAACTATTATGCAGTTTAGAGAAATTAACCCATCCCCACGTTTATTAATGTGCCCTGGTCCAACAGATGCAGACCCTCGCGTGTTGCGCGCAATGTCTGCCCCGATTTTAGGACAATTCGACCCTGAGTTTACCTCATTGATGAACGAAACAATGGAAATGGAACGTCGCCTTTTCCAAACTAAAAATGAGCAAACCTATGTTGTCAACTCAACCTCGCGTGGTGGTTTAGAAACCATTTTAACTGCGGCAATTTGCCCGGGCGACAAAGTGTTAATTCCTGCATTTGGTCGTTTCGGTTATTTATTAAATGAAATTTTATCTCGTAGTGGTGCAGACATCACTATTATCGAAAGAGAATGGGGTACAGTTTTCGAGCCTGAAGAAATTGAAGCAGAATTGAAAAAAGGCGGTTATAAAGCCGTTGCGATCATTCACGGTGAAACTTCAACCTCAATGATGCAGCCGTTAGAAGAGATTGGTAAAATCTGTAAGCAATATGATGCTATGTTAATTGTGGATACTGTGGCAACCCTTGGCGGTGTAGATATTCGTGTGGATGAATGGAATATTGATGCTTGTATCGGCGGTACGCAAAAATGTATTTCTGCTCCATCAGGCACAGCATTAATCACTTATAACAAACGTATTGAAGAGATTATTGCAAAACGTAAACGTGTTGAAAAAGGCATTCGTGCCGATTCTGATGTGGATGGTACTTTACCGCAAATTCCAAGTAACTACTTAGACTTAGCCCAGTTACAAGATTATTGGAGCCCACGCCGTTTAAACCACCACACAGAAGCGACCAGTGCTCAATACGGTATTCACGAAGCCCTGCGTATTATTTTACAAGAAGGTTTAGAGAACCGTTTTGCTCGTCATATTTTAAATGACAAAGCATTATGTGCCGGCTTAGAAGCAATGGGTTTAAAAATCTTTGGTGATCGCAAACACAAAGCTCCGGTAGTAACCGCATTCCATATTCCGGAAGGCATTACCGGTCCGGCATTACGTAGCGATATTTTAAACCATTTCGGTATTGAATTAGCTACTTCATTCGGTCCATTAGACGGCAAAATTATCCGTATCGGCAATATGGGCTTCTCAAGCCAAAAACGTAACGTACTTTTAACCTTAGGTGCGTTAGAAGCAGTATTATTAAGTCATAAAGTGAAAGTGCCTTCAGGCGATGCAGTGGCTGCGGCATTAGCAGTGTATAAAGACGCTGAGAAATCCTGACTCTAACTAAATAAGACCATATTTTTACCATACTGAAATTTTACTGTGGATATTTATCCACAGTAAAATTTCGCTAACTTACAATCTTGACACAACTTTAACCTTTTCCTATTTTATTCATTCAATTTAAGTTTTATCATATCTACGGGTCTCTTTTTTCTAAAAAAGTGAAAGATAAAATTGTTAATTAGGAAATTTTACTATGCCAAATTTTGATAATATGAAAAAAACAAATCAGTTTGTGCACCAATCATTGTCACAAAAAAACATTCCTGCGGTTGCGTTGCTTGCCGCTTTGATCGGAATTACTCCGGTATCTTATGCGGAGTCCCTTCCTTTAGGTAACACAGCGGGTGCCAATAACATTGCGGTGGGCAAAAACAGCTTCGCTTCCGGCACCGGCTCTCAAGCCGTGGGTAATAACGCCGTTGCAACCGGTGGTAATATCACCCCTGAACAATTCCAAGCTGAGTTAGAAAACTTCCGTGATTTACTTAATAAAATTGAAGATTTACGCACACAAATTGCCGATCAAGAAAAACAAGGCACGGTTAATCAACAATTGCAAGATACGTTAAATAACCAAATTGCACAGTATGAGGCTATTTTAGAACGTGTACGTGAGAAATTGGCACAACAAGCAGAACTAACTAATCAGAAAACCACCAAACAAGGGGAATTAGATTCTGAAACCATTCGTTTAAACGAAATGGAAAGCAGTTTCGGCAGCAATGCGTTCATTCCCGGGGGTACTAAAGAAAACTATCGTAATTTCCTAAATATCATCAATGCCTTAGATTGGGATAAATTAAATACCTCAACGGGGATCGCAGACTTAACTGCAGATTTGAAAAACGGTGTTGAGAAAGATTTTGGTAAGTTAAATATCAGTGATACTCAATACCAAGAACTTATTGAAGGATACCGTAATGCTCAGGGGAATATTACATTCTTACAACCTATTTTCAACCAAAAAATTAGCAATGAGTTTGACATAATAACAACTCGCCAAGGACAAAACAATTTTCATCTTCTTTTAAATTATCTCTCAGTATATTCATCGTATTCTATGCAGGATAATGTAATGACTAGCCTTAGAACTGGTCTTTATATCAAAGATTCCAATCCATATACAGCTGACCAGCTCGCTGACTTTATTCTTTTTTCTACACCATTAGAAGTAGAAGAAAAATATCCTGTTCCAGCCCCTACATATCCTGAAGGTACAGCAATTGGTTCCAAAGAAGAGGAGGAATATAACCAGGCATACTGGAAGTGGATAAATGAAAATGATGCTTTTAGATTAGCCAAAGGATATCAACATAAAGACCTATATAGTCGTATAAGCTATTCTATAAAAAACAAGGTATTAAATAACTTATACGCAAATACTAATGGAGCTTTATATAAAACAGCACAAAATTATAAAGGCGATATCTATAATTATCATAGATATACATATACTCCTGGTACATCTGATCGCCGTGATTTAGGTCTAAACTTCATTATTGCCCCTGTTAGCAGACAACTGACAGGAAGAGAATTTGTTCACTCTGATGATTTACTTAATGTGGTACAAAGCGTAAGTAATACCAGCACGAGTTTAAGTATAAAGCAATTAGAATATCTTGAATCGATAGTCTCCAGTTTCAATCAATATAAAAACCTGATTGATTACAATAACAACGACGCTTGGATTTTTGATAAGGATGAATTCCGTGCCTATATGGACAGTACAGTGCAACCGTTTATGGACAAAATGGAAGAACTTGCCACTAGCTTACGTTCGTTGGAAAGTTCCACCTTATCTGAAGATGAACGTAATTCAACGGCAGCCAAAGTGATTGAACTACGTAACTATATTAAGCAAGTCTATACAAGTGGTGAAAAATACTATATACACCAATTCAAGCCGACAAAATGGAATATCGATTTCAAAGGCGAAATCGTTAAAGCTATTGAATTATATAAACAATACGAGCGTGAAGCCCAAGCCACCTTGTTACCATACAACAACGAGAGTTTAGCCTTAAAAGAAATCCGTAAGGCAGTTGACGCCAAGGCAGATGAAATCAAAGCCCAAAAAGAAACCATTAAAACCAAGGAAACGGAAATTGCTGATTTGCAAAACCAAATTGATGCATTGGCTTTAACCGGTGAAGAGCAATCTGCGGAAAATATCAAAAACGATTTAACGGCTAAGCTGGATGAGGCAAAAGCAAAACTGGCAGAAATTACACAGGCTCTCACCGAAAAGCGTAATGAGTTGTTAGGTTTAGATAACCAACTGTCTAGCTCTCCGCTTGGCTCTAAAGGTAAAAATGCGATTGCAGAGGGCAATAATGCCTTTGCTTCCGGTGAAAATGCAATAGCAACCGGGGCAGATTCACTAGCAACGGGTAATAATGCTATCGCACTTGGTGCAAATGCAAAAGCAACCGCAGACAGTGCTATTGCTATCGGCAAAGGTGCACAAGCCTTAAAAGAAAAAGCCCTAGCTTTAGGCGAAAATGCCATTGCCAACGGGGTATCTGCTATTGCTATTGGCGATAATACCGGTGTTTCCGGTGAAAAAGCCGTGGGTATTGGTTCAAATTCTATTGTATCCGGCGATGGTGCAGTAAGTATTGGTGCAGATAATATCGTTGTGCATAAAAATGCAGTCGCTGTTGGTTCAAATATTACCCAAACGGCTGAAAACTCCGTAAATTTAGGTAATGAATCTGCCGCAACCGTAGAACGCACAGCTGAAACTGCCGGCACAACACAATACGAACATTCTGATCTTTTAGGTGAGGTATATAAATTTGCAGCTTCTAAACCTACCGGTGTAGTCACTGTTGGGGCAAAAGGTAAAGAGCGTCGTGTTCAAAATGTTGCTGCAGGTTTAGTTTCTGAAACCAGTACTGATGCAGTGAATGGTAGCCAATTATATGCGGTAGCCAAAGCTGTAGATGAAGGTAAAATCGGTCTTGTAAAATATAACCAAGAATCAGGTGTAGTAAGCGTTGCGAAAGACTTAGCTGGCAATGAAGTTAATTTGAGTAATAAATCCGGAGAAACCCGTCGCTTAACAGGGGTTTCTGAAGGTGTTGCACCAACTGATGCCGTAAATAAAGCACAGCTTGATCGTGAAATTGGTGTGGTAAATAACAGAATCAGTAATGTAGAAAAAGAGGTAAAAAATGTGAAGGGTTCAGTGTCAAATGCTGTCGCAATGGCAAGCTTGCCACAAGCATCTTTACCGGGGCAACATAAGCTTTCTGTCGCTACAGGCCATACCCTTGGTACAACTTCAGTTGCTGTAGGTTTAAACGGCGTAAGTGATAACGGTAGAATGTCTTACAAGCTGAACACCTCTGTGTCACAAAATAGTAGTTTTGCTGTTGGTGCCGGTGTTGGTTTCTCATTTTAAGGAAAAATAATAAATGTATTGTATAACTAAAAAAATGAATACTAATTTTGTAAAAATAAACAAAATTCTTGCAGCTATGTTACTTTTAGCTCCATCAGGTTTCTCTTATGCTGATGAAGCGGAATTAACAAAATACAAGCAAGCACGTATTGCAGTAACTTATAAAGGTAACGTTGGTGATCTATCTCAACAACTCGCTGAGAAATTAGGTATTAGTTATTATGCCGCACAGCATAATTCCTCTATTCAAGTAAAATTGAAACAAACCGATAGCGATACCTTGCAACATTTGCTTGATCAAGTAAATCAGCAGCTCAAGCAACAAAATAGTAACCAACAATTACGTTTTGATATGCTAGATGATAAAGTGGTATTGGCTTTAGTTGGAAATAATGTCAGCTTAGCTCCAACCCAATTTATTGGGAATGTGGTTTATGATGATAAAGCCCTAGAGAAGGATATCAAGCAGCAGATTCAAGAAGAGGAAGCGAATACGATTTCTATGCCTATCGTTTCAGAGCCTACTGAGAAAAAAGGCGAGAAAGAAAGCGAGAAGTCAGAAGATGACTCTTCAAAAAAAGCTATTGAAAATATCCCGGTATCTCCTGAAGCCAATAAAGAATCAGATAGTGAGGTTAGCGGTGCTGAAGCAAAAAAGCTCCGTGATATTTTAGCAGTGAGCCAAGATACTAAATTAATTGCTCAATATGCTAAACGAAAAGTACCTAGCTATAATGTGGCTAATCAAAAAGCATTAGGGTTAGAGACAATCCGTAGTACTAAAATCAGTACCTTCTTGATTTTTAAAGATGGCATTGATATGAGTAAATATAAAGTTGAAGGTCAATTTCAGGATGTCGCTATCGTAGGTAATGTGGTTGGGATTTTACATCGCCAGAAAGCACCACCGAAGGACATCTTAATTACCGCTCCTGATCAGCAGCAATATAAATTAGTTAAAGCTAATTAAATAGCTCTGCTAAACTAAAACAAATGGGTTAAATTCTTCACTGAATTTAACCCATTTTTATTATTCACTTTTTCTTTTACACAACTAAAATCTACCTTCTATTCAGGTGCTTTGTGGCTTCAAAACTAAAGCGTATTATCAAAAATCTCTCTGTCAAATTCGTTTTCAGAATGTGCCACGAGTAGTGCGACTAGCACATCATCAATCACATTTAATACCGTTCTAAACATTCCTGAAAACCAGTCAATTCCGGCTAACAGTGCCACGCCTTCAATCGGCAACCCAACCGCTGGAAGTACTATTGCTAATGCGACTAATCCACCACCCGGCACTGTTACCGTGCCTAATGTCGCCAGTGTGGACATAATCACAACAATAAATTGCTGCTGAATTGACATTTCAATACCGAAAAATTGAGCAGTAGTTAAGCAAGCTAGAGCAAGATAAATTGCTAAGCCATCACTATTTAGCGACATTCCTAATGGGTTAATTAAGCGTGAAACACGTTTGCTCACCCCGATACGTTCTTCAGCATCTTCCATTTTAGTCGGTAAGGTGATGGCTGATGAGGTGGTGGTAAATGCCATTACCCCCATTCTTAGTAGCTTTTTCAAGAGTTTAAAAGGGCTGACTTTGACAACAGTTGCTGTGATAGAAATAAATACCGCTAAGATAAGTACCATTCCAATCGCAAAGGCTAATAAAAACTTAAAGAGCGGAAAAATCACTTCAATGCCATAATAGCCAATCACCCAGCCTAGTAAGCAGAAAATACCTAAAGGGGCAATTTTCATTACTAATTTAATGATCTGCAATAATACTTCATTCAGGCTTTTAATATTATTTAAAAACGTGTTATTAGGGTTCGTTTCAGAAATAATACTTATCGCAAGCCCGGCTAAAATCGCAAATACAATCACTTGAATGGTGCTACCTGAACTGATAGAGGCAATGACATTACTTGGGAAGAAATCCGTAATAATTTGAGCTGCTGTTTTATCCGTTGCCTTAACCGATGTAACCAACTCTTGCGTGTAATTAATTCCCATACCGGGCTGAATAATATTCGCAATAATGATCCCGACGATTGCGGCAATAATGGTAGTGGTCGCAAATCCAATCAGGGCTTTTATGCCTAAATTGCCTATCTCTTTTCGTTTAAGCGATCCGATTGCTTCAATGACCGACCCCATTACTAATAAAATAATCCCCATTTGAATTAAACGGAGGAATATATCACCAATAAATTTTAGCTCGACCATTAATTTGGGCAATATTACGCCAGCAATCATTCCCAAGATCATTGCTAAGAAAATTTGCAAGGTTGTGTTGTCTTTTATTTGCATAATCATTTCCTCTTTGAGTTAATAATGAAGATATAAAAAAAGCGGTAAAATTTCATCAAAATTTTACCGCTTGTATCTGTTATTTATGCTCTAAAATCGTGCCTTTACGGAAAGATTCTGAGCTTTTGAGTGATTTCATTAAGATGTAGTAGCTTAAACCTGATGGAATCAAACTAATGTACCAAGATAAATCAACTACAATTAATGAGCAAAGAGAGCCGATAGCAATCGCAATAATCGCTGCCCAGTTAATGCCTTTGAAGATACCTTCTTTGTTATAGAGGTCGTTTACATTGAGTTTTTGTTTTCTCAAGATGTAGTAATCAACTACCATTACTGCAAAGATTGGACCTAAGAATGCAGAGTAGATTTTAATGAATAAGGATAAGCCGTCAGCTGATTCTGCAGTTACTAATTTCCACGGCATTACACACATTGATAACACCCCCACTAAAATAGTCGCGTGTGACCATTTCATTTTGAATGAGTCCATTAAAATGTATGATGGTGGCACGATGTTGTTTAATACGTTAGTAGTGATTTGTGCGAAAGCGATAAATAACAAGGTGATAACAGTTAAGAATTTATTATCCATTGCAGTAGCAAATACTTGGATTGGGTCACTGTTGCCTGTTGCTGCTGTAACTAATAAACCGATTAAGCCCATAAATAGAGTAACAGGTAAAATAGAAAGAACGTAGATAACCCCTGTTGTTACCGGACCTGTACCTTCTTTCACGTGACGAGAATAGTCTGAAGCGTTTAGGATCATAGTTGAGTAAATACCCAAGAATGCTGTTGTTGCTGCCCAGAATGGCATTCCCCAAGAACCTTCAATATTCGCAAAGCGGTTGCCGATTTCTACCGAGAATTGGGTTTGTACCACATAAAGCATATAGGCAAGAATACCGATTAAGAAGACGCAAGAGACGTTTTCTAACCATTTAATTCCTTTAAAACCATTGATTGATAAAGCTACTTGCAATGCAGTAAACAACACATAAACAACCGGTAAATTGTCAAAACCAAATAGGAGTTTTAAACACATATTGATTGCACCGGCACCTACCCAGCTTTGGAAACCGAACCAAACGATAGCCGGTACACCACGTAGAATACCCGGAATTTTCACCCCTGTAGTACCAAAAGAGCTGCGTAATTGAACCGGGAATGGGATACCGTATTTGTGGCCACCTTTACCGATCACCACTAAACCAATGGCAATCACCACACAGCCGATTGACATCGCTAAAATGGCTTGTGTGACGGTTAATGCACCAATCAGGCTTGCCCCCATTGAGAACGTACCGATAGAAACACAGCCCCCTAAGAAACTTGCCCAGTAGGAGAAGTTATCCATAATACGTTCTTTTGTTGGTTGTAGATCAACATTGACCCCTTTAGCTAACTCAGGGTTGAGTTCTTTATTATCCAACATAGTTATACTCCTTGTGTTTTGCGAATAAATTTACCGAAACCTTTGCTATCGGTTAGCTTGCCATCTTGAGCAATCACTTTGCCACGTACGATGGTGCATACCGGTAAGCCTTTACCTTTTTTGCCGACATAAGCAGACATTTTATTTACATACTGTAGATCTTCTGCTTTGATTTCCCACTCTTTATTTGGATCGATAATGGTAAAATCTGCATCAAAACCAATTTGAATATCGCCTTTTTGACCGTAAATGCCGAATGCTTTTGCCGGTAATTTTGCCATTGCATTAGCTAATACTGTTGGAGAAACGCCACGTTTTACACAGCCTTCGTAGAAAGCCACTTGCACACAGCTTTGAATACCGCTAATTCCGCCCCACACATCAAACACGTTTTCAATTTTTTGACCTAAAATTTCATTGTGTTTTTCATCGTAAGTGCAAGGGGAATGGTCACTGCCGATACCACTGAATGTGCCATCAACCACATAATCCCATAAACGATCCACATCAGCTTTAGAACGTAACGGCGGAGCACATTTGAATAATGGACCTTTTTCAATCACATCATCTTCGCTGAAGCATAAGTAATGAGCACAGGTTTCTGCAGTAATATCGTAGCCTTCTTGTTGGGCTTCTTTGATTTTTTGAGCAACATCAGGGTGGCTAACATGGCAGATGTGGGCTTTACAGCCGGTGGCTTTGGCAATTTCGATAATATTAATCGTTGCCAACATTTCTGCGATAAGTGGGCGAGAATCGAGGAAGGCTCTCCAGTCTAAACGACCTTCTTTTTTCATTCTTTGTTCTTGCCATTTAATTGCGGAGAAGTCTTCACAATGGAAACCGGCACGGCCACCGAATTTTTGGATAATTTCCATTGCTTCATAGGTTTGACCGTAGTTAAGAGATGCGTAATCAGGGGAAACAGGACCGATAAAAGATTTTAATGCTACACAACCTTTATCGTTTAATTCGCCTAAATGTTCAAAATTGGTTGGAACTAAACCGCCCCAGAAGCAGTAATCGACATAAGCATTTGGCGAGACTTTGGCAATTTTGGCATCAAAAATTTTGCCATCGGTTAAAGCCGGCTCATTTTGTAACGGCATATCAATAATGGTTGTATAACCACCAACTGCCGCAGCTGCCGTACCGTGTGCATAATCCTCACGCCATTCATAGCCGGGATCATTTAAGTGTGCGTGGGTGTCAATCGCCCCCGGGAAAACATAGTTTCCTTGTACATCAATCACTTCCTTTGCTTCAGGTACAGAACCGTCTTCTAAGATCGCTGCAATTTTACCTGCTTTGACCGCAACATTGCCGTCAAAAACAGTATCGGATAAGACTATTTTCCCATTTTTTATGACGAGATCATACATAGTCGAATACTCCTTATAGTTATGTTTATATAAAATATTGTGCAGAGGAATTTACAAGCGGTTAATTTTCTAAAAAATTTGCAAATTCCCCTGATTAAACTATTCGTCTAACAACTTCTCAGCCAATTCTTGCTGTAATACTGCTGCTTTAGCAAAATAGTGATATTCGGTAAACTCAACCGGTGTATGACTTCTCCCTTCTTTACTTGGTACGAAAATCATCACGGTTGGGATTTTTTGTCCGATCTCTAAAGAGTCGTGCCCCGCACCACTTGGTAAACGTTTGTAGCTAAATTGATGAGCCTTAGTGGATTCTTCTAAAATACCTAACATTTTTTCAGACAGTGCCACAGGCTGAATAATCAATTTGGTTTCTTTCTCAAACGTTGAACCGATTTGGGCAGTTTCTTCCGCTAATGCCTGTTCAATTTTTGCAGTGATATCTTCAATATTTGCCATATTTAACGAGCGAATATCTACGCTGAAAACCACTTTTTCTGCCACGATATTAATACCGCCTGGCAAGACATTCATATAGCCTACGGTTGCAACCGTGCCATCATTCTTCTCTCTTGCCCAATCAGCAATTTTAGAAATCACTTTAGTTGCAGCATCTACTGCATCTAAACGCATATCCATTGGCGTAGTACCTGCGTGATCGGCACGTCCGTGAACGGTGAACATATGACGATGCAAACCCACAATGCCAGTTACTAAACCGATTTCAATACCGTGAGTGTCTAATACAGGGCCTTGCTCAATATGGGTTTCGATAAAATGCCCGATTGAGCCATCTTCCCATTTTGCATTTTGTACTTTTTCCGGATCTAATCCATAATTACGCATCGCTTCATAAATCGAAATACCATCTTTATCTAGGAATTTCTTGCAATATTCTGCATCACGAAGTCCTAACATTGCCCCCGAACCAAAATAGCCTGTACCAAAACGCATCCCTTCTTCATCGTTGAAACCAACAACGACGAAATTACGTTTGAACTTTTTGCCACTTTCTTTTAATAAGCGTGCTGTTTCCAATGCAGTAATAACACCTGCAATACCGTCATAATCACCGCCGTGCAATACGCTGTCATAATGCGAACCAGACATCACGCAAGGTAAATCAGGTTGTTCACCTTCAAGCACACCAAAAATATTACCGGCTTCATCTTCTCTCACACGAAGACCCGCTTCTACCATTAAATCTCTTAAATAATTAACCGCACTTCTCGCCTCTTGAGAGAAAGGCAAACGAGTACAACCGTTGCCCGGTGTGGCGGTAAATTGTTTTAACGTTTCTAAGTTTTGCGTAATACGCTGTGTAATGTGTTCCATTTTCTGTCCCTATTTTTTTCGGTTTAGAATAAATACATCAATTGGTGAATACACCATCGCTGCGACCATTAATACAAATCCGATATGGATAAACGTATTATTGGTTTGAGCAATGCCTAACATAATTAGAGCAAAGGCGAGCATAATCACAATAAAAGCTAAGGTCATTTTGCCCGCTTTGGTTTTCAAAAACGCATTTCCCATTTTTTACTCCTAGTGCTAAAGCGAGGCAAAGTAAGCCACAATACCAATTAATAAAGTCGGTAATAAAGTGATCCAAATAATCGCTTTCATTACATCACCCTCTTTACCGAGAATATTGGCGGTTGTTGTGCCTAAAATAATTTTACTTGGGCTGATCGCACTACCAATCGCCCCACCGGTGGTTTGAGCCCCTAAAATTGCCGCAGAGTTGGCATTGAGTAATTTGGAGGTTGTCATTTGGAAATCACCAAATAAAATATTCGAGCTCATATTACTACCGGTCATAAAAGTCCCTAAGAAACCGATGAATGGCGATAGGATCACATAAGATTTACCCAATACTGCTGCCATTCCTTGAGCTAACACCGCTGTTTGCCCTGTGCCGCCCATAATTTTGGACATAATGACTAAGCCGACTACCGCAATGCCTGATGGCATTGTCATTGAAATGGATTTAGCAAACACGGCTTTTGTACCACCTTTTCCAATCCAACCTTTGTATTGGTAATAGAGCAAGCCAATAATGGAAGACACAAATAAGAACATACTTGCGTGGGTGAAAATCGCAATCGGCGAATAAGAGCTATATGCCTTATTCACAAAACCGTAGCCTGTGACGGTTTCAGGGAAAGCAAAGCCAAACTTAAATTGCGATAGGAATTGATTCACAGGTGTAATCACCAAAATCGCCAGTGTCATTACAGAAAGCACAATATAAGGAATAAAGGCTTGCAGTAAATTCATATTCGGCAATTCTTCTGTGCTTTCAGTGGTTTTAGTTCTATCCATAATTGGGCTGTATTCCACTCGCCAATTATCTTTATACATACTCATTTTGCTGATGAATATGATAGCTAAGATAGACAAACAGGCAGGAATAAAGGCAGAAATCGTGGTGTTCACTTGGCTTAGAATCAACTCACCACCACCTTGAATAGTTGCAATAATCACTGTCGCCAATAAGCCTTTTTTCAAGGCTTTACCACGACCGTAGAACCAAGAAATAGCTAAGCCGGTTACCACAATCCAGAACCATAAGAAGGCTGCAGACCAAAGTGCAGTTAAGAAGTAATCATCGCTCCCCACTTCTAGACCCGCCGATACCGCTAATGCGTCCCAAGCGGCGGCTAGAGTACCAAAAGTATTCCCCCACGCCTGACCTAATAACGGTAACACCACCGCCCATAACGGACGAACACCGATACCAATCAATAACGGAGCGCCTACTGCAACCGGCACACCAAAGCCGGTGATACCTTGTAAGAAACTTTCAAAAATCCAGCCCATTGTCATCACAAGTAAGAGTTCATTTGGGAAGAGTTTACTCATTCCTGTGCGAATCACTAAAAAGGCTTTTGCTGCGTCACTGACTTGATACATCAAGACCGCAGTCCAAACAATCAATAAAATCACTAAGGCATTCCAAATGCCTTTGGCAGATTCAATTGCAATCAGCGAAACATCTGCTTGGTATAAAAAAATACCGCTGAAAATGGTGATCAACAAACCAACAGGTGCAGCTTCTGTTGCTCCCCATTGGAATTTCACCATCAAAATCACTAATGTGATGATTGGCAGTAACGCCATAAACCACATAAAAAAGTTTACCGGAATATCCATTTTTGATTAAAAAACCTAAATTGCAAAAAAATTAAAAAATATGACCGCTTATTTTTATATGGGACGAATAATGATCCGCCCCTACTGATAATAAAATTACGAATAAATCACCGTACCGGTTTCACCTGCAATGCCTTCTGCTGCTTTATCCAATAAGGTGATTAATGCTCTGCGGTTTGCACCGCTTTCAGCAAATTTCAATGCAGCTTCTACTTTTGGTAACATTGACCCTTTCGCAAATTGCTCTTCGGCAATATATTGACGAGCTTGGGCAATGCTTAAATCAGCTAACCACTCTTGGTTTGGTTTACCCCAGTTAATCGCTACTTTTTCCACTGCTGTTAAGATCACCAAGTAATCTGCATTGAGTTTTTGCGCTAATAATGAGCTAGCGTTATCTTTGTCAATAACTGCATTTACACCGTTTAAACGACCTTGTTCATCTGCAACCACAGGAATACCGCCGCCACCGCAAGTAATGACGATGTGACCCGCATTCACTAGGGTTTTGATCGTATCCAACTCACAAATGCGTTGTGGTTTTGGTGATGGCACAACAATACGATAGCCACGGCCGGCATCTTCCATTGTACGAATACCTTTAGCTTCTAACTCTTGAGCTTCCGCTTCGGTTAAGAAACGACCGATTGGTTTATCCGGGTTTTCAAACGCTGGATCTTTTGCATCCACTTCAATTTGCGACAAAATAGTACTGACTTTCTGGTCGATACCGCGTTTAACTAACTCATATTTAATCGCATTTTGTAAATCAATGCCGATATAACCTTGGCTCATTGCCACACTAGTTGGTAGAGGGATTTCATCGCCTGAAATTTTTGAGAAATCATCCATTGCACGTTGGATCATCCCTACTTGTGGCCCATTACCGTGGGTAATTACAATATTTTTGCCTTGTTGCAAAATATCTACAATTACTGTTGCCGTTTTTGCCACAGCTTCACGTTGTTCTTTCAAATTATTGCCTAAAGCGTTACCACCTAAGGCTAATACGATGGTTTGTTTTGACATTTTCTATCCTTTTAATATAAAAACTGTAGGGGCGTACTATGTACGCCCTATTAAGCAATCAAACTAAACAAGAACGTACGCCGTACGCTCCTACCGGATTATTCGTTAAATCCTAATTTTCTTGCATATGCTAACACTGCTTTTTCAAAGCACGCAAGTGGTGGGCGAACTGTACCTGCACCAATTTGACCGAAGCCCGCTACTTTGTGAGCAATACCGGTGTTGATAACAGGAGTAATACCTTTTTCAACAACAAGTCTCGCATCCACACCTAAGCAAGCACCTTGGAAGTTCCAGTTTGGTACAACATAGTTCGGGTTGCGGTCAATACAGATTTCCATCATATCGTTACTGGTGCGAAGTGCATCTTCGTAACCACCAGCTCCCACAAAACGGGTTACTGCCGGTGCAGCGATCATAGCCATACCACCCACACCAAGAGTTTCAGTAATAGCCGAGTCACCAATATCCGGGCAAGCATCTTCGCCATCATAGCCAGTGAAGTATAAGCCTTGTGGTGTATTCACCGGTCCTACGAACCATTCATCGCCCATACCAGCAATACGGATACCGAAATGCACACCGTTACGGCACATTGCTGTCACAACAGTACCATCAGTGATGGTTCTTGCACCATCCATAATCGCTTTACTTGCTGCCATCATAATATTCAAGAAGAATTGATCGGTATCGGCTAAGAATTTGATCACATCGTATTTATCGTTATCCGCTAAATCGCTCATCGCAGTAATGCGTGGTGCCACTTCTTTGAAGAAAGACATTGATGCAGCGATATTACGTTGGTGGAATTCATCGCCCATCGCAATGGCTTTCGCCACTAATGGATTGACCGCTAAGCCGTTTTCCATTGAGCGAATTGCTTTACCTAAAGTTGGACCTAAAATATCACGCATCCACTCTAGGCGTTTTACCACTTCATCAGAGTATGCACCGAAACGTAATACTTTACCGATACCTTCGTTCATCGTACAGTAAGCTGAGTTACCATCAGTCGCATTTTCCACCACCCAAACCGGCATATTTGCGGTAGTGATACCGCCCATCGGACCTACTGCATTCACGTGGTGACAAGGCATAAATTTGATTTCACCACTTTCTAATAATGCGCGAGCAGAAGCCTCATCTGTAGCCCATCTTTCAAAGAGTACCGCACCGACACAAGAGCCTTGTACCGTATTTGGCATATCTTTATATTGAATAGGAGGGCCTGCGTGTAAAATCACTTTACCTTCGTTCAACTCTTTAATCACAGTTTTCGCTAACACGTTATCGCGGATAATCGGAGCTGCCGCCACCACTTTCGCAATCACTTTACGGTTAGCTTCATCAATATCCACCGCCTCATATTCATTTAAGAAGTTTAAAGCTTTGATTAATTGGATATTACCGCCTGCAGGTGGTTGCCAGTTGAACTGTACCACTTGGCAGCCAAATTTTTCTGCCACATCTGCAAAGCTTTTCAGACCGATATTGATAATTTTCGGTTTTTCAGACAATAAGCGTAACAACTGCTCAGAGGCAGGGTGATTTTCACCTTGTACCACAGTTTTCGCTTTAATTGGTTTTACCGGCTCGTCAAATTGTAATCCTAATAGAGCTAAGGATTTCTCTACTGCAATTTTGTTGGTTTCGCACACTTCAACACCGGCATCTTTTAATTTACGCACGGTTTCGTCGTAGCCTTGATAGTCACTACGTGTGCCACATACCGTTGCCACAAACGCCACATCACGGTTTTGGGCTTTGGCTTTTTGTTGTAATTCTTCAATAGTTGGAATTAACGCGGTCGCCATATCTTCGTGTGAGCCGTAACCTAACACGATGTCGAATAAAATCACGCCGGTCGTTGCATCATCCACTGCCTCACGCATTGATTCAATACGTTTAGCTGGGTCGATCATCGGGTGCGGTTTACCTTGTGTATAAACATCATCGCCTAAATCCACTACAATGTGGCCGTCTTGTTTGAACATAAAGCCGTCTGCTTTCGCACCTGAGCCTTCAATCTTTAACGCATCTTTTAATAACATTGCTGCTTCGCCCGCTAATGTACCGCCTGAATAGTAGGCTTTTAAGGTTTTACCGCAAGCGATCGAATTTAACGGATTTTTTGCAACAGTCGGAATCGGCTCATTACGCACCAAAGCCACCGCTAAACGAGCAGCTTCATCTAAAGTATAAGCGTGGTAGAAATTCTCTTCGTGGAATTCCGGTTTTTCGCCTAAGAATAAGGTAATTACCGGTTTGGTGTAACGGCTTAAACGTGCCGAGATTTTTTCACGCACTGCTTTTGCAGGCGGTTTAGAAATTACGATAAGCACTTTCACTTTGTCGTTTTGTTCCATCGCCTCGATGGTATCTAACATAGTGATACCGCCGATGTCTTCATAAAGATCGCGACCACCTGTACCAATAGCGTTCTCTACCCCTTCACCTAAGCGGTCAATGATAGTCGTTAATTCTTGGATACCTGTACCAGATGCACCAATGATACCAATAGAACCCGGCGTTACGCTGTTAGTAAATGCTACCGGCACACCTTGGATAATCCCCGTACCGCAGTCCGGTCCCATTACGACTAAGCCTTTACTGTGAGCTTTTTCTTTTAATGCTTTTTCATCTTCAACACTTACGTTATCGCTGAACATAAAGACGTTCAATCCTTCATCTAACGCACGGTTTGCTTCTAAAGCAGCATAAGCACCCGGGATAGAAATTACCGCCAGGTTAGCATCAGGTAATTTAGCGGTCGCTTTATCCCAAGATTTTACAACTTCTGTACCCGCTTGAGCTGAGCTTGCTTGTGATTTTTGTTTTAAAAATTCTTCCACTTTTTCCATTACCACGTTGATCACATCTTCTTGCTCAACGTCTGCTACCACCACCATATCATTGGCGGTCGCTTCTAATAATTCAGGGGTGTCTAATCCACTTTGGGCAAAAATATCTTTATTCGCAGGGGTCGCCATCATAACTGACACTTTTTTTACCCCTTCCAAGCCTGAAATAGCATTGGTAAGTAGCATTAATACCACTGAGTCGTGGTAGCTGCCTTTTTTCACTACAGTTTTTAACATATTTGATTCTTCCTTCTACTTAACTCTATTACAGATCCATTTGGGCGAATACGAAGTTCGCCCTAGATGAGATGATTGCAAAATTAATCTGCAAAGCGATTTTTGTGATCGTAACGGTCAAAGTGGATATCATCGCTGATTAAATATTCATAAACTTTATCCACGATTTCAATACCACCTGTTGCATAGTATTTATCACGGCGGATTTCCGCACGTTCACCTGGATAATAAACACGATCCACACCTGCTGCTGGTGGCATTGTCACTAATTCATTTAATGATTGTGCCATATTTTCACGGAATTGCTCTGCACCACAGAAACGAGCTGGGTCAATTACGATGTGCATTTGACCTAAACGGCGACCTTCAGATAAATCGTGGTACATTGAAGAAACATGTTTGCCGAATGGTACGCCTAATAAAATACCCGAGAAAATATCCACCATCATCATTAAGCCGTAACCTTTTGCACCAGCGATTGGTACTAACGCGTTTACTTTGTTTGGGTCGGTGACCGGGTTACCCTCAGCATCTACTGCCCAATCATCAGGGATAGATTCACCACGAGAGCGTTTGTCTAAAATTTTACCCCAAGCTTGAACCGTGGTTGCCATATCAAATACCACATTTTTACCGTCTTGTGCCGGTGCAGCAAATGAGATTGGGTTTGTACCATAGTAAGGCTCAGAACCACCGTAAGGTACTGCCATTGGGTCAGATTGGCAGAATGAAATTGATAATAAACCTTCATTCGCTGCCATTTCGGTGTAATAACCAATCGCACCACTGTGAGAAATATTGCGAATACCAACTACTGCAATACCTGATTTTTTCGCCATTTCAATCGCTTTTTCCATCGCGAAAGTGGCTGCCACATAACCACAACCATTATCGCCTTCAAAAATCGCAGATGCCGGACCGGTTTCTTTCCATTCAAATTTAGGATCGTGAGTAATACCGCCTTTGAAAATACGTTCACAGTAATATTCCATACGCACTGCACCGTGAGAGTGGTAACCACGCTCATCAGACCAAGTCAGGATTTCCGCAGTAATATCTGCGTGTTGGTCGTTTAAGCCCGCTTTCATTAATTTAGCTTTCATTAAGCCTTTTAATTCATCTCTTGATAGTTTCATTGTTAATTCCTCAACGTAAAATTAAAGTTCCACATCACGGTTACATTCTTTCGAGTAGATATACACGAAATCTTCATCACCAACCGCATAACAGGCTTGCGGGCAGTAAGAATCCATAAAAACATAATCATCTTTTTTCACCGGAATCCATTCATCGTCTAAACGATACATTCCTTTACCTGAAAGGAATAACATTCCGTGCTCTTGGAAATGGGTTTCGATATAACCGTGTGATGCACCTGGTTTGAACAGCAAAATATGCATATTCATATCGAAACCGAAATCAGTAGCAGATGGTAATAAATCTTTAATTAAGCAGGTCGCCATACCTTCGTATTGGACATATTCGATATTATTCACATTGCCAACATAGCTTTTCGCCTGTTGCCCTTCAAGTGGCGTGTAACGGCGGCGGTGAATATAAATTTTGGTAGATTCAGCAGAATTGTTTACAAAGCTGAGGACTTTATCTGCCGGAGAGAAAATATAACCACCGGTTTCAAGTGTAGCTTCAGTATCGCAATTTTTTACTGATAATTGACCGCTTACACAATAAACGAAAACCTCAATACCGTTACCGCCTAATTGCGTGCAGCCACCCGTTGGGTGAACCGTTGCGATATAGTCTGCAAAAGAAGCACCTAATGCCGGTGAAGATAAAATACTAATATCGCAATTATGGTAATTTGGAATACTGTTTTTCACTAAACCGTCAGTTTCCAAAATCACAAAGTTATTTTTACGAATTACCGAACGTGTTTCAAGTAATCCTTGACGATAACCTGTTTGACCATTCAAATATCCCATAATATTCTCCTTTATTGGGTAAGGTTAAACGTGAATTTATTTGGTGTTTATAGAGCTAAATTCTATAATAATGCCAAAAAGTCGAGGTATTTATGTTACAAAAAACTGAAATCACACTAAATACAGTACAAATTCAAAATGCCGAACTGGCGATTCAAGCCACAATTTATCAAAATGATACTGTTCTCCTAAAAGCCAGAGTGATTTATCTGCACGGTGGCGGTTTATTATATGGTTCGAATCAAGATTTACCGCTCACTCATCTTGAACAATTTACCCAAGCCGGTTTGCAAATTATTGCGATAAATTACCCGCTTGCACCGCAGGCTCAGCTTGAACAAATTATGCAATCAGTTTTAACCTCATTAAAAACTCTGCAAAGTCGCTTTGCTGATGAACTCCCCTATTTTCTATTTGGTCGTTCTGCCGGTGGCTATTTGGCACTATTGACTGCTGCGAAATTAAACAAAAAAACCGAGCTTACTCCACCTAAAGGTGTTATCTCGTTTTATGGTTACGGTTTCTTAACCGACGGTTGGTTTGACATCCCAAGCCCACATTATCTTAAATTGCCATTAGTGAGTGAAAGCACCTTTCAATCACTGATAGCAACTCCTCGCCAAGAAGCGGAATTAAATACACACTTCAGTGCTTATATTTACGCTCGCCAAACGGGCAAGTGGAAATCGTTAATTTATCAAGGTAGAGATAAATTCTTCTACCTTGATTACAGTTTGCGTTTGGGTGAATTAAATTTACCAATATTTGCTGCTCATGCCACCGGCGATCCTGATGTGCCTTTTGCTGAGTTTCAAGCTCTATGTGATAAATTTAATCCGACTCGCTTTGTGATTGCTGCCAACCTTCACGATTTTGATCGTGATGAACAATCTCCTCATACGCAGGAATTGTTGAAAGCCACAATCGCATTTATCCAAAAACTTATGTAGAGCGTACTGCGTACGCCCTAAATTATGTATTATCAAAATAATATCGTAGTGGGCGTATGTCATACGCCCCTACAGATTATTTCTCTAGAATCGTACCTTTTCTGAAACGGGCACTTGATGCCATATATTTCATACCGAAGTAGTAAACTAATGCAGTTGGGATCGTTGCAGTTAAGAATGAGATATCTGCATTGAATAAACCAATTACCGCCCCCACTGAGATAGCTAAAATTGCTGCCCAGTTGATACCTTTACGGCTACCGTTTTCATCATAAAGTTCAGGAATGTCAATTTTACCTTTGTGTAAAATATAGTAGTCCACTAATAACACAGAGAAAATTGGACCAAAGAATACAGTGTAAGTTAATACGAAAATATCTACACCTTTAGAAGATGCATCAGAAGTAATTAACCACGGGCAAGTAGCGATAGCCACTAAACCAATGATGATTACAGAGGTTTTGTGTTTGATTTTGAACGCATCCATTAACGCATAAGCAGGTGGTACCACGTTACTCGCTAAGTTTGTTGTCATCTGAGCAAACAAGATAAAGATTAACGTAATGATTACTAAGAATTTGTTATCTGCCGCCTGTGCAAACGCATTGATCGGATTACCTAAGCCTGTTGCAGATGAGATCATTAAACCGATAACACCCATAAATACCGTTGCCGGCACCATTGCTAAGAAGTAAACCACACCACGTTTTGCTGTTGAATAGCCCGGTTTTAATTCACGAACATAGTCACCTACATTTAGCATTACCAATACGTTTACGCCGAAGAATGCCACGATTGCACTCACGAATGGTAAGCCCCAAGTCCCTTCTTTATTGATCAGGTTCTCTTCGATGCGACCACCGAATTTGGTCATACAAATGTAGAACATATAAGCAAGAGAAGCAATAATTACCACCGCACCGATATTTTCTAACCATTTCAAACCGTGGAAACCGGTTGTTGAGATCCAAATTTGTAAGGCTTGGAATAATAAGAAATAAACCCAAATATTATCGTAGCCGATAGTTAAAATCGAAATTTGGTTGATTGCAGAACCGCCTAACCAGCTTTGTACACCATACCATACGATTGCCGGCAAACCACGTAACATTGCCGGTAAAATTGCACCTTTTGTACCAAAAGCACTTTTTAGCTGAACTGCATAAGGCACCCCACTTTTATAGCTCATTTGGTCGTTTAAGCATAAGCACACGATCAATAATAACGAACCTATTAGCATTGCGACAAATGCCTGGGTTAAGTTTAAGCCCTTATCTAACTGTCCTGATCCTAATGCGAATGTACCGATAGATACACAGCCACCAAGCCAAAGGAAAAGATAAGAAAGTAGATCCATAATCCGTTTATTTTCCGGAATAGGTTGTAAGTTAGTTTTTTCAGACATAGTTCGCTCCTATAATAGCGTTTGTTGCATATGTTTATTTTTATGATAATAAAAGTGCGGTCAAGTTTTTAAAACTAAAAACTTGACCGCACTTAAATTCTTTAACGTTTGACCGGACGAATAAATTCGCCGTAGCCCATTGCATCTTGTTTGTACATACCGTTTTCTGCCACTAAACGACCACGGATAAAGGTATGCGTTGCCGCACCTTTGCCTTCTAAGCCGTTAAAGCAAGTCACGTGACCTTTGGTAAAGAGTTTTTCTTGCTCGACTTTCCACGGTTTTTCTGGATCGACAATCACGATATCCGCATCAAAACCAATCTCAAATCCCCCTTTACGACCATATAAACCGAATAATTTTGCCGGGTTCACGCCCATTACTTTCGCAATTAGGCTCGGGCTAAGTTTACGTTGATGAACCACCATATCGAACATCATCGGTAAGAAGAATTGAATACCGTTTAAACCACCCCACGCTTCCCAAATATCGTGCGTTTCGTTATTTTTTTCTTCATCAGATGCTGGAGAGTGATCGCTACCCACACAAGAAAGCGTACCGTCAATCACATAATCCCAAAGTTTTTCCATATCTTCACGTTTGCGTAGCGGTGGCGTACATTTTGCCGGTCCGCCTTTTTCAAACACAAAGTCTTCTGTAAAACCTAAATAGTGCGGGCAAGTTTCACCTGACACCGGTAAGCCTTCATAAATGGCATCTTTTACTAACTGCGCCACCATTGGGTGTGTCACGTGGCAAATATGCACACGACCACCGGTTGCACGTGACATATCAATCACGTTTTTGGTTGCGACATATTCCACCCACACATCGTGAGCATCTAAAAATTCACGGATTTTTTCTTGGTTAGTTAAGCCTGTTTTCGCTTTAGCCTCTTTCACACGCTCTTTTACCTGACCAAATTCTTCACAATGGAAACCTGATAATGCATTAAACGGTTTTAAAATTTCCAACGCTTTACGCACGTTACCTAAGTTTACAGTTGGGAATAAATCACCATTAGGGCAAGTAAAACCTTTAAAAGCGGCTACACCACAAGCTTCCAGATCAACTAAATCGGCAGAGTTACTTTTAATGGAATTTGGACTATCGTCATAATCACCGACAATACCGCCCCAAAGAGCAAAGTCGATAAAGGAATGTTTACTTACGTTGGCGTGTTTTAATTTAAAGACATCTTTATTAATCAGAGAAGGATCATTATTGAGGGGCATATCAATGAGGGTTGTACAGCCTGCAGCAACGGCAGCACGGGAACCTGTTTCAAAATCTTCACGATAATCAAAGCCAGGTTCGTTTAAGTGTGCGTGGCAGTCAATAATCCCCGGATAAACCAAGTTGCCTTTCGCATCAACTATTTCTTTTGCTTGAACTTCAATATCTGGGGCTAAAAAACCAGCAAATTTACCATCTTTTACAGCAACAGTTGCCGGATAAATTCTATCAGGCGTAACTAACTGACCATTTTTAACGATTAAATCATACATAATAAACCTTCTTTTTATTGACTTTTAACGATTTGAAAGGAAAATACAAAATATGAAATCGCATTTCAATTTGGCTTAATACTAATCAATAAAATAATAAAAAATCAATAGGTATTTTACAAAATGAGCATAAAAGAGCAAATAATAAACATTACTATTTCAAAAACAACAAACTATGCTCTAGAGGCAATAGGCTCTTCTCCCCTAGTAACTATTCATTCGATTTATAATAAAACCATTAACTTATTGATTAGCAATGAAATTTTTTCTCTACAGCCTATCGAGAGTGAACTCTCTCCCATCAGCCTAATTACGCATCTTACACAAACTCAATTTGAGGGATTGACATTAAAACTTAATCAAAATTACCGACTTCATTTAAATTACCAAGATTGTGCAATTTTTTGTACAAAATTGACCGCTTGTGATGCTCATTCAAACCACAAACTCAAATTTTGTACTGAACTCACTCAACAAATATTGCAAAATTCAGATAAACACGGGTTAAATCTTCTACTCCAAGCACAGAATGATGACCTAATATTATCCGCTTTCAAGCAATATTTAGCCCAAACTGAACATTTCTATACAATGAATGATGAGGAAAATGCTTGTAATATTTTGACTAAATTAATCGGATTAGGTATAGGGCTTACACCAAGTGGCGATGATTTTCTCTGCGGCTTGCTTGCCACATTTCAATATTTTAATGCAACACAAAACTCTTTTTATCAAAAATTCACTCAACAAATTAAACAAAATTTAGTAAACACTAACGCCATCAGCAACCGATTTTTAGACTGTGCATTGCAACAACAATTTTCTCTCCCTATTCTGGCTTTCTTTAAAAATCTTGATAAGCAAAATATAGAAATAGAACAACTCAGTAAACTATTTGAAAATATTGGACACTCATCAGGAATAGATACGCTTTATGGGATTTATTATGGGTGTAATTTACTAAGTAAAGGAATGGAATAAGTAAATGTATTAAAAGGATAGTTATATCCTTTTGGCTTTACTCTGGAAATGGTGAGTATACCGACTGAGTTCTTATTTCTATCAATACTGAGCGACATTAACCACCAAATGAAAACCTGTAAACTTACCACGGAAGAGATTGAAAACCGCAGTGATGTCAAAGTCAGCTCAGTGTCTGTTGGCGTGAGCTCAGATATGTCGAAAATGGCAACTTCTGCAGTGGGTGCTGCATTAAGTGCATTGGGGAATATGAATGAAAGCGAACGCAGCCAAACCAAGGCGGCGATAAGCAGTAATATCAACCTCACGATTACCGACAGCGAGAAACAAAAAGCTCTCACAGGCAAAACCGCAGAAGAAACACTGGCAAGCCTAAACCGAGACACCGCAAACGCTAATCAAGCGGTCGAAAAAGCGGATTTAAATGCAATTCAGGAAAAGCAGGAAACGGCACAGGTTATCGGCGAATTATCGGTTTCTTGGACAAACCGCTTAGTACAACCGTATTTGGAGGAAGCCAATAAAAAACGGCAAGAGGCAGAGGAACTCGAAAAATCCGCCCCCTCGATGGCACTCGCCTCTGACGAGTGTCAATACTTATCTGCTTCAAGCGGTTAATTATGTTGAGTATTTTGCAAATTTTAAAGGTGAATCAACCGCTTGTTTTGGCACGAGTGAGACACTCTCACCATCGGGGGACGTTAGTCGATTTTGGCAGAGATAATTAGGGTCTTGTTCTCGAAGCCATAGCAAGCGGAGGCGGAGGCAAACCTGACTCTTGATTTAGCTAAATAATAGGCGGCAAAGTATGTTTATATTTTTGTAAATGTTTAGAGAAACGTTTACCGCTTACATTCGACACTAGAATTCGGTTTATGTTGGTGTATGAATACAAAAGAAATAAAAAAACCGCTAAAAAGCGGTTTTTTATGAACTTGGTGCCAGTGGTCGGACTCGAACCGACACGCTTTATGGGCGGCGGATTTTGAATCCGCTGCGTCTACCGATTTCGCCACACTGGCTTAAATTTTGCGAGATTATAGAAAAATATGACCGCTTGTGCAAGCGTAAAAAACGCCTTGAAAATTGGTTGATTTAAAATTCAGCATTCGATCCATATTTACAAAAATAGTTATGCACATCATCTATGGATAAGTAAGTGCACAACCCTGTTTATAAATATTTAACCTACTGATTTTCATATAATTAATTTTAAAAATTGATAGCGTTCAAAAATTCCCCTACAAAAAATCCACTACTTGACTTCTTATTTTTCCTGTTTTTAGCTGTGTAATGATCATCTCTCCAGGCTTGATATTACTGCTTGAAGTGAGCATTTTCCCTTCCTCTGTTTGCGTTATTGAATAACCACGAGTGAGAATTTTCAATGGGCTTAGCCCTTCCAATTTAGTACAAAGTTCTTGGAAATGTTGTTGCTCTTTGAGCATCGTTTTTTCCATTGCATAATTCAAGCGTTGAGAAAATTTTGCCAGTACCGTTTGTTGTTGATTAACTTGGTAAGGTAGCGGATTTCGCTCAAAACGCTGAACCACATTTTTCCACTGTTGCTGTTTTTTGTTTAGTTTTTGCATTATTTGCCAGTGTAGTCTTTGTTCGATTTGAGCTAATCGCTGGCTTTGACGTTCTATCTGCTTTTGTGGGTGCTGATTGATTAAACGTAAATTGAGTTCTTTCGTTTGCTGTGTTTTCTCTGAAAGTAATTTATAAACCGCCTGTTCAAGCCTATATTCAATATAGTCAAATTGTTGTTGGCGTGCTTGAATATGCTTCATTGGGTGTTGAGCATTTAGGCGTAAATGAAGTTGTTGGAAGCGAGTCATTTTGGCTGTCCAAAGTCGGTCAAAGGCTAAATTAACTTTATCAAATTGGTGTTGTAATTGGCGTTTTAGCTCGTTTTGATCACGGCTTACCAATTCCGCTGCTGCTGAAGGGGTTGGAGCTCGCAAATCGGCGACAAAATCAGCAATAGTAACATCCGTTTCGTGCCCGACCGCACTGATAATCGGAATGTTGGAATGGTAAATTGCATAAGCAACGGCTTCTTCGTTAAAGCACCATAAATCCTCTAATGAGCCACCGCCTCTCCCAACAATCAACACATCACATTCATTACGGCGATTAGCAAGTTCTATTGTATTGACAATATCTTGTGTGGCTTCCTTACCTTGAACTAACGTTGGGTAAATCACCACTTCTAGGCTTGGATCTCGGCGTTGTAAAATATGGAGAATATCTTGCAACGCTGCTCCGCTTGATGAAGTAATAACTCCAACTTTTTTTACAAATTGTGGAATAGGTTTCTTATGTTCTTGAGCAAATAAACCTTGAGCTGCTAATTTTGTTTTAAGCTGCTCAAATTGTTGCTGTAATAACCCTTCTCCCGCTGGCTGCATACTTTCAATAATGAGCTGATAATCCCCCCTGGGTTCATACAAAGTTACGCTTGCTCTTACCAACACTTGCATTCCGTTTTGCGGGCGGAAATTCACTCTCGTATTTTTCATCTTGAACATCGCGGCTCGCACTTGGGCTTTATCATCTTTTAAGGTGAGATACCAATGCCCTGAAACCGGCTGACTGAAATTAGAAATTTCACCGGTCAGCCAAACTTGGTTGAGTTCCATTTCAAGCAAATGACGGACAGAATAGTTAAGTTGGGTAACAGTTAAAATATTGCTCATAATCCAAAAAAATTTAGGAAAGATAGCTTTAGTGTAGCGAGAAATAGAAAAGAGAGGAAGTATTTGATAACCACAAGCGGTTAATTCTCACTTATTTTTTGTAAAAGAAAAGCCCTTGATAAAATCAAGGGCTTAAAATTTGGTTGCGGGGGCTGGATTTGAACCAACGACCTTCGGGTTATGAGCCCGACGAGCTACCAAGCTGCTCCACCCCGCGTCTGATGCGTACATAATATATCAATTTGTCATAATGACAAGCAAAATTATAAAAAATTGTGCTAAGTGATTTAATTTAACACAGAAATAGTATAAAAATCCGTTTTCTGTATTAAAAACAAACAACTATATTCTTATTTTAATTTAGTAGCATTTTTGCTATGCTTCATTTTTCACATTTTATTAACGATGAAAGGATTTTCGATGAATTGGAAAGCATATAAAAAATCAATCGCTGCAACAACTATAGCTTTAGTTGCCGGTATTTTAGTGGGTTGTTCTTCCACACCAAGTAAAAAAAGTGGTTCAACCTCTTATGATGCCGATAAAGCAAAATTTGGGGCGAAATATAACGGTCGTCAGTTTATGCCTTATGGTACGCATTTTCAAAGCGGTCGTTTAAGTTTAAATGCTACCCCTGTTAATCAGAACGATTTTCTACAACAGCTTTCTAATGTTCGCACTTATAGCAGCCTAGCCAATATCCATTCGTTAGCTTATGGTAAAGTGAGCCGTTGGATTTCATCGGGGGCAAATATTAATGATCTGGCGAAATATGGTATTAGTACACGTTTAATGCGTGGCGAAGATGGTTATCAAAATGTATTAATGACAGGTTATTACTCGCCTGTAATTAAAGCTCGTCGCACTCCACAGGGGCAATATCAGCACCCAATTTATGCAATGCCATCAAACAAGCGTTTTTCTCGAGCTGAAATTTATGCAGGAGCATTGCAAGGTCAAGGCTTAGAATTAGCTTATAGTAATTCAATGCTTGATAACTTCCTGTTAGGGGTTCAAGGTAGTGGCTATGTTGATTTTGGCGATGGTCGTTTAAATTATTTCGCTTATGCCGGGCAAAATGGTTTTAAATATGCAAGCGTTGGACGTTTATTAGTGGAAGATGGTGAAATTCCGAAAGAGAAAATGTCAGTTCAAGCTATTCGTGAGTGGGGAGAACGTAATCCTAGCCGTGTTCAAGGTTTGTTAGAACGTAATCCGTCTTATGTATTCTTCCAAAATGATCCTTATGGAAAAGTGAAAGGTTCAGCAGGCGTGCCATTAGTGCCATTGGCTTCTGTGGCATCAGATCGTAGCATTGTGCCTTCCGGTAGTGTGTTATTGGTTGAAATGCCACTGATTGATAATAACGGAAACTGGACAGGCAAACACGAAATGCGTTTAATGGTTGCCCTTGATGTAGGTGGTGCAGTGAAAGGTCATCACTTCGATTTATATCAAGGTATTGGCGATAAAGCAGGACACGTTGCAGGCTTAATGAAGCACTATGGTCGTGTTTGGATACTCAACTAATTTAAGCTGGTAATATGTTTAAAAAAGCGTTAGTAGCTCTCTTATTTAGTTCATCTTTTGCATTTGCAAATAATTTGGACAATTCGACCGCTTACAATGAACCGAAATATAAAATTTCCGAACTGGACGTTAAGATTTTAATTCGTCAGCTAAATAATATTGAGCAATGTATCTACCCTGATCTGGCAAAACCTGATTATCAGAAAATTTATGATAATTGGAATGTAGCTGAACATTTAACAATGCAGTATTTTGAGCAACGAGTGTTAAATGACTTATTGGGGAGGGAAAATTTTCTTACTATGCAAAATGACAAAGCATCAATGGAATATTTTCACCTGCAACATAATAGGCTCAATCACCAAGAAGCAAACGTAGATCAAGAAAAATGTGATGCTTTTAAACCTACTTATCAAGAAATGCATCAGCGTATGCAAAATGCTTTAGCAGAACAGAAGAAAAAGCAATAGCAAAAAACTCGCAGTTTTAGCTGCGAGTTTTCTTTTTAGCTTTCGTTATGAATTTCTAAGTTTGTGGCTTGCTTTGCCGCTTTTGCCTTAGCTTTATCATTGCGGGATTTCGCAATGGCATCTAAATAACATTTATCAATATCGCCTGTGATATATTCACCGGTAAAGACCGAATCATCGAAGTTATGAATGGTTGGATTTTCTATTTGAATTGATTTATAAAGTGCATCTAAATCTTGGAAAATCAGTTTATCTACACCAATCATATCCGCAACCTCTTCTACCGAACGGTCGTAAGCAACCAATTCTTCACAGGTCGGCATATCAATACCATAAACATTTGGATAACGAATTTCCGGTGCTGCAGAGGCAAAATAAACACGTTTTGCACCTGCCGCTCTCGCCATTTCCACAATCTGCTCAGAAGTTGTGCCTCGCACAATAGAATCATCAACTAATAGAACACTTTTACCTTTAAATTCTGAGGCAATCGCATTTAATTTACGGCGAACCGAGCTTTTACGCTGAGCTTGCCCAGGCATAATAAAGGTTCGAGCCACATAGCGGTTTTTCACAAAACCTTGACGATATGGTTTGTAAAGCACATTAGCAATACGCACGGCAATATCGTTTGAGGTTTCCGGAATCGGGATAACGACATCAATATCATCAACAATACGTCCCCATTCACGTTTGATCTTCTCACCGAGTAATTCGCCCATATGCACACGAGCTGCATAAACAGAAACGCCATCAATTACTGAATCTGGGCGGGCAAAGTAAACGTATTCAAAAATACAAGGGTTTAGTTTCGGATTATCCGCACAAATCTGGGAATGTAATTCGCCATCAAAAGTAATATAGATAGCTTCACCCGGCAATACATCTCTTACAAACTCAAAACCAACCACATCTAATGCAACACTCTCTGAGGCAAACATATATTCCGTTTTACCTTCAACTTCACGTTTACCTAAAACTAGCGGACGAATACCGAAAGGATCGCGAAATGCCACCATACCGTGTCCGATAATCATTGCAATACACGCATAAGCACCTCGAATACTCTCATTCGTTTTTTTAACGGTTTCAAAAATATTCTCAGGACTAAGCTGCTGTGTTGGGTAGAGATCTAAAAAATAAGCAAAGATATTCAGGAGCGATTCTGAATCTGAATTGGTATTAACGTGGCGACGAGCTTCATTAAACAAACGCTCTTTTAGCTCTGCATTATTCGTTAAGTTACCATTATGTACAAGCGTAATCCCAAATGGTGAATTGACATAGAAAGGCTGAGCTTCTGATACACTTGAACTCCCAGCTGTTGGATAACGAACGTGCCCAATCCCCACATTACCTTGTAAACGTAGCATATGTTCTTGTTGGAACACATCACTCACTAAACCGTTCGCTTTGCGTAAGCGGAAACGGTTTTCATCGTCTATGGTAACGATACCTGCGGCATCTTGTCCTCGGTGTTGTAATAATGTTAAGCCATCATAAATCGCCTGATTGACAGGCGAGTTCCCAATAATACCGACAATGCCGCACATATAGAAAAACCTCTTTATTTAGTCGAGTTTAGAAAAGTAGAATTTGTTTGTAACTGCTCAAAGAACCATTTCACAATAAAGTCAAAATGTGGAATTAGTAATGATGATTTCCATAATTCCGTTTGGCTTGCTTGCGTGAAAGTATCTAAGAAAAACAAAATTGCCGAAACAATTAAAATGCCGCGTAATGCCCCAAAAGCACCGCCTAAAATGCGGTCGGTAATAGACAAGCCGCTTAAATCAATCACCTTGCCTAATAAACCATTAATTACGCCACATACGATTAACGTTAAAATGAATAAAATGGCTGCTGCTAAACCATTGCGTAAAAACTCTGAATTTTGTAGGTAAACTGAATTTATCTGGGTGAAATAGCCACTTAGATAAGGGTAAAATGAACTTGCTACAAAAAAAGCAACTACCCAACCGAGGAGCGATAACGCCTCATTCGTAAATCCTCGCCATAAACTTACCAGTACAGAAAATGCAATGATCCCGATAATAATTAAATCAACCATAAAAACCCTTAAAAGCTTAAAGCTCTCCTATTTTACAAAAAAAGAAAACGTTTGCGTAGCCCTATTTTGCTAAAAATTACTCATCTACACAAATTAACAAGCGGTAAGATTTTTTGAAAATTTTGCAGATTGCAAATTTTTCGTAACAAGTGCTTTGCGTTTGAACGTTGGCTTTGCCAACGGCTCCGAAGGAGCGAGCGTAGCGAGTAAATATAACCGCTTGTAAAAATACTTATTCTACAACATAGCCGACATCATCTAAAGTCGGATTGTTTGCCCCATTTTTTGCCAGCCCATCACAAATTTCATTTTCACGATGACCTGAATGCCCTTTCACCCACACCCATTCAATTTGGTGGCGTTGAATTTCTTTATCTAACGCAATCCATAAATCTTTATTTTTAACGGGTTTCTTATCACTGGTTTTCCAGTCGTTTTTCTTCCAGTTAAAAATCCATTTCTGAATGCCATTTTTCATATATTGGCTATCACTGTTAAGTTGCACCTTACAGGGCTCTTTTAGCATTGATAAGGCTTCGATCACCGCTCGCAATTCCATTCGGTTATTGGTGGTTTGAAAATAACCTTTGCTGACAGCTTTCTCGTGCCCATTATAGCGAAGCAGAATGCCAATTCCCCCTTTGCCGGGGTTCCCCAAACACGAGCCATCTGTAAAAATTTCAACTAATTTCATCACATTCACTTTACAAACAAAAGCCCCAAAGCATTAACTTTGGGGCAGCTTTTGTTAAATTCTAAAAGTTATCAGAATTTGGATCAACTTATTATTTTTTGCCTAGCTGCGGAATTACACTATTATTTGCAGCTAATAAGCCTGCATCGGTGTAAACCGCTAATTTACCGCGAGTGTCTACAATGTCTAAGTTACGCATTGTTAATTGACCGATACGATCCGCCGGTGTAAACGGTGCATCTTCCACTTTTTCCATACTTAAACGTTCTGCTTCGTAGGTTAAGTTTGGTGATTCTGTGTTTAGAATGGTGAAGTCGTTACCACGGCGTAGCTCTAAGGTTACTGTACCTGTAATCGCTTTCGCTACCCAACGTTGAGCCGTTTCACGCAACATTAGTGCTTGCGGATCGAACCAACGACCTTGATACAATAAACGCCCTAAGCGTAAACCGTTGATGCGGTATTGTTCAATCGTATCTTCGTTGTGAATACCGGTTACTAAACGCTCGTAAGCGATGTGTAATAACGCCATTCCCGGTGCTTCGTAAATACCACGAGATTTCGCTTCGATGATACGGTTTTCGATTTGGTCTGACATACCCAAACCGTGGCGACCACCAATGCGGTTCGCTTCCATAATTAATTCCACTGCATCATCAATACGTTTGCCGTTTAATGCAACAGGCACACCTTCCTCAAAAGTTACAGAAACGGTTTCCGGCTTGATTTCAACCGTTTCGTCCCAGAACGCTACGCCCATAATCGGTTTTACGATCTTCATTCCGGTGCTTAATTCTTCTAAGTCTTTCGCCTCGTGGGTTGCACCAAGCATATTTGAGTCGGTTGAGTAGGCTTTTTCCACTGACATTTTGTAATCAAAGCCGTTTTCGATTAAGAATTTTGACATCTCTAAACGACCGCCAAGCTCATCAATGAAAAGTTGATCTAACCACGGTTTATAGATTTTTAATTTTGGGTTAGTTAATAAGCCATAGCGGTAGAAACGCTCAATATCATTACCTTTAAAAGTTGAACCATCACCCCAGATGTTTACATCATCTTCTTTCATTGCGGCTACAAGCATTGTACCGGTTACCGCTCGACCTAAAGGTGTAGTATTGAAATAAGGAATACCGCCTGTTGAAATATGGAAAGCCCCACATTGAATTGCCGCAATCCCTTCGTGAGCTAATTGCTGACGGCAGTCAATTAAACGGGCATTTTCCGCACCATATTCCATTGCTTTCTTCGGAATTGCGTTGTAATCATCTTCATCCGGCTGACCTAAATTTGCGGTGTAAGCATAAGGCACTGCCCCTTTTTTACGCATCCATAAAAGTGCTGCTGAGGTATCTAAACCGCCTGAAAATGCGATACCGACTTTCTGACCTAAAGGTAAAGCTTCTAAAATTGTTGCTGACATACGAATTCCTATAAATTTTGAAAGTAAAAAATAATTAAACGCAAACGCTTGCGTATGCATTCAAGGGAAATATTCTAGCTGAAAAGCGTTAAAAATTCATCTAAAATTTACACATCAGATTTGCACATTTTCCGTAAAATATAACCGCTTGTCATATTAAGTTCTTTAGGAGATAGATATGTTAAAAAAATGCCTAATAGGGATTGTTATACTGTTGATTACTTTGATCGGTATTGAGCAATTTAAAGTACCTTATCTCTATGATTATCTGCGTTGGATACCGACATTAAAACAAGGCATTCCAACTAAACAAAGTTTGCCAAATCCTATTGCAGGGCAACGCTTTATTGACAGTTGGCACAGCCCAAGAAGTGGTGGACGTAAGCACGAAGGCGTAGATATTTTTGCACCGAGAGGAACACCTATTCGTAGCACTACGAGCGGGGTTGTAGTGCGAATTGGCACAAACAGACTAGGAGGTAAAGTAGTTTCGGTTATGACAGGTAGAACCGTACACTACTACGCCCATTTAGAAGATTATGGCAATATTTCCCGCCACCGATGGATTGAGCAAGGAGAAATCATTGGCACAGTAGGCGACAGTGGTAATGCTAGAGGCACGCCGCCACACTTGCATTATGGTATTTATACACCAAGCGGAGCAATAAATCCGTATCCGTTGATTAGACAGTGATTTGCAAACTTTCAAGGAAAAATGACCGCTTGTAGCTAAAAATATCAAGGCTTAATTTCAATTTCAGCCCGATGTATAACTGATGAAAACAGCTCATCAATTTCCTCATTTGTTACGGCAATGCAACCGTGTGTCCAATCTTTCAGTAAGTGGTTACGTCCGATATCGCCAAATCCATTGTGTAAACCGTGAATTTTAATTAATCCGCCCGCTGATTTCCCTTGAGCCTCTGCGAATGCCTTGTCTTGGCTATTAGGATAAGAAATACCCAGATTTTTATGATAGTTGCTGTTTTTGTTTCGTTCGTTGATAGTATAAATCCCTTCTGGGGTTTTGCCATCGCCTTCAAATTGTTTATGCCCTATTGGATTAAAACCTAAAGAAATTGGATAAATTTTAATAAGTTTATCCCCATTATAAGCAAACATTTGACGTTGTCCTTTGAGTACCACCAAACGAGTAATTTCAATTCCTTCTGGTAAAGATTCAAAATTTTTTACCATTGGTGCAGCCTCAATCTCACCTTCAAGTAATTGTTTTGGTATCATTCGACTTATCTCTTTATTTTGCATTGAGAAAAAGGCTACCGCTGTAGCGATAGTTACTCCGCTAGTAAACAGCATTATCTTTATTAATTTACTCATTTTTTCTCTCACTATTTGAATTTCATATTTTCAGGCAATCGATAATGCCCCACGATTTTATATTTAAACAATACATCCTCTTCCTGCGTACCCCGTCCAATATTATGGATGATTAAAGGTGTACCGTCTGAAGATTTTTTATCGGACACAATACCGATATGAGGTAAATTTTTCGGCAATCGCCAAGTGACAATATCGCCCGCTTGGAAAGTGGAAAGATCGGTTAAAGAGAGCGTTTGTCCGTGGCGACTAAAAAAGGTTTCTAAATTTGGCACACGACGGTGATCGATATTCGGATCTGTTGTCTTCAGCCCCCAAAGTTTCGGGTATTTTGCCCAAGCAGATTTCATATCTTTATTGACCGCTTGCTGTAAATCGAGCCCTTGCTGACGATAAGCCCTAATCACCACATCGGTACAAACACCTGTTGTCTCCGGCACATCTCCCATTGGGAAATCGATTTTTCGATATTTGGGATCGTAGCTCAGTGTAACGCCAATCTGTTTCCTAGCATTCTCTACTAAGGTTATATTATCAGCAAAAGTTGAACTAGAAATTAATAAGAAAAAAGCATATAAAATAGTTAATTGATTTTGCATTATGAGTCCGAGAGGATAGCTGTAAGGAATCTTACCCTATCGACCATTTAATTTTTGCTTTGTTCAATTATCAATGATTTTTCAAAACTTGCCGATAAATCGCTTCATATTCTCTCGCCATTCTCTGTGCGGAAAAATCTTTTTTTACCAGATAAGCGGTAATATTTTGGCGTAATTCTGCAAAACAGGTAGGTTCGGCAAGTAGACGATCTAAAATAGCCTGATACTGCTCAATTTGATTTGGGCTTACTAAGAAGCCTGTTTTCTTTTGTTCAATGATCTCAGGAATACCACCTGTTGCGTGAGCAATACTTGGGACTTGGTATTGATAACCTTCTAAAATTACCATACCCAAACCTTCCGAATGAGATGGAACAATCAGTAAATCCACATTTTTTAACACACTACCGATGTATGGTGTAAAAGGAATAAAGTAGATATTATTGAATCCTTTTGATTGAATTTTTAGCTCATTTTCTAACTCGCCTGCACCTACCAAGTAAAAGTATACATCAGGATTTTGTTTGGCAAGCTCAATCGTTAGTGGGAAATTTTTTACAGTTTGGAAATTACCAATATGGGCAATTTTAAGTGAATGCAGTGGGTTGGCAAAAAATTGTTGTTCAAATTCTTTGTTTTCTTGTAATGGCTTTAAACAGCCGTAAACTGTCTGAGCATTTGGGTTTAATTTTGCCAAATTTTGCGTTATAGATTGGCTCACACCAACCAGCATATCCGCATTTTCATAGGCTTTTTGTGAAGATTTACGTTTAAACGCAAAATTAACTTGGCGAGTAATCACGCTTATAGTTTTAAAAAAACGTTTAAAGATTCCGGCAAAATGAGCCCCTCGACCATCTAAAGCATGAACAATCAGATTTTTCTCTGATAAAGCGAGCTTAATGGCACTCCAAAGACTGATAACTTTTACTTCCGGTAAATTTTTTTGGATACAAGCGGTAAGTTTTCCTGATTTTTTTCCTAAAAAATAACACTGATATCCCTCTAAATTCTTGATTAGTTGCTCGGTATAAAACTCACCGCCACCGAATCCCTTTGCCATATTGATAAATAAAACCGCCTGTTTTTGCGACATATTATTTCCCCTGTCCTCTCGCCCACAGATCTGCGTATTTATTAAAGACTGATTGTGCCGAAAGTACTGCCAGCAGCAAACCTTGTTTACCGTCTAAAAACCCTTTTTTCAGAAGATACATTTTCACAAAACTGCTTAACGCGTGGCTAAATGCACTAAAGAGGGACACTTTTTTCCCTTGTTTGACTCGTTGTGTTGCCCATTCTGAGCCATAATGTGCTGATTTAGTCAGATAGTGGGTAATATTTTTATAAGTAAAATGCAATAAATTACCTTGTAATTTTTCAACTTTGGTTGCTGAATCAAAGACGACCTTTTCGTGAACAAGAGAATCATTGTAACGAGCTAACTTTGTCGGATATAACCTCACCACATAATCCGGATACCAGCCTGAATGACGAATTTGCTTGCCAAACACTTCACTTAATCGGCTGATTTTATAAACGGTATTTTTTTCATCATTTTTAACCGCTTGTAAAATTGATTGCTTCAGTTCTTCGGTTACTCGTTCATCTGCATCAAGCCAAAGTACATAATCACTTGTTACATACTGTTGAGCAAGCTGGCGTTGTTTACCGAAACCTTGCCAATCTGTATTGGTATAGAATTTGGCGTGATACGCCGCAGCGATTTGTGGTGTTTCATCTGTGCTACCGCTATCTAAAATGACGATTTCATCAACCCAGCCTTTTACCGTTTCTAAACAGGCTGCTAAATCTTGAGCTTCATTTTTTACAATCATTGCAACACTTAATGTTGGCATAATCTATCCTTCTCTCTTATTTCTGCAATTCATTCATTTTACTTTAAAAATGAGCGTTTTTGTGCTATTTTCTACGCCGAATTTTATTTTACAAACAAATAAATGGATACAAAAATGTCAATTAAATTAACAACCAAACAAAAGCAATATTTGAAAGGTTTAGCACACCATTTAAGCCCTGTTGTAATGCTAGGCGGTAACGGCTTAACTGAAGGTGTTTTAGCGGAAATCGACAATGCATTAGACCACCACGAGTTGATTAAAGTAAAAGTGGCGGGTGCAGATCGTGAAACGAAGCAACTGATCATTGATGCTATTGTGCGTGAAACAAAGTCTGCGGAAGTACAAACTATTGGGCATATTTTGGTGCTTTACCGCCAAAGTGAAGAGAAAAAAATCACGTTGCCGAAAGCCACTAAAGCTATCTAAATTTGCAAAATTTTTCACAAATATAACCGCTTGTATTTTTCAAGCGGTTTTTTAACAGAATATCTATGTTTAAAAAATTCTTTCTTTATACTCTGGCAATGTTGCTAATCCCTGTTGTTACTTGGCTGACAAACTGGCAGTGGTCTTTGGCTATGCACTACCCTGAATATGGTTTGGATTACTTTTTATTTTTAATCACCGAAACAGGATCTTTGCCTTATGCTATCGCAACTTGTGTGATTTTTATCTTATTATTAGCTTGGGTAGTAAGAAAGCGTTATTCGTTATTTTTTGTGATGACCGTTTGTCTTGTTTCAATGTTGGCAACTCAAGCTATTAAAACCGTGATGAAATCAACCTTCCAAGAGCCCAGACCTTTTGTCTCTGCCCTGTTTAAAGATAAATCTGTTGATTTCTACAAATTAACACGTGAACAAAGAGGCTTAGCGGTTAGTGAAAAAATCGGTACACAGCAAAATTTTGTAACAGCCCACCAAGCGAAAGAAGTTGGCTATTCGTTCCCGTCCGGTCATACAATCTTTGCAGTTTCTTGGCTACTTTTAGTAGTCGGCTTCTGCCTTAATATGCGTGGACAAGCGGTTGTTTTTGCCCATATTTTTGCAATTGTTTGGGCAGCGTTAACATTAATTAGTCGTTTAAGATTAGGTATGCACTACCCGATTGATTTATTTGTTAGTAGCTTACTCGCATTTGCAACAAACTTGGCACTCTTTGTATGGTTTGTGCCTTGGCTGCAAAACAAAAACCCATTTAATTTATTTCATAAGAGAACATAATTATGGCGATTTATTACGGCTTAGATGTTGGCGGTACAAAAATTGAACTTTCCGCTTTCAATGAAAAATTAGAAAAACTGCACAGTGAACGTGTGCCAACCCCACAAACTCATTACGAAGATTGGCTCAATACTATTGAGAACTTAGTCAATAATGCTGACGTGAAATTTGGCGAAAAAGGTTCTGTCGGCTTAGGTTTACCCGGCTTTGTAAACCGTGAAACAGGGATTGCGGAAATTACCAATATTCGTGTTGCAGATGGTAAAACAATTATTAAAGATTTGAGCGAGCGTTTAGGGCGTGAAGTACGTGCAGAAAACGATGCGAACTGTTTCGCTCTTTCCGAAGCTTGGGACGAAAGTAATCAATCTTTTTCAACTGTACTTGGCTTAATTATCGGTACAGGTTTTGGTGGCGGAATTGTTTTTGATGGAAAAGTCCATTCAGGCAGAATTGGTATGGCTGGCGAAGTTGGGCATATGCAGTTAAATTATCACGCGTTAAAATTATTGGGTTGGGATCAAACGCCAATTTATGAATGTGGTTGTGGTAATCAGGCTTGCTTAGATACTTATATTTCCGGTCGTGGTTTTGAATTACTCTTTAACGATTTAGTTGGCGAGAAAATATCGGCTAAAGAGATTATAGAGCGTTTCTACAATAACGAGCAGAAAGTTGTGGAATTTGTTGAGAAGTATATTGAGTTAATGGCAATTAGCATTGGTAATCTTATTACCGTTTTAGATCCGGATATGATTGTATTTGGTGGCGGTTTATCTAACTTCGACTATATTTATGAAGCTTTGCCAAAAGCCCTGCCGAAACATTTAATGCGATCAGCTAAAGTGCCTGTTATTAAAAAAGCCATTCACGGCGATTCAGGTGGCACACGTGGTGCAGCTGCACTATTTTTAAAATAATCTGGTTTTAAAATAATCTACTCTTTTGAGAGAGGGCAAGCGGTCATTTTTGATAAAAATATTGCAACCCTCTCTCTTTTAATTTGCTCTACTGCTTACTTTCCGGCGGTAATTTATACAACTGATTTTTATATAAATAACTACCAAGTAATGCGTGAGCCAATGCTTCTTTCTTAAAAGCCTCAGGTTGTTCTTTAGGCATTAGGTTAAACGTTGCTTTATCATACACAAATCCTTCAATCGGTAAGTTTGGTCGCATTACAACCACATCATTACCTTTCATCATCGCTTGTGTTGCATCATATTGCATAAAAGCTCGGTTTGGATCAATATCTTGCGTTAAATCATAGCCAATCATTGGATATTGTCCACTTATCCCCGCCACAGAAAGTAATGTGGTTGGCATATCTAACTGGCTAACTAAACGATGATCCAATCTTGGTTCAATATTTTCACCCAGTAATAACGCCGGTATATGGAAATGTTGAATTGGCACTAAATGCTCACCAACAGCTCGTGAATCGTGATCTGCAATCACTAAGAACACCGTATCTTTCCAATAATCTGATTTTTTCGCTAACTCAAAAAAATGCCCGATAGCATAATCGGCGTATTTTGCTGCATTGTTACGAGTTTGTTTTGGTTGCTCGTATAATTCAATTTTACCGTCCGGAAACTCAAAAGGATCGTGATTACTTGAGCTAAATACCAAGCTAAAGAATGGTTTTTCTTCTTTATAGAGCTGAGTAAAGGTTTCATTTGCCTTATCAAAAAGATCTTCATCACTCACGCCCCAAGTTGCCGTAAATTTAGGGTTTTTATAATCTTTTTCGTCAATAATTTGTTGGAAGCCATTACCATAGAAGAAACTAGCCATATTATCAAAATGCTTTTCCCCACCATAAATAAAAGAAGTATGGTAGCCTTGACGCTTTAATAATTCCGCAATACTGAAAAAGTTATTTTGGCTTTTCGTCAGTTTTACCACCGCTCTTGCTGGTGTTGGGGTAAAACCGGTTGTTACTGCCTCAATGCCCCTTACTGAGCGAGTACCTGTAGCGTAAAGATTGGTAAAATACCACCCTTGTTCTGAAAGTTTGTCTAAATTTGGCGTAAGATTTTTACCGCCTAATGAGCCAACAAACTGAGCCCCTAAGCTTTCCTCTAAAACAATTACAATATTTTTAGGTTTACCTTGATAAGTGGCTTTATTTTCAGTCAAGGTTGGAATTTCATCTAGTATATAATCAGAATTTGGACGATTTCGAACCTGTTTAACAATACTTAGCATTTCTTCAACAGACATTTTGCCATATTGCTCCGAAGATTTATCTTCATCTTTCAATTGTTGTACTGCATAAAGTACAGAATAGCCTGAGTTTAACACCAGTGAATTTACAAGAGGATCACTTGAGAATGCAACCATTGCCGGGTTTATACCTCGATGAGCAAAACTAGAACGTCCACCAACAAACACTGTAACAGCCACTAACAGAGCCAATAATGGACGCATTTTCCAACTCGGCAAACGTAAATTTTTTGTTGCCCAGCCTGATAATTTCCAATAAATCATTAATGAGATAATGAATACAACAACACCGCAAATAACAGCCCATAAATGACCATTAATCAACATTGTAAACACTTCTTTTGGGTGAACTAAATACTCAATGAAAAGGCGATTAGGGCGGAGATCAAAGGTTTCAATAAAATTTGGTGTTGCCACTTCCATAAAAAGAATAAAGACACTACCTGCGGTTAGCCAAATTCTTAAAATAATCCGCCAAATTGAGCCGAGTGCATTTTTATGAAAGAAAAATACACTCAATAATGCAGGTAAACCAAACAGCCAACATAATGCGGATACATCAATACGAATGCCTTGTAACATTAATGGTATCCAGCCATCAACAGCTGATATTCGATCAGCCTGCCAAATACCTAAAGCTAGACGGGATAATGTTAGAATAAATAGATTAATCCCAACAAATAGCAGGATCGGGAATAGCACAGTTCTTGATTGACTGCGTTCGTACATTTGAATCTCCTTTTTAAAAATTAAAAATAATTATGATTGAATAGTGATGGTGTCGCCCACTTTTATTATTCCACTATTTTGTGGCACAAGATGAATGCCAAAAATCGGTTTTCCTTTATCATTTGTATGCTTTTGTTTCAACGTTCGGAAAGGCTCTGCTTGAGGGTCTAATTCTAACGTAGATAAATTGCGAGTAATTAGTACACATCGAGTACAAAGGGCGGACTTGCGAAATAAGACTTCACCAATTTGAATTTGTTCCCAATTCTCTTCTTCAAAAGCAATATTGCCGTCAATCACAATATTTGGACGAAAACGAGCCATTTCGATTGGAATTGGCGACCATTCTTGCACTTGCTCAAGGGATTTGAGCGACATCAAAGTAACAGGATGACTATCTGCAAAACTCAATGGATTATCTGCAAAGTTTTCAACCTTACGTTGGCTTTGACTACCCAACCAACGAAGTTGCACTTCTCTTCCTAAAATTTCGCTTAGCCATTGATTAACACGCTTGTCTGCCACTTTAGAATAAAAATTCGTTCCCCATACTTCACTTGATTGCTCCTCAATGAAATCTTGGTAAAGTGCAACACATTTTTGACCGCTTGTATGGCTAATCACAAGCCCTGTTGCAATCGGAAAAGCCGTTAGGCGGTATAGTTCTACATCTTTACGGGCAGTAATAAATTTACCGTCAGATTCCGTTATCATAAATTCACGATCAAAATTTAACCCCTTAGGTTCTACAAAAGCTTGAGAAACTTGGGTTGATTGCGTGGATTTTATCGGGTAAATATTCAGTTCTGTTACTTGCATAGAAAATCCTCTGTTTAGAAAGTTGAGATACCATACTACAAGCGGTCGAAAAGTAAAAGGAATTTGCAAATCCCTTATGAGAACGGTAAACTTGCAAGACTTCAACGCTCTATAGGTCAAATAAAATGGCAAAAAAACCAACTCAAGATTTCGAAACTACTCTCAAAGAATTAGAAGCAATTGTTACCCATTTAGAAGCAGGCGATTTACCGCTTGAAGATGCCCTTAATGAATTTGAAGCAGCAATTAAACTGGTACAGCAAGGGCAAGAACGCTTACAAAAAGCAGAGCAACGAATTCAAATTCTATTAAATAAAAATGATACCGCAGAACTTAGCGACTATACAAAAGAATAATACAAAGAGTAATAAAATGAGCTATTCCTTAGCAACCGACCTCACCACTCAACAAAAACGGATTAACGATTTTCTAGCAGAAAAATTAAATCATTACGAAGCCTTTCATTCCCCATTAATTAACGCAATGGAATATGCGGTTTTATTAGGCGGAAAGCGTGTTCGCCCGTTTTTAATTTATGCCACAGGTAGAATGCTTGGCGTGCCGCTTGAAAAATTAGATCATAGTGCAGCGGCAATGGAATCTATCCACGCTTATTCATTGGTTCACGATGATTTACCTGCAATGGATGATGATAAATTGCGTCGAGGCAAGCCAACCTGTCATATCGCCTTTGATGAAGCAACCGCCACTCTAGCCGGTGATGCGTTACAAAGTTTTGCGTTTGAGTTGCTCGTAACCGATCCCCATATTTCTGATAAAGAAAAAGTGGCACAAGTAAGAGAACTAACCTCTGCTGCGGGTGCAAAAGGAATGTGTTTAGGGCAAAGTTTAGATTTGATTGCGGAAAATAAATCGGTCAATTTAGAAGAATTAGAATTAATTCATCGTAACAAAACAGGGGCGTTAATTCTTTCCTCTGTGATGATGGGCTTTAACCTTTCCGACTATTCGCAAAATTTAGCGATAAAACAACCGCTTGTAAATTATGCAAAAGCCATTGGCTTAGCTTTTCAAGTGCAAGACGATATTTTAGATGTGATTGGCGAAACGGATAAAATTGGTAAAACGGTGGGTTCTGATGAAAATTTAAATAAAAGCACTTATCCTAAATTACTAGGGCTAGATGGAGCAAAGCAAAAAGCCGAAACACTTTACCAAACCGCTCTCTCCTCTCTTGAACAACTGCCTTTTGATACCACTGCATTAAAAGAATTAGCTGATTTTATTGTTAAACGTGAAAACTAAGAAAAAACCTAGCAGATGCTAGGTTTTTAGATATTAAACGTGAGGTTTAGCTTCTGGTAGCGTTCCTTCAATTTCATAAAGCACATCGCCATCTTTAAAAAAAACGTAACCACCATTTTTCATTTTTATCCAATTTTCATTTTTTGTCAGTGGCTGAGTTGTGATGATCGTTACCTTGTCGGTAATTTGGGTATATTGGCTGAAATCAATTGAAACATCATCATCACGCAATGCTTTACCAAAAGGGGCTTTGCGACATACATAGTGAAGATTGGTAGTGCATCGAGCAATCATAAAATGCCCATTCGATAAAATAAAATTAAATACACCTTGTTCCGCAATTCTTTCTGTTACCTTCAACACTGCATCAAAAATCTCTTTTTCGCTTGGTTTTGCCGGATACATCTCTTTTAATTCCGATACAATTCGGCAAAATGCGGCTTCGGAGTCTGTTGTACCAATCGGTTGGTAATGACACTCTTCACAAACCCCAACCCCCTCTACTGTACCATTATGGGCGAAAACCCAGTTCTCGCCCCATAATTCACGAATAAAAGGGTGGGTGTTTTCCAAATTCACATCACCACGCGTAGCTTTGCGGATATGAGCAATCACATTTAACGATTTAATTTGATACTGACTGATAGATTCCGCCATTGGCGATGAAGCTCCTGGTCGGTTATCACGAAAAACCCGCACACCTTTGCCTTCAAAGAAGGCGATTCCAAAGCCATCTGTGTGGTGATCGGTTAATCCCCCACGCCGCCGAAAGCCATCAAAAGAAAAGGTAATATCCGTTGGCGTATTACAATTCATTCCGAGTAATTGACACATAATTTAATTCTTTAATTCTCAATAAGTTACTACAAAACTAATAATTATATTTAAGCAGATTAATAGAAAATTTCAATGCTATTTCCGTAAAAACCTTATGCCTTATTTTTATAATTTATATCTTTTTTATGCTATTTAATTGTATTCTTTTTTAAATAGCGAAATTAAAAAGAGTATTCCGGCACAAATCACTACAGATGGACCTGCCGGAGTATCCTTCCACCCTGATAGTAACAGCCCGCCCGTTACTGCAATGATGCTAAATAAAATAGCAGTAAAGACCATTTTTTCAGGTGTTTTTGCAAAACGCCTTGCTGTGGCAGACGGAATAATGAGTAGTGAGGTAATAATTAATGCCCCCACAAATTTCATACTTAATGCAATGGTTAATGCGGTTAAAATCATCAGTAATAAACGTAGACGAGCGACATTTAAGCCTTCAACTTGGGCGAGTTCCGGGCTAATTGTGATAGATAATAGACGTTTCCAGAATATCATCAGCACCGATAAGATCAGAGTTGCACCTGCCCCGATAAAAATCACATCAGAAAAACTAATTGCCAGTAAATCACCAAACAAGTAAGACATTAAATCTACTCTTACGTTATCCAGCAAGCTAATGGTAATCACACCGAGAGAAAGGCTGGTATGGGCTATAATACCTAAAACAGTATCAACCGAATAATTGGTTTTCTGCTCAAGCCAAACCAACAATATAGCTAAGGTAATTGTCATTGCAATGACGGCAATATAGGGATCAATTTGCAGAAAAATACCAAGAGCAACCCCTAATAATGCAGAATGGGAAAGCGTATCGCCAAAATACGCCATTTTCCGCCAAACAACAAAAGCACCAAGCGGTGCAGTGATAAAGGCTAAACAAACACCTGCAAGCCACGCAGGCAATAAAATATCAAACATATCTCTTCCAAATAACCACAAGCGGTCGTTTTTTCATCACATTTCGCAAATTTAGGAATTATTTATACCGCTTGATCTCGCTTAATTCATCTTGTGTTTTCAGCCAAGCCATTTTTTCTTTAATCTGCTTTTCCATTCCTCGTTCTGAAGGAAAATAGAATTGCGTCTCTTGAAGTTCAGGTGGAAAATAATTTTCCCCTGCGGCGTAAGCATTCGGCTCATTATGAGCATAACGATACTCTTCACCATAACCAAGTGATTTCATTAAATTAGTCGGAGCATTGCGTAAATGTTCCGGTACATCATAATCTTTTGCTTCTTTCGCTAAGCGTTTAGCTTCATTGAAGGCTTGATAAACCGCATTACTTTTAGGAGCAACCGCAAGATAAATAATCGCTTGGGCAATAGCCCTTTCTCCTTCATAAGCTCCAACTCTGGTAAAGCAATCCCACGCTGCTATAGCAATTTGCATTGCTCTCGGATCTGCATTGCCTATATCTTCTGAAGCAATTGCAAGTAATCGCCTTGCCACATAAAGCGGATCGCCACCTGCGGTTAAAATACGAGCGTACCAATATAATGCCCCATCTGGCGATGAACCACGAATAGATTTATGGAGGGCTGAGATTAGATCGTAATAACGATCGCCCCCTTTATCAAAACGAGCTTGTCGCTCACCCAATACTTCAGTAAGTAATGCCTTGTTTAACACTTTACCTTGAGAGGTACTTTCTGCCATATCTGCCATTAACTCTAGGCAATTTAAGGCAAAACGAGCATCACCATTTACATAATCGGCAAGTAATGTCAGTACATCATCTTCAAGCAGTAATTTTTCATTGCCTAGCCCACGCTCTACATCTGCCACCGCCATTTGCAAAATTTTCAAAATTTCGACCGCTTGTAGTGGCTTTAAGATATAAATTCTGGCTCGGGAAAGTAACGCATTATTAAGCTCAAACGAAGGGTTCTCCGTTGTTGCTCCAATAAAGATGATCGTGCCGTCTTCAATATGCGGTAAAAATGCATCTTGCTGACTTTTGTTGAATCGATGAACCTCATCAACAAAGAGTAATGTTCGTCTGCCTGTTTGTCGATTTAATTTTGCTCGTTCAATTGCTTCTCTGATCTCTTTTACACCGCTGGTTACCGCTGAAATACGTTCCACTTCAGCATCAAAATGATGGGCAATAATTTCAGCTAATGTCGTTTTCCCTGTTCCCGGAGGACCCCAGAAAATCATAGAATGACTATGTCCTGCTTCAATCGCTCTACGCAGTGGTTTACCTTCGCCGATCAGATGAGATTGACCCACATATTCAGCTAAATTTTGAGGACGCATTCTTGCTGCAAGCGGTCGAAAATCTTCTGCAAAATCAAAAGACAAACTACTCATATCTTTCCCTAACGTAAGCGAAGTTGGCGGCGAATATGACGCATCAGTAGGAAAATCCAAGGCCAGAGTACACCGCTAATGACTGCCCCTAATATTTCTTGTGAGTTAAATTCAGCACTATGCAAAATGAATTCAACCACAAAAATAGCGAAACGGAGCAGTACGATATATGCCATTACCAATAAACTTTGCAGCCAAAGTGATAAATTACGTAAAATAAGGTGGTACTTCGCCACAAAATAGATGGCAATAGACAATATTAATGCGTGAATGCCTAAAATCGAACCTAAGATCAGATCCCACACAATACCTGCTAAAAAAGCTGTACCGACGCTGATTTTATCAGGCAGTGCTAATGCCCAGTAGATCAGCACCAATACAACCCACGTTGGGCGTAAGCCTTGAAATCCAACAGGCCAAGGCATAATTTCCAACACAAAAGCAATCACAAAAATCGCAAGAATAACTAGGATCTGAAAAATCGGGTTTGTTCTCATTATTCAGCTCCTTGTTCTATATGATGACCTTCATCGTCTTCCGGATCAGATTGTAATGCCGGGTTTTCGTTTATGTCTTCTGCCTCCACTTGCTCTTCTTTGACATCCAACTGAACTTCTGTTTTCTTATTTGACATCTGTTTTAATCGTTCAAACGGGTTAACACTATTTCGCCTTTCTTCCACAACTTCACGCACTTGTTCAGGCGATAAACTTCGGCTGTAATTTTTCTCTTCCGCTGTAGGCCAAAGTAATAATAGATAACGTAAACGATCAAATGAAGCTAATGGTCTGGCAACAATTCTAGCGAATTGGCTTTTTGTATCATTTTCGACAGTTTCGACAATTGCAACAGGATAGCCTTCCGGAAAACGTCCACCTAAACCAGAAGTAACTAATACATCACCTTTTACTACATCAATAGAGCGAGGTAAATTATCAACAATTAATTCATTATTTAACCCTGTACCATTCACAATACCACGAACATCATTACGCAATACTTGTACCGGAGTGGCGTGGGTAATATCGGTTAAAAGTAAAATGCGGCTCGATTTTTCACCTACGGAAATAATTTGCCCTACAACACCTCTTTCATCAATTACCGGCTGCCCTACAAAAGCACCATCTAAACGACCTTGATTAATAATAACTTGCTGGCGGTAAGCGTCCATCTCAGCTGCCAAAACCTCGCCAATCTTTTTATATTCATCTTGACGGAGTGGCGAACTTAATAACAATCTTAAGCGTTGATTTTCTACCCTTAATTGATCAAGGAGTAGTAAGTCTGCACTTTTTTCTCTTAATTGCTCTTTTAGTAAATTATTTTCCAACTGTAATTTATTGTTATCAATAAAATTGCCACTCACACCATCTAAGATTGAGCGAGGCGTATTTGCAAAGTAATATAATCCACTCACTGCTGTTTCTAATATATTACGAGCTTGGATCATCAACGAGCTTCGTCCATCAGAAATAATCAGGATAATAGATAATATCACTGCAATAATCAGACGCATTCCTAGCGAAGGAGCTTTAGCAAAAATTGGTTTCATTAGAAAATATAATGTGAAATTTATTGGGAATATATAACGAAAATTGACAATAGATCATATCCATTGCCAACTTTCAATTTAATGCCTAATTACAAAAGATGATTATTCATCAGAGCTAAATACATCACCACCGTGCATATCAATCATTTCTAGTGCTTTACCACCACCACGAGCTACACAAGTAAGCGGATCTTCTGCAACCACTACCGGAACACCGGTAGAATCACATAACAAGCGATCTAAATTATGCAATAATGCACCACCACCTGTTAATACCATTCCACGCTCAAAAATATCTGCTGCTAATTCCGGTGGACATTGTTCTAATACGGATTTAACAGCTTCCACAATACCATTTAACGGTTGTTCAATAGCTTCTAAAACGTGCTTTGAATTTAGCTCAAAAGTACGTGGTGCACCTTCTGCTAAATTATGACCGTGTACTTCCATTGTTTTAATATCATCGTCAGATTCAATTTTAGCTGTTGCAATTTCTTGCTTAATGCGTTCAGCAGTCGCTTCACCAATAGCTGAGCCAAAATGACGGCGAACGTAGGCAATAATGGCTTCATCTAATTTATCGCCACCAATACGAACAGAGGTTGAATACACAATACCATTTAAAGAAAGTACAGCAACTTCGGTAGTACCACCACCGATATCAATTACCATTGAGCCCATTGCTTCGTGTACCGGTAAGCCAGCACCAATTGCAGCTGCCATCGGCTCTTCAATTAAATATACTTCTCTAGCACCTGCACCGATAGCAGATTCTTTAATTGCACGACGTTCTACTTGGGTAGCCCCTGCCGGTACACACACTAATACACGCGGACTTGGACGCATAAAGTTGTTGCTGTGCACTTGTTTGATAAAGTGTTGTAACATTTTTTCTGTTACAAAGAAGTCTGCAATAACACCATCTTTCATCGGACGGATTGCCATAATGCTTTTTGGTGTACGACCTAGCATTAATTTTGCGTGTGAACCTACCGCAGCAATACTTTTTAGCGATCCCATACGATCTTGTCTAACCGCAACTACCGATGGCTCATCTAAAACAATGCCTTGTCCTTTCACATAAACTAATGTATTGGCTGTTCCGAGATCGATAGAAAGATCATTTGAGAATAATCCTAAAAATTTTTTAAACATATAAAGAATCCGTCAAATAAATTATTAAATAAAATTAGGCACTATATAGTGCAAACATTACTGTTAATATATCAAAAAATGGGGGTATTCAGCAATGAAAAATTTAGGCTGTTAAAAAATTTGCTTTATAAGTTGATAAGCATAAATGAGTAAGCTAAAAGCGATGAAATACATAATCAAGCCCGTAATTGCATCTAAAATTTGCCAAGTTCTACGCTTGGCAAAATAAGGGGAAAGCAAACCAGCTCCATAACCTACACCAAAGAACCAGATGAATGAACAGACCAACGCACCGGCTAAAAACAGCATCTTTCCGTCAAAATCTAATTTCCCGCCAATACTGCCCACAATTACAACAGTATCAATATAAACGTGAGGATTTAAAAATGTAATCGCAAAAGTAACCATTAAGGCTTTTTTAAGACTTGAGGCATTCTCTCCGCTTGCAATAAGAGAATCTCCGCTTTTAAATACGCTAATAAATGAACGGCTACCATAAGTAAAGAGAAAAATTGCCCCTAAGAGCGAAATAATTAAGCTGAGAATAGGTAATTCCGAAATAAGCGTACCTAATCCTAATACACCAATCGTCATTAAAAATACATCGCCTAAAAAACAGATAAGGGCAATCCAAAAAACGTGCTGTTTTAAGATACCTTGCTTTAATAAAAAGGCATTTTGTGCACCAATAGACACAATTAAACCAAAACAAACAACAAAGCCTTGAATAAAAATAGCCATTTTTTCTCCGAAATTGTTTACAAGCGGTCGATTATACAGAAAGTTTTGCAAAAATTGGGTATAATTTACAGGATACTTTTTGAATGAATAGGAAATTTTTATGACTGATACTGCTCAACAACCATCTTGCGTTGTTATTGCCATTGCCGGAGCTTCTGCATCGGGGAAAAGCCTGATTGCCTCAACCATTTATAAAGAACTGAAAAATGAATTAGGAACGGATAATATCGGCATTATTTCTGAAGATGCTTATTATCGAGATCAATCCCATTTAACAATGGAAGAACGCGTCAAAACCAACTACGACCACCCTAACTCAATGGATCATCATCTGCTCGTTGATCATCTACGCCAACTAAAACAAGGCAAAGCGATTGAAATTCCCGAGTACGATTACACAGAACATAACCGTAAAACGACTACCAAACACTTTGAACCGAAGAAAATTATCATTTTAGAAGGTATTTTGCTTCTGACTGATGAACATATCCGCAATGAACTGAACGTTTCTATTTTCGTTGATGCACCATTAGATATTTGTTTTATCCGTCGTTTACAACGTGATATGGTAGAGCGTGGACGTTCAATGGAATCGGTCATTACCCAATATCGTAAAACGGTTCGCCCAATGTTCTTACAATTTATTGAGCCATCAAAGCAATATGCGGATATTATTGTGCCAAAAGGCGGTAAAAACCGTATTGCGATCGATATTCTCAAAGCTCAAATCAAACAGTTACTCAAATAGGAGCAAAATATGCGTTTATGCGATACCGATATTAAACGTTACTTAGATGAAGGCATCATCAGCATTACCCCTCGTCCTTCTGATGATAAAATTTCCGGTGCAACGGCAGATGTGCGTTTAGGTAATTCATTCCGTGTTTTTCGTGAGCATAACACGCCTTATATTGATTTAAGTGGTCCTCGTGAAGAGGTTACCGCTCAATTAAATAAAGTAATGAGCGACGAGATTATTATTGGTGATGATGAAGCCTTTTTCCTACACCCCGGTGATCTTGCCCTTGCAACAACACTCGAATCAGTCAGCTTACCTTCCAATATTGTAGGCTGGTTAGATGGACGCTCCTCACTTGCAAGGCTTGGATTGATGGTTCACGTTACGGCTCATCGAATTGATCCCGGCTGGGAGGGGAAAATTGTATTAGAATTTTTTAATGCGGGGAAATTGCCTCTTGCTTTACGCCCTAATATGGCAATTGGTGCATTAAGCTTTGAAATTTTAAGTGGCGATGCTGCGAAACCTTATAATGCTCGTAAAGATGCAAAATATAAAAATCAACAAAGTGCTATTTCCAGCAGGATTAATCAGGATTAATTTCAAAATGTTAATTAAATATTACCGCTTGCAACAGTTATTTCACTATGTTAAATTGATGTTGCATTAATCAGAGAACATAAGGAGATTACTATGTTACATTATGCTGTAGTATTTTTTATTATCGCCATCGTGGCAGCATTTTTTGGTTTTGGAGGCATAGCTGGAAGTGCAACTGAAATTGCAAAAATTTTATTTTTCGTCTTTCTGGTTCTTACCGTTATTTCTTTTATATTCAAGCGAAAAAAATAAAAAAGCGAATTATTGAATTTTATAAAACACAGCATTTTGCTGTGTTTTTTCATTTTATACTAAAAAAGCGAACATAATTGTTCGCTTTTTTAGTTTCTAGTTATTTAACGCTCTTAAAATATCATCCACACGTTCTTTCGCATCACCAAATAACATTTGTGTGTTTTCTTTAAAGAACAGTGGATTTTGTACGCCTGCATAACCTACTGCCATTGAACGTTTGAACACGATAACGTTTTGTGCTTTCCATACTTCAAGCACCGGCATACCTGCAATTGGGCTTGATGGGTCATCTAATGCGGCTGGGTTTACGGTGTCGTTTGCACCGATAACCAGCACCACATCAGTTTCTTCAAAATCATCGTTGATTTCATCCATCTCTAATACCACATCGTAAGGTACTTTGGCTTCAGCTAATAATACGTTCATATGACCCGGTAAACGACCAGCCACAGGGTGGATACCAAAACGCACATTTACGCCTTTTTCGCGTAATTTAGCCGTGATTTCCGCTACTGGATATTGAGCTTGTGCTACCGCCATACCGTAGCCCGGAGTGATGATAACAGAGCTTGCATTTTTCAACATTTCTGCCACTTCTTCTGCATTAGTTTCACGGTGTTCGCCATATTCTTCATCGCCTTTGCTAGACTGCACTTCATTACCGAAGCCGCCTGCAATTACGCTGATAAATGAGCGGTTCATCGCTTTACACATAATGTATGAAAGGATTGCACCTGAAGACCCTACCAACGCACCGGTTACGATTAATAAATCGTTACTTAGCATAAAGCCTGCCGCTGCCGCAGCCCAACCTGAATAAGAGTTAAGCATTGATACTACCACCGGCATATCTGCACCACCGATAGAGGCAACTAAGTGCCAACCGAACACTAAAGCGATTGCAGTCATAATCAACACAGGGAAAATATTTTCCGGATGATTTAAGAAAACAGTCATTAGGAAGATTGAGACAACAATTGCTGCCAAATTCCATTTGTGTTTGTGAGGAATATTTAATGCCGCAGAAGAGACTTTACGACCAAATAATTTGCCACTTAATTTCCCGAATGCGACTAATGAGCCAGAGAAAGTAACTGCCCCGATGAAGATCCCTAAGAACACTTCAACATTGTGAATGTTAGCAAGTGTTGCTTGTTCTGCTAAGAATGCCGCTTTTTCCGCTTCACTAACTAAATAAGCCGGCATTGGTGCTTCAATATGTAAACCATAGCTATTAAAGCCAACTAATACCGCTGCTAAACCTACAAAACTGTGTAGAATTGCCACAAGTTCCGGCATTTCCGTCATTTCAACTTTAATCGCTTTTTTAACGCCGATAAATCCACCGATTGCCATAGCAATTAAAATCCAAATCGTGCCGTGAGATTGTGGACCAAAAATGGTTGCGACTAAGGCAATTCCCATACCCACAATACCATACCAACAACCGGCTTTTGCAGTTTCGTGTTTAGAAAGACCAGCTAAGCTCATAATGAAGAGAAGTGCTGCAATAATATAGGCAGCGGTAACAAATCCAAAAGACATCTTCGTTCTCCTTAACCTTTTCTAAACATTGCCAGCATTCGTTGCGTTACTTTAAAGCCACCAAAAATATTAATGCTGGCAACTAAAATCGCAATAAAGGCTAAAATATCAATAAAGAAATTACCAACAGGTTGTGCAATTTGCAGTACTGCCCCTACGATGATAATACCTGAAATCGCATTAGTTACCGCCATTAACGGGGTGTGTAATGCGTGGCTGACATTCCAAACCACATAATAACCAACCACACAAGCCAACACGAATACGGTAAAGTGCGATAAAAATGCTGCCGGAGCAACTGAAGCAATCCATAAGAATAATGCCCCTACACCAGCCATTACGCCATACTTCACTTTTGGATTTGCAGGTTTTTCTTCTTTTTTGACCGCTTGTGGTGCAGCCGCTTGTTTTTGTGGTTGAGCTGAAACCTGAATTGGCGGAGCCGGCCAAGTTAATTCACCATCACGTACGACAGTTACGCCACGTAACACAACATCTTCAAAATTAATGTCGATTTGACCATCTTTATTCGGTGCTAACAGTTTTAATAAATTTACTAAATTTGTACCGTAAAGTTGAGAAGATTGCGTTGGTAAACGTGCCGGGAAATCGGTATAGCCAATTACTTTCACTTGGTTATCAGTAACCACAACTTCACCTGCTTTGGTGTATTCACAGTTACCACCTGTCGCTGCCGCTAAATCCACAATCACTGAGCCCGGTTTCATTGAATCCACCATCTCTTTTGTGATTAAACGTGGTGCCGGTTTGCCCGGAATTGCAGCGGTCGTAATGACGATATCCACTTCTTTAGCTTGAGCAGCGTAAAGCTCCATCGCTCGGCGATTAAACTCCTCTGACATCACTTTCGCATAGCCGTCACCTGAGCCGCCTTCTTCTTCAAAATCAATTTCTAAGAAGTCTGCACCCATTGATTTCACCTGCTCTTTCACTTCAGGACGAGAGTCAAATGCACGTACGATTGCACCAAGACTATTTGCCGCACCGATTGCCGCTAAGCCTGCAACACCCGCACCAATGACTAACACTTTAGCCGGTGGTACTTTACCTGCTGCGGTAATTTGACCTGTAAAGAAACTACCAAATGAATTTGCCGCTTCAATTACAGCACGGTAGCCCGAAATATTCGCCATTGAGCTTAACGCATCTAAGGCTTGTGCACGGGAAATACGTGGAACTGCATCCATTGCCAACACATTGATTTTTTTAGACTGCAACTTTTCCATTAATTGTGGATTTTGTGCCGGCCAAATAAAGCTGACCAAAGTCGCACCTTCTTTAATTAAATCAATTTCAGCTTCGGTTGGGGCATTCACTTTAAAGATAATGTCCGCATTCCAAACATCTTGCTGAGTGCCGATATTTGCACCTGCATTGATAAATGCATTGTCTTCAAAACTCGCTTTAAAGCCTGCGTCTTTTTCAACGAGGACATCAAAGCCCAGTTTTTTAATCTGCTCAACGGTTTTTGGCGTTGCCGCCACTCTCGTTTCACCGTCTAGCAGCTCTCTTGGTACACCAATAAGCATAAAGACTCCTGTATGGTTGTTGTTATTCAAAGCTAAATGAATAGCCCTGTGCAAGTTTAAAAAACTTTCTAAATGTACCACTAAATCAGGGCAATAGGTAAAAAAATCTTACGATTTTAAGCGGATATTTTTGATTTTTTTCAAATTTTCAGCTGTCATAAATTTTGCTACACTATTTACCGACAAAATTTAACAAAAATAGAATAAATCAGATGAATATTTTAGATAACATCCACATAATTTTGGTGGAAACCTCGCTGCCTGCCAATATTGGCTCAGCAGCCCGAGCAATGAAAACAATGGGTTTATCGCAACTGCGTTTAGTTTCTCCCAAATTGCCAATTGATGAACAAGCTGAAGCCCTTGCCGCAGGGGCAAAAGATGTACTAGATAACACTCAAATTTACGCTACTTTTGATGAAGCCATTGCAGATTGCCAACTGGTTATTGGCACTAGTGCCAGACTTCGCCATTTGCAAAACAGTTTAATTGAACCCAGAGATTGTGGGGAGTTAGTCATAAACCGTGCAAATCTTGGCAAAGTCGCAATTGTGTTTGGTCGTGAACGTGTTGGGCTAACCAATGAAGAGCTACTAAAATGCCACTATCATCTCAATTTCCCAACTAATCCCAATTACGGTTCGCTCAATTTAGCAATGGCGGTGCAACTGGCAAGTTATGAAATCCGTATGGCATATTTGCAAAAAACAGTAGAAAAACGACCGCTTACCGAGGCAAAAGAATACCCAACCGCAGAAGCATTGGAACATTTTTTTGCTCACACCGAGCGATTGTATAAAGAGTTAGGCTTTATCCGCAATGATTCAGTAATGTTAAAGCTCCGCCGTCTTTATCAACGAGCGGAATTAGAAACTAATGAGCTGAATTTATTGAGAGGAATGCTGACGGCGGTTGAAAAACGAAACTAACAAGCGGTTTATTTTAGGCAAAAATTTGCAAATTTCTAATACAAACAAAAAACGGTAAGATTTCTCTTACCGTTTTCTTCTAAACCATTATTTTAAATTCAACAATTTGTTTGAACTTTCAATAATGCTGTCCATTGTTGAATCGCCTTTTAATTGCTCCTCACTCATTGGCTCGATTTTCCAGATATTATTGGCATAATCCATTACCGAACGGTCTGATGAGAAGTAACCCATATTGGCAATATTAATGATTGCCGAACGAATCCACGCTTTCTTATTACGGTAGGCTTGAGCGACTTTCTCTTGAGCTTCCACATAGCTACGGTAATCCGCACAGGCTTGGTAGTAGTCGCCTGAATTTAAGATCAAGTCTTGGTAACGGTACGGATCTTCCGGTGAGAATTTACCGTTTAAGATTTGTGAAATCGCTTCATTCAATTCACTGTCTTTTTCGTAGTAGTGATAAGGTGAATAACCGTTGCGACGAAGTTCTTCCACTTGCTCCACTTCATTACCGAAAATAAAGATATTCTCTTTACCTACACGATCTAAAATTTCCACGTTCGCACCATCTAACGTACCAATAGTTAAAGCACCATTGAGGGCAAATTTCATATTTGATGTACCGGACGCTTCTGTACCTGCTAATGAAATTTGTTCTGAAACATCTGCCGCCGGGATAATCATTTGTGCTAACGACACGCTGTAGTTCGGAATAAACACCACTTTGATTAAATCATTAATGCGAGGGTCGTTATTCACTACACTTGCCACATCATTAATTAAGCGAATCACTTTTTTCGCCGCATAATACGCACTTGCCGCTTTACCTGCAAAGATGAAAACACGAGGTGTCCAATCTGCGGTTGGATTTTTTAAAATACGGTTATAGAGCGTAATGATATGAAGCACGTTCATTTGCTGACGTTTGTATTTGTGAATACGTTTGATTTGTACGTCAAAAATTGCTTCCGGATTGAGTTTGATACCTTGTGTTTCTTCAATATAGTTTGCTAAACGGCGTTTATTTTCAAATTTCACTGCAGCAACTTGAGCTTGTACATCAGCATCATCAGCAAAATCATTGAATTTTTCTAATTCGCTTAAATCGGTTAGCCAGTTATCGCCAATATATTTATCTAAAATATTCGCAAGACCCGGGTTGGCAATTTTGATCCAACGGCGAGGCGTTACCCCATTTGTTACGTTGGTAAAACGGTTTGGGTAGATACGAGCAAAGTCTGCAAAAATCGATTCTACCATTAAGTCAGAGTGAATTTTTGCCACACCGTTTACTTTTGTAGAAGCGACTACTGCAAGCCACGCCATACGCACACGACGATCACCTTGCTCATCAATTAATGAAACACGAGAGATAAGATCATTATCGTTCGGGAATTGGCTACGCACCTCTTCCAAGAAATGTTCATTAATATCAAAAATAATTTCTAAATGACGTGGTAACACACGGGCTAACATTTCCACCGGCCAGGTTTCTAACGCTTCACTCATTAAGGTATGGTTGGTGTAGAAGAATGTTTTGCTAGTGGTTGCCCACGCTTGCTCCCAAGAATAGCCTTTTTCATCAATTAAAATACGCATTAACTCAGGCACTGCAAGGGTTGGGTGAGTGTCATTTAAGTGAATCGCTACTTTATCTGCTAAGTTTACACAAGAGCCAAATTCTGCTTCGTGACGGCGGATAATATCTTGCACCGATGCCGAACAGAGGAAATACTCTTGGCGTAAACGTAACTCACGACCGTTATAAGTAGAATCATCTGGATAAAGCACACGAGAAACATTTTCCGAGCTATTTTGTTTAACCATTGCGGCAAAATAATCACCACGATTAAACTCTGACAACGCAAAACCTTTACCTGAAGCGTGAGCAGACCATAAACGTAAGCTATTGGTTGAGGTCGTTTCAAAACCAGGAATAAGCTGATCGTGGGCTTGAGCAGTGATCTCTTCTTCCGGCTGCCATACTACTTTTTTGCCTTCACGCCAAGTTTTCCCGCCAAAACGAACCGGGAAACGTTTACTTGAACGTAAATATGGCCATACAAATTCGTTTTCCAACCATTCATCAGGCTGTTCTACTTGCTCACCATTGCGGATTTCTTGGCGGAACATACCGTATTCATATTGAATACCGTAGCCGATAGCCGGGATTTTCATTGTAGCGAGACTGTCTAAGTAGCAAGCAGCTAATCGACCTAAACCACCGTTACCTAAGCCCGGATCGCCTTCTTCATTAATGATATCTTCAAGATCTTGCCCTAACTCTTTTAACGCAGCACCAATAAGCTCATAAACGCCTTCCGAGATCATCGCATTACTGAAAGTACGCCCCATCAAAAATTCCATTGATAGGTAATAAACACGGCGGCTTCCATTTGCAACTTGGCTGCGACGAGTTTGTAGCCACTCTTCGGTAGATAAATCACGCACTACACGAAGTGCGGCATTTAACCAGTTACGTTTGCTCGCATCTCGAGGCTCAACACCTAATGCAAATACCATTTTATGTAAAATTGCGTCTTTTACGCTTTTAATCATTTCGGGGCTTAATGACTGCCTGCTCATTGAGTAAACTCTCCTCATTTTATGGACGTTACAAGCGGTCGAATTTACACATTTTTTTGCAAATTCAACCGCTTGTAACAATGTTGTAAATATAAATTAAATAATTTCGTGATATAAATTTTGATACTGTTCAGCCACTTTCGCCCAACCAAAATCTTGTGCTAAGGCATTTTGGCGAACACTTGACCATAATTTTTGTTTTTGCCACAAATTAATCGCTCTTATTGCAGCTTCTAAAAATGCCGGAGCATCAGGGTAATCAAACACAAAACCTGTTGCATTACGATTTTCAATACTCTCTTTGTGACTATCAAATACCGTATCTGCTAACCCGCCTGTACGACGAACCAGTGGCAATGTGCCATATTTCAAGCCATAAAGTTGAGTTAATCCGCAAGGCTCAAAACGGCTTGGAACTAAAATCACATCGCCACCCGCAATAATTTGGTGGGATAAGGCTTCATCATAACCAATTTTTATGCCAATTTGGTTCGGGTATTTATGTTGGAAATAACGTAGTGCATTTTCTAAATCAGGCGAACCGCTACCTAGCACGATAATTTGAACATTATGCTGCATTAAAGCATCAATATTAGCTAATAAGAAATCTGCCCCTTTCTGTTCGGTTAAACGAGTAACCATCACCATTAATAGAGCTTCTTTTTGTTCCGGCAGACCAAAAATACGTTGCAATTCAGCTTTATTTTTTGCTTTGCCGTGCATATAGTTTGGACGATAATTAGCAACAATATTGGTGTCGGTTTCAGGATTCCAAACTTCACTATCTACTCCGTTTAGAATTCCTCTCAGTCTGCCTTGATATTGGCGAGTGGCAAGTAAGCCGTGTAAACCCGCACCAGCTATCTCTTCGGTAATTTCACGGGCGTAAGTCGGGCTTACAGTCGTGATACGATCGGCAAAATATAAACCTGCTTTAAGGTAAGAAATTTCGCCGTAAAACTCTAAGCCTTCTACATTGAAAAATTCCCACGGCAAACCAAGCTCAGCCAAATGGAACGCATTAAAACGCCCTACATAGGCGATATTATGAATAGTAAATACAGTTTTGACGTTGCTACCCCAGCTTTTCAGATAAGCACAAGCAAGACCTGCTTGCCAGTCGTGAGCGTGCAACACTTGTGCAGCCCCCCACCAGTGATCTAAACCTTGTGCAAGTTGAGCACCGATATAGCCTAATAAAGCAAAACGTTTGTAGTTATCGATATAATCTTGGTAGTTCGCATCGTGGTAAGGATTACCATCACGCATAAACAGATGTGGTGCATCAATCACATAAACGCCTAATCCGTTGAAATAGGCAAATCGAACCGTAACTAAACCGGCAAAGGTACCGATAGTCGCAACTTCTACAGTTTCCCCTAGTGTTTGGGCAACTTTAGGGTAATAAGGAATTAATACTCTAACATCATTCCCTGCTTGTTGTTGAGCAAAAGGCAATGCCCCCATAACATCAGCTAGTCCGCCTGTTTTAATCAGCGGATACATTTCCGAGCATATATGTAAAATTTTCATTTTTTACCATTTATATTGTGTTGCAAATTTTTATTAAATTTAAACCGCTTGAAAATAATACTTCGGGTATTTGAACCCGAAGTATTATAGCATCAATATTTAAATTGTATATTTAATATCCGTATTAACTTCTTTTCCTGCCATTTTATCTAGCATTGAACGCGTAACCAATACAATTCCATTTTTGCTAACGCGGAAATTTTTAGCATCTTCTTCCGGATTAACCCCAATTTGCAAACCGTCCGGGATTACGCAGTGTCTGTCAATAACCGCTCGTTTAATCACACAATTTTTGCCGATGGTAACTTGTGGAAGAATAACAGTATGCTCAATAACCGATTCTGCTTCAACGTGAACACGGTTAAATAACACCGAGTTACTGATTTCCGCATCTGTAATCACACAACCGCCAGCAATTAATGAGTTATCTAACGTTCTTGCACGCGTATGATTATAGAAGAAACGTGCCGGTGCAGTTTGCTGAGGGCGACCGTGAATTGGCCAAGATTCATCATATAAATCAAGTTCAGGATCTTCAGAAACTAAATCCATATGAGCAGACCAGTAGCTGTCAATTGTTCCTACATCACGCCAATAAATTGCACCACTTGCATTACGTCCTTTACAAGAACGCTCGAATGGGTGAGCGTATAAAACGCCTTGCTCTACCGCTTTTGGAATAATGTCTTTACCAAAATCGTGCGATGTTCCCGGTGTTGAAGCCTCTTTTTCCAGCATTTCGTAAAGGTAATCTGCATTAAATACATAAATACCCATTGAGGCTAAAGACGATTCAGGTTTACCTGGCATGGACGGTGGATCTGCCGGTTTTTCCACAAACTCTTTCACTTTGAGTTTTTCATTAACTGCCATTACTCCAAATTCTGTCGCTTGTGAACGAGGTACTTCAATACAGCCTACGGTACATTTTGCTCCTTGATCAACGTGATCTTTTAGCATTTGAGTGTAGTCCATTTTATAGATATGGTCGCCTGCCAAAATAACCACATATTTAGGGCGATAGTGCGATTTCATCATCGCCATATTTTGATAAACAGCATCAGCCGTACCACGATACCAAGTGTTTTCATCTAACTGCTGGCGTGCAGGTAACATATCAATATACTGGTTACGCTCATAAGGTAAAAATGACCAACCACGCTGCAAATGACGCAATAATGAGTGAGCGGCATATTGAGTAATAACACCAATTTTTAATAAATTTGAGTTAATACAGTTAGATAATGCAAAGTCAATAATACGACGGCTTCCCCCAAAATAAACGGCAGGTTTTGCACGTTTATCTGTTAATTCATAAAGACGAGAACCTCGTCCACCGGCTAAAATTAAAACCAACGTTTCATTCGTCAAATCTTGTCTTGCAACAAGAGCGGTTGATTCTTGGTTAAGCATGTTGTGTCTCCAATATTTTCGTGTGAATTCCATCACTTTTTTGAAGTACGCATACTCCCATATTATTGAGCGTAACTGATTGCGTTTCTGTCATCAAAGTACCGTTTTTTTGCCCGAGAACCACTTTCCAGTAGCCTTTAGGCAATAAAAATTGCTGTTTCTGGCGTTTGGCATTGACCAAAATCAACCAGTTATCCTGTAATAAAATTGCTATTTCTTTTAAGCTATTATTATGCCAATCTTCAATTTGCAACGGTTCTGCTAATGCACTGATCCAACGAACCGATTGACTGTCCCACCATTGATTTTGGGCTGAAAGCAGTGGGATTTTTTTTCGTAATGCAATGAGTTCGGCAACATAACCTATCCGAGCTTGGTTAGCATTTTCCCAATCTAACCAAGTGGTTTCATTGTCTTGGCAGTAGCCATTATTATTGCCTTGTTGAGTATGTCCCATTTCATCGCCGGCAAATAACATTGGCACTCCTCCCGAAAGAAGTAAGGTTGCCAATAAGCCACAAGCGGTCATTTCTCGCTGTTTTTTTACCGATTCATCATCTGTTTCACCTTCCACACCGTGATTATGGCTGAAGTTTTCATTATGCCCATCACGATTTTGTTCGCCATTCGCCAAGTTATGTTTTTGGTTATAGCTGACTAAATCTTGCAGATTAAAACCATCGTGAGCAGTAATAAAATTAATACTTTTCGAGGCGGAATGTTTGGAAAAAATATCATCACTGCCGGCAAAACGGCAGGCAAATAAGCCTAGATCGCCCTGATTATGTAGCCAGAAAGCACGCATATCATCACGATAACGATCATTCCATTGGTAAAACGGCTCGGGGAATTTACCAAGTTGATAGCCCTCACCACCAATATCCCAAGGCTCGGCAATTAATTTGATATGAGCGAGTTTCGAGCAACTTTGGATTGCCTTAAAAAAGTCCGCTTTTTCGGAAAAACTTGGGGTTCTGCCTAACACAGATGCTAAGTCAAAACGGAATCCGTCCACGTGGCACTCGTCCACCCAATAACATAAGCAATCGATTGCCCAACGGAGAATATTAAGATTGGTTAAATTAAGTGTATTGCCACAACCTGTCCAATTTTCATATTCGCCTTGCTCATTTAGCCAATATGCGTGGTTATCAAGCCCTCTAAAACTGAGCATTGCACCGTCTTTACCACCTTCAGCAGTGTGGTTAAATACTACGTCCATAATCACTTCAATGTTGGCTTTGTGTAGCGTTTTCACTAATTGCTTAAACTCTTTAAGCGGATTTTGCTTATCTGAAGCCAATTTCGGATCAACCGCAAAATTACCTAAAACATTGTATCCCCAATAATTTACTAAGCCTTGCTTTTGTAAATGAGGTTCATCAATATGGTAAGTAATTGGTAATAATTCTACCGCTGTGATACCCAGTTTTTTCAAATACTCAATGGAATTTTTATGAGCTAATCCTGCAAAAGTTCCTCTAATTTCTTGTGGTATAGCAGGATTTAACTGACTGAACCCTTTAACGTGCACTTCATAAATAATGGTTTCTGTCCAAGGGGTGAAAACCTGACTATCCCCTTCCCAATCAAAGTGTTCATCAACTACTACAGATTTTGGGGCAATCTGTCCATTATCTCGCTCATCATCCCAAGCATACCACTTTACAGCCTCTTCACTGCTCAGATCAGGCATTCCCTCAATGGCTTTGGCATAAGGGTCGCTCAACAACTTATTTGCATTAAACAGCAAGCCGGCTTGCTCGTTTTGTTCTCCCTTAACTCGATAGCCATATTTCGTACCTGCTTTCACACCTTCAACAAAAATATGCCAAGTATGTTCACTTGCACTCATTGGAATGCGGGTTTCTTGATTACTTTCATCAAAAAGGCACAATTCAATAGCGGTCGCATTTTGTGAAAAAATTGCAAAATTTGTGCCAAATTTGCCCGCTTGTATGCAGAGCGAACTGCCAAGAGGGAATGGTTTACCTCTAAAATACTTCATTTATATTTACTACTTTGCTTTTTTAGTTACTTTTTTCTGCACAGCTTTTTGCTTTTTCGTTTTTGTAATAAAAATAGTTGATAACGGTGGTAATGTAATATTAATAGAATGACTTCTGCCGTGTGATTCCACTTCTTCAGTCGCAAATTTATCCTCATTACTTACATTACTTCCACAATAGCAAGCTAAATCAGAGTTTAATATTTCTTGATATTCGCCGGCTTCGTTCACACCGATGCGGTAATCTTTACGCACTACAGGGGTGAAATTACTTACCACAATCACGCTCTCACCATTTTTTGCTTTACGCTCAAAGGCAAATACAGAATTATCGTGATCGTCCACCACAAGCCATTCAAAACCTGCAGGGTCATAATCTTGCTCGAACAGTGCCGGTGTTTCGGTGTATAAACGGTTCAAGGCTTTCACCCAACCTAGTACACCTTTATGCCATTCTCCACCTTCTTCGCCAAGCAGATACCAATCCAAACTTTCTTCAAAATTCCACTCTTTGCCTTGTGCAAATTCATTGCCCATAAAGAGTAATTTCTTGCCCGGATAGCCCCACATATAGCCATAATAAGCCCGTAAGTTTGCAAATTTTTGCCAGCAGTCGCCCGGCATTTTATTCAATAATGAGCCCTTACCGTGTACCACTTCATCGTGTGAAAGCGGTAGCACGAATTTCTCGCTGTATTGGTAAGTCATTCCGAAGGTCATTAAATTATGGTGATAACGGCGATAAATCGGATCTTTCTGCATATAGCGTAAAGTATCGTTCATCCAGCCCATATTCCACTTGTAGTTAAATCCCAAGCCACCTTGTTCCGTAGGGTGTGAAACCCCTGCAAAAGAAGTCGATTCTTCAGCAATTGTTGCCCCACCTTGGCTTTCATCTCGCAGAATATTGTTGGTATGACGTAAGAAATCAATCGCTTCTAAATTTTCACGCCCGCCATATTTGTTTGCGATCCACTCACCGTCTGAACGAGAGTAATCACGGTAGATCATTGAAGCTACTGCATCCACCCGTAACGCATCAATACCGAAACGTTCGATCCAATACAACGCATTACCTGACAGATAATTATTCACTTCATTTCTGCCGTAATTAAAAATTAAAGTATTCCAATCTTTGTGGTAGCCCTCTTTCGGGTCAGCGTGTTCATAAAGATGTGTGCCATCAAAATAGACCAAACCGTGTTCATCAACCGGGAAATGCCCCACCACCCAGTCTAAAATCACGCCAATACCTTTATCGTGTGCTTTTTGGATAAAATAACGCAAGCCTTCGGGCGTGCCAAAACGGCTGGTTGGCGAGTAAATACCCGTAGTTTGATAACCCCAAGAGCCATCAAACGGAAATTCGGAAACAGGGAGCAATTCAATATGAGTAAACCCCATATCCTTCACATAAGGAATGAGTTCATCGGCTAATTCTTCGTAACTAAGCCAATAGTTATTTTCAACATTACGTCGCCAAGAGCCTAAATGGACTTCATAAACAGAAATCGGCTTATCCGGTGCGTTCGCATCACGACACGTATTTTCAACAGGTACGATGCTTGGCAGTCCTGAAACAATTGAGGCTGTATCAGGGCGGAATTGTGAGGCAAAAGCGTAAGGGTCAGATTTTAAACGTAACACGCCGTTGCTATCCAACACTTCAAATTTATAGCACGCTCCCTTTTTAACGTTCGGCAAAAAAATATCCCATATTCCTGAATCCGGGTGAAAACGCATTGAATGGACTAATCCATTCCAATGATTAAAATCGCCCACTACCGAAACACGCAAAGCATTAGGTGCCCAAACGCTAAAATGCACACCACCAACTTCATTTTGAGTAACTAAATGTGCCCCTAATTTTTCATAAGGGCGAAGCTGTTTACCTTCTGCAAATAGCCAATTATCCAGCTCTTGAATGTGAGTTTTGAAACGGTAAGGATCTTCAATATCTAAAGTTTCTCCGTCATAATCCACTAACAAGCGGTAAGAAAAATTAATTTTTTTACCGATGATTTTGGCAATAAAAAAACCTCTGTCATCAATCTTTAACATTGAAGACACAGGTTTTCCTTTTGAATCAATAACTTGACAAGCGATAGCTGAAGGGAGAAACGCTCTGATGACAATACCATTATCAATAGAATGAATGCCTAAATAGGAAAAAGGATCTTTACAATAACCGAGAGATAGTTGTTCGATAAAGGTTAAATCTCTGTCGGAGTAAATATAATCTTGCATAGGCACTCCTTGCTTAAACGTTTAATACTCATATTTTAGTAGTTCTACTCTATCACTAAATAAAAATAAAAGAAGTAGATTTATTCTGTTTTTTGACACAAATCACAAAATAATTTTTATAACTAAATCGTTTTAGTTCTTAGATAAAGAAATAATTATCAAATTTGTGAGCTAGATCACATTTTCATAAATTTTAATTTTATTTAGCTATAACGGTTTAGCAAAAATAGAGTAAACTAGCTCGCAAATTTAGTTTTAAAAATCAACCTTAAAATAAGGAGTTAAAATGCTTAATTTATCGGCAAAAAACATCCGTTTAAATAGCTCAGCAAATAGCAAAGAAGAGATTATTCGCCTTGTTGCAGCTGAATTAGTCGCAAATGGCAATGTTGCTGAGGGCTATGAAAGTGGAATGCTTGCCCGTGAAACCCAAACCTCAACATTCTTAGGCAACGGAATTGCCATTCCACACGGCACATTAGATACCCGTGATTTAGTTAAAGAAACAGGTGTGCAAATTATCCAATTACCAGAAGGTGTTGAATGGGGAGAAGGCAACAAAGCTTATGTCGTTATCGGTATTGCAGCAAAATCAGATGAGCATCTAACCTTACTTCGCCAACTTACCACTGTTTTAAGTGATGAAGAAGCCGCAAACCAACTTGCAAAAACACAAAATCTTGATGAATTTATTGCGGTTTTAAGCGGTAAGAAAAATCTCCCTACTCTTTGTGAAGAGCTTGTATCCTTAAACGTTGAATCTTCAAGCCTCATTACTCTCTCTGCAATTAACGCAGCAAAACTACAAGAAAAAGGCTATGTTTCCCAAGCATTTATGAGTGATGTTATTGCAAATAATGCTTTAAATTTAGGCAACAATCTATTTATTACAGATTCAGCTAAAGGCAACCAAGCCAACGGCTTAGCCGTTGCTCGTAATACACAAGGTCAAACGCTAGTTACCGTTGCTCAAACAGATAGCAGCTTACAGCCTCTATTAGCTCAATTATTAAAAGCAGACGTTCGTACTCAATTTGCTAATGCGAATGCCGCTCAAATTATCGCTTTATTAAAAGGCGAAACAGCAGAATTAAACACTCAAGCTTCTGCAAGTAACCAAGTTATTGGTACATTTACCATTCGTAACGACAACGGCTTACACGCTCGCCCGGCAGCACTTCTAGTACAAACGGTTAAACCATTCACATCAAAAATCACGGTTGAAAACTTAGACCGTAGCACACCACCAGCAAGTGCAAAAAGTGCGATGAAAGTGGTTGCTTTAGGAGCAAGTAAAGGACACCGTTTACGTTTTGTAGCTGAAGGTGATGATGCACAACAAGCAATTGAAGCATTACAAAAAGCAATTGTTGAAGGCTTAGGCGAAAGTGTTTCTTTTGTGCCGGAAATTGAAGATACAATTGAAAGTGCTTCTGTTTCTACACCGGTTCAAGCTGAAGCAGCTACCGTATCTACTCCTGTAGAAAACCAAAAAGAAGCGACATTCGTGATTAAAAACGAACACGGCTTACACGCTCGCCCAAGTGCCGTATTAGTAAACGAAGTGAAAAAATTCAATGCAAAAATTGAAGTGCAAAATGTTGATAAAAATTCACCGCTTGTCAGTGCTAAAAGCCTAATGAAAATTGTTGCCTTAGGTGTAACTAAAGGCACAACGCTGCGTTTTGTGGCAACAGGCGATGATGCTGAAGCGGCTCTTACTGCCATCGGTGCAGCAATTGAAGCAGGTTTAGGCGAATAAGGAAAAATTATGCGTATTGCAACTGTAACTCTAAACCCTGCCTTTGACTTAGTCGGACGACTAAAACGCATTGAAATTGGCGAAGTAAATACCGTTGAAACTTTAGGCTTATACCCTGCCGGCAAAGGTATTAATGTGGCAAAAGTGCTTGCGGATTTAGGCACAAACCTTGCTGTAACAGGCTTCTTAGGCGAAGAAAATCAAGGCTATTTCGTTAATGCGTTTAAACAGAATGGTTTAAATGATGAATTTTACCGTATTCAGGGTAAAACCCGCATCAACGTAAAAATCACTGAAACCGAAGCGGATGTAACCGATCTTAACTTCTTAGGCTTTGAAATTTCAGCTCAAAACTGGGAAAACTTTGTCGCACAATCTTCCCAATGGAAAGATAAATTTGACTTAATCGCAGTTTGTGGCTCTCTTCCTCGCGGTGTAAATCCAGAACAATTTGCCGAGTGGTTGGAATCTTTACATCAACAAGGGTTAAAAGTGGTGTTAGATACAAGTAATGCGGCTCTAACCTCTGGTTTAACCGCTCACCCTTGGCTAATCAAACCAAACCGCCGAGAACTTGAAGTATTGGTTGATCGTTCATTAAACTCAACCGAAGAGATTATTGATGCAGCCCAACAGTTACGCAATCAAGGTATTGAAAATGTCATTATTTCAATGGGTGAAAAAGGTTCGCTCTGGCTCAATAATGAAGGTGTTTTACAAGCTCAACCACCTCGTTGTGAAAATGTGGTGAGTACCGTAGGTGCAGGCGATTCAATGGTAGCTGGTTTGATTTACGGTTTTTCTCAAGATTGGAATAAAAGCCAAATCCTTAAATTTGCTTCGGCAACTTCTGCAAATGCAGTTGCTCAAAGCAACGTGGGCGTGGAAGATCGTAAAGTGATTGATGCACTTGCAGAACAAGTAAAAATTACAGAATTATAAAATATAGGGACGTACTTCGTGCGTCCTACAACGAATTTTATTTACATATAGGAACTCCAAATGAATATTTCTTTTGTCTTCCCTCAAACACTTGGTAACGCTCGCCGTTTCTTAGTGAATGAAGTATTAAGCACAGCCGCTAAACAGCAAGGCTACAATGTTGTACCTGCCAACCAAGCTGATTTTGTCGTGTTATTTGATAATAACATCGCCGCAGAAGCAGCAGGTAAGAAAGGAGCAATTTTAGATTTAGAGCAAGCCTTTACTCAACCTGAAGCTAGTATTAAACAAGCGGTCGAAAATGCACAAATTTTTGCAAATGCCACTACTACACCAACAATTTCTACTTCAGGCGTGAAGAACATCGTTGCAGTTACTGCTTGCCCAACAGGTGTGGCTCATACCTTTATGTCTGCCGAAGCGATTGAAAACTATGCGAAAGCTCAAGGCTGGAATGTGAAAGTTGAAACTCGTGGACAAGTGGGTGCAGGCAACCCGATTTCTGCTCAAGAAATTGCCGCAGCTGACTTGGTTTTCGTTGCCGCTGATATTGATGTGGATTTAGAGAAATTCAAAGGCAAACCGATGTATCGCACATCAACAGGTTTAGCTTTAAAGAAAACCGCCCAAGAGTTTGAAAAAGCCTTTGCACAAGCTAAAGTTTACGAAGGTGGTGTAACAAAAGCTGATAATGCAGAAACTGCAACAGGCGAGAAAAAAGGCTTATACAAGCACTTAATGACAGGCGTTTCGCATATGTTACCGCTTGTGGTTGCAGGTGGTTTGTTAATTGCTATCTCATTTATGTTTGGTATTGAAGCATTTAAAGATGAAACCATCGCAGGCGGATTACCGAAAGCATTAATGGACATCGGCGGCGGTGCAGCATTCCACTTAATGATTGCCGTATTCGCAGGCTATGTAGCCTTCTCTATTGCTGACCGCCCGGGTTTAGCGGTAGGTTTAATTGGCGGTATGCTGGCAACCACAGCCGGAGCTGGGATTTTAGGCGGTATCGTAGCGGGTTTCCTTGCCGGTTATACAGTGAAATTCTTAAACAGTGCAATCCAACTTCCACCAAGTTTAACTTCACTTAAACCAATTTTAATTTTACCGCTATTAGGTTCAGCGATTGTTGGATTATTAATGATTTACTTCATTAATCCACCGGTGAAAGCCTTAATGGACGCATTAGTAGAATGGTTAAACACAATGGGGCAAACCAATGCAATCATTTTAGGTATTGTACTAGGCACTATGATGTGTACCGATATGGGTGGTCCGGTGAATAAAGCGGCTTATACCTTCGGCGTGGGCTTAATTGCTTCACAACAATATATGCCAATGGCAGCGGTAATGGCAGCAGGTATGGTGCCACCAATTGGTATGGCTATTGCCACTTTAATTGCTCGCAACAAGTTCAACACCAACCAACGTGATGCGGGTAAAGCCTCATTTGTGCTAGGTTTATGCTTTATTTCAGAAGGTGCATTACCTTTTGTTGCAGCAGATCCTATCCGTGTAATCCTAAGCTCAATCTTAGGAGGTGCAACCGCAGGTGCAATTTCAATGGCTTTAGGCATTACCTTACAAGCCCCTCACGGTGGTTTATTCGTCATTCCATTTGTATCACAACCATTAATGTATTTAGCTGCAATCGCAATCGGCTCAGTAGTAACAGGTGTGGTTTACGCTACAATCAAACAAAAAGCGGAATAATTTACGAACAAAAAACGGAGCTAATGCTCCGTTTTTACTTTTATGTAATAGAAATTCACTTTCTTTCACGAAAACTATCCCAACTCAATAATCCAATCGAAACCAGCAAGCAGACCATTAAAATATAGGAGCTGGAATCCAGCGTTTCGCCGATAGCAAATGAAATCAGTAACATTACCAGCGGTTCAACATACCCTAGTAATCCCAATACATTAATTGGCAGTAAATTACTGGAGGCAATGTAAAGAATAAAAGCACTACCGCTCACTAAACCGAGTAATGCGAGGTAGAAATAGATATTTGGGTTTTCAATTACAACTTGGCTCATTTCTACTTGACTGAGATAATACAAAGCGAAAGGAAGCACCAGCACTAATTCCACAAAAAATGTGGCTAAGTTATTGATTTGAAAATAGCGGCGAAGGGTAATATAAATCGGATAGCCCAATCCCGCTACCCAAGTTGCCCAAGAAATTGCACCTGAAGTAACCAAACTGCTACCAACACCAATCACCGCAAAACCTAGCGAGAGCCATTTTAGCCGAGTGAACTGTTCTTTAAACACAATTTTACCCAGTGCAACTGCCACAATCGGTAACAAGAGATAGCCAATCGAAACTTGCAACGCCTGCCCTTGATTGGGTGCCCATAAAAATAACCAAAGTTGTACACCTGTATTGAACGCAAGCAATAAAATAACCAATACAAGCGGTGGATTTTCACGAATTTTTTGCAAAAGCCCATAGAAATGCTTGTGTTGCTTAAACAATATAATAGCAAGCAAAATAAATGGAATAACAACGACTATTCGAAAACCAAACATTGCTTCACCATCTAACGGGCGAAGCAATATCGCAAAATAATAAACTATCCCGAATAATAAATTCGCGGAGAGCGAAGCTAAAATTCCTTTGAGCATATGGGCTTTCTCATTAAAATTTGTAAATAATTCTCTGTCTTTTAATATGGTATGCAAAAATTTGTAAGTAATCTAGCTATATCAGGTATTTACCTATACAATAAACACAATTTTTCACTCTCTTTTATTTATAGGACTTAATAATGAAAAAGATTTTTTGGATTTTATTAATCGCTGTTCTTGCTGTTGGCGGTTATTCATTAACAAAATATAACGATTTAATGCGTGCAGAAGAAGACATCAACTCTGTGTGGGGTAATGTAGAATCTGCGTATCAACGCCGTGCGGATTTAATTCCAAACCTAGTAAACACCGTAAAAGGTCAAGCTAATTTTGAGAAAGAAACCTTAACCTCTGTGATTGAAGCTCGTGCGAAAGCAACTGCGGTAACTATTGACCCAAGTAATGCAACCGAAGAGCAAATGGCGAAATTCCAAGAAGCCCAACAAGGTGTAAACTCTGCCCTTTCACGCTTATTGGTTTCAGTTGAGAAATACCCTGAGTTAAAAGCACACGATGCGTTCTTAAATCTTCAAGCACAGTTAGAAGGTACAGAAAACCGCATTAACGTTGAACGCAATAACTTCAACGAAAAAGTGAAAGAATACAACAAGCAAGTGCGTGAATTCCCAACTAAATTAGCAGCAATGATTATGGGCTTTAAAGCAAAACCACAGTTCAAATCTGAAGCAGGCTCGGATAAAGCACCACAAGTAAACTTTAACTAAGTTGTATTAAATTATCTATATTTTAAAGCAATAAGCTCTTTCAAATTCGGTGCTTATTGCTTTATTTTTAAGGGGATCAAATGGGATTATTTTCTTTTCTTTCTAATCAATTACCTATTGATACTAAACTTATCGAACAAGCAATCTATCATTTAGAGCAGTGTACTTCTGCGGAATTGCGTGTGGTAGTGGAGCGAAAAGCTAAGATCGAGGAAATGCAAAATGCGGCTATGGTGCGTGCAAATCAACTATTTGATGAACTCAAAATGCGAGAAACCGCACAACGTAATGGTGTGTTGATTTATCTCTCATTTAAACCTCACTATGTTGCAGTAATTGGCGATGAAGGTATTCATCAAAAAGTAGGCGATGATTTTTGGCAAAAAATCTATCAAGCAATGTGTCTTGATTGCCAAAATGGTAATTATACTCAAGCAATTTGTGATGCCATTAAAATTGTGGAAGAGCCATTAGCCCATTATTTCCCTTATCAAGAAAATGATCAAAACGAGTTGTCTAATGAGGTGGTAATAAAATGATGAAATCTATTTGCAAAATTTCTCACTTTTTTGACCGCTTGTTATTCGTTCTACTGGCAGTATTTAGCGTAAATGCAGTGGCGGTAACTTATCCCGAGCCGCCAAAGCCGTTTTATTACATCACGGACTACACTAAAAACACGCTAAGCCAACAAGAATGGCGAACCTTAGAAGATGCCTTAATTGCTAACCGTGCTAAAACAAGCTCGCAAATTGCCGTCGTCATTGTACCAAGTACAGAAGGCGAAGCGGTTTCTACCTATGCACACACTCTATTTAATAAATGGGGAATTGGGCGTAGCAAAAACAACGAAAACAACGGGGTTTTATTACTGATCGCCAAAAATGATCGCAAACTCTTTATTGCAACTGGGCGAGGGTTAGAGGGTGCATTGCCGGATGCCATTGCATCAAGTATCATTCGAAATGACATCACCCCATTCTTCAAACAAGATCAATATGCAGCAGGGATTGCCCGTGGATTATCAGCTATTATGGCAGCCATTAACGGCGAATATGCCCCTTATGCAAGTTATGGCGAAGAAGCTCAAGAAGCATTTGATGATATTGACGGATTACTCTTTTTCCTCTTTGCAGGAATGGTGATCTTCCTCATATTCCGCCCACGCGATAATACTTACATTAGCCCAAGCTCAATGGATCAATTAGGAAAAGTGCTAAGGGAAAGCCAACGCAGAAGTGGCGGTTTCGGCAGACACTCAGGTGGATTTGGTGGTGGCTTCGGCGGCGGTCTAGGTGGTGGATTTGGCAGAGACTCCGGCGGCTTTGGCGGTAGTTTCGGCAGTGGCGATAGCTTCGGTGGCGGCTCATCAGGCGGTGGCGGTGCCGGTGGAAGCTGGTAATTCCACTTCAGTTCCGATATAGGAATAGCACAAAATACGAGCGGTCAAATTTGCAAAAAATATTACAAATTTGACCGCTTGTTTATTATTAAAACTAAGGATTAATTCTTAATAATTCTATACGATATAACACAGGCTTTTTAGCTTTACTTCCCTCTTCTTGGTAGCCTAAATGTTTAGGAATATTAAATTCATAAACTGAACCTACCGGCATCAGCATCAAACTTTGTTGAAGTCCCGGGAACATATCTCGCACAGGTAAAATTACAGGAACATTATTCAGCGTGCCTTCAAATGACTCGCCTTTCTCGTTATAAGATTTAAAACGAATTTCCACATCATCATTGATGCTCGGCTTTTTGCCATTGCTTGCTTTAATCACTTTATATTGCAAGCCTTGTTCCGTAGTTTGATAACTTTGATTAGCTGAAACGGCAGCAGGTAAACTCACTCCGCCAATTAATAATGCTAAACTAAAAGTATAAAATGATTTCATCATTTTCATCTGATTCCTCTCTTATGATAAAAAGACATTTAGTTGTTAATTGCAGATTAGACAACAATTTTTTTGTTTTTGATCATTTAATTCAAATTTTTAATTAAATCTATTTGCTATTTCTACCTATTTTAGGCATATTTAGACTTAATTAAATTTATGTTTACCATAGGAAATTTTTATGAATCAGCCATATTCAAGCATACATCATAATATTCAAATGTTAGGGGAATTTTTAGGCGAAACTATTCGTGATGCACAAGGCGACTATATTCTTGATTTAATTGAGAGTATTCGCGTTTTATCCAGAAATTCACGTTCCGGAGATGAAACAGCCCGTAAGCAATTATTAGATAAATTAGCCAATATTTCTAATGATGATGTATTACCTGTTGCTCGTGCTTTTAGTCATTTTTTAAATTTGACCAATATTGCGGAGCAGCATCAAACAGTTTCTCGCCACCATACTGATACGTCTTTGGGTAGCCGTTCATTAGATTCACTTTTTATTCGCTTAAAATCACAAGATATTCCTGTTGAAAAAGTGATTAAAACGGTTGAAAGCCTAATGATTGATTTAGTGCTAACAGCTCATCCTACGGAAGTAACTCGCCGTTCACTTGGACACAAACACGTTGAAATCAATAAATGTTTAGATCTTTTAGAACATAATGACTTAACTGAAGCAGAAAGTTATAAAATCAAACGCCGTTTAATGCAGCTGATTGCTCTAGCTTGGCACACCAATGAAATTAGAACTCAACGCCCAACACCTGTTGATGAAGCCAAAGGCGGTATGGCAGTCATTGAAAACAGCTTGTGGACTGCTGTGCCTGAGTTCTGCCGCCAACTCAATTTCTATTTAGAAAAACACTTTGGAGTACAATATCCTGTTAGCCTTGCTCCTGTTCGTTTTTCTTCTTGGATGGGTGGCGATCGTGATGGTAATCCGTTTGTAACCGCTGAAACCACTCGCCGTGTATTAAGAATGAATCGTTGGAAAGCGGCTGAGTTATTCTTGGAAGATATTAAACAGCTCACCGAAGAGCTCTCTATTACACAATGTACCCCAGACTTTCGTGCAAAATATGGCGAGCATTTAGAGCCTTATCGTGTGGTACTGAAAGCATTACGCCAGAAATTGGCTAATACCGAAATTTACTACGCAGAACTCTTAGAAGATAAAATCTCAACTATTGATGAAGCTGAAATTTTAACTTCAGATGATCAACTCTGGCAGCCTCTATTTGACTGTTATGAATCCTTACAAGCTTGTGGTATGCGAATTATCGCAAATGGTGCATTACTTGATTGCTTACGCCGAGTTAGATGCTTTGGTTTAGGGTTATCACGCTTAGATATTCGCCAAGAAAGTACTCGTCACGAAATGGCGATTGCAGAAATCACTCGCTATATCGGCTTAGGTGATTACTCGCATTGGACAGAAGATGATAAACAAGCCTTCTTAGTGCGTGAGCTTACCTCTCGCCGCCCATTAATTCCACATAACTGGACACCAAGCCCTGAAACCAAAGAGGTGCTAGATACTTGTAAAATCGTAGCAGAGCAACCTGAAGGCGTAATTTCTGCTTATGTGATTTCAATGGCTCGTGAAGCCTCAGACGTTCTAGCAGTGCATTTATTGCTCAAAGAAGCCGGCTGCAAATTCACTATTCCTGTTGCACCACTATTTGAAACTCTCGGCGATTTAGATCACAGTGAAAAAGTGATGACCGATTTATTTAATATCGGCTGGTATCGTGGCATTATCAATAATTACCAGATGATTATGATTGGCTATTCCGATTCTGCCAAAGACGCAGGAATGTTAGCCGCCGGCTGGGCACAATATCGAGCTCAAGAAGCGTTAGTCAATTTATGTGAAAAATACAATATTGAACTTACTCTGTTTCACGGGCGTGGTGGGACTATCGGACGTGGCGGAGCTCCGGCTCACGCTGCTCTACTCTCTCAACCTCCTCGTTCACTGAAAAATGGTTTACGAGTAACCGAGCAAGGCGAAATGATCCGCTTTAAATTAGGATTACCGGCTGTGGCAGTAGAAAGTTTAGAGCTTTACGCTAGTGCGATTTTAGAAGCGAATATTTTCCCTCCACCAGAGCCGAAACAAGAGTGGCGAGATGTATTAGCAAAAGGCTCGGAAATTTCCTGCCAAATTTACCGTGATATGGTACGTGGTGAAGCTGATTTCGTACCATATTTCAGAGCGGCAACGCCAGAGCAAGAGCTTTCTCGCTTACCGCTTGGCTCACGCCCGGCAAAACGTAATCCAAAAGGTGGCGTTGAAAGCTTAAGAGCTATCCCGTGGATTTTCGCTTGGATGCAAAACCGCCTAATGCTCCCTGCTTGGTTAGGTGCGGGGCAAGCATTGCAGCAACTCATTGACGAAGGCGATGAAAAACTATTAAAAGAGATGTGTAATGAATGGCCTTTCTTCTCAACACGTATTGGAATGCTTGAGATGGTATTTAGTAAAGCCGACGTTTGGTTGGCGGAATATTACGATCAACGTTTAGTTGATCCAAACTTGCACCGTTTAGGAAAAGCACTACGCACGCAATTACAAGCCGATCTCAAAACCGTACTCGCCCTTGCTCACGACGGTCAATTAATGGCAGATTTACCTTGGATTGCTGAATCCATTGCACTCCGTAACGTGTACACAGATCCGCTCAACTTACTACAGGTGGAATTATTGCACCGCATTCGTAGTCAAGGCGAAAATGTTGATCCTGAACTTGAGCAAGCCTTGATGATTACCATCACAGGTATCGCAGCAGGTATGCGAAATACAGGCTAGTTATGTTACAAGCGGTTAAATTGATTAAGAAATTTGCAAAATTCTGAATAAATAAGACCGCTTGTGTAAGCAAAAAAGCCATTTGAGGAAACTCAAATGGCTTTTACTTTATCAGAAATAAACTAAATATACTCTACGCCGACAATATCAAATTCCACTTTACCGCCAGGCGTGGTAATACTCACAGAATCATCAACTTCTTTGCCAACTAAGCCACGAGCAATCGGCGAATTAACAGAAATTAAGCCCTCTTTGATGTTCGCTTCATCATCACCTACAATGCAGTAGGTAACTTCTTCATCTGTTTCTGCATTAACTAATTGCACTGTTGCACCAAAAATCACTTTGCCATTATTGGTCATTTTTGTTACATCAATAATTTGAGCGTTACCTAATTTACCCTCAATTTCTTGAATACGACCTTCACAGAAACCTTGTTGCTCACGGGCAGCGTGATATTCCGCATTCTCTTTTAAATCGCCGTGTTCACGGGCTTCTGCAATGGCATCAATAATCTGCGGGCGACGCACATTTTTCAAAAAATCCAATTCTTCACGCAGTTGCTCCGCACCACGCACAGTCATAGGAATTTGTTTCATTAAGTCTGTTTCCTTACTAAAAATTATCGGTTTACGAATGAAATTGAAAGGGCTATTATTCAATTTCTAACTAAAAATTTCAACTCCCCTTTTATTATGATTTTTAAAAACGCCACTCGCTCTTTTTTTCAGAAATTTATCTTATCCACATTACTTATTCCAAGCCTTGTACAAGCAGAAATTAATGCTGAAGAACTCATTCAAACCTTGCCAGCTGGCACTTCAGTGAGTTTTATTGCTAAAAACTTAGACACTAATCAGATTATCACTCAGCATCAAAGTGATGTTTTTATGCTACCGGCAAGCACTCAGAAAGTGTTTACGGCATTAGCAGCAAAATTAACCTTAAGTGATGAATTTCGCTTTCAAACCGCTCTTTTAACGAATGGCACGGTTGAAAACGGCGTGTTAAAAGGTAACTTAATTGCCCGTTTTACCGGTGATCCGGAGCTCACAAGCGGTCAAATTTATCAATTAATTAGCAAATTAAAGCAACAAGGTATCAACAAAATTGAAGGGGATTTAATTTTAGATACGTCCGTTTTTGCCAGCCACGACAAAGCTTCCGGCTGGATTTGGAATGATTTAACAATGTGCTTTAACGCCCCACCGGCAGCGATTAATATTGATAGAAACTGCTTTTATGTTAGTTTAAATGCCGATCAGCCAATAGGCGAATTTGCCAAAGTGGATGTGCCTTCTGCCTATCCTGTACAGGTATTTAGTGCTGCTTATGTTGTAGATAGCAAAGAAGCCCCTTTTTGCCAACTTGATGTGGTGGTTCACGATAACAATCGCTATCAAATTAAAGGCTGTATGGCTCGCCAATCCAAACCGTTTGGGTTAAGTTTCTCAGTGCAAGACCCTACCAACTACGGGGCAAATATCATCAATAAACATTTGAAAAGTTTAGGCATTGAGTTTAACGGACAGCTAAAAGAGCCTTTAACGCCACAAGCAGGCACAGTATTAGCCGAACACTATTCAGAGCCATTGCCTGTATTACTTAAAAAAATGATGAAAAAATCGGATAACCAAATTGCTGATGCCTTGTTCAGAACCGTTGCCAATAAACAACATAACCGTCCTGCTTCTTTTCAGTTAGGTAGTTATGTAATTCGCCAACTGTTAAAATCAAAAGCCAATATTGATTTTAAAAACAGCGTTGTTGCCGATGGCTCAGGACTTTCTCGCCATAATCAAATAAGTAGCCAAACGATGTTAGAAACCCTTGAATATATCGCTCAAAATGAAGATACATTACATTTATTTGAAACCTTCCCGATTGCAGGCGTAGATGGCACTATTTCAGGTAGAGGTTCAATTTCCACCGAACCGCTGGCGAAAAATCTGATTGCCAAAACAGGGGCATTAAAGGGTGTTTATAACCTTGCCGGCTTTATGAAAAATGCACGCGGTGAGCGAATTGCCTTCGTGCAATTTATTAGTGGTTATTCCACAGGCGAGCTGGAAAGTAAAACCAAACGAGCTCCACTGAACACCTTTGAAAATCGGTTCTATATGGCGTTATTTAATGAATAAGGAAGACTATATTTATGGTTACTCATACTGTTATTGTTACTGATAGAGGGCGAGATAATATTACGGTTTACACGAAAGAACCTGCATTCTTTGTGATTGCAGACCGTACAGATTTTAATGCTCTCAAGCATTTAGAAGAGGCAAATAAGGCAGGCATTTATATTTTATTGGGCGAAAATAAACGATATATCGGACAAGCTTCAAGTAAGATTTATGATCGTATCGCCAAGCATATTAAAGATGATACCAAAACTTGGTGGAATAAAATTATTTTCTTTGGTCGAGAAGATGGACATTTAGATAAATCACAAACTGATTATCTTGAAAAAATACTCATCAATGAATTTAAGAATACCGATTTAATTCTTGAAAATGGCACTATCGGCAACACCTCTTATATTGATAAAACCAGCAAAATCAAAGCAAAAAATGTATTTGATATTGTACAAGAGATTATGGAAGAAGTAGCTCATATCAATATTTTTGAGAGTGAATTGAACAATGAGGAGCTATTATCAGAAGAAGCCCCATATTGTTGGATTGAACTTACCGATGGTACTAAAATTTCGGGGAGAAATTTTAGAGATAATCAAAAAAACTTCTTCAAGCATCTATTAAATTCTCATTATCGAGAGCTGGTCGAAAACTACATCAGAAACGGAAAACCGACCTTAACACATTGTGTTGGTTCAGAGCCTTGCTACCGACCAAATGGTATGGCATATACAACAAAACTTGAAGACGGTATTTATCTCTATACACATTCATCAACGGCTCAACGCCGTAAATCAATTCAATCTTTTGCGGATAGTATCGGGCTAAAGATCACCTTCCATTGGGAGTAAATACAAGCGGTCGTAAATTTTTCATATTTTACGACCGCTTGTATCTTCATTAGGCAATTAAATCTCGATGGCTTCGCTGCATTTTGACGTCAATATAGCTACAGCTCGGCTTAATTTTTAATGCTTTTTCTTGAGCAAAAGCTATTAAGGCATTATAAAGCTCACCGGCAATCCCCTTGCCTTGAAAGGCTTCATCAACCCTTGTAGTGTAAGCGTCAATCACATTGTCTTTGATGTAGCGGTAACGCAATGTGCCGGCTTTTACTCCGCTTTCATCAATATACTCAAATTCAAAATTATCAAGATTGTGTTTAATCATAAATCCCCCTGTTGTTTAGGCTTTATTTTACGCAGTTTAACTGTGGATACAAGCGGTTGTTTTTGCAAAAAAATATGCAAATTCGACCGCTTGCAGATGAAAAAAGCAAACGTTTGCTTTATAATATCCGCCGTTTATTTCACATTTTAACACTCATTTTAAGGAACTTAGAAAAAATGGCGATTCAACAAGCGTTATTAAGTGTGTCTGATAAAAAAGGCATTGTCGAATTTGCACAAGGGCTTGCCGCTCGTGGTGTAAAATTACTTTCTACAGGTGGTACGGCAAAATTATTAGCAGAATCCGGCTTAACTGTAACGGAAGTATCTGACTACACAGGCTTCCCTGAAATGATGGACGGTCGTGTAAAAACCCTTCACCCGAAAGTTCACGGTGGGATTTTAGGTCGCCGTGGTACTGATGATGAAATTATGAACCAACACGGCATTGAGCGTATTGATATGGTGGTGGTGAATCTGTATCCATTTGCAGCAACGGTGGCAAAGCCGAATTGTACGCTTGAAGATGCAGTGGAAAATATCGACATCGGTGGCCCAACAATGGTGCGTTCTGCGGCGAAAAATCATAAAGATGTAGCGATTGTAGTCAATAATAACGATTTTGATGCCATTCTTGCCGAAATGGATCAAAACCAAAACAGTTTGACCTTAGAAACCCGATTCAACTTAGCAATTAAAGCCTTCGAGCATACGGCTCAATACGATTCAATGATTGCCAACTACTTCGGGCAAAAAGTGCCACCTTATCAAGGGGCGGAGGAAGAAGATTTAACCCAAGTTTGTGGTCAGTTCCCTCGTACACTAAATCTTAACTTCGTGCGTAAACAGACAATGCGTTATGGAGAAAACTCGCATCAAAACGCTGCTTTCTATGTAGAAAATGAATTGAAAGAATCCTCTGTCTCAACTGCTAAACAGTTACAAGGCAAAGCTCTTTCTTACAATAATATTGCCGATACCGATGCTGCTCTTGAGTGTGTGAAAGAGTTTACACAACCGGCTTGTGTAATTGTGAAACACGCTAATCCTTGCGGTGTAGCCTTAGGTAAAGATATTTTAGAGGCTTATAACCGAGCTTACCAAACCGACCCTACTTCTGCCTTCGGTGGCATTATTGCGTTTAACCGTGAGTTAGATGGTGAAACGGCACAAACAATTGCAGATCGTCAATTTGTGGAAGTGATTATCGCCCCAACGATTTCTGAAGCAGCTAAAGAATCTCTGGCTAAAAAGAAAAACGTGCGTGTGTTAGAGTGCGGTGAATTCAGCCAAGCCGAAAAACGTTTAGACTACAAACGTGTAAATGGCGGTTTATTAGTGCAAGATGCTGACCAAGGTGCAGTTTCAATCGAAGATCTACAAGTAGTTTCTGAACGCAAGCCTACACAAGCAGAGTTAGAAGATCTATTATTCTGCTGGAAAGTGGCGAAATATGTGAAATCAAATGCAATTGTGTATGCGAAAGACGGTCAAACCATCGGTATTGGTGCAGGTCAAATGAGCCGTGTATATTCAGCGAAAATTGCCGGTATCAAAGCAGAAGATGAAGGCTTACAAGTTGCAGGTTGCGTGATGGCATCGGATGCCTTCTTCCCATTCCGTGATGGGATTGATGCGGCAGCTAAAGTCGGTATTACTTGCGTTATCCACCCGGGCGGTTCAATGCGTGATCAGGAAGTCATTGATGCCGCAAACGAACACGGTATGGCAATGGTATTAACAGGAATGAGACATTTCCGTCATTAATATTTAGTTAAGAACTAAAAAGGCTATCTTGTTAAAAGATAGCCTTTTGCTTATTTAATCACAGGGTAAGACCTTAATTGCCAAGCCTCCCATTGAGGTTTCACGGTATTTAGCATTCATATCTCGACCTGTTTCATACATTGTTTCGATCACTTTATCTAAGCTCACTTGTGGCGAAGAGGTACGGCGTAATGCCATTCGGCTTGCATTAATCGCTTTCACTGAAGCTATCGCATTGCGTTCGATACAAGGTACTTGTACTTGTCCGCCCACCGGATCGCAGGTTAAACCAAGATTATGCTCCATCGCAATTTCTGCCGCCATACAAACTTGTTCTGCACTACCGCCCATAATTTCAGTAAGCCCTGCTGCTGCCATTGAACAAGCTACCCCCACCTCACCTTGACAACCTACTTCTGCCCCAGAAATCGATGCATTCATTTTGTAAAGAGAACCTATCACACTGGTTGTGAGTAAATAACGCTCAATTGTTTCTTGGTTAAGTTGGGCGATAAATTTCTGATAATAAGCTAATACCGCGGGCACAATTCCACAAGCACCATTAGTTGGAGCGGTTACCACTCGCCCGCCTGCAGCATTTTCTTCATTAACAGCAAGAGCAAACATATTAACCCAATCGATAATTTGCATAGGATCAGTGTTAAACTTGCTATTAGCTTCCAACATTCTACGTAGTGAACACGCTCGACGAGCCACTTTGAGTGGACCGGGTAACAATCCCTCTGTATGAACACCACGCTCAATACAGGCTTCCATTGTTTGCCAAATCATCACGAGGTAATCAGAAATTTCTGATTTTGAACGTAATGCCAGCTCATTTTTCCAAACAATTGAGGAAATAGGTAGTCCGTTCTCTTTGCAATGATGCAGTAAATCAGCCGCATTACAATAAGGAAAAGGTACAGAAACATCGCTCTCTTTGAGCTTTTCAAAATTTTCCTCATCTACAATAAATCCGCCACCAATTGAATAATAGGTGTTTGCAAATAAGATTTCCTCACCATTTAATGCTGTAAACTTCACGCCATTTTCGTGCAACGGTAAGAAATCATTATGAAAAGGCATATCTTCAAAAAAATCAAATTGAATTTGCTTAGCTTCGTCACTACTTTCTGCAATAATTAATTGCTTATTTTGTTTTAAGCTTTCAATGGTATTTTCAATACGTTCAATATCCACATTATGGGGCAAATAGCCCATTAGCCCCATAATAATAGCGATATCAGTATTATGTCCCCGCCCTGTTAAGGATAGAGAGCCATAAACATCAACCTTCAAGCGGTCAATTTTTGCTAAAAATTTGCGATTTTGTAATTCATCAACAAACTCCTTTGCCGCTTTCATTGGTCCAACCGTATGGGAGCTGGAAGGTCCAATTCCCACTTTAAACATATCAAATACGCTAATCATAAATACATACCCACAATAAAATCAAAAATGTATTCTACTCGGATCAGAGTAATCCGTATATGATGGTGCTAATTGTGAAAAAGTATAGATGTAAAAAAACCAGTTAATTTAATTAACTGGTTTTTAATATATCAGCAAAAATAATTAAATTAAGCCCGCTTGCTGTAACGCTTTTAATACTGTAGGTTGTGAGGCTTCAGTTAATGTAGTTAAAGGCAAGCGTAAATTTGGCTCGCTGATTAAACCTAATTTATAAGCAGCCCATTTAACAGGAATTGGGTTAGATTCTACGAATAAATCTCTGTGTAATGCCATTAAGCGGTTGTTGATTTCTTCTGCTTCATCAAACTGTCCTGCTAAAGCTAACTCACACATTTTTGCCATATCTGCCGCAGCAACATTATTTGTTACTGAAATAACACCTTGACCGCCTTGTTTCATTGACTCAAAACCTGTTGCGTCATCACCACTTAAGAAGATAAAATCATCTCCGGCTAATTGTTTGATTAACGGTAAACGGCTTAAATCGCCCGTAGCTTCTTTTACCGCTACGATATTTTCAATTTTCGCTAAACGACCGATAGTTTCAGGTTTTAAATCGCTTCCTGTACGACCTGGTACGTTATATAGAATTTGTGGTAAATCAGTACTTTCAGCAATCGCTTTATAGTGTAAATACATCCCTTCTTGGGTTGGTTTGTTGTAGTAAGGCACAACGCTTAAGCAGCCTGCTACACCGCTGTTTGCTAATAGTTTGGTCATTGTAATCGCTTCGCTGGTTGCATTTGAACCTGTGCCTGCAATAACAGGAATACGACCATCTGCAAATTCAACAGTTTTTTGAATTACTTTAACATTTTCATCAATGCTTAAAGTTGTGGATTCACCTGTCGTACCAACCGAAACAATACCGTGAGAACCAGCTTGAATGTGATATTCCACCAATTTTTTTAAATCTTGGAAATCCACTTCACCGTGTGTCATAGGGGTTACTAAAGCGACAATACTGCCGTGAAATAAAGGGGTTGCCATAATCATCTCCTGCATTTTTTTATTATGATAAATATACTTCTGCTAGATTGCAAAATTCAGCTTCAATATGCAAGCACTTTTTGCAATTATTCTTAAATTAATCGTAAAGGCTCTTATCATCTTCATTTGGTCGTGTTTTAAAGCGGCGGTGTAACCACATATATTGCGTTGGTGCATTCATAATTTCACGTTCTACCACTTTATTCATTAAGATAGCAGTATCTACTTCATTTTGACACCGGCTAAAATCAACCGGAGGACTAATTTGAATTGTATAACCTGAATAATCTGCATTACGCATTGGGCTGAACGGAATAATCAACGCATTAGGTACAGAACGAATTAGCATATAGCTACCTGCAGTTGTACAGGTTTCTTCTACTGCAAAAAAAGGCACAAAAACGCTGTTTCTTCTGCCGTAATCGTGATCCGGTGCATACCAAATCATTTCACCGTTTTTTAAGGCTCTAATCATACCTCGAACATCTTTACGATCAAGCATTGCTTTATTAGAACGGATTCTACCTCGAAACTGTATCCAATCTAATAACGGATTATCATTTGGGCGATAAACACCAATGCCTTGATGGTGCAAACCTATAATTCTTGCCCCAAGTTCTAAGGTTAAGAAATGTACGCCGACTAACAATATACCTTGATTATTAGCACTTTGTTTTAAATGTTCCACACCTTCAATTTTAGACCATTTCAGAATACGAGCATCCGACCAGAACCAAGCCATACCTGTTTCAATAATCGCCATACCTACTGATTTCATATTCTCTTGCACTAATTCTTCAATTTGTTCAGATGAATAATGCGGAAAACATAGCTCTAAATTACGACGGGCAATTCTCATACGGCGTTTTCCAAAGCCTAATTTGGTAAATAAGTTCCCTAAGCCTAAACCGATTTTGACTAAAATAGGATAAGGTAAACAGAGAATTAATTTAAAAATGCCTAATCCAAACCATAATCCCCAATATTTTGGGTGTAAAAATTGTTTTTGAAACGGAGGTAGCTGCTTTTTCTCGCTCATCATAAAATCTCAGTTGTCTATTTATTAGCGATATTATAGCCAAAAACAGTTAAAAATGTTAAGTAGATCAAACTTTTGGAAACTTGTTTCAAGTTTTACTTGAATTTTTGGGGTGAACCGCATATTTTGATTATAAGATATCAACGGCAAAAAGCCTTAACTAAACAAGAGGAAAATGTTATGTCACTAAATATTTCAAGCAAACAAATGGACATTACCCCTGCAATCCGTACTCATATTGAGGAGCGTTTAGCTAAGTTAGAAAAATATCACACCCAGCTGATAAATCCACACTTTATGCTGATTAAGCAGCCGAACACCTTCCAAGTGGAAGCTACAATCGGCACACCTTTAGGCGACTTGGTTGCAAAATCTGAACACGAAGATTTATATAATGCCATTTTCGATGTGAAGAAAAAATTAGAAGGACAATTAATTAAACTCAAAGAAAAACACGAACATTAATTTTTCTTGATATTTTAAGGGCTAAATGAAAAATCATTTAGCCCTATTTTTTACTTTTTACAAGCGGTTCAATTTCTCTAATTTTTTGCAAAAAATCAGATAAATCTGACCGCTTATGTTATTTCACACGAAAGACTTTAACGTTGTTATAGCCGTTTTCTTTTAAGTAAAGTGCTTGCAGTTTACTCATCACACCACGTTGGCAGTAAAGTAGGTAATTTTTGCTCTGGTCTAACGTAGAGAACTGGCTAGAGAGCTTATAAAACGGTAGTTCTTTCACTTCGATACCATCTAAATAGAATGGTTTTTCATCAACTTCTTCAGGGCTACGAATATCTAAAACAATGTCATTTTCAGATAGTTCACTCGTTGTTTCAACTGAAACCACTTCTCTCTCGGTTTCTTGTGCAATTTCACGAATATCTAAATAGCTCGCATTTTGCACTGCTTGCTCAAGGATCTCAAAGTTGAAATTGCCTTCTTCTTCGATAATTTTGCTTTCAATCGCTTTTACCGTTGGATTTTTAGAGATCACACCACAAAATTCCGGCATAGATTTGGCGATGTCGTCCGTACCAATCGCTTTTGCCATCGCAATGATTTGCTCTTTATCGTGCGTAATAAGCGGACGTAAAACTAAGGTATCTGATGCTTTATCTATCAAACGTAAATTCGTAAGAGTTTGGCTCGAAACCTGCCCTAATGCCTCACCTGTTACGATCGCTTGAATATCAAAACGCTCTGCGACCTTGCTTGCGGCACGTACCATCATACGTTTTAACACCACGCCCATTTGTCCGTTATCGACTTTTTCTAAAATCTCGCCAACCACATTTTCAAAATTGATCGCCACAAAGCGAACCTTGTGAGAAGTACTGTAACGGCTCCAAATATGATACGCCATCTGTTTTACACCGATTTCGTGTGCCGCACCGCCTAAATTGAAGAAACAGTAATGTACTCGTGAGCCACGGCGAATCAGCATATAGCTTGAAACCCCTGAATCAAAACCACCTGAAATTAACGAAAGCACATCTTCTTGCGTACCGATTGGATAGCCGCCAAGCCCCTCATAACGAGCCTTAATGAGCAACATTTTATCGTATTCAATATCAATACGAACCGTCACATCGGGGTCTTTCAATTTCACTTTCGCATTTTCAATACGCTGGTTCAAGCCACCGCCCACATAACGTTCTACATCTAACGAGCGGAAATCGTGCTGACCTTTACGGCGAACACGCACGCTAAAGGTTTTGCCTTCCAATTCATCTTTCACTGCCGCATAGGTTTGCTCAAAAATATCGTGCATATCGGTGAATGGCGTTTCTTCGACTTCCAGAATATGGTGAATTCCCGGTGTACGTTGCAATAACTCAAGCACAAGTGGGGCTTCTTCCGCTACTTTGGCTCGCACTTCAATAAAATCCCAATTACGCACCACAGACACATTTTCCGTTTCTTTCAACAAGACATTACGGATATTAGAAGTTAAAATTTTGATAAAGCGTTTACGCACTGAATCGCTTTTAATCATAATTTCAGGGAAAAGTTTGATAATAAATTTCATATAAAGTCAGTTTGCTGTCAAAAAATGGAAGCTATTTTAGCGGTTTATTGCCGAAAAGCCTAGAAATTCAAAAAGAAAATCCCCAATTGAAAGTGGGGATTTGCAAAAAATTGCACGTTTTATACCGCTTGTAAGTGATTTTCGTAAGCCTGAAAGGTGTTTTGCATCAACATTGCCACCGTCATTGGACCTACACCGCCCGGCACTGGGGTAATAAAACTCGCTTTTTGTGAGGCAACGCTATATTCAACATCACCTTTTAATTTACCGTCTGCCCCACGATTAATGCCTACATCAATCACAATCGCCCCTTCTTTAATCCAATCGCCCGGAATAAATTCAGGCTTACCGACCGCCACGACTAAAATATCTGCTTGGCGAACGTGATGTTCTAAATCTTTAGTAAAACGGTGAGTAACTGTTACTGTACTACCTGCAAGTAACAACTCCAACGCCATTGGACGCCCCACAATATTAGAAGCCCCAACAATCACCGCGTGCTGACCGTGTAAATCCACACCTGTAGTTTCAAGTAATTTCATCACGCCGTAAGGGGTACAAGAACGTAAGGTCGGAATACGCTGAGCTAAACGCCCTACATTATAAGGGTGGAAACCGTCTACATCTTTATGCGGTGCGATTGCTTCAATGACTTTGGTTGAATCAATCTGCTTTGGTAAAGGTAATTGTACTAAAATACCGTCCACGCTCTCATCTTGATTAAGATCTTCGATAAGTGAAAGTAATTCTGCTTCTGTTGTTTCTGCTGATAAATCGTAAGATTTCGATTCAATGCCAATTTCTGCACAACTTTTACGCTTGCTACCCACATAGACCTGAGAAGCAGGATCTGCCCCGACAAGAATTACCGCAAGCCCCGGCTTACGTTTGCCTTGTTGAACATATTGAGCGATTTTTTCACTTATGTTAGTTTTAATTTGCGATGCAATCGCACTACCGGAAATAACCTGTGCAGTCATTTTTCTCTCCAAAAATAATTAGCTGACGAAAACGTTTGCCATTTTCTCAAAAAATTAACATTTTGATAAGTTAAATTTGAATAGCGGATAAAGTTCCACCATTTAAGCATAATTTGATAAAAAAAGATTGACTGTTGAATAAAGAAATCTATAATCAAGCACATATGTCGGCGAGTAGCGCAGCTTGGTAGCGCAACTGGTTTGGGACCAGTGGGTCGTAGGTTCAAATCCTATCTCGCCGACCATTTCTTTTTTACATACTCTTATCTGCGCCCTTAGCTCAGCTGGATAGAGCAACGCCCTTCTAAGGCGTGGGTCAAAGGTTCGAATCCTTTAGGGCGTGCCATTTATTGCTAAAATCAATTCAATTAACATTTAAGTAGATTATACATTCTAAAGCAATACCTATTCCGTTTTATCTACAAGCGGTCAAATTTCTAAATTATTTTACAAAAAAGCCATTTAGTGAATTAACTAAATGGCTTTTGTTTAGCTTAAATTACGCAGCGAATGGGTCACGTAGAATCATTGTTTCAAAACGGTCCGGACCGGTTGAGAGGATATCTACCGGTACACCTACTAATTCTTCGATCCGTTTGATGTAATCTAATGCAGCTTGCGGTAAATCTTCACGTTTAGTTACACGGAAGGTGTTTTCTGACCAGCCCGGCATTGTTTCGTAAATTGGTTCAACACCTTCCCAGTCTTTTGCGGCAAGTGGTGCGTATTCCACAATTCTGCCGTCCGGCATTTTGTATGCTGTACAGATTTTTAATTCTTTGAAACCATCTAACACGTCAAGTTTTGTCATACAGAAACCTGAAATTGAGTTAATCTGTACTGCACGGCGAACGGCTACGGCATCAAACCAACCACAACGGCGTGGGCGACCGGTTACTGCACCAAATTCTTTACCTTTACGTGCAATTTCTGCCCCTACTTCATCAAATAATTCGGTAGTGAATGGTCCACTTCCTACACGAGTACAGTAGGCTTTAATGATACCTAGCACATAATCTAAGTTACGGGGTCCGTAGCCAGAACCTGTTGCAACACCACCTGCGGTAGTATTTGAGCTGGTTACAAATGGATAAGTGCCGTGGTCAATGTCTAACATTGTGCCTTGTGCACCTTCAAATAAGATGTTATCACCATTTTCACGAGCCTCGTGAAGTAAAGTTGTTACGTCTGCCACCATTCCAGTGATTACATCGGCAATCGCAAAAACATCATCTAAAGTTTTTTGGTAATCTACCGCTTCTACTTTGTAATAGTTCACCAATTGGAAGTTGTAGTAATCTAAAATATCTTTTAATTTTTCTGCGAAATGTTCTTTATCAAACAAATCACTTACACGCAAACCACGACGGGCAACTTTGTCTTCATAAGCTGGACCGATACCACGCCCTGTTGTACCGATTTTGTTTTTACCAAGTGCCGCTTCACGAGCGTGATCCATCGCCACGTGATAAGGTAAAATTAACGGGCAAGCCTCAGAGATTTTTAAACGCTCACGCACGTTAATGCCACGAGCTTCTAATTCACCCATTTCTTTAATTAACGCATCAGGTGAAAGCACTACGCCATTACCGATTAAGCAAGTCACGTTATCGCGTAAAATACCTGATGGAATCAGGCGAAGAACAGTTTTCTCACCATCAATGATTAAGGTATGCCCTGCGTTATGACCGCCTTGGTAACGCACCACATACTTCACACGATCTGTTAATAAATCAACAATTTTACCTTTGCCCTCATCGCCCCACTGAGCCCCGAGAATCGCAACACTTTTACCCATAGAAAATGCCTCTTTAGATTAGAATGAACAGTGATAACCTATTATAACGGTATATTACAAGCGGTCAATTTATCGCAGAAAATTACAAAATTTTTATTAAAATTAACCGCTTATAATCGCCTAAATAGGTAAAAAATCAAAACCCGATACTAGATCGGGTTTTTATAGATACAACTATTTTGTAGGAGCTTGCATAAAGCGTAAAAACTCACTATTTGGCTTCAATAACATCATATTATTCTGCCCTTCAGCGAAGCTATCTTCATACGCTTTTAAACTTCGAATAAAGCTATAAAATTCCGGCTCATTACCAAATGCCTCTGAATAGAGTTTTGCTGCTTGAGCATCGCCTTCGCCTCGTAATGTTTGAGCCGTTTTGTTAGCATTCGCCAAAATTAAAGTAACTTTTTTATCTACTTCAGCACGAATAATTTCTGCTTTTTCATTACCTTGTGAACGGTGTTCACGAGCAACCGCATCACGCTCTGCACGCATACGTTGGTAAATAGAAGCAGAAACCTCGTTCGGTAAGTTGATCTGTTTAACACGCACATCAACAACTTCCATACCTAAACGTTCTGTGCCATCTTCGCCGGTATTTAATGCTTTTTGAGCTCCAGCCATTAATTCGCCACGAGAGCCTGAAACAATATCTTTGATGGTTCGAGAACCAATTTCAGAACGCAGACGGTCACTAACTTTACGACGCAGTAAATCTGCTGCTTTTTGATAGTCGCCACCCGTTGAGGTGTAGAATTGACCGAAATCGCTGATTCGCCATTTCACATAGGAATCTACCAAGAGGTCTTTTTTCTCTACCGTTACAAAACGGTCTTCTTGCCCATCTAGCGTTTGAATACGTGCATCTAATACTTTCAAACTATCAATAAATGGCATTTTGAAATGAATACCAGGTTGGTAGACTACCACTTTTTGATCGCTATCACGATGCACTTTATTAAAACGTAACATAATGCCACGCTCGCCTTCATTAACAATGGTTACTGCCTGTAGAACAACAAAAGCAACCACTGCAAGTACAGGTACTAATAATTTACGCATTATTAAAATCTCCCTTTACGTGTTTGGTCTACCGGCTGTTCTACCGATTGTGGCTGAGCCTGTGTTCTTGATTGAATAACCGATGGCGGTGCAACTTGTGTTTGTGTCGGTGCGACTTGTTGTTGCTCAACTTTAGTAGCTGATGAATTATTCATTAACTTATCAAAAGGTAATACATTTAAATTATTGCCTGATGCATCCATCACGACTTTAGGTGTATTTTTCATCACTTTTTCCATCGTTTGAATATATAAACGCTCGCGAGTCAGCTCCGGAGAAGCCTTGTATTCAGGTAATAATTGGCTTAAACGTTCCACTTCCCCTTTAGCATTTAACACAACCGCTTCTTTATAAGCTTCTGCTTGTTCAATAGTACGTTGTGCTTGACCACGTGCAATAGGCTCTTCTCCTCTTGCATAGGCTTCTGCTTCACGAATTAAGCGTTGTTCGTCCTCTTGTGCTTTAATTGCATCATCAAATGCAGCTTTTACATCTTCAGGTGGACGAGCGTATTGGAAGTTGACGTCTGTTACTAACAAGCCCATATCATAGGTTTTGATAATCTCACGCAAAGTCGTCCACGTTCTTTCACGCACTGTTGCTCGACCTGTGGTTAGAATTTCATCCATTGTCATATGACCGATCACATAACGTAACGCACTATCTGTCGCTTGTTTTAGGCTTTCATCAGGGTTGCTCACACTAAATAGATATTTAGCAGGGTCTTCCACACGATATTGAACCGTCATCTCAACTTGAACCATATTTTCATCTTGAGTAAGCATTGAACCGCTCGTATTTAACTCAGACACACGTTCTACGTTTACTCTAGTTACAGAATCAATAAAAGTTGGCTTCCAATTCAAGCCCGGCATAACGATGTTATCAAGTTTACCTAAACGGGTAACGACACCTCGCTCAGCCTCTTGCACGGTATAAAACCCTGAACCTGCCCACACTACAGTAGCAAGCCCTAAAACAATGGGTAGAAATTTACCCAATCCGATACTGTTTGGATTACGAGAGCCATTGCTATTAGGTGATTTTCCACCACCCATTTTTTTCAATAAACTGCTGAAAACTTCTTCTAAATCAGGTGGTTTTTGTTCGTTTCGTTGATTATTGGTTGGTCCTTGTTGTGAACCTTGAGCAGGACCTTGCTCTTGATCTTGTTCTTGCTGTTCAGGCTTTGGTTCAGATCGTCTCTGTCCCGGCTTCCCCCAAGGGTCTTGCTGATTACCTGATTCATTCCACGACATAAATATCTCCAAAAATAAAATCGAATCGCACTTTAAAATTTAAAACGCAAGTTAAAGATTGTACCTATTTAGTTATCATTTGACTAGGTTTATCTGGTAAAACAAGCGGTCTTTTTTTACTATTTTTTGCAGATTTACCCTTATATAGGCAATATTTAAATCACAAAAAAAGAGGGCGATAAATTCGCCCTATTTTTGCTCTAATTTAATTATAACGCTTGTTTAATAAATTCAGCCATTTGTGCGTGTGGAAGAGCACCAACTTGTTGTGCAACAACCTCGCCTTTTTTAAATAAAAGTAAAAATGGAATGCTACGTACGCCGAATTGTGCCGCTACATTTGGATTTTCATCTACGTTCATTTTGGCAATTTTAACTTTGCCTTCAAATTGCGGATCAACCGATAACTCGTCAAGCACAGGTCCGATCATACGGCAAGGACCACACCACGGTGCCCAGAAATCTAATAATACAGGCACATCTGATTTTAAAACATCTTGTTCAAATGTTGCGTCTGTTGTGTGAATAACATTACTCATAAATTTGTCCTTAAACATCTAAATTAAATAAAAAAAGAAACGCCCCAACTAATTACGAGTTAAGGCGTACAGCTTTCATTAAGATAGTGATTAATCAATGAAATTTCAAGTAAGATTTACCGATTACATCAATCACTATTCATTTTCTAATTCTTTATTTTCATCTTTTGGTAGAATTAAGTTCAAAATAAGTGCAAATAGTGAGCCAACAGTAATGCCCGAACCAAATACTTCTTTTACAAAAGAAGGGAGTTTATCTAATAACTCCGGGCGAGTAGTAACCGCTAAGCCACAACCGATTGAAATCGCAATAATTAATCCGTTACGTTTTGAACGTTCTACCTTATCTAACATTTGGATACCTGCTGCAATAATCATCGCAAACATCATCAAGCCTGCCCCACCTAAAACCGGGGTTGGGATAGACACAATCAATGCACCAAACCAAGGGAAAATACCGGCTAATACTAATAAGCCCCCCATCACAGTTACAACATAGCGACTTGCAACACCGGTTAAAGAAATCACACCGATATTTTGGGCGAATGATGAAAATGGTGTGGTAGACATAATTGCCGCAAAGGCTGATCCTAATCCATCACATAACACTCCACCACGTAAATGTTTACCTGTAATTTCAGTTTGTGTCGCATTTCCTAACGCTAAAAAGTTACCGCTTGATTCCACAATGGTGACTAAATAAGCGATACTCATCCCAATAATACCTGAAATCGGGAAAGCAAGACCAAAATGCAATGGCTGTGGAATGGCTACCACATCGGCTGATTTCACGTTATCAAAGTTTATCCAACCTAAAGCTAAAGCCACTACATAGCCTACCATCATACCAATCACAATTGCAGCTGCTGAAAAAATGCCTTTGCCCCATTGTACTAAAATCACAACCAGAACCAGCACAAAAGTCGCCATTGCAAGATTAGCAGGATCGGCATAATGTGCATCACCTCTTTGACCGCCTGCAAACCAGTCCACCGCCACAGGAATTAAACTTAAACCGATCATCATTACAACAACACCGGTTACCACAGGTGGGAAAAGTTTACGCACATAAGGCATAAAAAAGCTGCCGATAATCATCACAAGAGAGCCAACTAACGATGCCCCCATAATCCCTGCTACTCCGTGCTCACTAAAACCGATAGCCAGTGCTGCCGCTACGAAGGTAAAACTTGTTCCCATCACACTTGGTAAACGTAAACCTATAGGTCCAATGCCTTGACATTGAAGAATCGTTACAATCCCCGACACCAATAACGCTGCATTAACCAGCACGATAATATCCGATGCAGGTAAATTTAGCACATTACCAATTACTAACGGTACGGCGATAATACCACCAAGTGCTGCCAACAAATGTTGTGCAGCAAGAAGAAGCGTTAAACCGAATGGCGGTTTGGAATCAACAGGATAAAGAATTTTTTGCATAAATGCCTCAAAATAAGATCTAAGAAATAAAAAATAAGGGCGAATTATATGGATTTCACATCAAATAAGCAAACGATTACGCAAACGTTTGTTTGTATTCGTTTCAATTTCAAATATGACAAGCGGTCATTTGTTAGAAAAAATTTGCAAATTATTCAATAAAAACGACCGCTTGTACGTTCAACTATTTCTCAATGTATCGAAAATCACTTCCGCTAAGGCTTTAGAAATACCCGGCACGCTTTGAATTTCTTCAAGTGTGGCATTTTTTACGCCTTGCATTCCGCCTAAATATTTTAATAAGGCTTGGCGACGTTTAGCTCCAACGCCTTCGATACTTTCTAACCCACTTTCGGTAAAGGCTTTCTGGCGTTTTTTTCGATGTGCGTTAATAGCATGATGATGTGCTTCATCTCTAATATGCTGAATTAAATGTAAAGCAGGACTATCAGGCGGTAAGTTAATCTCTTTATCCCACTTGCTGATAATCAAGGTTTCCAGTCCTGCTTTGCGTTCTACGCCTTTTGCAACACCAATGAGTAGCGGTTTAGACTTATCCCACTCCACATTTAGCTTCGCAAAAGTATCTAACGCTCGGTTGAGCTGTCCTTTGCCTCCGTCGATAAAAATAATATCAGGAATTTTTTCCGGTGGAAGTGGTCGGTCATAACGCTTCAGAAGAGCTTGCTCCATTGCGGCATAATCATCACCGGGCGTAATGCCTTCAATATTAAAACGGCGATAATCCGATTTCAAAATGCCGTTTTCATCAAATACGACACAAGAAGCGACTGTTTGATCACCCATTGTGTGGCTGATGTCAAAGCACTCCATCCTTGCAATTTTTTCGAGATTTAGTACCGCTTGTAAAGCCTGGTAGCGAGTGTGAATACGTTCATCTTGCTTTAATTGAACATTCAGAGCGGCAATCGCATTGGTTTGAGCAAGTGCGAGGTAGCGACTTTTTTCCCCTCGCACTTTATTTAAAATAGTAACTTTATGCCCTGCTTGTTCAGATAGTACCGTTTCTAAGGCTTCTTTTTCACTGACTGTTTGATCGATAATGATCTGATTTGGAATTGTGCGATGCTGGTTCATCTGCAAATAAAACTGCCCGATGAAGGTATCACTTAATTCAGCAAGATCGGTATGATTTGGCACTTTGGGGAAATAGCTACGATTACCCAATACCTTACCTTGTCGTACAAATAAAATATGCACGCAAGCTATACCATATTGGTAGGCAATCGAAATAAAGTCCAGATCGTCCCAGCGATCAGTTGAGATCGACTGTTTTTCCATTACTTCTCGCACGAGTTGGATTTGATCTCGATAACGTGCCGCCGTTTCAAATTCCAGATTTTCAGCCGCACTTTCCATCTTACAAATCAGATATTCTACCACTTGATGATCTTTACCCTGTAAAAACAATCGAACCAATTTCACTTGATTATCGTATTCTTCTTGCGTGCAATAACCTTCCACACAAGGGGCAAGACAACGTCCGATCTGATATTGTAAACAAGGGCGGGAGCGGTTTTTATAATAGCTGTCTTCACACTGTCGGACAGGGAAAATTTTTTGCAACAAGTAGAGTGTTTCCCTCACTGCGGTAGCATTAGGATAAGGTCCAAAATATTCGCCATTGATTTTCTTACTGCCTCGAAAGCTACCCACACGAGGGTGTTGATGTTTAGTGAGTAAAATATAAGGATAGGCTTTATCATCACGCAGAAGCACATTATATTTAGGTTGGTTTTCTTTAATATAGTTGTGTTCTAATAGCAGGGCTTCTGTTTCGGAATGGGTTAGAGTTGTCTCAATATGAGCAATATTCGACACCAATGCTTCGGTTTTACGATTGGGTAAATTCGCACGGAAATAGCTTGATAAACGCTTTTTTAAATCTTTTGCTTTACCAACATAGATAATCTTTCCTTTGTCATCGTACATACGATAAACACCGGGTTGATGAGGAACATCGGCAAGGAAAGATTTGGAATTAAATTCAGACATTATGCGTGATGAAATTCAGAATATACAATCACAAAATAGCTCTACAATTACAAAAAAATCATAAAAATAGACCGCTTACGACTTCAACAAGCTGCCTTTTGAAGCACTCAAATATTGCAACATCGACCAAATAGTTAAACCTGCCGCAATATAAAGTAGAATAAAGGCTAAAATTTCCATTGCTTCACTTTGTCGCCAAATCATTCCGCCTAAGGCTAACATTTGAGCGGTTGTTTTTACTTTTCCCCAAATTGAAACGGCAACGCTTGCTCTCTCACCGAGCTCTGCCATCCATTCACGCAATGCAGAAATAATAATCTCTCTGGCAATCATAATGCAAATTGGAATAGTAACCCACCAAGTATGGTAATGCTCCGCTACACAAACAAAAGCAACTGCAACCAGGACTTTATCTGCGACAGGGTCTAAAAATGCCCCAAGTCTCGTTGTTTGGTTCCATTTACGGGCTAAATAGCCATCAAACGCATCAGTAATAGAAGCAATAAAAAATATCAAGGTAGCAATTTCAGGGGCATATTTAGTCGGCAGATAAAACGCCACAATAAAAAGTGGTATCATTCCGACACGAAATAAAGTTAAAAAAGTTGGGAAATTAAGCTTCATAACAAAACTAAAGGAACAAGCAGTAGAATTGTGTTAAGTGTAACATAACTAAATTATTTTTTTTACTCCCCTGTTACAAAATCGCATTGACTTTACAATAAATTACCGCTAATTTAAGGCTTGATTTATGGAAATTTATCCATACATATCAATCCGTCGGTTTTTCCGATTTAAAAACAAAAACAGAAGGAATTTTTATGGAAAATCGTTTAGCTCATAGCTACTCAACATCTGAATCACTTATTAGCACTCACAAAGTGCTACGCAATACTTATATGTTATTGGCAATGACACTGACTTTCTCAGCCGTTGTTGCTTTTGTTGCAATGCAAATGAATGCACCGGCAATGCCTTGGTGGGGATTATTAATCGGCTTTTATGGCTTACTTTTCTTAACAAATGCCACTTCAAATAGCAGTGTGGGTATCTTAAGCGTATTTGCTTTAACAGGTTTCTTGGGTTATACCTTAGGTCCTATTTTAAACCGCTACATCGGTGCAGGTTTAGGCGATATCGTTGCCCTTGCATTTGGTGCAACAGCGTTAGTTTTCTTCGCTTGTTCAGCTTATGTATTAACCACGAAAAAAGATATGAGTTTCTTAAGCGGAATGATGGTAGCATTATTTGTGGTACTATTAGTCGGCATTATCGCTAACATTTTCTTAGCGATTCCGGCACTAGGTTTAGCCTTAAGCAGCTTATTTGTTATCTTCTCAAGCGGTGCGATTTTACTCGCAACCAGCAATATTATTCACGGTGGCGAAACAAACTATATTCGTGCAACTGTTGATTTATATGTTTCTATCTATAACCTATTTGTAAGTTTCTTACAAATCTTTGGTGTATTAGGTAGCGATGATTAATATTAAAATATAAGAGGAATGCCACTTTATGTGGCATTTTTATTTTATGTCTATAGAACTGAATAATATCCAATATCCAACTGACGATGCAGGTTATTTGAAAAACCTAAATGATTGGTCTGAACAACTCGCTGAAAAAATCGCAGAAAAAGAACAAATTACATTAACGGAAGAACATTGGGAAATCATCTATTTAGTGCGAGAGTTTTACCAAGAATATAAAACCTCTCCTGCAATTAGAATGTTAGTAAAAGCAATGGCACAAAAATTTGGCGAAGAAAAAGGCAATAGCCGCTATTTACAACGCTTATTCCCAGATGGACCGGCAAAACAAGCCACTAAAATTGCGGGACTGCCGAAACCTGCGAAATGTTTATGATTAAATTGACTAATTTCCTTGAAATTTCCCTCATTTTTCTATAGAGTTTTCCAGTTATTTTCAAATTACATATAGGTCAAATAATGAGCCAATTAGATTTAATCAAATCTTCTATCAAATCTATCCCTGATTACCCTAAAGCAGGAATTATTTTCCGTGATATTACTTCTCTCTTAGAAGTGCCTGAAGCATTCCAAGCAACGGTTGATGCTATCGTGGCTGAATTTAAAGACAAAGGTATTACTAAAATTGTTGGTACAGAGTCTCGTGGTTTTATTTTCGGAGCTCCTGTTGCCTTAGCACTTGGCGTGCCTTTTGTGCTAGTTCGTAAGCCTAAAAAATTACCGCGTGAAGTAATTTCTCAATCTTATACTCTTGAATATGGTGAAGACACGTTAGAAATTCACAAAGATGCGATCAACGCTAACGACAACGTGTTGATGATCGACGACTTATTAGCAACCGGTGGCACTATTGATGCAACGGCAAAATTGATCCGTCGCTTAGGGGGTAACGTTGAACACGCTGCATTTGTGATTTGGTTACCCGATTTAGGTGGCAAAGAACGCTTAGAACAAGAAGGAATTAAATCCTTCAGTTTAGTGAGTTTTGAAGGTCATTAATTACAAGCGGTTGTATCTTCTCAATTTTTTGCAACCAGTAGGAGCTAATTTCAATTAGCTCCTACAAAATGAATAAAGAACAAATATGAGTTATCAGGTTCTAGCCCGCAAATGGAGACCTCAACGCTTCTCTGAAGTCGTTGGGCAACAGCACGTTTTATCTGCTCTTGAAAACAGTTTAAGAGAAGATAGGCTTCATCACGCCTATCTGTTTTCAGGCACTCGAGGCGTGGGAAAAACCTCCATTGCCCGCCTTTTTGCAAAAGGGCTAAACTGCGAAAATGGCATTACTGCTGAACCTTGTGGAGAATGTGCCAATTGCAAAGCAATCGAAGAAGGGCATTTTATCGATCTGATTGAGATCGATGCAGCCTCTCGCACCAAAGTGGAAGATACCCGAGAGCTACTTGATAACGTACAATACAAACCAACCGTTGGGCGTTTTAAGGTTTACCTGATTGACGAAGTGCATATGCTCTCTCGCCACAGTTTCAATGCGTTACTCAAAACCCTTGAGGAACCCCCTGAATACGTTAAATTCCTTTTAGCCACAACCGATCCGCAAAAGTTGCCGATCACAATTTTATCACGTTGTATGCAATTCCATTTGCGTGCATTGGAACAATCACAAATTACCAACCATTTAGAGTTTATTCTTAATGCAGAAAGCATACCTTATGAAACGCTTGCGATCGAAAAATTAGCGAAAGCGGCTCACGGCAGTATTCGCGATTCACTCAGTCTCACTGATCAAGCTATCGCAATGAGTAACGCCAATATTACTCTCGATGCGGTAAGCCAAATGTTAGGGCTCATTGATGACAATCAGCCATTAGAATTAGTGCAAGCAATCGCCCAAGCTGATGGCGAAAAAGCAATGGCAATCATTGAGCAAATTGCCGCTAAAGGAGTAGATTGGCAACAATTACTGAGTGATATTGCAGAAACATTGCACAAAATTGCGATGTTACAATTAGTCAAAACTACCGCCGCAGAAGAAACGCTCATTCATTTTCTGGCAAAACAGATGCCACCTGAAGATGTGCAGTTTTTCTATCAACTTATCCTTAACAGCAAAAAAGAGCTACCTTTTGCACCCGAGCAACGTGCCGGTGTGGAAATGGCGATACTGCGTGCATTAGCTTTCCACCCAAAACAGGCGGAAAGAATGGCAACTATGGTCATTCCAACGGTATCTGCCGTTCCGCAAACTAATGTGGTTACAAATACTCAGCCGAAGCCACAAAATCAAATTGCTCAACTAAGAGAAACCTTAGAGAAAAATCAGCAAAAATCGGTAGTGGCTTCACAAACGACACAAGCACCAACTGTAGCTCCTATAATGCCTAAAGAAGAAAATACCACTACGTTTTCTCCGGCAATGGCTGCACTTGAAGCCCGCAAAAAATTACAGCAACAGCAAGCTGATTTAACTCAAGCCGAAAAAAAAAAGCCTGAGTTAAAAACGCCTCAATTTATTGCAAAAAAATCGGAAAATTCGACCGCTTCATTACAAGAACGATTTATCCAATTTGCAGAAAATCAACAGCAAACGGCACATCAATCCGTTTCAAAAGTAGAAAACACGCCTAAAAGCATAGACGATGAAGATTACCGTTGGACTTGGCTCAACCCTGAATTAGAAAACCAAGCAGACAGTGCCAAACCGTCGGATATTAAGCAAGCTATTTTGCAAGAACGTACACCAGAACTAGTGGCAAAAACCATTGATTTATCTTGCCAACAAGATAAATGGTGTGAGATTGCTAATTCGCTTAATTTAGGCGGTTTTTCACGCCAAATTGCCTTAAACAGCTACTTAGATAAACTCGCAGACAACCATCTTTCATTGGTGTTAAAGCCCAATATGGCACATTTAGATAATGTGGAATCTCGTAAAAATTTAGAAGTGGCATTGACTGAAAAAGGCTATAGCTATGATTTATCTATCGGCGACAATGCTGATAAACAAACGCCGCTGGAAATTCGTCGAGCCATTTTCAAACAACTCACTGAAGCAGCAAAATCTGCTTTGCTGAACGATGAAAAATTAATGTTACTTCGCAACGCCTTCGATGCACAAATTGATGAATCGACCATTCGAGCGGTTGCACAGAGTGAGTAAATAGATGAAAGCATTAGAATTAATTGATCTTGTGAAAACCTACCCGACCGGTGTAAAAGCGGTAAAAGGGATCAACCTTGTAGTAGAGCAAGGGGATTTCTACGCTCTACTTGGGCATAACGGTGCAGGAAAATCCACCACCATTGGTATTATTAGCTCCCTTGTGAATAAAACAAGTGGTAGTGTAAAAGTGTTTGGCTACGATTTAGATACACAAAAAGTGGAATTAAAGCATCAAATCGGGCTTGTACCACAAGAGTTTAATTTTAATCAGTTTGAAAAAGTCATTGATGTGCTGGTACAACAAGCCGGTTTTTACGGTATTCCACGCAAAGAGGCTCTTATTCGTGCCGAAAAATGGTTAAAACAGCTCGATTTATGGGAAAAACGCACACATCTTACTCGTGAGCTTTCCGGCGGAATGAAACGCCGTGTGATGATTGCCAGAGCCTTAATGCATCACCCTAAACTGCTGATTTTAGATGAACCAACCGCAGGTGTGGATATTGAACTCCGCCGTTCATTGTGGGATTTTCTACGTGATCTAAACAATCAAGGCACAACCATTATTCTGACTACGCATTATCTGGAAGAGGCGGAAACCCTGTGCCGTCATATCGGTATTATTCAAAATGGTGAATTGATTGAAAATACCTCAATGAAAGCCTTGCTTGCAAAGTTAGAAAGTGAAGTGTTTGTGTTAGATTTGCAATATTCTGATAAAAATCAACCGCTTGTCATTCAAGATTATCCGCATAAATGGATTGATGAAAATACACTTGAAGTCAATGTGAAACGCCAGCAAGGGCTGACAAACCTCTTTTCGCAAATTGCGGCTCAAGGTACGGAAGTATTAAGTATGCGGAATAAATCCAACCGCTTAGAAGAACTTTTTATCAATATGGCTCAATAAAATGAATTTGATCGGATTTTATACTTTAGCGTGCAAAGAGTGCCACCGTATTCTGAGAATTTGGCGACAAACCCTTGTGCCACCTGTGATTACCACTACCCTCTACTTTTTAATTTTCGGAAAATTAATTGGTGGACGTATTGGTGAGATGAATGGCGTGGGCTATATGGAATTTATTGCTCCCGGCTTAATTATGATGACGGCAATTACTGCCTCTTATGTTAATACCGCTTCGTCTTTCTTCTTAAGCAAATTTACCCGAGATTTTGAAGAACTACTGATTTCGCCCCTTTCCACCCATAACATTATTTGGGGCTATTTATTGGGTAGTATTTTACGAGCCGGCTTGGCTGCACTCTTGGTAATGTTAGTTGCAATGGTATTTGTGAGTTTTAATATTCACTCCTTTACCATCATTGCTTTAACACTGTTTTTAACTATTGTCGCCTTTGCATTAGGTGGTTTAATTAATGCGGTTTTTGCGAAATCGTTTGATGATGTAGGGTTAATTCCTACTTTCGTGCTTACGCCGCTTACTTATTTAGGTGGAGTGTTTTACTCTATTTCATTACTCCCTGAATTTTGGCAAACGGTGTCAAAATTCAATCCGATTGTCTATATGATAAACGGCTTGAGGTATGGTTTTCTCGGTATTAGTGATGTGCCACTATTTTATACATTTGCAGTATTAGCTTCCTTATGTGTGGTGCTATATATTGTGGCTTATTCATTAATTCAGCGAGGAATTGGGCTACGTTCTTAGGTAATCAATATGAAAATGTTAAATCAATTATCTATCAGCACTATTTTTGCATTAACACTTAATATGGCATTTGCAGAAAATGTTACCGTTTTTGCTGCTGCTTCAATGAATAATGTGTTGCAAGAAATCGGGCAAGATTTTGAGAAAAAATATCCGGAAGATAAAATCACATTTTCATTTGCTTCTTCCTCTGCGTTAGCTAAACAAATTGAGCAAGATGCTCCAGCCGATCTTTTTATTTCAGCTGACTTACAATGGCTGGATTACCTCGCACAAAAACAGTCTGCTAAAATTAAAAATAGAATAAACCTAGTCAATAATGAGCTGGTTTTAGTTGCACCAAAAGAAAGTCAAATTCAAGCAGACAATATACAAGCGGTCAATTTTGCCAAAGAATTAACAAATAGTTATTTATCTGTGGGTGATCCTGCCCACGTTCCCGCTGGAAAATATGCTCAAAAAGCCTTAACTTACTATAATTTATGGGAAACGATTGAGCCAAAATTAGCTCGGGCAAAAAACGTGCGAGATGCCCTTTCTTTTGTGGAGCGAGGTGAAGCACCATTAGGCATTGTGTATGAAACCGATGCCAAAGTATCGAATAAAGTGAAAATAGTCGCAGTGTTCCCACAAAAAAGCTATGGCGAAATTGTTTACCCTGCCGCAGTGGTGAGTGAAAAGCAATCTGCCGTAAAATTTTTAGATTTTCTACAAACACCGGAAGCCAAAGCTCGATTTGAAGCCGCTGGATTTAAACCTATTGAATGATGTTTGATTTTACCCCACAAGAACTCAATGCGATTGTTCTCAGCCTAAAAGTTGCTTCTATTGCAGTGCTGCTTGCCTTGCCATTTGCCGTGTGGGTGGCTTGGTTACTTTCTCGCAAACAATTTTGGGGTAAAAGCCTCCTGAACGGTATCGTTCATCTTCCCCTCGTTTTGCCCCCTGTTGTTATTGGCTATTTATTGCTTATCTCAATGGCAAAACGAGGTGTTATCGGGCAATATTTATGGGAGTGGTTTAATTTTAGCTTTAGCTTCTCGTGGAAAGGGGCTGTACTAGCTTCTATGGTAATGGCGTTTCCACTGATGGTACGTTCTATTCGTTTAGCCCTAGAGGCGGTAGATCCTAAACTAGAACAAGCGGCTCGTACATTAGGGGCAAGTCCGCTAAAGGTGTTTTTTACCCTTAACTTACCGCTCTCCTTTTCGGGTATTGTTGCAGGAGCGGTATTAGGCTTTGCACGATCATTGGGAGAATTTGGGGCAACCATTACCTTTGTCTCCAATATTCCCAACCAAACCCAAACCATTCCGGCTGCACTTTTTACCTTTATTGAAACCCCTGATGGTGAAATGGCTGCCGCCCGATTATGTTTGGTGGCGATTGCGATTTCATTAATCGCCTTATTCTGTTCGGAATGGTTGGCGGAAAGGCAGAAACGTTATGCTAAAAATTAACCTTATTCAGCAACTCGGTAATCTTGATTTGAATGTCAATCTGGATATTCCTGCTCAAGGCATTACTGCTATTTTCGGGCGTTCGGGGGCGGGTAAATCAAGCCTGATTAATTTAATTGCGGGGCTTTCTACTGCACAATCTGGGCTGATTGAATTAAACGGACGGGTGCTGTTTGATAGTCAAAAAGGCATCAACCTACCGCCTGAAAAACGCAATATTGGCTATGTATTCCAAGAGCATCGCCTATTCCCCCATTATTCGGTAGAGAAAAATCTGAAATATGGCTACAAGCGGTCAGATTCTGCCGATTTTTTGCAAATTGTTGAGCTCTTAGGCATTTCACACCTATTAGATCGCTATCCTGAAAGTCTCTCCGGTGGAGAAAAACAACGGGTTGCCATTGGGCGTGCATTACTAAGTTCGCCCGATATTTTATTGATGGATGAGCCTTTATCTGCTCTTGACCTTCCACGCAAACAAGAGTTATTGGATTATTTGGATAAGTTAGCTACTCAGCTCAATATCCCCATTCTCTATGTTAGCCACAGTTTAGACGAAATTATCCGTCTTGCCGATCAGCTGCTTTTGCTTAATAACGGCAAAGTGATGGCATTTGATAGCGTTATTAATGTGTGGCATAGTCCTGCTTTTGCTGATTGGCAACCAAACAATCAACGTATCAGTTTGCTTGAGCTACCGATAAAAGAGCAGCAATCAAGCTACAATATGCTTGGATTAGGGCTAAATAAGCAACGCCTTTGGATTAACCAACTTCCTCGTCATCAAATGGGCGAAAATTTGCGTGTTACCATTGCGAGTAAAGATGTTTCTATTAGCCTGCAAAAGCCAATGCAAAGTTCGATCCGCAACGTGTTAAAAGGTGATGTACAGAAAATCGAAACCCATTTAGATCGGGTTGATGTGGCTGTTCTTGTCGAAAATCAAACGATTTGGAGTACGATAAGCTTGTGGTCTTTTGATGAACTTTCACTTAAAGAAGGGCAAGAGGTTTACCTTCAAATCAAAAGCGTTTCTTTATAGGCTTGCAAATTTCCTGTAAAATATGACCGCTTGTTAATTCAAAAAAGAGATATTATGCCAATTGTTAATCAATCTGCCCTTGTGCCTTACAGTGCTGAACAAATGTACCGGCTTGTAAATAATTATGAGAGATATCCTGAGTTTTTATCAGGCTGTGTGAGTACAAAAACCTTAAGCACAGGGGAAAATGAATTAACTGCTGAGCTTCATATTCAAAAATTGGGGATTAGCCAAACGTTTAGCACTCATAATAAAATGAGCCCACCCTATAAAATTGAAATGACTTTAGTGGAAGGTCCTTTTCGCCATTTACACGGTTTTTGGACATTCACTCCGTTCGATGAACAGAGCTGTAAAATTTCACTTGAACTTAATTTTGAATTTTCAAGCCCGATTGTGGCATTAGTTTTCGGCAAGGTATTCAACGAACTTACGTTAAAAATGGTGAATGCGTTTAAACAACGTGCAAAAGAGGTCTATGGTGTCTGAACAACGTCAAACAGAGCAGGAAATACAAGAGATTAACGTAGAAGTGCTTTATGCCTATCCGGATAAATATTTCCTCAAAAAGCTACAAGTGCCGCAAACTACCACTATTCAAAATATTATTCTGCTCTCAGGTGTGTTAGAAAAATATACTGAAATCGACTTACGTGAAAATAAAGTCGGTATTTTCAGCCGCCCTGCCAAACTCAATGAAACAGTAGAAGATGGCGATAGAATTGAAATCTACCGTCCTCTGATTGCTGATCCGAAAGAAATTAGACGCAAAAGAGCAGCTGAACAAGCTGAGAAGAAATAAAACCGTTATCAACTCCCCTTCCCCTCTTTTATTAAGAGGGGCAAGCTTTCAACTTTATTTTCACTTTCCCTTCCTCCATTAAAACCTTATTATGAAAATCTTTCATAAATTTTATGTAAATTTTGCGTTTGATTAATTTTCTTTAAGTCCATATAGTTCAAGCTATAACAATAGCTTTATACATTATTTTTGGAGAACAACTATGGATATTCGCAACCAAATTGCTCACAACAAAATGGCCCCATTTCAATGGATGGTTGTAGGTCTTACGGTATTACTTAACTTACTTGATGGCTTTGACTTAATGGCACTCGCCTTTACCGCTAAAAGTATTCGAGAAGAATTAAATTTAGATGGAGCTGCCATCGGCACATTAATGAGTGCCGGCTTATTTGGTATGGCTATCGGTTCATTATTCCTTTCGCCTCTTGCTGATAAATTTGGTCGCCGCCCGCTGCTTTTAATTGGAACAGGCTTAGCTACTTTAGGTATGTTACTGACCTATTTTGCCTCTTCTGCTTTTGAAATCGGCTTATACCGTGTCATTACAGGTTTGGGCGTTGCTTCCATTTTAACCGGCACAAACGTATTAGTAAGCGAATATTCAAGCCAAAAATGGCGTGGATTGGCAATTGCTATTTATGCTTCAGGCTTTGGAATTGGGGCAATGTTAGGTGGTATGTCTGCCGTATTATTACAAGATATTTACGGCTGGCGAGCAGTATTTTTAGTGGGTGCAATCTTAACAGGTTCTGTATTTATCTTACTCTTTTTTGTATTGCCTGAATCCGTTGAGTTTTTAATTTCAAAAAGACCGGCTAATGCTAAAGAACGTTTAAATAAAATTGCGGTTAAACTTGGTTTAGGCACAGGTTGGGAATTGCCAGAAGTGGAAACAAAAGGCAAAAATAAAGTTGCTATTACCCGCTTATTTGAGCCTGAATATCGCCGTAATACCCTATTAATTTGGGTTGCATTTATTGCGATTTCTGCATCGTTCTACTTTATCAGTTCGTGGACACCGGCACTGCTAGAAGAAGCCGGAATGCCAAAAACCCAAAGCCAAACTGTAGGTATGGCAATTTCTGTGGGTGGAACAATCGGCTCATTAATTTTCGGTTTCTTAGTTAGTCGCTGGGCTGCAAAAAATATTTTACAGCTATTCAGCATTCTGTCTGCCACTGCCGTTGTTGCCTTTGTATTCTCCGGTACTTTAGGCTTAGCCATTGCCTTAGCAATTCTTGTGGGTGGATTAATTAATGGTTGTATTACCGGTTTATATACGATTAATCCAACACTTTATGCACCGGACTTCCGCAGTACAGGGGTTGGTACAGCAATCGGGGTAGGTCGTCTAGGTTCAATCGTTTCTCCAACCCTTGCCGGTGTTTTATTAGATGCTGGCTGGAAAAAGAACGAGCTCTATTTAGGTGCGGCAGTAGTATTGTTGATTGCAGCTTGTACAGTGAATTTTCTTAAGCAGAAAAAATAAAATGTAATCACAAAAAATAAAGCCTCAACATTCAATATTGAGGCTTTATTACTTTTAAATTTATTATTTCAACAATGAAATATCCCGCACCGCACCTTTATCCGCTGAAGTTGCAAAATGTCCGAACACTTTTAATGCAAATGACACTTCACGTTTGCGATTAACCGGTTGCCACGCTTTATCGCCACGAGCTTCCATCTCTTTACGGCGAGCAGCCAACTCTTCATCTGAAATCATTAAATTGATTGAACGGTTTGGAATATCGATAGATACCGTATCGCCATCATTAATCAAGGCTATTGCACCGCCTGAAGCGGCTTCCGGTGAAGCATGTCCGATGGATAAACCTGATGTACCACCGGAGAAACGTCCATCTGTTAATAACGCACATTTTTTGCCTAAGCCCATTGATTTTAAGTAGCTGGTTGGATAAAGCATTTCTTGCATACCCGGTCCGCCTTTCGGTCCTTCGTAGCGAATAATCACGATATGCCCTTCTTTCACTTTTCCACCTAAAATACCTGCTACTGCATCTTCTTGGCTTTCAAATACAATCGCCGTGCCAGTAAATTTCCAAATAGATTCATCAACCCCTGCGGTTTTTACAATACAGCCATCTTCAGCAATATTACCGAATAATACGGCTAAGCCACCTTCTTTGGTTACGGCATTTTCTACGTTACGGATACAGCCGTTTTCACGGTCATCATCAACCGTATCCCAGCGACAATCTTGCGAGAACGCTTTAGTAGTACGAATGCCCGCAGGACCGGCACGGAAGAATTTATGCAAATCTTCATCTTTGTTGCGAATAATATCGTATTGGTTTAGCTGCTCTTCAATTGTCATTCCCAATACAGTTTTTACGTGGCGATGAATTAAACCGGCACGATCTAACTCGCCCAATAAGCCCATAATACCACCCGCACGGTGCACATCTTCCATATGGTATTTATTGGTATTTGGTGCAATTTTGCTTAAACACGGTACAACACGAGAAAGACGGTCAATGTCTGCCATTTTGAAATCCACACCGGCTTCTTGAGCTGCTGCTAATAAGTGAAGCACGGTGTTACTTGAGCCGCCCATTGCAATATCTAAACTCATTGCGTTTTCAAAGGCATCAAAACTTGCAATCGAACGTGGTAGCACGCTTTCGTCATCTTCTTGGTAATATTTACGGCAAAGTTCGACAATTTCACGCCCTGCTTTTAGGAATAATTCTTTACGGTCTGCGTGGGTAGCAAGCATTGAACCGTTGCCCGGCAAACTTAAACCTAAGGCTTCGGTTAAACAGTTCATTGAGTTTGCAGTAAACATTCCTGAACAAGAACCGCAGGTAGGGCAAGCGTGTTTTTCAATCGCATCAATACGTTCATCAGACACATTTGGGTCTGCACTTTCGATCATTGCATCAACTAAATCTAAACGAATTAATTGATCGGAAAGCTTGGTTTTACCGGCTTCCATTGGTCCGCCTGAAACGAAAATAGTCGGAATGTTCAAACGCATTGCCGCCATTAACATTCCCGGTGTGATTTTATCGCAGTTGGAAATACAAACCATCGCATCGGCACAGTGAGCGTTTACCATATATTCCACACTATCGGCAATTAAATCACGGCTCGGCAGGGAATACAGCATACCGCCGTGCCCCATTGCGATACCGTCATCCACTGCAATGGTGTTAAATTCTTTTGCCACACCACCCGCTTTTTCAATTTCAGCCGCAACCAATTGCCCCATATCTTTTAAATGAACGTGCCCTGGCACAAATTGAGTAAAGGAGTTTACCACTGCAATAATCGGTTTACCGAAATCATTTTCTTTCATACCGGTAGCTCGCCATAATGCACGAGCCCCCGCCATATTACGACCTTGTGTAGAAGTCGCAGAACGTAAAATAGGCATAATTTTCTCCAAATTTTTTGATGTTGTATTCGTTATAAAGAAATTATTCTACTTGAATTTTTTCATCTACGGTAATTTTTTTATAAGTGGGCACAAAAAGCATCGCTTTTTGAACGTTGGCTCTGCTAACGGCAACAATTTTGTGATCTTTTTCACATTTTTACTTGAAAACTGCTTGACAAACACTATTTATAACATCGTTAAAGGTTAAGCGTTTATTACACCGCTTAATTCATTATTAAAAATAAATAAATTCTGGAGTAGATATGAATTTTGAGAAAATGACCACAAAACTGCAAGAAGCGTTAGCTGAATCGCAATCCCTTGCAGTCGGAAAAGATAACCCTTATATCGAACCTGCTCATTTACTGTATGCGTTACTGAAACAAGAGGGCGGATCGGTTGCCCCACTCTTTACTGCATTAAATATCAATGTACAGACTTTGATCAGTGAATTACAAGCCATTTTAGACCGCTTGCCGCAAGTTCAAGGCGGTAATACGCAGGTTTCGCAACAATTGGTTAGATTGTTAAATCAATCTGATAAGCTGGCACAGCAATTTGGTGATAGCTTTATTTCATCTGAATTGTTTGTATTGGCATCAATTGACGATAATGGCGATTTAGGCAAATTATTTAAAAAGTTTGGCTTGAGCAAAGAAAAACTGACACAAGCAATCAGCCAAATTCGAGGAGGAGAAAACGTGAATAATCAAAATGCGGAAGAAACCCGTCAAGCATTGAAAAAATATACGATTGACCTAACCGAACGTGCAAAAGCAGGCAAATTAGACCCGGTTATCGGGCGTGATGAAGAAATCCGCCGTGCGGTGCAAGTGCTTCAACGCCGTACTAAAAATAACCCTGTGTTAATCGGCGAGCCGGGCGTGGGAAAAACAGCAATTGTAGAAGGTTTAGCTCAACGTATTGTCAATGGCGAAGTACCTGAAGGCTTGAAAAACAAGCGTGTACTTTCTCTGGATATGGGAGCATTAATTGCCGGGGCGAAATATCGTGGCGAATTTGAAGAGCGTTTAAAAGCGGTTTTAAACGAACTCGCCAAAGAAGAAGGGCAAGTTATTCTCTTTATTGATGAAATTCACACGATGGTAGGAGCAGGCAAAACCGACGGTGCAATGGATGCCGGCAACTTACTAAAACCAAGCCTTGCCCGTGGCGAATTGCATTGCGTTGGGGCAACCACGTTAGACGAATATCGTCAATACATTGAAAAAGATGCGGCTCTTGAACGCCGTTTCCAAAAAGTATTGGTGGATGAGCCAACAGTGGAAGATACCATTGCTATTTTGCGTGGCTTGAAAGAGCGTTATGAAATCCACCACCACGTGCAAATTACCGACCCGGCAATTGTGGCAGCGGCAACACTTTCGCACCGTTATGTCTCTGACCGTCAATTACCGGACAAAGCGATTGACTTGATTGATGAAGCGGCTTCAAGCCTGCGTATGGAAATTGACTCTAAACCTGAGCCATTAGATAAATTAGAACGCCGTATTATCCAACTTAAACTCGAACGCCAAGCGTTACAAAAAGAGGAAGATGAAGCCAGCCGCCAACGTTTAGCTAAATTAGACGAAGAAATGGCGGCGAAAGAGCGTGAATATTCAGAGCTTGAGGAAGTATGGAAAGCGGAAAAATCAGCACTGCTTGGCACACAACATATTAAAGAAGAGTTGGAAAACGCTCGCATTGCGATGGATCAAGCTCGCCGTGAAAACAACTTCGAGAAAATGTCTGAGTTGCAATATGGCGTTATTCCAAACTTAGAAAAACAATTGCAAGCGGTCGAAAATGGTGAAAAAAATGCAGAAACGCAATTACTTCGCACCAAAGTAACCGAAGAAGAAATTGCCGAAGTGCTTTCAAAAGCAACGGGCATTCCTGTTGCTAAAATGATGGAAGGCGAGAAAGAAAAACTCCTTCGTATGGAAGACGTATTGCACGCTCGTGTTATCGGTCAAAATGAAGCAGTGGATGCAGTGGCAAATGCCATTCGCCGTAGCCGTGCAGGGCTTTCTGACCCGAATAAACCGATTGGTTCGTTTTTATTCTTAGGTCCAACCGGCGTGGGTAAAACAGAATTGAGCAAAACATTAGCCAACTTCTTGTTTGATGACCCTGATGCAATGGTGCGTATTGATATGTCTGAGTTTATGGAAAAACACAGCGTATCTCGCTTAGTGGGAGCTCCTCCGGGCTATGTAGGCTATGAAGAGGGCGGTTATTTAACCGAAGCGGTTCGCCGCCGTCCATACTCTGTCGTTTTACTTGATGAGGTAGAAAAAGCTCACCCTGATGTGTTTAACATTTTACTGCAAGTGTTAGATGACGGGCGTTTAACCGATGGTCAAGGCAGAACCGTTGATTTCCGTAATACCGTTGTGATTATGACCTCAAACTTAGGCTCGCACCTCATTCAAGAGAATGCACATAAGGGCTATGATGCGGTTAAAGAGATGGTAATGGAAGTTGTTGGACACCACTTCCGTCCTGAGTTTATCAACCGTATTGATGAAACGGTAATGTTCCACTCGTTAGGACAAGACCATATCCGCTCAATTGCGAAAATTCAGCTACAACGCTTAATCACTCGCTTGGCGGAACGTGGTTATAGCCTAACGGTAACGGATGAAGCCTTAGATCATATCGGCAATGCCGGCTTTGACCCATTATTTGGAGCAAGACCTCTTAAACGTGCTATTCAGCAAGAGCTTGAAAATCCACTCGCTCAACAGATTTTAAGCGGTAAATTATTACCGAACAAACCTGTAACCGTGGATTACCAAGACGGGCGTATTGTGGCAATACAATAATCGCCTTTAACAAGCGGTTAAAAATTGCAAAAAATTTGCAAAAAAGAACCGCTTGTATAGTAAAAATTTTCATACTGCCCTTCATTAATTTTCATAAACTAATGAAGGGCTTTTTATTGCTCTTTTTGCTATGATTAACAGTGTTTATAACACAATACAATTACAAGGAGTGATTTTATGAGCCAATTATTTCCGGAAGCAACCATTCGTACCCAAGCCCCTTATCGCAATGATATTGTAGGCAGTTTTTTGCGTACTGATGCGTTAAAGCAAGCGAGAGAAGATTTCAACCAACAAAAAATTAGCCGTGAGGAACTCAGAGAAGTAACCCGCCAAGAGGTTAAAAAACTCGTTGAACTGCAAAAACAACACGGCGTAAAAGCGGTTTCTGACGGTGAATTCAGCCGTACTTGGTGGCATTTGGATTTCTTAGCTGAATTAGACGGTATGGATTGGAAAGAAACAGAAGTCTTTAATGTAAACTTCACGGGTCATAAGCCGAAGGGTCAAACCGTAAAAATCGTAGGTGATATTGATTTCTCGGACAATCACTCTTTTATTGATGCTTACCGCATTTTAAAAGAAGCAGCTGGCGATTATCCAACTAAATTTACTATTCCTGCTCCAACAATGTTGCACGTTATCTGCTGTGTGCGAGATGAAAACTACCAGCCACTTCCACAATATCAAGACGAGCAAAAACTTTATGATGATATTGCCAATGCTTATATTAAGGCAATGTACAAATTCTACGAAATGGGATTACGCAACCTACAGCTAGATGATACAAGCTGGGGACAATTCTGTGCCGAAGACAAACGTAAAGAATTTGAGGCAAGAGGTTTCGATTTAACTGATTTAGCCGAAAAATATGTTGCCTTATTAAATCGTATTGTTGATGCCAAACCTGCCGATATGTCTATTACAATGCACATTTGTCGTGGTAACTTCCGTTCTTCTTGGTTCTCGGAAGGTGGTTATGGTCCTGTTGCTGAAACATTATTCGGCAAATGCCGTATTGACGGTTTCTTCTTAGAATATGATACCGAGCGTGCAGGTACATTCGAGCCGTTACGTCATATTAAAAATCAACAAGTGGTTTTAGGTTTAATTACCTCGAAATTTGGTGATTTGGAAGATAAAAATGCGATCATCGAACGTATTAAAGAAGCTGCTCAAATTGTACCGATTAACCAATTATGTTTATCGCCACAATGTGGTTTTGCATCCACCGAAGAAGGGAATATTTTAACTGAAGAAGCACAGTGGGCGAAATTAAACTTAATTAAAGAAATTGCGGAAGAAGTTTGGGGTAAGTAATTCCCTTTTTATAAAAAAATAGCCAAGTAATCACTTGGCTATTTTCATTTACAACCAGAACCAGTAACCAATTCCGGCAATCACTAATATACAAAGCAAATCGATTTTATAAGACTTGAGCATATCTTTTTGTCTAACCAAACCTGTTCCGTAAACAATGGCATTAGGTGGCGTTCCTACAGGCAACATAAAGGCACAAGATGCCCCTAGCCCAATAATTAAGGCAAATCCAAGTGGGTTGATATTTAAAGCCTCTGCAATAGAGATAAATATCGGCACAAGTAATGCTGCACTTGCGGTATTTGAAGTAAACTCCGTTAAGCAGATAATAAAAGCAGCAATAATTAAGCACACAATAAAATAATGTTTGCCTTCAATTAAAGAGATAATACCTTCCGCCATAATTCGGCTTGCCCCTGTATGGCTAAGTACGGCACTCAAGGTGAGCCCGCCACCAAAGAGAAATAATATTCCCCATTCTGTATTGTCTTGAATTTGTTGCCAACTCACTACTTTTGTTACACACAATAGCAAGGAAGCAACGAGTGCAATAATACTATCAAAGTTGCCAATATTAGATTTTAAGCCTAAGAAGCTTGAAATAAGCGGATTAATCACACTACTTAGCACCCAACAACACGCAATGAAAAGAAAAATGCTCAGCGTAATAACACGTTGCCGATTAAAGCTAATTTGTTCAAATTCAAACTCAAAATCTTGGTTAAATCTAGGCTTGAAAGTGATATATAAAATAAAAATGACTAATGGCAAAATAATCAACATAACCGGCAAGCCATACATCAACCAATCGGAAAATGTAAGGTGTAGCTGGGAAGCTGCAATCGCATTTGGCGGGCTTCCGACTAAAGTCCCCATTCCGCCGATACTTGCACTATACGCAATACCAAGTAATACGAAAGTATAAGTATTGCGTTCCGATTCTCTGTCCATTTTACTGAGAATACCTAATGCAAGAGGTAGCATCATCGCAGCCGTTGCGGTATTGCTCATCCACATTGACAAAAAAGCCGTAACACCAAATAAATAAAGTACGGCAACAAATAATTTTCCCTTTGCCAGAGCCATAATTTTATTTGCGATCATTTTGTCAATTTTTTGGATATGCAATGCGGCAGCCAATGCAAAACCTCCAAAGAATAAGAAGATAGTTGGATCAGCAAAGGCACTTAATGCCTCTTTTGAAGTAACCACCCCCAATGCAATTGCCAACACAGGCACAAAAAGAGCAGTAATGGTAACGTGAACCGCTTCCGTGAGCCATAAAATAGCAACAAAAGCTAAAAGAGCTAAGCCTTTGGTTGGCTCCGGCTCAAAAGGTAATGTTTTCAGTAAAACAAAGAAAAGTACAACATCCGCTATAAAAATAGCCATATCACGCCGATTCTTTTTAACTTGTTCTAAAATAAGTGCATTATTCATTTCAAATCCTTATAGTTATTTTTAATTATGGGGAATATCTTAACTAAAATTACAACTTGCTATCAGCAAAAAAGTACCAAAATATGAGGTAAATCAAAAAGATAGAGAATAAAAAAGCAAGCATTTCTGCTCGCTTTAGGAAGTATATTATCTAATTGTAAAATTTCCTCAAAAGAGGACCGCTTGTAATGGAACGTATTCAGTATCTAAATCCAGTAAGGACTTGGCTAAGGCTTTCGTCATAGCCTTACTACTTAATGTGCCCACTGCTTCTGCTAATACAATTCGCTCAACAGGCACATCTGCCAGCCCTAAAAACAGACGATAATTCAATGCACTTTGCAATGGTAAAAAAGTTGGGTTGAATGCTGCATTTTCGGCATACCTCCCACAAATAATACGTTCACCTACCTTCAATGCAATGCCACTAAAGGCTTTACTGTAAGGTGCATAGGAAGAGTTTGCGGCAACAATAGCAGCTTGTTGTAATTTATCGCCTGTAACCTCAAACTGCTGAGCTTGGTTATCAAATAGCACTTTTTCAATGCCTAAATTTTTGGGTCCGAAACTATCGGGCAAGTAGCTATGTAACAAATTATCTTGGCTATGCGGTAAATGCACTTTTAGATTTTCAGCTCCACTAAGTTCATTCATAAATTGGCGGCAATGTCCGCAAGGGGTGTAATTAACCACTACATCTGTAATCAAGGTTTCGCCTGCAAGCCACGCGTGGGAAATCGCACTCTGCTCTGCGTGAACCGATTGCTGCATACATTCCCCTGAAAATTCTTGGTTTGCCCCGAAATAGAAATCGCCACGTTTCCCAACTGCTACTGCTCCAACATTAAAATGAGAGACGGGCGTAACCGCATAGCAAGCGGCAATTGAAATACAAAATAGGGCTAATTCAATGCGAGAGCGTTTAAATTTTTCACATAGTTCATCAACAACTTCATAAGATAACTGTCCGTGAAAATCTTGCCTGATAAGTTGCTCAATTACCGCTTTTGTGATTTCACAATTTTTCTCCGCTATTAATTGTTCAAAACGTTCTAAAATTTCTGTACGAAACATATTACTACCTCCGGTTAATATTTTTTATAGCTACAAATCAGTATGCCTGCCGTAATCAATACGGCACTAATAATATGGTAAATATGGACTGCTTCATTTAATAAAATGATACTAAAAATGGCTGCAAACAGTGGTGTGAAGTTAGTCATTACCGTTCCTTTAGCTGAACCCACTATCGCAATACCAAAATTCCAAAAAGCGTAAGAGAGAATGGACGGTCCAATAACTAAATAACCTATTCCGCTCCATTGTAAAGCGGTCAAATTTACTAAATTTTTTGCAGATTCTGTTACATATTCATAAATAAAAAAAGGTGTTAATGTAATAACGGCTAACCCAACTAATACAGTAAGAAATACGGTATTATTTATGCCTTGCGGACGTAGCCGAATCACACAGCAATAAAGTGCCCAGCTTACGGTGGAGGCAATCGCCCATAAATCGCCTTTATTAATTGAAAGGTTGAATAAGAGAGAAAACTCTCCTTGCATTAATAGCCACAGCACACCGAGCAAGCTAATAATTGCACCTGTTAAAATAATCGGGCTAATTTTCTCTTTAAAAGCAAGTCGATTTAAAAACAGCACCAAGACAGGCGAAATGGCTAAATAGAGGCTGGCATTGAGTGCCGTTGTGGTTTTTAAGCCTTCATATAAGGTTGCGGGGAATAAAATTACCCCAAGTAGCCCTAGCAGCCACATTACACCTAAACGGGGTTTGAATAAGGGTATTGCTCGTAAAGTCGGGCGAAAAAAGAGCAACGCTAAAATTAAAAATGCCGGAAGCCACCGCAAATATGTTAATGTGATAGGCTGAACTGAGCCGCTTAACACTTTACCTAATACAAAATTTCCACCCCAGAAAAGGGTAGCCACAATTAAACTGAAATAGCCAAGTTTCAGTGAGTACGAAGTCATTGATGACCTCGTTCCACAATTACCCCCACACTACTTGCTTGAGCCACCGCTTTTGGTTTATGTAATTCAATGCGAATCCAAGAAAGTTGGTACTCTTTTTGCAATAACTCTGCCAGTTGATGAGCAACAGTTTCCACTAACTTAAACGGTTGAGATTCGACAAAATGTAGGACTTTTTCCGACACTTCGGCATAATTTAAGCAATACTGCACATCATCGGTTTCTGCGGCTTTGGAAAAATCCCACGCCATATCAATATTAAATACTAAACGCTGTTTGATAGTATGCTCCCAATCATAAGCCCCAATAGATGCAAACGCAGTTAGCTCTCGGATAAACACTTTATCACTCATTTTTCGTCCTGTTTTATTTTCTAAATTTCTGTAAAATATAGCACAAGATAAATTTAATCAGGAAAATTTATGACTTTAATTCCCTATTTATTGATCTTGATTGGCTATTTGCTAGGCTCAATTTCAAGTGCGATTATTTTTTGCAAACTTGCAGGCTTGCCCGATCCAAGAGAAACCGGCTCGCATAATGCAGGTGCGACCAATGTGCTACGCATTGGTGGAAAAAGTGCCGCATTAGGTGTGTTGCTGTTCGATATTTTAAAAGGCACATTACCTGTAGCAATGGGAATTTATTTTGGCTTATCCCCTTCAGAACTTGGTTTTATTGCATTAGCGGTTTGTCTGGGGCATATCTTCCCGGTTTTCTTTCAATTCAAAGGAGGAAAAGGCGTTGCTACTGCATTTGGGGCAATTTCTGCGTTGAGTTTTATTGTTGCAGGTGGAGCAATTTGTACTTGGCTTTTGGTGTTTTTGATTTCCGGATATTCTTCGTTAAGTGCCGTACTTACCGCTCTAGTTGTACCGTTCTATATTTGGTGGTTTGAACCGCAATTTACCTTCCCGGTAGCGTTGGTGTGCTGTTTATTGGTTTACCGCCACCACGATAATATTCAACGCCTATGGCGTGGACAAGAAGATAAAGTGTGGGGTAAATTGAAGAAGAAAGTATAAAAAAATAGGCATAGTGCTAAAAACACTATGCCTATTTGCAAATTATTAACAGAATCTTACCTCTTGTAATGCACTAAACCGCTAAATCTGCTTCATCACCTCGATTTTGCAGCCATTGTTTACGATCTTCCGCTCTTTTTTTGCCGAGTAGCATATCCATAATCTCAAAGGTACTAATTTCGCCCTCTTCCACTTCAACGCTTTCATCAAAGGTTAATTGCACTAAACGACGAGTGCTAGGCTCCATTGTCGTTTCACGTAACTGGCTTGGGTTCATTTCGCCCAATCCTTTAAAGCGTTGCACATTCGGCTTGCCTTTTTTCTTAGCAAGACGAGCCAAAATTGCCTCTTTTTCGCTCTCGTCTAAGGCGTAATGCACTTCGTCTTTACCAATATCAATACGGTAAAGCGGTGGCATTGCCACATAAACGTGTCCGTTTTTCACTAATTGTGGGAAATGGCGGAGGAATAATGCACAAAGCAACGTTGCAATATGTAAACCGTCTGAATCGGCATCTGCTAGAATACAAACCTTACCGTAGCGTAATTCCTCTAAATTATCGCTATCAGGATCGATCCCCAATGCAATCGCAATATCGTGCACCTCTTGCGAGGCTAACACTTGATCTGATGAAACTTCCCAAGTGTTCAAAATCTTACCACGTAACGGAAGAATGGCTTGATACTCTTTATCGCGAGCCTGTTTTGCCGAGCCACCCGCAGAATCCCCCTCCACCAAGAAAAGTTCGGTGCGGCTTAAATCTTGAGCGGTACAATCCGCCAATTTACCCGGCAGAGCCGGTCCACTCACGAGCTTTTTACGCACTACTTTTTTCGCTGCACGCAAACGGCTTTGAGCAGAACTGATTGCCATTTCTGCAATCAATTTACCCGTTTGTACGTTTTGGTTTAACCATAAACTAAACGCATCTTTTAAGGTGTTATCCACATAGCTTGAGGCTTGGCGGGAAGACAAACGCTCTTTGGTTTGCCCTGCAAATTGCGGTTCTTGAATTTTGAGTGAAAGCACATAAGCACAACGATTCCACACATCATCTGCCGTCAGTTTCACCCCTTTCGGCAATAAATTATGAATTTCGCAGAACTCCACCATTGCTTTTAACAAGCCGTTACGCAAACCATTAACGTGAGTACCACCTTGAGCCGTTGGAATGAGGTTTACATAGCTTTCTGCTACTAACTCCCCACCTTCAGGTAACCAAGTTAACGCCCAGCTTACCGCTTCCGTTTCGGCGGTTACATCGCCAATAAACGGTGGATTTGGCACTGTTTCATAACCATTTAAGGCTTCCGTTAAATAATCGGATAAACCGTCTTCGTAGTACCAAGTTTCTTCGGTGTTATTGATTTTATCAATGAAGTTGATGGTCAGTTTCGGGCAAAGTACCGCTTTCGCACGCAATAAATGACGTAAACGGCTGACCGAAAAACGTGGGCTATCAAAATATTTTGGGTTCGGGTAAAAACGCACAGTCGTACCGGTTTGCTTTTTCGGGCAAGTGCCGATAACCGTCAGCTCTTCCACTTTCGCGCCGTTAGCAAAGGCAATGGAATAAACCTCTCCGCCACGTTTGATCTGAATTTCTACCCGTTCGGAAAGTGCATTTACTACCGAAATCCCCACCCCGTGTAAACCACCTGAAAAGGTGTAATTTTTATTCGAAAACTTACCGCCAGCGTGCAGTTTAGTTAAGATAAGCTCAACACCGGAAATTTTTTCGGTAGAGTGAATATCCACCGGCATTCCTCGCCCATTATCAATCACTTCCAACGAATTATCGGCGTGAAGAATAACATCAATTTTATCCGCATAACCTGATAGTGCCTCATCCACACTGTTATCAATCACCTCTTGCCCTAAATGGTTCGGGCGTGTGGTATCGGTGTACATACCCGGACGAAGCTGCACAGGCTCAAGATCTTTCAGAACGGTAATTTCATCCGCTCCATAGCGTTTTTCTGACATTATTCTTTCTCTTAGGCTACAAAATAAAATAAGGCTGAATTTTAAGTAAATTTAGCCGCTTTTGCAAAGTTTTAGGAAAATTAGACCGCTTGTAGGTTCAATGATCTCTCAATCCATTCAAAATCGAACATTCAGGGCTGTTGTTGCCGCAGCAAGTGCGGCTCCAACTTCTGAGTAATTTCAGCATTTCGTTTAAATCATTTATTTTTTGTTCCAGCTCCGCAATATGCTGCTCGGTAAGTTGTTTAACCTCTCGGCTAGTGCGGTTTGGATTATCATTTAATTTCAATAATGCGGTAATTTGAGCAAGTGAGAAACCCACTTTTCTTGCATTACAAATAAAAAATAATCGGTCTAAATCAGCTTCATTATAAAAACGATAACCAGATTGTGTACGATTTGGAGCCGGAAGTAACCCCGCTTTTTCATAATCACGAATTTGTTTGGTGGATAACCCTGTTTTTTCGGCGGCTTGGCTGATATTCATTTTTCCCTCTTGACTTTAACCTAAGGTTAGGGTTTAGCATATACGCAAATGATTGATTTGTCATTTTTTAGTTTGTTGCTAGGAGCATTGTATGAAATCAACACTATTTAAAACTACCACTCTATGGGCTGCAACCGCTCTATTTTCGCTGGCTTATGCACAATCAACCGTAGAAGTATGGAAAACGCCAACTTGTGGTTGTTGTAACTTTTGGATCGATCATTTAAAAGAGAATGGTTTTGGCGTGAAAGCCAATGATACCGGTAATCAAGCAATCCATCAAAAACTTAACTTACAACCCAAATTACAAGCCTGCCATAGTGCAATGGTTGATGGCTATTTGATTGAAGGACACGTTCCTGCCGAAGATATCAAACGCTTACTAACAGAAAAACCTGTAGATGCGGTAGGACTAATCGTACCTAAAATGCCGATTGGTTCACCGGGTATGGATCAACCAAAACATAATGGGGTAAAAGAAAAATATGATGTGCTATTGCTGAAAAAAGATGGCTCAACAACCATTTTCAACACCCATAATGATAAATAAATAGGAGCTTAGTATGACAATCAAATTACAACTAGACGGATTACATTGCGGCAACTGCGTAAAAAGTGTCGAAAAAGCCTTAAATGAAGTGGCAGGTGTAACTCAAGCCCTAGTAACCTTAGAAAATCAAACTGCGGTAGTTGAAGGCGAAGTTTTGGCTGAAGATTTAATTGCAGCAGTTGAAGATATTGGTTTTGAAGCGAAATTAGCGTGATGATAACCGAACAACAACTCTTAATTGACGGAATGCACTGTGCTGCCTGTGTTCGTCGGGTAGAAAAAGCATTGCTTAAAGTAGAAAACGTCAGTTTTGCTTCTGTTAATCTTGCCGATCAAACCGCTTTTGTGCAAGGAAACGCCCCTTCAGAAGCACTTATTGCTGCCGTTACTAAAATCGGTTTTGGGGCAGAGATATTGGAAAGTGAGGAAGAACGCAGAGCTAAGCAACAAGCTCAAACAAGACGCGTGCTAAACCATAAGCGTACACAATTTATTGTGGCTCTTGTTATTGGCTTTGTATTAGTCGTGTTTGGCTTTTACAAAGGTATGCAGATTACCGAAAACAACCGTTCACTTTGGTTGATTTGGTCTCTTATCACAGTTGCTACAATGTATTTTTCAGGCAAATCGTTCTTTTTAGGAGCTTATAATGCTCTTAAAAATAAATCTGCCAATATGGATGTGTTAGTCGCAATAAGCACCGGCACGGCTTGGCTTTATTCACTTTGGCTTACGCTGTTTCCACAGTCGAATGCTCACGTTTATTTTGAAGCGAGTGTGATGATTATCGGCTTTATCAATTTAGGGAAATATCTTGAACTTAAAGCCAAACAACGTTCTTCCCTTGCATTGGAAAAATTGCTCGATCTCGCCCCGAAACAAGCGGTCATTTTTGAAGAAAATATTGCAAAAACCATTCCGGCGAAGGGCATTAAGCCTGAAATGCAGGTGCAAGCCTTAACAGGCGATCGCCTAGCGGTTGATGGCATTTTATCAAGTGGCTCAATTTGGGTTGATGAATCAATGCTTACAGGCGAAGCATTGCCGATTGAGAAAAAAATAGGCGATAAAGTCCGAGCCGGTACGCTGGTTCAAGATGGCTCAGGTATTTACATTGCCGAACAAGTTGGCTCTCAAACCGCTCTCGCCCGTGTAATTAATGCCGTTCGCCACGCACAAAGTAGCAAGCCTCCACTGGCTCAATTTGTCGATAAAGTCGCCGCTGTGTTTGTGCCTGTGGTGGTTTCTATCGCTTTACTTGCTGCCTTGATTTGGCTTCTTGTCGGGCAAGATTTCGCCTTTGTACTTTCCATTTTTACCACCGTATTAATCATTGCCTGCCCTTGTGCGTTGGGATTAGCCATTCCACTTTCCACCATTGCGGGTGTAGCTCGTGCGGCAGAATTTGGCGTATTAGTCAGAAATATTCAAGCCTTACAAGCAGGGAGCGAAATTGATACTTTAGTTTTCGATAAAACTGGTACGCTTACTACTGGGCAAATGGAGGTTACGGAAGTTATTACGTTCAATGATTTTGATAAAAATCATTTGATTGCTCTTGCCAAAAGTTTAGAGCAACACGCCTCTCACCCTATTGCGAAGGCAATTGTAAAATTTGCGGAAAATCAGACCGCTTGCGAGGTAAGTGAAATTCAAGTGGAGAAAGGATTAGGCATTCAAGGCAAAGTGGGAGAAGATAAAATTAAAATCGGCAATGCCGTATTTGTAAATTTTTTGGAAAAAACCACCGCTTGTACTGCCACACTTATTTATGTTGCAGTTAATGATGAAGTTGTTGGTAGAATTTCGGTGCAAGACCAACTGCGTCCTGAAGCCAAATCTACAATCCAACAGTTCCAAGCTGAAGGTTATCAATGCTTGATGCTTACAGGCGATCACCAAGAAACCGCTAACTATTTTGCTAAAGAGTTGGGCTTAAATGGCGTGATTGCTGAAGTATTACCGGAGCAAAAAGCCGAAAAAATTCGTCAGTTGCAGGCTGAAGGGAAAAAAGTCGCAATGATTGGCGATGGCATTAACGATGCACCGGCTCTCGCCCAAGCGAATGTGGGTATTGCAATGCACAATGGCTCGGATATTGCGGTGGAAACTGCCGATCTTTCCCTAATGAAAAGCGGATTAGAGCCGGTGAGCCAAATCTTCCCTTTCTCAAAACGTGTGCTACAAAATATGAAACAGAGCTTGCTTGGTGCTTTTTTCTATAATATCGTTGCGATTCCTGTCGCTGCGGGAGTGCTTTATCCGTTTACCGGTTGGTTACTCAACCCGATGATTGCTGCGATTGCGATGACATTGTCCTCTATTACGGTAGTGCTGAATAGCCAAAGATTATTGAAATAATTCAAGCGGTTGAATTTGCAAAAAAATTTACAAATTCAACCGCTTGCCTTAATTAATCTGCCAAAAACAGGGGGCCTAATGCCGTTTTCGGAATACCGAAACGTTCCGGATAATGCACTTCTACCAAATACAAACCTTCTGCTTTGGCTGTGGGAGCGGCTTTTTCTCTATCTCGTTGCTCTAGCACCCACTTTGCCCATTCTACCGGCTGTCTGCCCTGCCCGATTTCAAGCAAAGTACCGACAATATTTCTGACCATATGATGCACAAAGGCATTGGCTTGAATATCGACAATCACATAATCGCCTTGGCGGAATACATTTAGATGGTGGATATTTCGCCACGGGGTATGAGATTGGCATTTTGCCGCACGGAAAGAGGAAAAATCGTTTTCGCCCAATAAAAACTGCCCTGCTTGGTGCATTTTGCTTTCATCAAGCGGGAAATGAAAATGGGTTACGCCTTTTGGCAGAATGGCTGAACGCAATTTGCTATTATAAATAATATAACGATAACGGCGAGCAGTGGCACTAAAACGAGCGTGGAAATCCTCACTGACTTCCACCGCCCATTTCACCGCAATATCATCCGGCAAATGGGCATTAGTGCCGAAACACCAGCTTTGCAGCGGTCGATTAACTTCTGTTTCAAAATGCACGACCTGCCCTGTGCCGTGTACGCCGGCATCGGTTCTGCCGGCACAAAACACTTCCACCGGTGAATTTGCTACAACCGATAAGGCTTGTTCTAGTTTTTGTTGTACGCTTTCCACCGTCTCTTGCTTCTGCCAGCCAAAATAGCGGCTGCCGTCATATTCAATGCCTAATGCGATTTTCATTATAATATCCAATAAGCAAGCGGTAGAATTTTTGCAAAATTTTGCAAAAATCTTACCGCTTGTAATACAAAATTACTTATTTAATAAGCCTAAAAATTCTTTGCGGGTTTCTCTATCTTCTAAGAACACGCCACCAAATGCAGAGGTAACAGTATAGCTATTGGTATCTTTTACGCCACGACATTTCACGCAAAAGTGCGTTGCTTTCACATACACTGCCACATCATCGGTTTCTAAAATGGTCTGGAATGCAGTTAGAATTTGCTCGGTAAAACGCTCTTGTACCTGTGGGCGTTGAGCGAAAAACTGCACAACACGGTTGATTTTTGAAAGTCCAATCACCCATTTTTTCGGGTAATAAGCAACTGCAACTTTGCCATCAATAGTTACAAAATGATGCTCGCAAGTTGAGGTAAGGGTAATATCATCAACTAACACCATCTCGCTGACTTTCATTCGGTTCTCAATGTTGGTGATTTTCGGGAAAGTCGTGTAATCTAAACCGCTAAAAATCTCGTCCACATACATTTTCGCCAAACGATGAGGGGTTTCTTCTAAGCTGTCATCGGTTAAATCTAAACCAAGCAATTCCAATACGGCTTGCATATGTTGCTGAATTTCCGCTCGGCGGCTGTCTTTATCTTTTTGATGTGCAACAGTTGGCGTTTCAATGCCTTTTGCCAATAAAGCTTGGCGAACTTTTTGGGCTTCAGGCGAAAGTTGATTTTCTGCACTATTTAATTCGGGCGAGATCGTTGTCATTGGTTTTCCTCTCAAATATAAGCTGGAAATTCTAACAAATTGACATCAAAAAAAATAGCTCTAAAATGGGCTATTTCAGCCATCACTATTTTCTAAACTATGCAAAATATTCAGTATCTTTTTAATGCCGATCTTATTCCTGAAGAGCAGGCAGAATTTGTGCAATCTTTATTAAATTGCAAAACGTTTGAAAATTCTGACCGCTTGTTAGGCTTTTCTAAAGGGCGTGGCACAACGTGGTTTTTAAACACCGTGCCGGAGCTCGGCATCAATGTGGTACTACGCCATTATTATCGTGGTGGTTTGTTTGGAAAATTCATTAAAGATAGCTATGTTTTTACCCGTTTTGAAAATACCCGTGCTTATAAAGAATTTTTCTTGTTACAACAAATGTTAGCTTGGGGATTGCCCGTACCTCGTCCTGTTGCAATTAAAGTAGAAAAAACACTTTGCTGCTATCGTGCTGACATTATGCTGGAAAAACTGGAAAACACGCAGGATTTGAGCAAAATTTTGCAATCTCAAGCTCTCTCAAATGAGCAATATGAACAGATCGGAAAACTCATTCGCCGTTTGCATAACCATCAAGTCCATCATTCTGATTTGAATATTCATAATATTTTACTCGGTAATGAGGGGAGATTTTGGCTGATTGATTTTGACAAATGTGGTATTGAGCAAGGTGAAAGTTGGAAACAAAGCAATTTAGATAGACTGTTGCGTTCGTTCAAAAAAGAACAAACTCGGTTGAATATTCTATTTAATGAAGAAAATTGGCAGGCGGTTTTGAAAGGATACTCTGCCCGATAAAAATATACCGCCTGAAGATCATTACAGCTACAAGCGATATATTTTCCATTTATTTTTGCAAAATTATTTCACTTCACGGATCATAATTTCAGACGGAATAACACTCCCTTGCCAGTAAAGCTCAGCCGCTACTTTTTCAGCCAATGCTAAATAGGCTTGGCTGATTTCGTGTTCCGGTGCTGCGACAACCGTTGGCACACCGCTATCTAAATCTTCACGCAGGCGAATGTGTAATGGCAGTTGAGCAAGTACTTGCGTACCGTATTTTTGTGCGATTTTATCCGCCCCACCTGTGCCAAAAATCGCCTCAGAGTGTCCGCAATTTGAGCAAATGTGCATTGACATATTTTCAATCACCCCCAACACCGGCACAGAGACTTTTTCAAACATTGAAATGCCTTTTACCGCATCTAATAATGCAATATCTTGTGGTGTAGTAACTACTACCGCACCTGTTACAGGGATTTGTTGTGAAAGCGTAAGCTGAATATCCCCCGTACCCGGTGGCATATCAATCACCAAGTAATCCAATTCATTCCACCACGTTTCATTTAACAATTGGCTTAATGCACTACTTGCCATCGGTCCACGCCAAATGGTCGCATTGTCTTCTTCCATCAAATAACCAATTGAGTTTGATTGCAAACCGTGAGCTGTAATTGGTGTGATATGTTTGTTATCCGGTGAAGTCGGGCGTTGATCTTTCGCACCAAGCATATGCGGAATAGACGGACCGTAAATATCCGCATCTAAAATCCCTACCTTTGCCCCTTGTGCTTGCAACGCTAACGCAAGATTTACCGAAGTGGTTGATTTACCCACTCCGCCTTTACCGGAGGTTACCGCAATAATATTTTTTACTCCATTTACCGCAGGGTGCTTGTTAGCACGTTTTAAGGTGGCAATTTGGTAATTTAATACCCATTTTACACCGCTTGCAGCCGTTGCTTGCTTGAGTTTTTCTTCTGTCTCAGCTTTTAATGCAGCAAAAGCTGTGTTCCACGCAAAAGGCATTGTAATTTCAATGCGTAAAATGCCACCACCTAATTCTGCTTTTTTGAAAGCATTAAGGGCGACAAGATCTTTTTGCAATGTCGGGTGAGCAAATTGTTGCAAAATACCTTTAATTTCAACAAGTTGCTGTTCTGTCAATTGGTTCATTGGTTAATCCTTTTGTTCTAAAATACGTTTTAAATCCTTGCTATAAATTACTTCGCTATCATTACTTAAATCAATACCCCAAAGGGAGGAAACTACACCTACTCTGTGTTGATACTGAAATAACGGTAATACTGCAACATCGTTATAAAGCTGGTCGTTAATCTCGTTAATCAATAGTGAGCGTTGCTCGTGGTTTAGCGTTTCTGCTTGTAATTGATTTAACTTTTCATCAACTAAATCGTTTTTATAACCGGAGTGATTATCCGGGCTTGCTGAATGAAATTTCTGTAAAAAGATGAGCGGATCAGGATAATCTGCACACCAGCCGGAGCGTACTAGCTGATAATCTTTCTGCTCGCGTAATTGATTAGCCGTCTGCCAATCTACCGATTTAGGCGTAATATTAAATAGTTCTGATTGTGATAATGTACGAATAATCTGGTTTGCAATATCGCTATTCATCTCACTATTATCATACAACAAAGTAAGTTTTAAAGGATTGTGCAAACTCACACCTGCTTGCATTAACAGTTGTTCCACAATAATTGGCTGCCATTGTTTTTCCCTGTCTTTTACTAAATTATGTGGAATAACTGACTGGCTTGGAATACCGTAATCTTGCCCAATGTTTGCCGATGCCACCATTGCTCTTAATGCTTTCCGCACTTCTTTCTTACTGAGCTGCTCGTCATTAAAATTAAATTCATAATAATATGAACATAAACGCGGAAATTTAATGACATTAGTTTTCTGGCTTGATAGCGGATTTTCTACAATATCAAACGGCGAATAATTTTGGATCGTCGTAATTAAATTATACTCGACATTTTGAAACGGCACATTTTCAGAACGTGCTTGCAATACCAGTTTTTTATCTGCTATTTGTTGGATTTGGTAAGCTGCATTGCTTATAAAACCAGCTGAATTAGGATCTTTACCTTGATAAGTCGGTAATAAAGCAATATGTGCCAACATTTTAGGTAACTGGCGATTTGGCTGGCTAAGGCGAATTTGTAAGGTATGCTCATTTAATGCGGTGACACCTAATTCCGAAACCGGCTTTTGTTGCTCTGTAATTGCTTTGGCATTTTCAACACCCATATAAATAAGGTATTTTGCCAATAAAGAATGATTTACGGGATCAACCAAACGTTGCCAACTTGCGACAAAATCCTGTGCAGTAACCGCCTCACCGTTCGACCAAGTGGCTTTATCGTCTAAAATAAATAACCACGACTTTTCATCTTCAGTAAACCAATTTTGTGCAATGGCTGGCACAACATCACCTTTTACGTTGTATGCCATCAACCCTACCAATAAATCTAGTAGCGGTGCAGCATCAGCCGATACCTTTACTTTATGCGGATCGAGCTGGAAAACCGCAGAATAGATAGCTCGTTTGAGTTCAGTACTGCTTGGCTGGCTTTGAACAGAGGGCTGAGAGATCGGTTTCGGGCTATTTAATTTATCACAAGAGGTGAGCAGTAACACGCAAGCGGTCATTTTTGCAAATTTTTTTGCAATTTTAACCGCTTGTAACAATTTCAACATAAGCATCTCGCCAAAATAAGTTATTTAACAAGAAGTGCAGGGAACAATGTTGTCAAACCTGCCACAATAATTTCAATACCAAGAGCCATTAGAATTAACCCCATAATACGGGTAACCACATTTGAGCCTGTTTTGCCTAATTTTTTAACTAACGGAGCTGAGTAACGAAATAAGATATAACAAATTAATGCAAAAATAATGATGGCAATACTAAAGCCGACATAGTCTTCCCAAGCGTGATAACGCGTTCCCCATACAATAGTTGAGCCTATTGCTCCTGGTCCTGCCATAATTGGCATTGCAAGTGGTACCACACCAATATTTTCATATTCGGTAATATCTTCGTTTTTCTCTTCTTTATTTTGCTTGTGTTCACCGAGCTTACCGCTAATCATCGTCATTGCTATGCTGACAATCAAAATGCCACCTGCAACTCTAAAAGAACTGAGTGAAATACTAAAGGCATTTAGAATGAGATTTCCAAAATAAAGGCTGACTAATAAAATCACACCAATAGAAACAGCAGTAATAAGACTGGTGCGGTTTCGCTCCCCTTCATATTGGTGGGCTGTCATACTGAAGAAAATAGGTAAAGAACCAAAGGGATTAACAATAGCAAACAACCCAATGAAGAATTGGAGGTAGATGGCAAAATTAATGAAGATTTCCACAAACACTTTCTCAAATAACGATATTTCAGCCGTATTATATAGGAAAAGCACCCGGTCTTAAACAAGACCCAGTGCTTTTTTACTTAATCAAAACTTAAACTATCGTGATGAGTTTTGTTGCATAAACTCGTCATTAATTTCTACAGAGGCTTTTGCTCGAAGGGCTTTTAATAGCTCATTACGCAACATTAGTTGGTTAGCTTGCTCAAATTGTGGAGCAAGAGCTTTAAATTGTTCCGTATTCCCCTCTACAATTTTATCCAATGCTACAATCACAACATCACCTTTTTGGTTACGTGCAATTTGGTAAGCCGGTTTATTTTGCTCTTGTTTCATTGCAAACACTGTTTGAGCTAAGGCAGGATTTTCCACCTCTGACTGCATATAAACTAATGTTTGTGGAGCATTAAATTTCACCTCAGCTGATTTACCTTCATTTAACGCTTTTACGTTTTCTTCTGCTTTAGCTAATAATGCTTTCTCCGCTTTCTCTGCTTTCACAAAGTTTTCAACCGCTGATTTTGCTTCTTCTAAGGTTTGCGGACGTTCTGCTTCGTACTCACTCACACGCACAAATAATGTTTGTGGGGCGGTATCTGTACCGATATCTAACGCATCAGAGTTTTGTTTATTTTGGCGTAGCTCGCCTTCAAATAACGCTTTTAATACTTTCTCATTCTGTAATGCAGCTGGTACATTTGCACGAGTAAATTGCTCGGTTTTTTGAACTTTCACATTACCGGCTTTTGCGACTTCTTCCAGTGAAGAATTATTTTCAAAAGCTCTGTTTGCCATTTCACGAGCGATATTTGAATATTCGGTTAATACTAACTCTTGACGAATCGTTTGAGCAATTTTGTCTTTTACTTGAGCTAACTCAATCGCTTGCTCAGGCTTGCGTTCTAACACTTTGATAATATGGTAAGCATTATCCACTTTAACCGGATTACTTACTTGCCCTACCTCTAAATTTGCTACTGCATCTTCAAATGCTTTCGGGAAAGTGCCTGCTTTTGCCCAGCCTAAATCGCCGCCGTTATTAGCTGATAATGTATCTGCTGATTTTGCTTTTGCAGCAGTGGCAAAATCTGCACCGTTTTTAAGTTCTTGCTCAACTGCTTGAGCCTCTGCTTCTGTTGCGACTTGAATATGGGCTAAATGTGCTTCACCTTTAGTAACATAATCGCCTTTATTGCGATCATAATAGGTTTGAATTTGCTCATCAGTAATATCTATTTTGCTCTCAACATCTTTTGGTGAAAAAGCTACATATTCAACCGTTAATTTCTCAGGTGCTAATAACTTGGTTTTATTCGCATCATAGTAGGTCTGTAATTCTTCTTGTGAAGCGGTCTGATTTTCCATTTCTTTTGCAATTGAAAACTCAGCTAAACGCACCTCACGTTGTTGTAGCAATAATTTTGCTAAGGTTTCTTGCTGTGCCGGCACAGTAAAATCACTACTTACGATCCCTTCTTGAATTTGGGATTGCAACATACCCTCGTGTACAATTGCTGCATAAGCATCAGGGCTTAAATTATTGTGGCGTAAGGTTTGTTGATATAATTCATTACTAAATTTGCCATCTTGTTGGAACATTTGGCTGTTTACGATTTCAGATTTAATTTGTTCCGCACTCACGCCTAATTTTAGATCTTTTGCATATTGGCGTAACAATTCTTCATCAATCAAACTATTTAGCACTGATTGATTAAATTGTTTTGCATATTCAGGGTTGTCCATTAAATCCCAAAAACGGCTGCCCATTTCGGTATTTAAAATATTTTGCTGACGATTAACCGCATTATTAAAAAGCTGTTGGCTAATTTCTTCGCCATTCACTTTAGCCACAGAATTATCTGTCGCCATTAAACCAGAACCCACTCCACCAATAACAAATGAAAGTGTGATTAAGGCAAAAATAATTTTAAACACCGGTCCTTTTGACCGCTCGTGCATTGATTCAATCATTTAAAAATTCCTAATACTTAAAACATAAAAAATTGCTATTGATTATACTCTTTCTCACATTAGAAATAAATTGCAAATTTTTATTGAAATTTAGCCGCTTTCTCTTTAAAATTCGCAATTCCTGTCATAGCTGAGTTAGAGATCGGCTATTGATGTATTATCAACCCTTAACAAAAAGGAAATAAAAATGTCTCTAAGCGTAGAAGCAAAAGCAAAAATCGTTGCTGAATTTGGTCGTGATGCAAAAGATACCGGTTCTTCAGAAGTTCAAATTGCATTATTAACTGCACAAATCAACCACTTACAAGCACACTTTGCTGAGCACAAAAAAGATCACCACGGTCGTCGTGGTTTATTACGTATGGTTTCACGCCGTCGTAAATTATTAGACTACTTAAAACGTACTGATCTTGCTAAATATTCAGAAACTATCGCACGTTTAGGTTTACGTCGCTAATTTCAAATTTTAGATATTAGAGCCGAGCTGATAAAGTTCGGCTTTTTTATAGACTTAATCGAGGAAAAAATATGGCATTTGCGTCATTATTTACTTTATTAGATGATATTGCTGCTGTTCTTGATGATGTGTCCATTATGACTAAAATGGCAGCGAAAAAAACTGCCGGCGTAATTGGCGATGATCTTGCTTTAAATGCCAATCAAGTAAGCGGAAAAAATGTACTTCCAGAGCGTGAATTACCCATTGTTTGGGAAGTTGCCAAAGGATCATTTATTAACAAAGTGATCTTAATTCCCGTCGCATTACTTTTATCATTCTTTCTTCCACAATTAATTGTTCCATTATTAATGATTGGTGGAGCTTATTTATGTTTTGAAGGTGTGGAAAAATTACTTCATCATTTATTCCATAAAGGTGAAGACAATCCTAAAGAAGAACTTTCGGAAAAAGATAAGATCAGAGGGGCTATTCGTACCGATTTTATTTTATCGGCAGAAATTATTATTATCGCTTTGGGGGTACTACAAAATTCCTCTACACTTATCAAAATTTTATCGCTTTCTGCTATTGGAATCGGTATTACCGTGTTTGTGTATGGCTTAGTCGCATTAATTGTAAAATTAGACGATATCGGTTTATGGCTTATTCAAAAGAAAAGTGCATTCTCACAAGCGGTCGGAAAAGGCTTATTATTTACAATGCCTTGGTTTATGAAAGGACTTTCCGTTATCGGAACTATCGCAATGTTTTTAGTAGGTGGTGGCATCTTTACCCATAATTTACCGATAATTCATCATTTCGTCGAAACATTAAATATCAATCCTAATTTTTTATTCTTGGTTGATTTAGTGGTTGGTATAATTGTTGGAGCTATTGCTTGTTTAATTATCTTACCACTCATCAAAGTATTTTCTAAAAAGAAAGCACACTAAAATTTAAAAGCGTTGGTTCTCAAAACCAACGCTTTATGTTTAAATTGCTTTGGCAAAATATAAATTAATTTTACTCAATTCTGCCATTTTATTAATGTAGTCTAATACTTTTGCTGGAAATTTAATGTATTTCACACAAGTTAAATTTCTAAGCATTGGGAATACGATAATATCTTCCAGAGATAACTCGCCACTCAATGCTTTCTCTGATTTAATCAGATCTGATAATTCATCAATTAATGGCTGAACAGTAGCAATGTATTTGTCTGTTTCGGCTAAATTCTGTGCAAAATCACCGATGCTTTCTGTTTTCTTCTCCACAAAATAGTCAATTGCACTTTGTTTTTCAAATTCGGCTAAGTCTAATTTTACGAAACGAGGGAGCAATAAATGATTATAAACTTTCGATAAGTTGTTAGCCCATTCTTCAATTTCAGCTCGAATATTCTCTGTAATAATCGGATTTCCGTAATGCGTATCTACATAACGTACAATATCTAAACTTTCCGGCATAGCAGTACCATCTTCTTTTACTAAGATTGGCACGACTTTTTTGCCTACTAAGCCAACAGGTGTAGCTTCATCATCATTTGCAATCATTACCTGCTCTACGGGTAAGTTTTTTAAGCCAAATACCATTCTGGCTCTTACACAATATGGGCAGTGATCGTAAACATATAATTTCATAACAACTCCTTTGAAAGTGAAAATACAAAAATAGCAGGAACAACCTGCTATTTTTAAAATTATAATGACTTCACATTATCTAGATTTTCAGGTAATGCGAGGACTTCATCCGGTTTAGGTAGAACCTCCATATTGACTTGTTTGAGATTCTCCTCACGAATGCGGTTTGCAAGTATGTAATCATTTGTTTGCTCTGCAACGTGTAATGCCATAATGCGATCATCTGGCTGGCATTCATCGTGGGCTAATAACAACTCAAACTGTGTTTTCGCTTTTGCATATTCACTGTTACGGGTGTAAATATAGCCTAAAGCTCTTACATAATCATCGGTATATTTAACATCTGCTTTATCTGCACGTTTAGCTAATACTTTCACTAACTTGCTATCAGAAGCCACTTGTAGACGAGTTAATTGCACAAATAATCCGTATAATTGCTCATCTTCAAATTTTTTCAAGGTTTCTAACGCAATTTCTTCTGCTGATTGATGATCATCACTGTCAATTAAGCGTTTAATCACACCAACACGGCTGTAAACCGATTTACGACGGCGATTTGGCTGATTTTCCCACCAAGTGAGTAGACCTTCTTGCCCTTCTTCTTGTAAGCGTTCATCTTGTAAACCATCATCAACAAAATGTTCTAATTCCGCATACTCTACAGGCGTTAAGAAATTACGTTGCCCTACTTCTGATAATAAGCGATCTAAAGCAATATAGGCTTTTGATTCTCTGTAAATTTGAATTGCTAAGCGTAGCACTTCATCATTATGCGGAGCTAATTCTAATAAGCTGTCAATCGCAGTACGAGCAGCCGGTAATTTACCTTGCTGTAATAAGATTTTAGTGCGAGCCAGCTCAACCGCAATATTATTTGGTCCTGCAATTTCAGTGGCTTTGATTAAGTACTTATTCGCCGCTAAATCATCACCGTTTTGCTGAGCTGCTTCAGCCGCTTTAATCAGGTTTAGTACAGGCTCATCTGCGTGTTTTGCATTTTTACTAAATAGCTTCTCTGCTTTGGAGTAGTTACCTTCACTCATACGCATTAAGCCTTCAAGGGTTTCTTGCTGAGCTTTTTTATGCTTACGTGTTGAGAACCAATTATAAGCCCCACTACTCATACGACAAATTTTAGTAAAAATCCATTCAAGCAGATAAACTACCGCCATCGTAACTACAAAGAACACCACAAGCATTACAATGCTCATTTCAATAACTGTAGTTGCCGTTTCAATTCTAACGTAACCTTGATTGCCTGAAATATAAGGTCCTGCAATTAAGCCTGCCAATAATAAAAGCATTAAAAAGAGCGTTCTAAACATAATTTAATTCTCCTTTTATTATTGTGCGGAAGGAGTTGGCTGTTCAGAAACTTGCTCTGATTTAACCTCTTCTGTTTCTTCAGGTTTCGTAGGCTCTGCCTGTTCTTGCTTCACAGGTTCTGTTTGCTCCAACTCTTTCTCAGCTTTAATTTCTACTTTCTCAATCTGTTGAGGTGCTTTATTAATTTGCTGAGATAACACTTTTAAACTTTCTAATGAATCTGGTGCATCAACATAAATAGTTTGTTCAGCCAAATCATCAACTTCTTTTAAGAAATTTTGTACATTTTCATTTGAAGTATCAAAATAACTTCTTACCCAAGAACCCACTGTTTGCAGTGATTTTTTATAGAATTCACTTTGCTGACGAGGAATTGCTAAAATCGCAACTTGTAAGCGTAAACGGATATTCTCACGCAAGTAAATCTCTTGGTTAGGGGCAACAAAGGCTTTTTCGTCAGCAACATTACGTTTAGAAACACGAATAAAATGATCTAAGAACGAACTTGCACTTTTCTCTAAGTTTTTCTCCCAATCAGCAATAGAATCACTGACTTGACCTTCTGCAATAGCAGCTTGCGATTGTTCACTTTCTAAAATCGGTAAATCATCTAATCGGTTAGTTAAATTCGCTACACGCTGCATTAACGCATTTTGGTCAATGTTGTTGAGACTGGTTAAAGTATTCAAATCTGCCTTGATTGCTTCACGCACATTCGTTGCACTCGGTACTTGAGTTAAAACTTGATCAGCTTCTAACAACAGATTTTTTGCAGTATTAATATCATTATCTAATACTACTTTACGGGCGGCATTATTTAATAAGAAATCGGCTTCAGATAATAACCAGAAGGTTTTATCCGAACCTGAAGTATTACTTAATTTTTGCAGTTGTAGCTGTAAACCGCTAATTTGTTGAGTATAGCCACTTTGTGCATTTTCAAGCTCTTTAATACGATCCAATGCTTTTTGGTAATTTGTTGAAAGCTCTGCAATTTGAGCTTTTTCACTATCAAAATTTGGCATTTCAACCGCCGTTTGAGCTGGTGCTTGCTGATTTGCTTTAGAAGATAAGGCTTGAATTTGAGCTTCTACCTCATTAAATTTTTTATTTGCCATAAAATGACCAGCACCACCCACCGCAAGTGCAACTAATAAGGCTAACAATGCCAAGCCTTTTCCACCCGACTTCTGAACAATCACTTTTTCTTCTGCTGTAATTTTTTCCTGAGCTGGAATTTGCTCTTTTAGCGGAACATCTTTTTCTTCAATCATAGGCTCATTCAAAATATCTTTCTCAATCTCGTTTTTTGCAAAAGATTGTGTAGAATCAACCGCTTGTTGGTGTTCTACTACAACATCTTCTGTCGTACTTTCTACTTTTTCAGGTACTTTTCTTGATTTTGACATACTCGCCCACCTTAGTTAGATTTGTCAATTTTAAATAATAATGTATTCATCAACGTTACATTATCGGCTTTATCCGATACAAAAATTTTATCTGATTGCCACCCCATCTGCTTGGCAATTTTACCAATACGCTGGCTTACTACCACAAGATTACATTCAAATAACCATTCTCGATAATCATCTCTCGTCTGTTCATAAAGGCTTTTTAAAATTTCACTACTGGTAATCACAATAGTATCCACGCCTAAACGCTTGCAAACGCTAATCTTTTCCGGAATATCTACAGTAACGGGTTCTCTACGATAACATTCCAAATATTGAATGCTTGCCCCACGCAACATCGCAGTTTCAGCTAACAACTCACGCCCGGAATTTGCCCGTAAAATCAAAATCGTTTTATCAGTTAAATCTTGCATATCCGGCAATGCTAACACACCTTCACTATTTTCTGATTCTAGCGGATAAATAACCGCTTGTTCAGCTTTTTCGGTAAAATATTTTGCCGTTCGTTGTCCTACCGCAAAATATTTTAAATCCGAACGAAAGTGGAACCCTGTATCCGTTAATGTTTTCACTGCATAATCCACTGCATTTGGCGAAACCACAAAAACATAATCGCCCGATTTAAGACGAGACAGTACAGAAGGCAATAGCGGTAATTCACTACCCGCCTCAATCGTAAATAACGGCTGATGTACGGCAAAAATTTGTCGTTCATTGAGCATATCGACCAATTCTTGCCCTCGATTATCAGGGCGTGTTACAAGTACATTCATTTTATTTGATAGGATTATCGCTATAAACTTCGGCTAAAATTTTATCTGCACCTTGTGCAAGTAATTGTTCCGCAACGGAAATGCCCAACTGCTCTGCATTTTCTTTATGCCCTTTTGCAGAGGCTCGAATAATCTGCGAACCGTCTAATGCTCCCACTAAAGCATTTAGTGTAATTTCATCACCGTCTAAAGTGGCAAAACCACCTATCGGAACTTGGCAGCCACCTCGTAATCGGGTGTTCATTGCACGCTCTGCCATCACACAACAAGCGGTCGAATTATGCTTTAATTTTGCAACATAATTTAGCACACGCTCATCATTCACTCGGGTTTCAATCCCTACTGCACCTTGACCCGCTGCCGGCAATGATTGTTCCACCAAAAGATAACTACGAATTCTCTCTTGTAATCCTAAACGAATTAACCCAGCAGAAGCCAGAATAATTGCATCGTATTCATTGTTGTCCAATTTGCTTAAACGAGTTCCAACATTACCACGCAGAGATTTCACTTCTAAATGCGGATATTTTGCCATTAACTGACACTGACGGCGTAAACTTGATGTACCAACAATCGCCCCTTCGGGTAAATCATCTAAACTATCATATTTATTGGAAACAAAAGCATCACGCGGATCTTCACGCTCGCAAATGACTGCCAGACCTAAACCTTCAGGAAAACTCATCGGCACATCTTTCATTGAATGTACGGCAATATCTGCTCTGTTTTCCAACAAGGCTAATTCTAACTCTTTAACAAACAAGCCTTTTCCGCCAATTTTTGCCAATGGTGTGTCTAAAATCACATCGCCTTTTGTTACCATCGTAACCAGTTCGACAGATAATTCTGGAAAATGTTTTTCCAACTCATTTTTTACAAAATTAGCCTGCCATAAAGCAAGTGGGCTTTGGCGAGTTGCAATGCGTAAAATATCTTTCATAAGTTATAAAATTAAAACAGTATAGTAAATGTGAATTATCCTAACACTTTTTTAGCTTAACTGCCAAAAATAATCGCTGTTTTCTGTTTGCGTTTAATCAAAATGCAGGCTTTTTCTTAAAAAATTATTCGCATCATTATTTCCCTACTTTTATAGCATATATACAACGTTAAAAAAGTTTGATACAGATCAAATTAGCAATAAAACTTTGCGAATTTTTAACGACAAAATAACTCTTTTGGGTAATAATTTCATCAGTTAAAAAAATTATCAAATTTTAAATTTTATGAGGAAACAAACTATGGCTAAAAGCACTCAACCATTTGATGCACAAGCGGAAGTCAATTCACTTGTCGAAAAAGGCTTAAAAGCACTTGATGAGTTTAGAAAACTAAATCAAGAGCAGGTCGATTTTATTGTCGCCAAAGCCTCTGTTGCCGCCCTTGATAAGCACGGTATTTTAGCAATGCACGCTTATGAAGAAACAGGACGTGGCGTATTTGAAGACAAAGCCACTAAAAACCTGTTCGCCTGTGAGTATGTTGTCAATAATATGCGACATTTAAAAACAGCAGGGGTAATTAGTGAAGATGATGTATCAGGTATTACCGAAATAGCCGACCCAGTCGGTGTTGTCTGCGGAATTACCCCAACTACTAACCCAACCTCAACCACTATCTTTAAAGCGTTAATCGCCCTCAAAACCCGTAATCCAATCGTTTTTGCTTTCCACCCATCAGCTCAACAATGTTCTGCTCACGCTGCTCAAATTGTACGAGATGCTGCCGTTGCCGCAGGTGCTCCGGAACATTGTGTGCAATGGATTACACAACCTTCAATGGAAGGTACTTCCGCATTAATGAAACACCATGGCATTGCTACCATCTTAGCTACTGGTGGTAATGCAATGGTGGAAGCCGCTTACTCTTGCGGTAAACCGGCGTTAGGGGTTGGAGCAGGTAATGTACCCGCTTATGTGGAAAAAACCGCAAAATTAAAACAAGCGGTATATGACATCGTAATGTCGAAATCGTTCGACAACGGTATGATTTGTGCTTCTGAACAGGCTGCAATTGTTGATAAAGAAATCTACAACGATTTCATCAAAGAAATGCAATCTTACGGCGTTTACTTAGTAAATAAAAAAGAAAAAGCTTTACTTGAAAAATATATCTTCGGTGTTGATAAAGCCAAAGATGAAAGCTGCTCAGGGGCAAAACTTAATGCTGCGGTTGTGGGTAAACCAGCTGCGTGGATTGCTGAGCAAGCCGGTTTTAAAGTACCTGAAAAAACCAATATTCTATTAGCAGAGTGTGCTTTTGTAGGCGAAGGCGAGCCACTTACGCGTGAAAAACTTTCACCTGTGTTAGCTCTACTCAAATCAAACTCAACGGAACACGGCTTAGAACTCTCTGAAGCAATGGTGAACTTTCACGGTTTAGGACATAGTGCGGCGATCCACACCGAAAACAAGGAGCTTGCCAAAATATTCGGTGAACGAGTGAAAGCCATTCGTGTAATTTGGAACTCGCCATCCACTTTCGGCGGTATCGGTGATGTGTATAATTCTTTCCTGCCATCGCTCACCTTAGGTTGCGGCTCTTACGGTAAAAACTCTGTGGGCAACAACGTGAGTGCAGTGAACTTAATCAACATCAAACGTGTGGGCAGACGGAGAAATAATATGCAATGGTTTAAAGTACCATCAAAAATCTACTTTGAGCGTGATTCAATCCAATATTTAAAATCAATGCACGATGTACATAAAGTGATGATCGTAACCGACCGTTCAATGGTGGATTTAGGTTTTGTGGATAGAATTACCGAGCAACTCCGCCAACGTCGCAATCAAGTAATGATTCAACTCTTTACCGATGTTGAACCAAATCCAAGCCTACAAACTGTACAACGTGGTACGGAATTAATGCGTAGCTTCCAACCGGATACAATCATCGCTCTAGGTGGCGGCTCTCCAATGGATGCAGCGAAAATTATGTGGCTCTTCTATGAACAACCTGAAGTGGATTTCCGTGATTTAGTACAGAAATTTATGGATATCCGCAAACGTGCGTTCAAATTCCCACAATTAGGCAGAAAAGCGAAATTTGTTGGCATTCCAACTACTTCCGGTACAGGGTCTGAAGTAACACCATTTGCGGTAATTACTGATGGCGATATTAAATATCCGTTAGCGGACTACTCTTTAACCCCAACGATTGCGATTGTTGATCCGGCATTAGTGATGTCTGTGCCCTCTCACGTGGCAGCAGACACTGGCTTAGACGTTTTAACCCACGCAACCGAAGCCTATACTTCGATTTTAGCCAACGACTATACTGACGGCTTAGCATTACAAGCGATCAAATTAGTATTCGAAAATCTCGAAAAATCGGTAAAAGAGTTTGACGAAACTGCTCGTGAAAAAATGCACAACGCCTCCACAATGGCAGGTATGGCATTCGCCAATGCATTCTTAGGTATTTGCCACTCAATGGCACACAAAATTGGTGGTAAATTCCACACCATTCACGGACGCACTAACGCAATTCTACTGCCACACGTGATCCGCTATAACGGTACTCGCCCAACCAAAGTAGCAACTTGGCCAAAATACACTAACTATGTTGCGGATATTCGCTTCCAAGATATCGCAAGAATGCTTGGCTTACCAGCCGAAACACCTGAACAAGCGGTGGAATCTTACGCTAAAGCGGTTCACGATTTAGCCGTGCGTTGTGGAGTGAAAATGTCATTACGTGAGCAAGGCGTTGATGAGCAAGCATTCTTAGATGCTCGCCGTGAGCTTGCACTACACGCATTTGAGGACCAATGTACACCGGCAAATCCACGCCTGGCAATGATCGAGGATATGGAAGAAATTATGACCAAAGCGTTTTATGGAAAATAAATCAATACAAATCAATAACATACAAAATAAATCATCATCACAAAATAAAAAATGGCGATAAAGTGGCGATTAAATTTTGTGATTTATAAAAAATGCCTCCATAGTGGGAGGCATTTTAGTTTTGTAAAACTTTTTATTATATTTCATCACGTAAAATCGTAGTAAGCCTTGTATATCAATGGTTAGAATGATTACACTGATATTTTTCGATCTCTTTAACGTGAAATATACTGAAAACTTTAGCAATTTTTTCAGTTAAGATCACAATAACGCAATATTAACTACTCCTTTATTCAACAAGGATTTTTCAGATCTCTATAACGTGTAATTTAACTGAAAACACGATAGATTTTTTTATAAATTCCGCGGGGAGGGAAGTGCTTTTTCCGTGCCGTTGTCGTTGCCGTGAAAATTTTACGTGATTTAATAGCGAATAAGCGTAGTTGCAATATGAAAAAAGCCACGGTAATGTGGCTTTATTATCATTCGATGATTGGTGTCAGTTTAGCTTTAGCTTCGGTTGCTTTTGTGCCGTAACCACCTATCTGTGTTGAAGTATCAGGCGGAGGTCCTCCTCTATGTGTATGCGTGCTTACCGATTTGGCAAGGTCAGAAACAATTTGACATAAGTCTTCAAGGATTCTGAAAATATTTTGCTCCCCACTACCTATATAACTTATTGGAGCAACAAATTTATTTTTAGCATCCGATATTCTTTCTGCAACTCCTTGTATCTTTTCATCCAATTGCCCCCCGACACCTACTGATTTATTACTTGCCGTTACACTTTCGATGTTACCTAAAACGTGTGTAGTTTTATTTCCACCTACGGTTTTGGTATCGTCTGAATCAATATTTCGTGTAGATGTACCAATGTTCTTAGTTTCTGAATCTGTTTCGATAACACGCTCAAAAGATTTATCTGTGATTCGTTGGTCTGTTTCACGTGTTTTATTTCCTGCTGAATCCGTGCGTTCATACACTTCAGGGCGTTGTTGTTTAAGTTGCTCACCGATTGCGACTGCTGGCACAGTTTTACCTTGTGCTAACATAGTACGCACAAAAGGCTTATCAGACCGCCCATAAGCAAAACCAACTTCTACAATAGTGCCAATTTCGGGAAATGCAAAATCTCCACCTTGTGAACCTGTACTTGTCACTGGTAAAGGTACTGCAGGATAAACAGGCGTATTTATATCATCGTTTCCGTCTTCGTCAAGTAACTGTAATTCAACGGCATATTTAGGTCTAAATGGATCAGATATATCACCGCCGCCTGAAGGGTCTGCTACACCAACCACTTTTGCATATTTTGGTAAATGGTATCCACCAGCCAATTCTGGGAATACGTTTTCCATTTGCCGCCGTTCCGGTGTTTTTTGAACCGGTTTGCCGTTACTGTCTAAGGTATCCCAAGACAGAATATAATCATCGCCGTGTAGCTCTACTTTTTTAATGCGATTACCATTAATTACTGCACCGGGGCGAATAGCAGCCATAATAGGAATAGTCATATCATTACTGCCGCTGATAAGTGCCTCTTTACTATCTAGCTCGGCATCTTTACCGTGCCATCTGCTATCTGCGTGCGAGCCGATGTATAGCGTGCCGTCTGGTGATTGTTGCCACATATAATGCGGTATTTCAAATTGTCGCCCAATATTGTGTAATAGCTGGTAGCCGCTGCCACTATGTGTGAATAAAGGAATTGGTTTATCGGCATAGTCGGCAGTTGGAATTTTTACTTCAATTCCGACCGCTTGTGTGAGCCATTCACCTAAACTACGCAACGTAATATGGCGATGCGAGCAATTAAGCGGGCGTTCAAATGCGGCAACTAGTTCCCGGATAAATAATTTTTTATAGCCACTTTCTGCTGACTGTTCACGCTCTACAAAGCCATTAAACCAAGTGTAATAATGATCATATTCGCCCATTTCAAAAATGACCTTTTTACCTACGCAATCGTCTTCAGTTTTTACCGTCACATAGCCACGACCAGTATTATTCAGCTCTAAAATGATATGTTCGCTGGATAGCTCGACTTCCTTTTCATCAAGTAAACAGGTTTTTATAATTTTCATTTTTAACCCTTAACCTAAAATATCACTTAATACGGATAATGTTTCTTTTTTCTCTGCCGGTGAATTAGTTTCTCCATTATTCACCTTTCCACCTGAAGATTTAGTCGAATTTGAGTTTGAATTTGTTTTAGTCGATTTAGCCTTTTCCCCCTGCTTCTTCGCGGTTGGCTTTTTCTTTCTGCTCTCTTTTTTCTCGGCAACTGAATTAACTTCTTTTAACTGAAATTGGATTTTCCACGCCAATTTATCACCGGCATCTACCGCACTTACTTCACCGCTAAATTGGACTTCACGCATATTAACCGCTTCAGCAATAATTGCTGATACCCGATATTTTTCTTGTTCACCTTTACCATCTTCAGCTTCAGCTAAGTTAAAAAGCGTAGTTAGCCATTCTTTTTGGTTATACGGGATTAACCCGGTTACACTAAGCTCTTTTGCCTTAATCCCTTTATCCGCTTTCTTTGTACTGGACTTCTGACCGCTCATATCTTTTTCTTCACGTTTAACGCTTACAGTCATTAGGATATTATGTAAATAAATTGGCTTGCCATTAAGTGCAAGCTGTACGCTTGGTTTTCTAATTGTCATTTAACATATCCTTAAGTGGTGAAAGATTGTCTCCTACAAACATTACGCAAGCAGTAAAAACATTGCTGGCATCAGGCAAATTCAAATGCATTTTGGTTGTAGCTGATTCTAAGAATCCACGTTCTGTAAATGCATAAATTTGAGCCTGTGCAGTAAGTAATTGATTTAATTTTGCTGCATTCTGTTGCTCTCTCTGTGCTTTCATTTGCAATAATCTTTGAATAGCTTGCATTGGATTACCCGATTTTGCCGCATTAGCCATAGATTGAGCATTACGCATAATGCTTTGCATTGTACGTGCGGAACCTGGGGTAATATCGGCAGCATTGGCAAATGCTGGACTTGAAATGGTCGGTGTTTTAACCATTTTTGTATCCTGCAATGTTTTTGCCGATTTTGCATAGTCTAGAGCTTGCTTAAATGTTGGCTCTGGTAGCAAAATGCTTACTCGCTCAAGTTGAGCAATGAATACATCAATATCACTTGCTGTCACCATAATCAGTACAACATCTTGTTCTCCATTAGGTCTATTTGGGTCTGAATAATCCGTAAGTTTTTTAATAAATGCCTTCACTGCGTTTTCCGGTGATAAATACTTACCTGATTTTGCTTCTGTGCCGTGAGACCAGTTATGCACCCCAATCTTCGTGCCTTTAACAGATAAATTAAAAGGGGTTGAAACCCCTTTTAAATTATTATCTAGTGCTATTTTGGCTTGTGGGGATAGTTTTAATAATTGTTTTTTCCACATTTTTATTTAGCACCTCTTAGATTGCCGTAAACTCCGGCGGATATTGCTTGCGGTGTACTTCACTCAAATAAGCGGTTTTACAATGGTTCTTGTCAAAAAACAAGCCATTTACAAATGCATACCAAAAACGCCAACGCTTTTTCGGGTTGGGTTTTGAAGCCCCTCGGTAACAACGGCTTGAGAAAGTTTCATCCGCCGCTCCACCTGTGAGAGCGTTGAATAGCTGGTCAATAGCGATAAGGATGTGATAGCACCATGATTTAATTTTAGTTAGCTTGCTCATTAACAAACTCCTGATAAGTTTTACTCCAACCGTCAGAATAGTCGTACTCCAACGGGTTTTCCGCTTGTTCAACCGCTGCCTTGTGGCGTAATGCGTTAGCGTGATTACCTGTTTTGGCTTGCATTAACGCTTGCCAAATCAACATCAATTTAGCTTTGTTAATCATCAAAATGGAGTTATCGGCACAGGTCCACGCAATCTCCATATCACCAAATAAATCATAACTTGCTTTGACCGATAAGATATTACGCTCCGCTGTGGCATCGGTGTCAATCCATTTACCTACTGCCTCAACATACACGCCACCATTGATTTTACTGTCACGCAAGGCATTAATTTGCTCCCGCATTTTTGCAATATCTTCGGCTTTTTTGACCGCTTGTTGCCCTTTCGGTAATATCCATTTTTTGCCGTTCCATTCGTGATAAGGACTTGGTGCTATTCCCTTCTCTACTATTTTGCCGTTAATTAATATCGGATTAGTAAAATTTTGCTCATTTTCGACCGCTTGTTCGCCTCGACCGGCTAAATCATCAAGATTTGGCTCAACGTCAGCGGTGGCGACAAGTTCGCCGTGTTTATTAAAGATATAATGCACTGTTTGCTCCTATGATTTAATTCCTATAACCAAGTAATTTGCTTTTGATGCAAGCCAGACCTGACCTACGCCTTGTCGTGTCTGTAGTATCCGACAGTGGGCTTGGCGAGTATTCTTGGTCCAGCATTCCTGCTTATAATGCACATACGGACCGAATTCGTTTATGTCCCAAGCAGTGCTCTCCGGATTGTCCGCGTTCATACTGATATAAAAACGGCACTCGTGTTCAGCAAATCCTGCCGGTATCGGTAACCAGCCGTCGTGCCAGATTTCGCCGGTTAAGACAGCTATATCGCCTTTTCTTACTCTATTCGCTAATCCTGCAAAGATTTCATCAAACTGTGCCCTTAGCGGCTTCGGCACAAGCGTCTCATCATAAGCGTGGAGCATTGGAATATGCCAACGATATTCTCCTGATGCACCGTGATAATCACTTCGGCTGATTTCTACCCGCACATCCGGCTCGCAATAAAGACGGTATTTTGCACCGCCTCGCAGATAAACATACTCTTTACTTTCTTGAGGAAGTTGTCCTAGATTCAGTAAAGGCGATTGATTGCAATGAATGTATTCAAAGTGTTTGATGAGTCTTAACCCACTGGTGTGCCATATCCCCCAAGAAGAAGGCATTACCTCCCATTCACATCGCACGCCAAAGCCTCCTTCGTGCAATCCCCAGCTTGGACGGCTTTCCTCATAGAGAGCGTGATAGAGAGCAAAGCGATAGAGTTTGCGAGTTGATGGCATCTGCATTAACACAGGATACCATCTGTTTTGGTCTAGGCTTGTTAAGTCAATATTATGTTCAACCAGTGCATCTTCCTTGTTTAAGGCATCTATACGTTTCCAAGCCTGCCAAACAGTATCCAGCTTCCCTCGAACATACTTTTGATTTGAGTTGTAGGCAGTATATTCCTGCTGCACACCGTAAGCCGATGGTGTAACCAATAATGTGCCTGCTTCTTGAATAGGGTAATTTCGGTCAAGCGTTGCACTTACATTTACTCTTTGTCCATACAAGCCTGGCTTTGTAATGTGATTTAAATCTGCATCCAGAACATCTGCCACATCGAAATCCAAAAAGCCATAATCATTTACACTCCTCGGACGGTCTCGCACATCTACCCAATCTGCACCGTCTAACCGTTTCCACGGCTGCGAATAATCCTCACTATAACCACCCTTCGCCCAAACTTGTGAACCGACGTGTGCAACATAAAGCAATGCTTTACCACCGTTTGTAGACATTGAAACACCAGCTCCCCACTTGTATGCAGTTGGTGGCAATCCCAGCAAATTGCCATCTGTTGTGCTAAAAACGGTATTTTCCTGTAGTAATGCGGCGACAGAGCCTGCATAACCAGCTGATTTATTGACTTTATAGGCTATCCTGTCTAAATTGTCGACAGCAGTTTTAGCCTCAACGCCTTTGTCATAAGCGGTTTTAGCCGCGAAACTCGTCGCCACCGTATCCGCACTGTTGCTATCAACCGCATTTGATTTTTTGCTGTTGGGGATGTAGTTGTTTAGATTGCGGGTAATGGCATCAATTAAGCCTTTGAGGATTTTAATCGCCTTTGGCGTGGCTGCCATATCTTCAGCATCGGAATCTAAGCCGGAAAAAAGTTGGGTTATGCCTTTTTTGAGCAAGGAAGCTAACGGTAATTTATGGGTATGCCCTGTTTTATCTGCTCTATTTTCCGTTGTATCATCCAAATCTTTAGGGTTAATGCCTAATAACGGTGATAATAACCGACGGTCTGTAATGTTGCCGTTTTGGTCAATATCTGCCAAGATTTGTACATAGTGTTGATTACCTGCAGTATCAATATAATCACTTTTAGCCGTTTTTAAGAATTTCACCTCGGTTTGATATGCACCGGTTATGGTGCAATGATGTACTACATCAACATATACCGAACAAGGCAATGCCAAAGTAATATTCTCATCTGCAGTAATATTGGCTCGTACACCTTCTACATAAGCTGTACCTGCAGTAATTGTAAAATTATTACCGGATTTACGCTTAAGTAAGAAACCTTCATCAAAAAAGATTGCTCGCCCGTATAAATCACGGTTAGTTAGTCTGATTTTTTCATCCAAACCGTTGAGGCGTAAAGTGAAGTCAATTTGCCACGTTTCAGCGGGAACCGTAATATTTGTATGCTGTGGAGCATTAGAAAATTCAAGCAAAATCGAGCGTGTAAGGCTATTACCTTGAATGCCGTTTTTATTTTTAAGTTTTTTTACGGTATCGGTATAGATAGCAATACCCAACAAGCCTTTTGACTTGTTGATTAAGCCGATAAAGTTAAAATCAAAATCGCCAATATCTGAACCGATAGTGACGGAATACACTACTGAATTTTGGTTTACGACACCGGTTTGTGAAATAGCTTGTCTATGTACAATATGCGATGCACTAGGGATAGTTAGATGATTCTGTAAGCTGTCTGCGGTTAAATTCGGGATATTCGCAAAAATAAATTCATCAAATACAACGGTTTGACCGCTTACAATTTGCTGGGAAATATATTGCTCAAGTTGTGGGGTTGCTAATGTTGTCATTGTTCTTCCTATTATTATTTTTATTGGAATTAACAGGTTAAATAGCCAATTTTACTGCGTGTGTTTGGTAATCGTGGTTAAATTCACCGTGGTAAATATGCACTTTATGATTAATCAATACTTCAAAGGTGTATCGGCGACAGGTTCGCCCATATTGCCGGATAATCAAATTGAGTAAATCCGGATTTTTTGCCAACTGGGAATCGTTTAAGCGAATTTTTATTACATCCCAATTTTCATCATCAAATCGTTCTTCTAATTCTACGTAGCCAATACCTAATCGCTCAAATATACGAATAAAACCGGCTTTACTACCAGCCTCTTTCGCATTGATAAAAGCATATTTCACACGTTTTCTAAATAACTCCAGCGGCTCATTTGCAAATCTCGTGACATCACGTTGATAAGCAATTAAATTTAAAATTTCTTCATTGCACTTTTCTTCATCTTGGGCAATGAATGTAGCCAAAAACAGATTCAGCGTTTTTTGCCACCATTTTTCAAAAAGCAAAGCGATTTTGCTTAGCTCCCCTTTATCCATCCAGAACGGGAGTTTGATTTTTATCATTTATACCTCACTCACGGTTAATTGTTGGATACGTGGTATATCTAGATCGCTTATCACATCATTTTGCCCCCAAATAATTGATTTAATACTCGGGATTTGCTTATGTATTTCTTCACCTAATCTTGACCACGAAAAGCGGCTAAACGGGTAGGTTTTGTGTACGTCAAAATTATTATTTTCACGCCACGCACAGCGAATCATTTGTTCTACTTGCTTTAATATCAATTGCTTTTGCGTATTCTGAATACCTTGATTTGGCTCAAAATAAATTTTGCACGTTAGCGTATGCCGGGTTTCAGGCATTGCGAAACAGACTAAGTCATCACCGTGTCCGTGATTGCCAAGATTGGTAATGTAATTATTTACCGCATCAATAAACGGCTGACTGGTCACACCGGTATCCAGTAATAAATAAGCATTCGCCGACCCCGGGCCACGTGGGGCATTATGTTTAAAATAAATACGGTCAACCGATAAACCTGCAACACGAGCAATCATACTTTTATACACGCTATCAATATGATGCTGACCAACACTATTAAACTGTACTTTGTAACGCTGGCGTAGTTCCTCATCGGTTTCTTTATCTGCCCCCGGAACGGTTAGCCAGTCATTTTTATTCACTACGCTTGCAATACCTTGTACTGCTTCGGGTAAAATACGGTAGTATCCGCCTGCTAAATTATAGCTACTACCCGCTAATTCAGCCTCAACCGGCACTAATGCAGCAAGTATGCCTTGAGGGATAAAAGTATCTTCAGTGACCACTACTCTAAAAATGGTGTCATTAATTCGTTCGGTTTGAATAATGGTGCCTTTTTTAATGGTGATAGGCGTAACCGCCGATTGTTTGGTAAACTCAATTACGCCTTGAGCTTTTGTTGCCGGTTTAAAATCTAACCCAACCGACCAAGCGTGAATTTGTAGCCATTTCCCGCTTGCGGTTTTGACAAAGAGGTTAGGTAAAATATCATTAATCAGATAATCGGTTAGCCACTTCACCGGCTTAACGGCAATAGCCGTCACCAATCGCCAAAATGGTGACATTCGACTGGTATTGGTAATTAAATTACCTTGCTCAACCAGTGTTTCAAATTCTTGCACAATTTGCGTTTCTTCTACCGGCAAACCTGATTCAACTAACATCTGTTTAAAATTTTCTGTCATAGTAAAATTTCCTGACTATCAATTTTGCCAAAATCATAAGTATCGGCGGTAAGCAACAATCGGCGTGGGTTTTCTTCATTAATTACAACAGTTCCCGGAATTAATCTTTCATCTTCTTCAACCAGTAAAATGATTTGTAAGATAATATCTCGCCGCAAAATACGGCTACGCTCTGCAATTAATAATGTTGCTAAACCACTTTCTAAAATGGCGTGCTTAACATCTTGGGCGATAGATACTCGGTTATCACACATAATGGGTTGATTGCCGCTATCTAAAGTGATGTCCTCACCTGTAATTAATAAATCAATATAAAGTTTTTCACTCATTACGCCATTAACCCTGCATTATCTTTTACTTGTTGTGCTAGTTGCTGTGCATTTACCGCTTCGTTCACTACAATAGAGCCAATATGCACCGTTTTACTGTTATTCTGATTCATAGTTATATTTTTACTTACTGAACCTTGAGGCATTGGCACTAATTGAGCTTTAGTGTTTTCCGGTAAGGCAAAATGCTGTTTATTGACATTTGGTTTCTCTAGTGCCATTGGGTTTGATGTTTTTGTAATGGTATTTATCGCATTAATTTCGGGTGCTATCGTATTTTGGGGTGCCTGATTTACGACAGCAGACCCTACACTTGGCATTACTCCAGTTGTTAAAGCTGATATATTTTGTACAGTGCTTGCAACACTTTGTGCCGCATTTGTAGCACTATTCGCTAAATTTGTTTGGGTAATAGGTTGATTTTGCACTGTTGGTATTAATGGGATTTCCACCCCAATCACCCCACCTAGTTTGTTGGCTTGTTTGATAATCCAGTTTAAAGTGTCAATAAACATATTTTTCAAGCCGGTAAAAATATTATTGAACACGTTCTTAACCCCATTACCTAAAGAGCTAAAAATTTGTGCAGGGTCTGTATTTTTCCAGCCGTCTGTCACACTTTGCCATAATTGAGTGATGGTATTCATTACACCAGTGAAAATTACAGTAATATTGCCCCAAATACTTTCCCAAATGCCGTAAACATTTTCACCCAATTCAACAAACCACTGTTTAACACTGCCTAACCAAGCAGTAAATTGCCCCCAAACATCTTGAATATCAGTACCTAAATTGCTAAAAAATGCACTACATACGTCCCAGTTTTCGTAAATCAAAACGCCTAAGGTAGTTAATGCAGTCAAAATTAATCCTATTGGGTTGCCTAAAATACCGACTTTTAATACAGTAAAAAATAGTTTTGCTGCAGTAGTTACAACACCAAATACAGAAGCAATGCCACTTAATACATAAGCTCCCACTTTAATTCCGGCTACAATACCAATAATCATTGGTAGGTATGGTTTCAATTTTTCGTAAACAGCAGATAAATAAGGCTTAAATTTCGCAAACTGCACCTGACAAGCACGAATAACATCAACTAATGGTTGCCACGCTGTACCAAAATAAGATTTACCGCCTTTCATATAAACGACTAAATCATCAATTAATAAGATTAAAGCAAGAATCCCTGTGGCTAATTTAGTTACCGGGTTAGCAATAAAGGTTAAAATCATTTGTTTTTTAACCAAAGCTAAAGCAGCAACTAAAACTAATGCAGCACCTTTCCAGCCTATTGTGGCTTGTAAAATACGATCTATTGCTTGCACGGTCTTAAACACAAATTTCAGTACATTACCTAAGGCCGTAGTAATTCCGCCCAGGCTCTCTTTGACTAAATCATTATTCACGATGTACCAGTCTGTGAATAACTCCATAATATTTTGCAAATATGGAGCCAGTCGCACACTAATGTACTCACCCGCTCCCTTGATAACCTGGGTAACAAGCGTTAAGGCATCTTTAAATTCAGCCGCAGCCTTGGCATTTGCATCTAAACCAACACCTAAACTTAGTGCCCTTGCTTTTTGCTTTGCATCATCTAATTCTTTTGAACCCATTCGTAGAGTTTGAATCATTGTTTTGTCAATACCGAGTTTAGAGAGCATTGCAATTTCTTCGGCCTCGCTCATTTTTCCCATTTTAGCCATAATGTTATCCAATACATCACTGAATGGGAGTGCATTTCCAACTTGGTCTTTAACTTTGATTCCAAACTTTTCAAATACTTTCGCACCTTTACCAACACCGGTTACCGCCTCACCAATGGTTTTCGACAAGCCTTCAATAGAGGCTTGAGCAGCGGCACTACTTGAGCCGTTTACTTCTGCTACTTTGCCTAATTCGTAAATTTCTTTTGCAGCAACCCCAGTAACATTTGATAACTGATGAATTTCATCTAAAGCAGTTAAGTTAGTATCAACAAAAGCACCAATACCAATGGCAGCACCGGCAAAAGCAGCACCAATACTTGCAATAGATGTAAGGCTATCGCCTAATGCATCAACATCTTTCATTACTTCTCTTAGAGGTCCTGAAAGTTGGTCATTTAAGCTGATGATGTACTCTAAACCCGGAATCGCCATAAATATTAAATACCTAATAAAAAGGCATTACACCTTAAAAACATTGTGCAATGCCTGTTGATACTGAATTGGCTAAGTTTTCAAAATACTGTTTGTTTAGCCAAATTGCCCTAGCAAGATTGTACTCACTGTTATCTGCGTGTGGTAGATAGTGCATTCGTAGTGCAATGGCTTGTGATAAACCATTGCCCTCTATTGCATTCACACGCTGTGCTAGTTTTTTACTGTGATTTCAACTTTTGGCACTAACACCTTATTTACTGCACCGGCAACTTGAGGGGCTAAGCCCGGAACATTAATAATTTTAATAAGGTCGTCACGCTGCTCACGCTTGATGATAGCTAATAAATAGTCTTTAATTGGGGTGGTTTTATTGTTCCCTTCAATTTCATTTACCATTGCATCGTAAGCTGCATCATCACGATTAAAGGTGAAATCTGTGCCGGAAATAGAAATGGTTACGCTGTCTTTTACGTTTGCCATTAATTTATCTAATAGGGTTTGAGCTTCGTTTTTAACTGGTTCTGTCATTTTTAGTTCCTTTTGTTTTTAATTTTGGTTGTTAAAATCGGTGATACAATCTGTTACTGCTTGATAAGCGATAACACATACCTCTAATTTGTCTAATGCCTCATTTAGGCTTTGGACCATTAATCCATTTGTTGCTACTTGCGGATTAATGTTTCTGCACTCCGTTGTCTGCGGGCAAATTAATTTTTGTTTCGCCACGTCTGGAACGCTCTTTGAACACCCGAATAACATCATCAGGCACAGGCTCATTACGCCATTTTTGATTTTTTTCATTTGCCAGTACCTCTTGCAATACTTGTTTACGCTGGTTAGCTTGTGCAGTTACCGAGTTTAATTCTGTGGTTAATTTGCTCATTTGCTGTTGGTATTTCTGTAGCATTTTTTGATTTTCCTCAAATGTTGCCCGCAGTTGTTGATATGCCAACTCACTTTTCTCTGCCCTTGCTTTGTAATACTTAGCGGAGGTAGTAAAAAAGGTTAATGCCACACAAAAAATCACAAGAATAATATTTTTAATTTGCATACTGTTTCACACAAAATTCAGTTTCTTTGGCTCGGCGAATCACTAAACCTTTTAATACTTTGCCACCTGACTTGTTAAAATCATTAATGTGACTACACATCGCTTTAAAATTGAGTGCTTGAGCGTGCTTATATAATGAGGTTGGCACTCTTTTGCCTAATTGTTTGTGGTAGTAGGTTCTTACCCCGTAACACCCCACATTAAAGACAAGTGATGTCATAGCATCAAATTGCCCTTGGTTCATTTTCTTGCCGTTAAAATGCGTATTTACGCATTGCTCTGCAACCTTGATATTTTCAATAAAATCATCAGCAATTTCCTCAAGACTTAAATAGCGACCTTGTGTAACATTGTTAGTATTGCCGATACCATCGGTCCATACATCACTAGGGCAACGATACGGTGTTCTGGCACAGCCTTCTGCGTTTGCAATTAACAATAAAGCCTCTTTGCTCGTTCTGATTTCATTTGCTTTTGGTGATTCAACTACTGATGCCAAAACAGCCAAAATAGAGCAGCCGATAAATAAAGCCTTACCCGATACTTTCATCTATTATCCCCAATTTTTTAGCTTCAATTCGAGCCAATAATAATTTGTAATTTAACTCTTGCTTGTGCAATGCAATGTCTTCTTTGTATTTTTTATAAGTAATTAAGACTGTAATTGCACCAAATACGATACCGAATAATGATGCCCATTCAGACAAGCTCCATCCTGATACTAAAGCAAGTAATGAGCCTAAAAACGGTACTGAACCTTCTAATTTTCCGTTCATTCCAAGACCTCAAGAAAGATTAGGGGCAAATTCGCTCTTTCGTTTATTATTATTGTTATCTGTAGTGTTCAAATTGCCCCTAAATTCGATTAGCCGATTAAATCACGGGTATCTTCATCGGAAAGATACGGTACGCCATTAATTCTGACAAAATCCGGACTTGTCACAAAAAACTTCACTTTTTTAGTGGTTTTAGAGCCGCCTTTAGGGTCAATATTTAACAAGTCGGACAACACTAACTTATTGCCGAAGGTTTCCACCTTATCCCGTACACCGCCTCGCATTGCAAAAAAAGTGAAATCGGTTTCCGGTAAATTGCGGTAACTCCCTGCTGCAGCGGCGGCAGTTGAGATTTTTGCAAAATTTTTAGCATCTAACTCAATTTCACCTTCTGCCGATACATCACCGCTTACCCAGCCGTCCGGAATACCTCGGGTTTGTGCAACGGCTGAATTATCGGTAATACTCAAGGTAATATTTTCAGCGTGAATCGGTAAGCCCATAAAAGCAAAGTCAAAAGACATTCCTGAAATGCGTTCCATTGATTAATCTCCTAATGTTTCCAAGTCTAAGAAAATATTCACGGTGATTTCTTTCGGGCAGTCATACGGACGAACCTTAATATAAATTGTGACTTTGGTTTTGCTATGCCAGGTGATAGTGACCGCATCATCTTTCGGTGGAAAGCATTCACCCGGAAATTCTTTGCCGTTTACCGTGGTGGATTTGCTCATATCACGTAACGGTTTAGCGAAATATTGCTGATGGTATTCGGTGCTATAAGCGGTTGAATTAAACGAACGGTCGCCGATTTTAGCAATCGCCAATAAACGCACCGCACGAGCGGCTTTATCAACAACCCGTAAATTTTCAATCGCCTGAAAATCGCCCCCTTCAACATCTAAGGTTCTGCCGTCAGACCAGTAATAGCCGTCATAGTCCGGATACCACATCGGCACAGAATAGCGAGCTTTTTCTAGTGCTTTGAGGTGAGATAAATTCAACTCTGAACCGTCTTTATCTTTTGGTTTTTCTGCTGACCCCATTTCTAATAATGGACCGGTTAGCACTCGGCAAGGGCTGTCAGCAATGGAGACCGCACGGTTGGCTAAACGCCCTGCAATCACACCAACTTCATTACCAAACAAGGTCGGCACTAGCATTACATGTTCACACGCCAAAGTTTCTTGTAAGCGTACTAATTTAGCCACATAATCATCCCAAGATTCGCCCGAATCTTCGTCTGTGTTAATCGGCTCAATCGATTGAATGAAGAATGTGCGGCGACCTAATTTCGCAACCAATTCAAAATATAAGGATTGCAAAGCGTTAATTTTTTGTTTATCTACGCCCAATGTGTAAGTATTTACCGCATATTCAAACGATGATACCGCGTTAGCTTCCGATACTGCTTTCACAAAGTCGTAACCATCTTCAGCAGCAATATAGACATAAGCAAACCAGTTTTGACCGGCATTTAGCATTGCTGCCTTAATTTGCGACTTCAGCACTGTTTTTTCTTCGCCGAGCAATTTATCTAAATCACTATCAGGGCTAAGCGACAGTAACTTGCCGACATTATGAGTGCCTACGCCAACAAATAATGCGTGGCGTTCAATTTCTTTATTTTCACCGCTTAACAAATTAAGGGTGTTGATTTGTACACCTGGGAACATTTGTTTGTCCTCTTATTGTTTTGGTTTAAGTGTTATTTCTTTTCTTTATGCAACCGCTCTATCGCTTTCGTCATTCGTTCCGCATTTCTTTTTTCGTCAGTATCCAAGAATGTTCGCTTAGGTAGAGGCTTACCATTACGTGCTTTAAAGCGTTCTCTATAAGTTTTTGCATCATAATTAGGATCTAATAGTCTAATTAAAACACCCGCCTGACCTATAGTTAAGGTTTGCATAATTTCTTTATCACTCACTTTGTGGCGATTTTTTCCACTCTGAATTCTTTGCTTCCATTTTTCTTGGATGATTTTTAATTCAGATTTTGAGCGTGTTTTTTTAGTCTGCCTATTTGGTTTATCTGCTACGTTATAACCCAGTTGATTAAGCCGTCTTGCCTGTCTTTCTGTTGCCGGACTATTTAAAGATTTCCTTTCTACCCCTGATTGCTTTTCATTATTTGCTTGAGGCAAGGTATCTACCAACCCTAATTGGTGAATAGAAGATATTTCACCTGTACGCTGAATGCGATAACACATTTTGGCAACATTAATCCCTATGTCTTGGGTCACTAAATATCTTGCCCGGTTCTTTAGCATTTTTGTTTGTTTTTTAGCATCACGTTTGCTTAACCCTGTTATATCAACCGGCTTTTGCCTTGCTTTCCAAGGCACACCATCAGGCGATTGTTGTTTATTGATGTTGGATTGTGCATTTCGTTTAATGGCCTGGGCAGTATATTTTTTGATTTTTGCTTTATCTGCACCCGATAACATTAAAATGGCTAAATCGTGCCTAAATTGTTTTAGGCTTGCCGAATTTGCACGCAACTCAATCACTTGACAACCTCAACCGTAATATCTTCAGCATAATAAATTTCAATATCTTGTAGTTGATACTTAACCCCATCAATCATTAATGACCCTTCGTTATTTTCCATAGCTGTAAGAGGTTCTTCAAAGCTAATCGTAAAACTTAAATCTGCCGTTTTATCATCCAAAATATCTAGGTCAAAATCACTTTCATAATGGTCTAACTGATCTCTTAAGACATCATTTTCATTCAACCAAATTTGAATTAACGCCATTATGAATGGAGCTTGGATTTCTCTATATGGGAATGAATCAAACCACAGCACCGCATCATATTTAATATGAGCAACTTCAATACCATTCGCTGTGACATTCTTTCCTTGATTAACTAATTTGCCGTTTTCAATCCAAGAATAAAAATTCCCGTGATAACGTTTCGGCAGCTTTGTCAGTAAAAAGTCGGTTAATTGTTGATAAAGAAACTTCCGTTTTAAATCAGACATACACTGCCTCTATTTTTGCCTTTTAGCACTCTGATTGCGTGGGTCGCTTCAGCTAATAGGCTTTTTTGTTCTTCCACATATTGCCGTTTTTCGTGTAATTCACGGGCTGACAATGTGTTAAATTCGGGCAAAAGCTCGTGTTTGGCTCTTGCAAATACCGCTTTTTTATAAAGCGTTTGGGCGTAATTTTCGCCCCCTACGGTTGATGCTGATATTTGTTCAGCATTTTCAATACCGCTGTCTAGATGTTTTTTTTCAACTTCAACAAGATCTAAATTCACTTGTTGCATAGCTGATATAAGAGAAGCTCTTACCATCTCAACGGGTATTTGGAATGGGATTGCACGCTGTTTTTGAAACTCCTGCACATTCACATCAGGCCAAAATCCGTTATTCGTGATGGTAATATCATCGTATTCTGTCGTTCTGCCATTAAACATTATTCACCTCCGGAGGTGGGCTAGATTTAAGTTTTTCAATAAGTAACGGAAAATCAATTTCCACTTTTTCCAAACTTAAACTAGCCACTGGAGGGAATTTTTCAGGCTGATATTCGCCTGCTTGCTGCAGTGCGTTTAACCGCATAATGCAACGTTCAACCATATTTTTAACGCCCACTTTGTGATGTAGCTGGAAAGCTCTTACACATAATTGAATAGCCATAATCAATTTTAATGGGTCGTTCACACTTGCTGCGTGTACTCGCCCTACTTCATTTCGCAGTAAGAGTGCAGCAGCTAATTTCAACCATTGAGCGACTTTAATTTCGTGTAACTTCCACTTGGTCGCCACGTTTTGCAAAGTCTGTGTAAAATATGGCTCAACGGATTGACCGGCTGTGGCTGTTTTGTCTGTCCATTTGTAGATTTGGTCTGCGACGAATGTGGGCAACGTAGAACGAAAATCATCGGGCAACGACTGATTTTGAGTGATTGCCTTTTCAGCAAGGGATAATGCCCGGTCAAAATCACCAATATCAAACAGATACACGATGCAATAGCCCAGTATGTCATTTTGGTAAACCTCGCCTTTGTTGAAATAATCGTCCACAAACGGGAGCCAATGCGGAAGAAATACATTGCGTTTCTCTTCCGCACGAAGTTCTAATGTAGGTAATGCACGAATTCGGTTTACATCATTAACCAAAGCAATTTGTAACACGGAATAATCGCTTCCGTGCTTGGCAACTACCGCCTGTTTGGTTGCAGTATAACCATTGCTTTGTTCAATTTCCTGTAATGCTCGCATTTGAGCTTGAAATTCACGCATTCCCATAATTATTTATAGCTTCCGTCTGCTTCTAAAAGTTTTACATTTTTAAATTCAATCGCTGCGAATTTGCTTGGGTCTTCAACCACATAGCCTTCCATTCGCCAGTATGAATCTTTAACCGCTTTTAACTCGTCATCGTCTTTCATACCACGACGCACGCTGTTTTCTTGCGTATAGATTGATAGGTTTTTAAGGCTGGTTACTACCGCTAAACGTGGTGGCATATTCGGCACAAGCATTGCCTTCATACCACCGAAGGTTTTCATTAAATCTTGGGTATTTAATGCTGCTTTTTCGGTAGCAATTAAGCCGTTACCTTTATAAACAAGGCTTGCCTCTTTGCCGACTAAATCTGAACCGACCAAGAAAACTAAATCACCGGCATCACGATGTACTTCTGCTAAACCTTGCTTTAAGTCATACGCTAATTCGTCAAGGTTTTTATAATCGCCTTCGTCACCAAAAATGCGGATTTCACCTTCATTTTTGCCTTTAGTTAAAATTTGGGTCGGTTTATTCTCACGCACAAACTGTAACCAACCTTTATTGACATCAGCTAAGTTACTGTCTGTCGTATTGGTTGCTACAGATTCGCCGTAGAAGCCGATTTTAATCATATCTAAGGCGATTTGGCGTTGAACGTATTCCGCATAGAGTGATGCGAATTGGTCTGATAAATGCCCCCATTGACTGATTTTAGTCCAAGGGATTAACACGCCTGAATCTGTTTCGGCTAATTTATACTTATAGCCGTTGGCACTGACTTTCTTGCGGAAACGGCCATCTGCTTTACGGCCAGTAATACCGCCTTCAGCCGGGCCATAAATGAGATCACCCTCAACATCTTTTACCGTGATAACGTTGATTTGCTCTAAGAAATCCGAACGGCTTTGGATGTTACCGAGTAATACAACCGCTTTTGATGTTTCGATGTTGTATTGCTTACCTGCTAACGCTAAATTTGGGTCTGCACCGTAAAAATTAGCTGCGTTAGTTACTAAAGCATAAAAGAGTTTTGCTGCTACACTATTCATTCTTACACCGCCGTATTAAATTCTTTGGTTTCAGGTACACCACCCGGAACAGGTGTTTTGACTTCAGCTAATGCATCGAATTTTTTATTTAATTCGCTTACTGCACTTGATAACTGGTTAAATTGTTCTGTTGTAATACCTTGTGCTTGAGCTGGCTCTTCCGGCTTCGGTGCTGGCTCTGGTGCCGGCGTGGCAGGGGTTTGAGTGAAATATTTTTCCACTTTTTCACCTAAGCCATTCACCGCATTAAGAAGCTGTGAAAATTGCTTTTCGTCCATTGTTTTTTCCTCTTTGTTATTATTGTTTTGGGGAATTATCTGGGTTGTTTCAGGCTCTTTTTCACTATGTTGCGTAAAAAAGGCTTTTACCATATTAAAAAAAGACTTTTCTTCATCATTTTGCTTGTCATTTAAAGCAAGATTGATTTGAGTGTATTCACCTGCCACTGTATTTTGAGGTGCATCTTTAATATTAAATTGTAGTTGAGTAGTGCCTACAGATGCCGGTGAATCGGTCACGCCTAAGCCGGTAAGGTAACTTTTGCCGCTACCACGGAAATTCGGGGTGATTTCGATACTGGTAAATAGATATTGCCCATCTTTATTCCAGCTAATAAGATGATCATTTGGTGCAAGCACGGCAAAGAGTTTTAATTCACCCGATACTTCTTCTACTTTTACTTCTAGCACTTGCCCAAAGTTAAACCAACGTCTATGTTCAGGCCACATATTCGCAGTATATAAATCCGTGCTATAGGTTTCTGCCATATCCAGCAATTCTTGCTTAGTGATTTCACGGCCATCTACTGTTGTTCCGGATGTTGCGATACAAATAAAATCTGTACGTAACTTACTTTTACTTACTGTTGTCATAACTGCCTTTATTAAATTGAAATCGGTCAATGCCCGCATTCTTACTTAAATTTCTAGGCTTTTCACTTGGTTGATTTCTGTTCTATTCGGATATGAAGCAAATTTGAGGTATATCCGACCATATCCGAAAAACAGCACAATAAATTGTGTTTGTTTCTTGCCAAAATACGGCTGTATATCCAATAAAAATAAGAATAAAGAGATATGGCAGAGAAAAAATTAAGAATGCGTAAATCATCGCGTTACGATGATGAAACGATTTACGCCGCAAAATTCTTGTATTTAAAAAAGCATACGCCCAAAGAGATTGCAGCCGAATTAGGCTTAAACTCGACTCGCCCTATTTACTACTGGGCTGAAAAATACAACTGGCGAAACTTAATTAGTGAAAGCGGCATTGAAGAATTAATCGCTTTGCGTATCGTTGCCTTAACCGAACGTGAGGGCAAAAGCGAAAACGAAATCAAAGAGCTGAACGCCTTAATTGACAAGGATTTGGAGTACAAAAAACTCCGAGCCACCCAACAGGCTAAGCAAGCTAAACAGCAAGCGGTCAATTTTGGTGAAAGTTTTGCAAATTTTGCTGATAGCGGTGATGGCACTGAAAAAGGTGAGAAAAAGCAGAAAAAAAGAGCGGTTAAAAACGATATTTCGCACATTACGCCTGAAATGTTCCAGCCGTTTGTTGATTCACTTTTTGACTATCAGAAACACGCAAGGGCCAATAAACATCAGGATGTTAGAAATATTCTAAAATCCCGACAAATCGGGATGACCTATTACTTCTCGTTTGAAGGGTTTGAAGATGCCGTTTTGACCGGCGACAACCAAATTTTCTTATCTGCCTCCAAGCGACAATCGGAAATTTTTAAGAACTACATCGTAAAAATGGCTCGCCAGTATTTCGATGTGGAATTAAAAGGCAATCCGATTATTTTAAGTAATGGGGCTGAACTGCATTTTTTAGCCACTAATGCCAACACAGCACAAGGTAATAGCGGTCACGTTTACGGTGATGAATATGCTTGGATTCGTGATTTTAACCGTTTCCACGATGTATCTTCAGCAATGGCTACACACGAAAGATGGCGTGAAACGTATTTTTCTACGCCGTCTTCAAAATTTCACCCATCTTATGCGTTTTGGTCGGGTGATAAATGGAAAAGTGATGACCCTAAACGCAAGAATGTGATTTTCCCGACCTTTGAGGAATATCGAGACGGCGGACGAGTTTGTCCGGACGGTGTATGGCGTTATGTCGTTACGATTGAAGATGCTGAAAAAGGCGGTTGCGATTTATTTAATATTGAAAAACTTAAGCAGAAATACAATCGGCACGTTTTTAATCAGCTTTTTATGTGCGTGTGGATTGACGATGCGAACAGTATTTTCAAAATCGGAGAATTACTTAAATGTGGCGTAGATATTGAAACGTGGAAAGACTTTGAACCTAGTGCAGAACACCCATTCGGAATGCGTGAAGTGTGGGCTGGATATGACCCGGCACATAGCCAAGATGCCGCCTGTTTTGTGATTATTGCACCGCCTGTGCTACCTAAAGAGACATTTAGGCTTTTAGAACGGCATCAATGGCACGGCTTATCGTATAAATGGCAAGCCCAACAAATAAAAGGGTTGTTTGAAAAATACAATATCACTTATTTAGGGATAGATGCGACCGGAGTCGGCTATGGGGTTTATGAGGAAGTGAAAGAATTTGCCCGGCGTGAGGCTGTGCCGCTGAATTACAATCCTGAAGTAAAAACAGGAATGGTATTAAAAATGCACGACTTGGTGACATCTGAAAATATCACTTGGTCGAATAAAGAAATTGATATTGCTGCCTCATTTTTAATGGTGAAACAGACCACAACGAGATCAGGCGAGAAAACAACTTTTATTGCGGAACGCACCGCACAGAATCAGCACGCTGATGTGTTTTGGGCGATGTGTAATGCAATTAACAAAAAATCATTAACCACGAAAAAACGGCGTAGTAGCTGGGGTCTTTAGTTATGCAAAAAAACAAAAAAACGAATCAATCAACCAATAACGGAATGCGAGTTTTCTCGATTAATGACCGGGCTTGGGATATTACCGCCGCACCGGCATTAGATTATATGGGTTTGGGCTTTGACAATCACTATAACTGCCATCTCCCCCCGATTAATCGCCACGCGTTAGCAAAATTACCGTATCAAAATGCACAACACGGCGGCATTTTAAATAGCCGCTCTAATATGGTCAGCAGTGGCTATTTAGGCGGCCCGGCACTATCCCGAATGGAAATGAGAGCAGCTTGCCTAAATCTAATTCAGTTTGGTGATGTCGCATTGCTAAAACTACGTAATGGCTTTGGGCAAGTAGTCAAACTACACCCACTATCATCACTTTATATGCGAGTTAAAAAAGACGGCGGCTATTCGTATTTAATGAAAAAATCGCTTTATGATACCGCTTCTGAAATTTATCAATATGATGAAAAAGACATTATTTTCATTAAATTATATGACCCGATTCAGCAAGTTTACGGCTCCCCCGATTATGTCGGCGGTATTCAATCTGCTTTACTTAATTCAGATGCCACTACATTTCGCCGTCGTTATTTTAGCAATGGGGCTCATATGGGCTTTATTCTTTATACTACTGACCCGGACTTGTCGGAAGATATGGAGAAAGAAATCAAAGAAAAAATTGAAAAGGCAAAGGGCGTTGGGAATTTTAAATCTATGTTTATTAATATCCCCGATGGTAGCCCGGACGGGGTAAAATTAATTCCGATAGGAGATACCGGCACTAAAGATGAGTTTGCGAATATTAAAAATATATCAGCCCAAGATGTACTAACTGCCCACCGTTTCCCGCCCGGATTAGGCGGCATCATCCCAAGTAATAGCGGTGGATTGGGCGACCCTTTGAAATATCGTGAGGCTTATCAACTCGACGAAGTATTCCCTTTACAAGAAATTATCGAAGAGGCAATTAACAGCGATTTTGAAATTAAAAAATCAATGCAAGTCAAGTTTAAAAAGCTCCAAAATCAAGAATAAATCCATATAAAAATCATCTGTTTTTTGTTATATTTATCAATATATTAAATGATAAGAAAGGGTGTTTATTATGGCGAAAATTTTAGATATTTATTGCGAATGTGGCTCTAAAGCATTTATTACAAAAACTGAAAATATTCATAGTAATTTTAAGAAATTGTATTGTACTTGTAGAAATCCCGATTGCGGGCATAAGTTTGTAATGAATTTAGAATTTAGCCATACCACCAGCACTAGCAAATTAACAAAAGAGGGGTTATTTAAATATTTGGTGAATAAATTATCCGAAGCAGATAAAAACGAATTATTTAAACTGATTACGCCAAGTCCAAAACAGAAAGAGAGTTTTGCATAAGGTATAAATAAAAATCCGAGAAACTAAAAATTTCTCGGATTTTTTGTATTTCTTTATTGATTTATTCGGTAAACCGAATATAATAACCTCACTTTCAAGGGATAGCTTGAAAGTGAGCGTAAGGCTTAAACCTTACAAATGAAGAAGGATAATCTAATGTTGAAGTACATTATCCTGGTTATCATCTTATTACTCTGGTCTATGCCAGCTTACTAATTTGATAACTTACTAGGGAGTGACCGCTCCCTAGTTCTTCAAATTATGGAGAATAAAAATGAAATTGTCAACCAATCAATTAAAAGCACTAAGTGATGAAAGAAGAGGTGTAAAAGTCAAAGGCTTTAAACTCCCGATTAGCTTTATCACTGAACTAGAACAGTTATCCGCTCAATACAACATTCCACAAAATCAACTCATTATGCAAGCGGTTGAATTATTCAAACAATCAAAAGGGGCGTAATGCCCCTATAAATCACTCTCTTTAACAAACACCCCATTAATCATTTTTCCTTTCCTATCCTTAATTTCTTGCCAAGCAGCATCTAAACATTTTCCTAAATCCATTTCTTTATTCAGGGCCAATTTATTTAGAAAATATGCTATTTCATAAAAATTAGAATACACCTCATTTCTGTGAAAAGTACCATTTCTGAACATAAGTAATTTAGATAAATTACCCAAAACACCTGCTAGCCTTATACAAATAAACTCATTATTTTCAGTTGAGTAATCTGCATCAACTACAGCCTTTTCAATAAACCATCTATTAGCTCTTATCTGACAAGCTAATATAATTGTAACAACAAGACAATCACCAATACTATCAATAATAACATCCGATTTATTTTTAGATACTCCCGAACACAATTCGCCGAACTCCTCCATAAGTTTAACAAATTGTTTTTGGGGTGTTGAACCATCAATTAAATTTCGCTCTTCAGCCCATTTTTCTATATTGTTAATTAATTCATTTAATGTTTCCATTTTTCACTCCTAATTCTTCACATTCCACCGTAAACAAAACTGCACCACTTCTCCCGAAATCCATTTTTTATAGGCTCTGCCCCTACCTCTCAAGCCGTCAATGGCAATCGGTTTATCTACTCTCACATTTATAGATTGATTCCCCATTCGCAATTACCCCTCCAATTTTCCGCCCAACATCGCATAACCGGCAATATCTCGCCAGTTATCTTCATAACTCGGATTCTTGCCAGCAAAAATGCGTGCCAATTTCACGCAAATCATCTCGCCGGCCTCTCTTTGATGTGGTTCTAAATGAGTGTTGCTATCAAGCAACACCGCTTTTAATTGTTGGCTCATTGCGGCAACATCATCAAAACTGCCGTAATTTTTGCCTCGCTCGTTTAAGGTTTGTTGGATTTGGTTAGTTTTTTCCATTTCGATGTCTCTCCATAGTAATCTCCCAGGTTTAAAACGTTCTTGTAGTCGTCTTATTACATTTTCATCATAATCCATCTGCATCATCCAATATTTTTCTTTCATTGTTATTCCCTTTTAGTTATATGTAATTCAGAACGGTATATCATCATCAAAATTTTGAGATGATTGCTGTTGGGCTTGTTGTGCCTCTTGTCGCTCTTCATCTGTCATTACCTCGCCATCTTGTGGCTTTGGTGCGTTGTTAGTTGGGGCGGTTCTTTCGCCTTTTGTGCCTAACATCTGAAGACTGCTTGCGATAATTTCGGTGGTATAACGTTCTACGCCGTTATTGTCCGTCCATTTTCGGGTTTGCAGTTTGCCTTCTATATAGACTTTATCCCCCTTGCGTAGCCAATCGCTCGCAATTTTCGCCAGTCTTCGCCATAACACCACGCTGTGCCATTCGGTTTTCTCTACCTTTTCGCCTGTACGTTGGTCTTGCCAGCTTTCGCTTGTGGCAATCGAAATTCGAGCCGCTAACTTCTCAATATCTTGTTCATTATTGAGTTTTGGATCGGCTCCAAGATTGCCGACCAAAATCACTTTATTTACGCCTGCCATAATTCCCCCTTATGCTCGGTTGTTTTTCATTGCGTCAATCCATTCTTGAGCGTCTTGCTCGTTTGCAAAATAGCCTCCTTCCTTAAGTCTTTCTTGTTCCATACATTTCAATGGAGTACTTTTCACCCAATTTGATTTATAAATCATTCCCCATTTAATGAAACACATACCTTCACGGGGTTCTTTGAGTGGAGCAGGCAAGTTGAGTGTTATGCGTGGTTGTTGTTCTTCCCACATTCCGATGATGTCATCCTCACTATTAAAATCGTAATAATTACCTTCTTCAGTCCAAGAGCAAGCATATAAAAATTGATTGCGTTCATTTAATACATATCCTTGTATTTCTGAATAAACACCGCATTCTACTTTTTCTGCTTTTAAGCTATATTTAATATAGGCCTTTCTGCCACTTCTTAATTTTACCGGTTCCCCAGCCAATGCTTCTTCTAAATTAAATGGTTTCATTTTTGTTTCCCTCTTATTGTGTAAATACCAGCTCACACCCATTGAATTTTATGCGTGCGTTGCCGTAAAGTTGGATTTCTCCGCCTAGAATTAAGCTCATTTTCTTGTAATCAGTGATGAATTTTTGCGGTATAGCTTGCAAAATTAGTGCATTATTTAACCGTTTCAATTCTTTAGGATGATTTCTTAAGAAAATAGCCACTTTTTGACTTGTTTCACTCTCCGAACCCTTGCTATTACTAGGGTTACAGTTATTGACACAAGTCCAAGCAGGGCTTCGCCCTGTGTTTGTTTGTGCTTGCTCCTGTTCAGGAGCAGCACTATTTACCGCCTTAGATTTTCGTTCTATGCGGTAAGATTTCAGACGGGTTGTAATAAATTTCACACCCTCTGAAACAACTTGCTTAAACTGATTAAACAGTCCCTTGATTTTCTTGTTTACTACGCCGTACTTGTTCTCCTCTGTTTCTTCGTAATAAGGCTTAACCGGTGCTTGCTTTATGTTGCCTTTGGCTTGTTTATCCATAAAACAGGCGTATTCTGCGTTGTCAGCATAAATGAAAAGGTCTTCCATAAATTTGTCGCCCTCAAAATTGCCAAGCGTGCAACGTCTTAATTCTCGCCAAACGCTAACAGACCCCACACCGTAAAACTGGAATTGGCGAATCCCCCAAAGGCTCGCCCACGCTTTCACACGCTTTGCGTTATCTTTGAAGTCAATTTCCGGTGCTTCGTCTGATGTCAGATCATCTTCATCAAAGCCATCAATGTTTTTAGCGATATATTTCGCAATGTAAGCAGTTGCACTGCCTTTGGTTTTGTCGCATAGCTCAACCTTGCAGCGGTGTTCTGCCGCTCCTTTTTCATCCCCATCTAGCTCTAGGGCTTTACGTTCAAATAGCTCAATAAACTCTTCCACGTGTTCTTGTGGCACATAGCTCAACAAGTGCCAGTGTGGCGTGCCGTCTTGGTGAGGCTCTGCCACCCGCATTCCTTTGTGGTCGATTTTGCGTTTTGCTAATAAGGCTCGGAACTCTTGCCACACCTTATTTAAATAGTTGTGGGTTTGTTTCGGGCTTGAACCTTGCCATTTCTTATTTCTGCCGCCTTTGCTGTGTTGGGCGTGGAATGATGATGGAGCGGTAAGCGTTAAAAATAGGGCTTGGTAACCGTTTTCTTCCGCCCACTCTTCCACACCACGCAAACGGGTCATCATTTCGTAACGGCGTTTGATGGGGTTTGAATTAGAGCGAAACCACATATCGAACAGTTCGATTTGCTCTTCCTCGTTCTCTACGTTCACCAAAATACTGTTTTTGAGAAATCGTAAAGCCTCTGCCTGCTTGCCGCAGTAGAAGCTGAAATGGTCGTTTGAAACGTAAGGGGTTTTCGTGTTCACCTCACCGCAAGCAATGCGTAAATGCTCCAAAAGTTGGGCTTGAATTTTGTTGAACGTTCTCACCCAATGCTTTTTGCATACTGCCTTGTTCAGTGCGGTTTCCATTGATTTTTGACTTGGTTCTTCACCCTTTTCAGTTTTAGCTTGATAGCTCTCCCAGTAGTAATAGGGAAAGCCCACACTTTCGCATAGGTCGCCACACTTCTTATAGATTTCATCTAGCACAGATTCCAAATCTCTATCGCTAAACGCTTTTCCACTTTCCGCTAGGGCGGTGAAGTAGCTCACTTGGATTTGTTGAAAAATATTTGCTACATCTTCAGCTAGGTGTTCTAGCTTACTGTTTGGGATAAGGTAAAACGGCAGATAGTTCTCTTTGTCTGCTAATAGCTCTGCTTTGTCGTGTGCCTTGGTAATTTCGGGGGTATAGTTAAAATATTCCCCTTGAGTGGTGTAATGCTCTTTCGCCCATTCCCATTTTTCGCTAAGTGATTTAGATAGATAGGTGAGGTCTATGCGGTATTGTTTGAATACTAACCCCAAACGGTCTTGCACCAACTCTCTAATAAAATTGTTGGCGTATGTGATTTGCTTTAAGCCGGAACGAAAGGCGATAGAGCCGTCATCTTTTACTGATTTCAGCTCTTTGAGATATAAGCCTCTGAAGTGTTCCCTTTGACGTTTGGTGGGTAGTTTTTGGATCAGTGATTCAACGAAATAGTAGTGATCTTTCGGAATCGCTGAAAATAGTTCTTGTTGTAGTGGGGTGCTTTGTGGGTCTGTATCTGCTAGTGCAAGCGGTTGAATTTTGCGTGGTTTTCGCAATGCGATAACCTCCGCAGCGTGTTTTGCACGTTGCTCATCTACCTCTTTTTCTCTCGCTTCGTAGTTCCACGCCTGAATAGATAAACCGTGAGCAGTGGAATTTACGCTTTTATGGCATTGTTTGCCATCCATTACTAAATTCAACTGCTCACGGTTCATTTTCATTTCTCTTTGATAGGTTTATCATCTTTCCGATACCGTTATTTTTATTTCGGTTTCAGCTTCCATTTTTGCGATTTGTAATCGCTGTTCGTATTGCCACCTGTAGAACAAGTGATTTAATGTTTCATCAAGGCTTGATGCACTAAAAATCAGCATATTGTCTTTATATAAGTGGTAGTGCGGGTTGCTTTCGGGTGGTAATTTCTTAATTTTGAAATTGCTTACGGCAATGAATGGCATTTTCTATCCCTCTTGGTTTATTTCGTGCCGATAACGCACCGAAAAGGCTTGGTATTGACGGTAGGCATAACGGCTACCCCATTTGCACCACAAGCGGTGGAACATTTCACATAATTCACGGTTACGGCTCATTTTACTTTCCTCTCTTATTTCTGCACTAAAGCAGCTCGCTGTTGTAATCGCTGATAAGTCTTTTTAGAGGACTCCCTCTTTTTCCAAGCAGCAAAATCTTTAATTTGCTGTTCAGCCAGTTTTACCAGGCTCACGGCTCCGTTTTGTAAGGTAATTAGCCCTTGTTCTTTATAATGCTTAATACGTTGCCGAGCTTTTGGCAATCCTGCACGAATTAAGGGGTGTAATAATGCTTCGTCTGTCATACTGTTTCCTCATAACTAATAAGGTTGAGTGAATGCCATTTGCCAATATTTGGCTAAATTGATTAAGGGCTTTTCTTTGCCTTTTTTCGGCATAACCGGGATTTTGCCCGCCTCGACTTGGTCTTTTACCCAATCTACCGACATTCCGACCGATTCTGCGAATCTGTCATAAGTCATCACAGGCACGGTTGCCCCGATTTGGATTACTAGCGGTTGCTCCATTTCACCCTCCGGAAAACATAAATCCAATGGACATACAGAAAATGAACGCCCCGAAGAAAAGCATTATTTCAAGAATGATTTGTAGAAAATGTTTCACTTCTCCAACTCCTCGCAAATTGCCCGAATCGTGACTTGCCCGTTGGTGGCTGATTCGATTTTTAGTAGATATTCAGCGGAAATCCCGCCGCCGTTTAGCCATTTCTGCACCGCTCCTTGAGTAACTCCACAAGCGTTTGCAAGGTTAGTTTGACTACCTAAAATTGATACTGCTTTTTTAATACTCTCATTCATACCACTCAACCTATTACCTTAGTTTTAAGCATATTAATACTTGAGTTTTATATTTGCAACTATTATTTTAATGATTTTTTAAAACTAAAGTATTAACATTCAAAAAAAGGAGCTGTTATGTCTGATTTATCAAGTCGTCTGAGTAATTTGCTTGCTCAAAAAAATTTATCTCTAAACGCATTTGCAAAAATGGTGGGGGTTACACAACCTGCTATATCTAAAATCGTGAATGGAGAAACCCTTAATCCAAAATACATTGTTGAAATTGCGGATGCTCTAGACGTATCAGTCGAATGGCTAAAAACAGGCAAAGGTGAAGCTCCTGATTTTGCAAAATTAGAAGATAACCCGACCGCTTACGAAGATGAAAAGCCAATGTTTCGCCTTGAAGTGTTAGATGTGTATGCCTCTGCCGGCAATGGCAGTTTTATAACCGGCGATTTAACTTCATACACGCACGCCGTTGAATTTGAAAATGCCTATTTTGCTCAAGTCTTTCAGCGGGCAAATGCAAAAGGGCTATCCATTATCAATGTAGATGGCGACTCAATGGAACCAACCATCGGTAGCGGCGATTTGCTATTCGTGGACACCACAAAATCAGCCTATCAGGGCGATGGCGTTTATGTGTTTAGCTACGGCGAGAATTTATATGTGAAACGCTTGCAGTTTGCCGGCGATGTGTTGTTAGTGATTTCAGATAACCCACGCTATAAAGAATGGGAAATCAAAAAAGAAAACGAGCATAAATTCAAAATTCACGGCAAAGTGGAATTTATGCAAGGGCATATTAGAAGGGTTTAGGTGGAAATATATGGATATTTTACTTTTCTTTATCTTTGCTCCTTCATTTAGTTTTATACTGCCTCGTTATTGGAAACAAAAACGAAACCTTTCTTACTGGTTAGGTGTTCCGCTTGGGATATTTTTAGGTTTAATTATTGGTGGATTAATTAGTTCTCAAATAGATCAAAAAAATTATACCTCATCTCTTGTACTGGTCGTACTATTCACTAGTTTATTCATTTATTGCTTAAAAGGCATTACACACAAAAAATTAAAAGATACTAATACTGCTGAATTAACAAAACCAAATGAAACATTAGAAACTTCTCTATTAAGTGGAAATATTCAATTTTGGTACACTGATTCTAAAGGTAATAGTACTTTGAGAAATGTAAAAGTGGTTACTATCAATAATGTTTACTTGGAAGCTTTTGATTTAGAAAAGAAAGGGTATAGAACCTTTAGACTTGAATCTATCAATAACGAGATTATTGATATTTCAACTGGCGAAATTCTATCAAAGGATAAATGGCTAGAATCAAATAAAACCAATCAAACGAGTAAATATAATTATAAATCCTCAAAAACTACGACTAACTATAATGATAACTCCCCTCACATTTGTTTTACTGGTTTTCCTAAAGTAGAGCGAGAGCTATTAGAAGCTCTAGCAGAATTAAATGGCTATAGAGTTAGAAAAAGTATTACGAAAAATTTAAATTATTTGGTATGTGGAAACAATGCGGGACCAGCGAAAATTATAGAAGCCGAAAGACGAAATGCTGAAATTATTAGTGAAAAAGAATTTTTATCTAGGATAAATAAATAACCTATCATATTTATAGAGGTGGTATGTCTGACTTGAACGACAAAAGAAATGCAGCTTTTATTCTTACACTATGTGGGCTTATTGATGGAATAGCTTGTGATTTAACATTTAAGAAGCAAGAGGCTATCTTTATTGATACCTTTTTATTAAATGCTACGGATAGCTTTAAATTTAATGAAACATCTATAGCCGTTTACTACGAAGTAAAAAACTTTATCCTGCCTTTTATTGATAACGAAAAAATATTAAATCCTGATGCTTTAATATCTGAAATTGATACATTAATTCAGCATATTTTATCTTTATCATCTTCTTTTATGGAGAACGTTCATTTTCAAATAGAAGATGATGTTTTTTACCTGCAAGGATTTTGTAAAGGGCTTGTTTCAGATGGAAAAATATCTATTGATGAAATTAATGTATTAATAGATTTTCTGAATCAGAAGAGTTATCTATCTACTAACCCTGTCTGTCGAACTCTTTATGATACTTTAGAGCAATTTGCAGGAATTGAATTATCTAACGATGACGTAGAAAAAATAAAACAGCTCATTATAGCCTTTGGTGGGGCAAGTGAAGAAGTTGTAGATGGGTTATCTTTAAGTGAATCAGAGTTTTTCTTTGATAAAGTTGAAAATGCCTCTATTAAAGACTCTAAAATCGTTTTTACCGGAAAATTTTCTATTTGTTCAAGGGGGCTTTGTGAAGCTTTTGCTAAATCACTAAATGCAACACCAACCAAAAATCCGTCATATCAAACAACATTAGTGATTGTTGGTTCTCTTGGCTCGAATGACTGGAGAACAGCCTCATTTGGCAAGAAAATTGAAGAAGCTAAAGAACTACAACAACGTGGTGCTAAATTAAAGATTATCACCGAAAATCAATGGCTAGAATTTATGCCTAGCGATGAACGTGAAATTTTTGAAAACTTAATCCATTCCTAACTTACAAGATAAAGGTTCTTTAATATGGCAGTTCGTAAAGATGAAAGCCGGGGTAAATGGCTTGCCGAAGCCTATGTAAATGGTAAGAGGATTCGTAAATGGTTTGATGCTAGAGCGGAGGCGAATCGCTTTTATAATCAGCTAAAAATAGAGAATAGCCCTTTGGCTCAAGCCGTAGTAGTCAGACGAGAACAGCCTCAAAAGCTATCTGAACTTTGTCAATTATGGTACGAATTACACGGCAAATCACTTTCCGGCGGTGCGGCAAGATACGATAAATTAAAATGGATGTGTAAAGTTTTTGGCGACCCTTACGCCCGTGATTTTACTACATCCGATTTTGCAGAATATCGGGCCAAACGTTTAAACGGGGAAATAGTCAATGATTCAAGCGGTATTGTGCCAAAGGAAAGCCAAGTAAACCGAGAGCAAGCCATTTTGAGAGCTGTTTTTTCGGAGTTGGAAAGGCTGGGAAAATGGAGCGGTGGTAATCCTCTAGCTAAGATTCGAGCTTTTAAGGTTAAAGAGAAAAATCTAGCCTTCTTGCGTTCTGATGAAATAGACCGTTTATTAGATGTTTGCGATAAATCAAGGAATAAGTATTTATCTATTATCGTGCGAATTTGTTTGGCAACCGGTGCAAGGTGGGGCGAAGCACAGGATTTAACATCATCTCAATTAATACCGTATAAAATTACCTATGCTGGTACGAAAAGCGGTAAAAATAGGACGATTCCTATATCTCAAGAGTTGTATGATTTAATCCCGAAAACTAGCGGTAAAATTTTTGCCGGCACTTATTATAAGGCTTGCCATCGTGCTTTTAAATTAGCTCTTAAAGAAGCGGATATTACCCTACCTATGGGGCAGGCCACCCACGTTTTACGGCATACTTTTGCCAGCCATTTTATGATGAACGGCGGTAACATTTTAGTATTGCGTGATATTTTGGGGCATTCCGACATCAAAATGACGATGCGTTATGCTCATTTTGCCCCGGCACACCTTGAGCAAGCCATCACTTTAAACCCTCTCGTAAACCGATAATTTGTGGCGATAAAGTGGCGATTAACTTACCTTATTTTCTTTTATTTTCCCTTATTTTCCATTTTTAAAGCGTTGGTATATCTATAACACTATGATTTTAAAGGGGTTGTTAAGGTTTGGAAGAGATTATGACAAAAGCCTACTACGGCAAGGCTGAATAATCTTTCACTATGACAGAATGACCGCTTTACAAGCGGTCATTTTTGTTGGCTTTTTTGCAAAAATAACAAAAAGTGCAAAAATAATAAAAAATCTCACCGCTTGTAAGTTATCGCCAGCCTCCGCCAAGTGCTTTATACAAGCTAATTAAATTTAAGGCTTGTGAAAGCTGAGATTGAACAAGTTGCTGTTGATAATTCAATACCAACGTTCTTGCTCTAATCACTACATCTAAGGTTTTTTCGCCATATTTAAACAGACTTTGAGCATCGTTTGCCTGCTTTTGAGCCTGTTTTACCGCATTTTGCAATAACTGGCTTTGCTTACTTAAACTAGCTTGATGTTGATAAGCCGAATCTACCTCGCCAAGTGCTTTTAAGAGACTGTTGTCGTACTCAATCATCGCAGCTTGCAAGCGAGCATCTGAAGCATCGATATTCGCTTGAATTCTGCCATTGGTAAAAATCGGGAGCTTCACGCCAACACTCACTAGGTTCGCTAAAGCCGAAATCGGCGAGAGGTCATTGTTGATTTTGATATAACCGCCCTGCCCTAAGAACTGAATATCAAAACGAGGATAAAGATCTGCTTTCGCACTTGCAAGCTTAGCCGCCATTGCTTCTACCTGACGGGCATTTGCTCTTATATCCGGACGGCGTTCAATCACCGTACTTGGCATTTGCCCACTCGGGCTATCCGGAATTTTCGCTAATGGATTACCACTTTTGGCAATGTGAAAACCTTGTGGTACAGAGCCAATCAATACCGCAATATTACGAGTGAGGGCATCAGCTTGTGATTGTAACATTGATTGTTGAGCCTGTAATGCAGTGATTTGAGCTTTAATTTCACTGATTTCATACGCAGTTGCCTGCCCTGCATTAAAACGCCCTTGAATATAACGCTGTAGTTCATTCAAGGTAGACACATTTTTACGAAGAATTTCTTGTTGCTGCTCAATGGCATAAATTCGGAAATAATTTTCCGCAATACTGCTGGAAACTAAAAGCTGTGCACCATAAACTTGTTCTTGGCGTGCTAACGCTCCTGCTCTTGCGGCATCAGCATCGCTGCGTTTTTTGCCAAAAAAATCAGGTTCCCAAGAAGCAGAAATGCCACCTTGTGCTATTCCCGCATCAGATCGTTTTGAATCAAACAGACCTGTATCCATATCCATCAGACCTCCACCAACAGAACCACTTGCCCCAATGTTAATCCCTTTATCGGCTTCGGTATATTGGCTGTTGGCTTGAGCTTCCGCTAATCGGGCTTGGGTGAGTTTGATATCAAGGCTGTTTGCTAACCCTTTTTCAATCAATGCCGTTAATTGCGGATCATTCCAGTTTTTCCACCATTGTTGGATTTCATTCGTTCCTTTAGCTGCTTGAGTTTGATCAAACTCAAGCGGTACTTCAACGGAAGATTGGGTATCGACGGTAATACTATTACAAGCGGTCAAAAAAGCGGTAAAAATTGCAATTGTTGATAATTTATAGAGGTTCATTTTTTATCCTTGTTTAGATAGCATAGATTTAAATTGCATTAATGCGATGCCTAAAAAAACTGCTCCAATTAACGCCATTTTCACTAAGTGCAACCATACCAAATCTAAGCCTGCATTGCGAAATAATATATCTTGAGCATAACTCCCCAGAATAGTAGTGGGCGAGAATTGCGTTAATTGCTGTGCCAATTGGGGCATATTTTCAAGCGGAGAATTTGCCCCTGAAAGCATATACATAACTAAATAAATCGGAATACAGAGCAAGCCAAATTGTGGCATTGTGGGGGCAAAAACCGCCAATAAAATGCCGAGTGAAGCAATAGAAAACAGAAAAATTGCCACACCTAAAATGAAAATCGCAATTTGTTGATTGCTTATCGGTGCACCGAGAAAGCCCGAAACAATAAATTTCAGTGAGAATAAAGTAACAATTAACAGTATTACACCATTAGCAAGAATTTTTGATACTGCAATTTCACTTGAGCGAACAGGCATTACCAATAAATGCTCTATTGTGCCACGCTCTCTTTCCCGAATTACCGCAGAACCTGAAAGCAACAAAGTTAATAAGGTAAGATTACCGACAATCTGCCCTGCTCCCATAAACCAAGCACTATCATAATTAGGATTATATAGCACATTGATTGCGGTATTGAACGGAACAGGCATTTCTGTAGAACCAACAAAACGCTGAATTTCTTGGCTAAAAATTTGGCTGATGTAATGAGCCCCGATATTTGCTTGCGTCATCGCTGTTGCATCAACCAACAACTGCACTTTGGGTTCTTTGCCTGCTAAGGTATCTCGTTGATAATTAGGCGGAATTTCGACAATAAAGGTATATTTCCCCACGTCCATTGCACGATCAACCGCTTGAGGCTCAATATCTTCCACTATTTTGAAATAAGGCGGAATTAATGCATCTTTCAAACGGTAAGATAGTGCTGAATGATCGTAGTTAATTATTCCCACCGAGCCATTTTTAATATCGGTCATCCCTTGTTTCGCAATAGTAATAACGGCAAATGAAAACATATAGATAATCAATAAAACTAATACCTTATCACTAAATAAACTTTTCAACTCTTTAACTGCAAGGAAACCAACATTTTTAAACCAACGGTTCATTTATTTCTCCTGTTTTTTCAACGCAAAAGTTGCTAATGCAAGGTAAACGGCATAAATCGCCGCCAATGCCAAATAAGGTTGAAGGAAATCGGCAAAGCCAAGCCCTTTAGTAAAACCACCTAAGCTGATTTGCTGAAACCAAGCCCCAGGGAAAATCTTTGAAACCAGCTGTACATTTTCATCTAAGCGAGAAACAGGGTACATCATTCCAGAGAAGTTAATAGTCGGTACAATTGAAATAATTGCGGCGGCAAAAATAGCAGCTACTTGTGATTTCACAAAACTAGAAACCAATAAGCCAAAACCTGTTGAAGCACAAATTGCCAATAACACACCTAAGAACATTGCGGTTATCGAGCCTTTAATCGGCACCCCAAATACAAAAATAGCTGCCAGTACCATAATTAAATAGCTGATAAATGAGAGTGCGATATAAGGAAGCTGCTTGCCTAACAAAAACTGGAATTGAGAAGCAGGCGATCCGTAGAGGTTCATAATTGTTCCCATCTCTTTTTCTCTTACCACACTAAGTGCGGTCATCATTGGCGGCACAAGCATCATCGCAAGCATAATAATGCCCGGTGTCATCGCAAACACACTTTTGAAATCTTGGTTATAGATCATTCGAGGCTCTGTTACAGAAGGCATATTCACACTAATGCCATTTTCTCTTAACATTTCCTTTATATATTGTCCGATAACACCCTGTGCAGAGCCTTGTAAATTCTCTGCGGTACTTGGGAAAGCTCCATCAATAAATATTCCTACCTCAGGCATTCTTTGGGCTAAAAGATCCCGACCAAAATCAGACGGAATTTCTAGCACTAATTTAACCTTACCCGTTTGCAGGCTGAGGTTTATCTCATCTATCGAATAAATATTGTCTTGCCGAATAAAATAAGGCGAGCCGGAAAAGGCTTCAATCAATTTACGGCTTTCTGAGCTATTATCGTGATCAAGCACGGTAAAATTTAAAGGTCTGATATCAAAAGAAATGCTTGAGCCCATCGCCAACAGCATTACCAGTGGTCCAAGCAAAGCGAATAGTAAACGTATATTGTCTCTTAACAGTTCTTTTCCTTCACGCACCGCAAAAGTCCAGATGACACTCAGCCCATTTGCAAAAAACTGCTGATTTTTGACCGCTTGTAATGAACTATTTACTTGCTCTTCGTTATCAACAGTTTCTTTTGAAGCAGTTACTTCATCATTTTGCTCTTCTAAATAAATAATAAAGGCTTCTTCAAGTGTTTTCGCATTTTTGCCTAACCTTAATTCTTCAGGTGTGCCAACGCCAAGTACTTTTCCTCGGTGCATAAAAGAAATGCGATCACAACGAGCCGCCTCATTCATAAAATGGGTAGTAACGAAAATGGTAATACGATCTTCTCTGGAAAGTTTAATTAAATACTCCCAAAACATATCACGAGCTGCCGGATCAACCCCAGAAGTAGGTTCATCTAAAATCAACACTTCAGGTTTATGCAGACAAGCAGCGGCAAGCTGTAAGCGTTGTCGAATGCCAAGTGGTAACGATAAAGGTTTTTCCTCAGCTAAATCGGCAAGGTCAAATTGGTTCATTGCATTATTAACATAATGAGACCATTCACTACGCGGAATTTGATAAAGTTTGGCGTGTAGTTCAAGATTTTCTTGTACTGTTAGCTCTTCATAAAGTGAAAATGCTTGCGACATATACCCCACTCGCTTTCGAGTATCAATATTGCTCGCATCAATTGGCTGACCAAGCAATAATGCAGAGCCTTCTGTGGGCTCAAGTAAGCCAGTTAGCATTTTCATTGTGGTGGATTTGCCACAGCCGTTAGAGCCTAAAAAGCCGAAAATTTCACCTTTAGGGATAACGAAGCTCACATTATCTACTGAAACAAAATCGCCAAATTTCTTGGTTAAACCTTCCGCCACAATAACAGGCGGCTCATCTTTTAATGGCTCAAAAGGTGGGATAATCAAGCCATCTACTGCCCCTCGTTTTTCAGGTGGCAATAATTTGATATAGGCTTGTTCTAAATTTTGGCTGTTTGTTTCAGCAATAACAGTTTGAGTGGGTTTATCAACAATTAGCTTACCATCGTCCATTGCCATCACATATTCAAAACCTTCGGCTTCATCAATATAGGCGGTGGCGATAATCACTGTCATCTCTGGTGTTTCAGCACGCAACTCTTCAACTAACTCCCAAAATTGACGGCGTGAAAGCGGATCAACTCCCGTTGTTGGCTCATCTAAAATCAGTAATTCAGGGCTATGCACTAACGCACAGCATAGGCTGAGTTTTTGCTTCATTCCGCCTGAAAGTTTACCTGCTGCTCTATCGGCAAAGGGCAGCAGCCCCGTTGCTTTTAGCAAGCGATGAATGCGTGCTTTCCGCTGGCTTGGAGATAACCCAAACATTCGGGCGTGGAAATCAATATTTTCGTAAATAGAAAGCGTGAGATAGAGGTTTTTCCCTAACCCTTGCGGCATAAAGGCTACTTTATGGGTTAAGATATCTCGGTCTTTCGCTTTTGCTACATCTAAACCAAACAGCGAAATCTTTCCCTGCTGAAGAATTTTTACCCCGGCAATCAGCGAGAGCAAAGTTGATTTCCCCACGCCATCAGGTCCAATCAGCCCAACTGTTCTGCCTTTCGGAATTTCAAGCGAAACATTATCAACCGCCACTGTGTTTTTATAAGTATGGCGAAGATTGCTAATTTTAACCGCAAGTTCAGTCATCATTTATCGGCTCTCTGGCAGTTTTACAGATAATGTTTCAGACCAATCCAAGCTGCTATCATATTTCACATAACCCATTGCTGTCATACCGCCCTTGAAAAATCCAACATATTGTTGGGCAATTTCCTCTGGAATTTGTAGCTTCACTTTAAACATTAATTTTGTGCGTTCCTCCAATGTCTCCACCGATTTTGGCGTAAATTGAGCTTCACTCGCTACATAGCCAATGTATGCAGGGAAAACATAGTCTGTGCCATCAATTTTAATGCGGGCTTCTTCACCTATTTTGATATTATTCGACTGATACGCAGGTAAAAATACATTTAAGTAAACATCTTTAGTATCAAGCAAACTCACCACTTTTGCCCCCATACCTACTACATTGCCGACATCAACAATGCGATACTCTACTCTACCTGCAATGGGTGCTTTAATTAACATATCATCATTTTGTGAAGTCGCTTGGTTGGCTGCTGCTTCAGCTTGATTAACCGTTGCTTCTGCTTGAGAAATCACTGCCTTTGCTTGATTAACTGCCGCCTGAGCTTCTGCTCTTGCTGCTTTTGCGGTTTCAACTGCCGCTAAAGCTGCTTTATGAGCCGCTTGTCGGCGTTCTAGTTCACTGGCAGAAACTAAATTTTCACGGCGTAATTTTCTTGCATTATCTAATTCTAATTTAGCAACAGAGACTTGCTGTTGCTGAGCACTCATTTCCGCAGAAGCTCGAGCTACTGCTTCTTCTGCACGTAATTTTTGAGCTTTGGCACTTTCTACTTGAGCTTTCGCAGCGGAAATTTGAGCCTCTGCGGAAGTTACTTGGCTTTGTGATTGCGTAGAAGAAAAGCGTACAAGCGGTTGATTTTTCTCAACGTTTTGCCCCTCTTTAACTAAAATTTCTTCTACTTTTCCTGCATAAAGGGTTGCAACATCTAAACGTTCTAACTCCAAGCGTCCATTTACTGCAACAATCCCTGACAATTCCGTACGCTCACCCTGTATTTGCTGCCACAAATAAGCCCCACCTGCAGCAAAAACAACCAAAGTTGCAATTAATAATTTCTTCATCTTCTATCCTTATCATCAACCTCACTGGTCTGAAGTGTAAAAAAATAGCATTCTATTAGCAACCACCAAAAAACGATAAAATGTTGTCTAATGATACAAAAAACCATAAAATGTTGCTTATTTACAATGGTTAGTGGGAAATATGAAAAAAGAAGATCCTAGAATTACCCGCACAAAAGAGATTATCCACCAAGCTTTCATTACAACGCTTGAAAAGCAAGATTATGATGACATTACGGTGCAAGATATCTTAAATAATGCCAAAATTAACCGATCCACCTTTTATAAGCACTATTTAAATAAAGACCATCTGGCAACCGATATTATCGAAAAACTCAAAAACAAATCTCTTATTCCTCTTCTTGAAGAGCGTTTTAGTACCCCTACTCTGGAATTTGCAATCAAAGCAGCTCCTGTTATTAATACACTTCGCCACACATTACAGACCTTATGGAAAATTGATACCCACCGTATTAGCTTAAAAAGGCAAATTCAAGAAGAAGTAAAAAAGAAATACATTGACGTTATTTCAACACGAAAAAGTCTTAATGATATTGATGCAGAGTTTCAAGGTAAACTCTTTGCAACGCTTTCTATTGCAATGATGGAACACGTTGTGATGTCAGATAATCCGGTCAATCCGATGGTAATACAAACTAATCTCCAAGAAGTGCTTTCTTATTTTAGCTTGGAATAACCATCTGTTTTACAAAAAAATCTAATTTATACTATTTAGTTATAAGCACTTATTCAAAAAGCCAGTAAACTACTCCAATTTATTCTATTGTTCTTACCTTTTAATTAGGAAATTGTATGTCAATCACAATATTAGACGGCGGAATGAGCCGTGAATTAATGCGTCGTAACGCTCCTTTCCATCAGCCCGAATGGTCTGCTGCCGCTTTGTATGAAGGTCCACACTTTGTGCAAGCTGTTCACGAAGATTTTATCGCTCACGGAGCAGAAGTTATTACTACCGATAGCTATGCTGTTGTACCTTTTCACATCGGCGAAAAACGTTTTTCCGCTGATGGCAAAAGTTTGGCTGATTTGGCTGGTCGTCTTGCTAAACAAGCGGTCAAAAATTCAGGAAATTTTGCAACTCAAATTGCCGGTTCGCTTCCACCGATGTTTGGTTCTTACCGAGCGGATCTGATAAAAATGGAACGTTTTGCAGAAATTGCTCAACCCTTAATTGATGGGCTTTCGCCTTATGTAGATATTTGGTTATGCGAAACTCAAAGTGCCATTATTGAACCCATTTCAATCAAAGCACTATTACCAAAAGATAACCGCCCATTATGGGTTTCGTTCACACTCATTGATGATGAACCAACTACAGAGCCGAGATTACGCTCAGGAGAGACGGTAAAACAAGCAGTAGAGGAAATGGTAGCATTAGGTGTGCAAGCCATTTTATTTAACTGTTGCCAACCCGAAGTGATTGGTGAAGCCTTAGCGGTTACGCAAAAAACGTTAGCTGAACTCAATGCAACTCATATCCGCACAGGAGCTTATGCTAATGCGTTCGCACCTCAGCCTAAAGATGCAACCGCTAATGACGGCTTAGACGAAGTTCGTAAAGATTTAGATCCGAATGCTTATTTAGCGTGGGCAAAAAAATGGACGGAACAAGGAGCGACCATTATCGGTGGCTGTTGTGGTATCGGTGTGGAATATATTGAAACACTCGCAAAAAATTTAAAGTAAGGAATAGCAATGTCAAATAAAAAAATCGGATTAATTTCCCTTACTGCACTTGTATTAAGCTCAATGATTGGCTCAGGCATTTTCAGCTTACCGCAAAATATGGCGGAAGTTGCAGGTGCGGAAGCTATTACCATTGGTTGGCTGATTACCGGTGTTGGTATCATCTTTTTGGGTTTATCATTTTTCTTTATTTCCCGCCTTCGCCCTGATTTAGATGGCGGTATTTATACCTATGCACGAGAAGGCTTCGGCGAGTTGATGGGTTTTATGTCCGCTTGGGGTTACTGGTTATGTGCCACTATCGGTATTGTGGGCTATCTTACCGTTGCTTTTGAAGGTTTAGGCGTATTTACCGATAGTGAAAATACGGTGATTTTCGGGCAAGGCAACACCCTTGCTGCATTCATCGGCTCATCAATTATTGTGTGGCTGGTTCACGCTTTAATTGCAGGAGGGATTAAAGAAGCCGCTTTCGTAAACCTCATCGCAACCTTTGTGAAAGTTGCTCCACTTATTCTATTTATCGGGCTAGGCGTTTGGTATTTTGATGTCGATTTATTTAATTCAGATGTGAAAGCAACCGCATTGAATAATAGCGTAAGCGATCAAGTAAAAAGTACGATGCTGATTACCTTATGGGTATTTACCGGGGTGGAAGGGGCTTCTGTACTTTCTGCTCACGCTAAAAAACGTTCTGACGTAGGCTTGGCAACGGTGTTAGGGATCTTAATTGCGTTGGCACTTTATGTTGCAATTACCATACTTTCGCTCGGGATCTTACCTCGTGAAACCATTGCCAATATGGCAAATCCATCAATGGGTCCACTACTTGATGCAATGATGGGACCAACAGGCAAAGTAATCATCACCGCCTGTTTGATTGTTTCTGTGCTTGCTTCTTATATTAGCTGGACGATGTATTCTGCTGAAGTGCCTTATCGTGGTTCTAAAAATGGGGCTTTTCCTAAAATTTTAGATAAATTGAATGAAAACGGCACGCCGATTAACTCTCTTTGGTTCACGGGTGTTGTAGTGCAATTCTGCCTTGTGTTGGTTTTTGTATTTGAGCAAAGCTATAACACGCTATTATTGATTTCTACTTCAATGATTTTAATTCCGTATTTCTTAATCGGGGCGTATTTATTCAAATTAGCTATTCAAACCAATGCTGCTTGGTACATTAAACTCACAGGCTTTATGGCATCAATTTATGGCTTATGGATTGTTTATGCAGCAGGGTTAGAATATTTACTGCTCTCAGTTGTGCTTTATGTGCCGGGTATTTTGTTGTATCTCTATTCTAACTATAAATTCAACGGTAGATTAACGCTTTCAAACGCAGAAAAGATGATTTTAATTATCTTGCTTGTGATTTTTGGCTACGCAGTGATTGAATTACCAACGCTATTAGCAGAAAGCTAAACGTGAAAAGACCGCTTTTACAAGCGGTCTTTTTTTAAAATTTTTTACAAACGTTGATTTACTTCACTTTTAACTTTTTCCCTACCGTAATCTGATAATTTTTTAAGTTATTCAGCTCACTAATTTTTTGTGGAGTTGTGCCGTATGCTCTGGCAATGGAGTAAACCGTTTCATCTTGTTGAACAATGTGATAGCCATTATTCGAGGTCTTAATCTCTTTTTGGGAAGAGGATTTTTCTTCCTTATTTTTTGACTCTTTAGCTTTTTCTTGTTCTTGGTTTTTAGATGATTTTTCTTTTACGCTTTCTTTCTTTTTATCCGATTTAGCGTTTTGCTCTTTCTTTGTCTCTTTTTGAGCTTCTTCTTTTACTTTCTTGGTATCCGTTTTATCTGCTTTTTCTTCTTTTTTCGTTGCTTCTTGTTTATCGCTCTTATCTGCTTTTTTACTGACGCTTGCTGAACTTATTCCATCATTTTTATAACGATAAGCCACTAAACCTTGATAAATCGCTTTTGCTAATTGACGGCGATAGTTTGCACTAGCAAGCTTTGCTTCCTCTGTTGAGTTAGATAAAAACCCGGTTTCAACCAATACAGAAGGAATATCAGGCGAACGCAACACACTTAAACTCGCGTGTTGTGGGCTGGATTTAGCCAATGAGGTCATTCCAGCCATTTTGCTTAGAATACTTTTCCCTAACTCATAGCCTGTACGCTGAGAATGTGAAAATTGCAAATCTAATACCGTTTGGTTTAAGTAACGCTCTTTATTGCTGGCAAGTACTGCCCCCGCACCACCAAGCAATTCCGATTGTTTTTCGTGATCTTCTAGCCATTTCCCCATTTCATCACTGGCACGACTGTTTGACAGTACCCAAACAGACGCACCTTTCAAGGAATCCCCTCTTGGAGAGGAATCTGCGTGAATAGAAACTAATAGATCGGCACGATGTTTACGAGCAATTTCCGTCCGTTCCGGAAGTTGGATAAAATAATCACCATTACGTGTCATCACCGCTTTAAAGTTTGGGTCAGCATCTAATAAAGCTTTTAGCTCTTTGGAAATAGCAAGCGTAACATTTTTTTCTAAAATGCCTAAGTTTTTGCCGATAGCTCCTGGGTCTTTTCCGCCGTGTCCGGCATCAATAGCCACAATGGTTTTAGCAAAACTCGCAAAACTTAACAAACTCAATGCACTAAAAACAATATATTGGATAACCTTCTTCATCACCTTCCCTACAAGCGGTCTATTTTTGATTAAAATTTACTAAAATATCTGTTGCCGGTTGATTTTGCGGAACAATCGTAATTTGTCGTCCTTCATTCATATAATCAATTTGAATGACAAAATCAGCTTCCGGAATCATTCCTTCACCTTTGCTTGCCCATTCCAACAAACACAATGTTTGTGGTTTGAAATAATCACGAATACCCATAAATTCTAGTTCTTCAGGGTCAGCTAAGCGATATAAGTCAAAATGGTAAATATTCAAAGGGTCGAGATGATACTCTTCAACTAATGTATAAGTGGGGCTTTTCACATTACCTTGATGCCCAAATGCTCTTACAATACTACGAGTTAGGGTCGTTTTGCCTGCCCCTAACTCGCCGTTTAGGTAAATAACCAGAGAGCGGTTGCTGTCTTGCAACAAATAGTTTTTTAGCCCCAATGCGAATGATTGACCAAATTCAAGTAATTTAGTTTCATCTTCGCAGTAAAAAGAGAGTAAATCAGCCATTATTTTTCGTCTAAATTAATAAAATGTTCCCGATAAAACTTCAATTCATTGATAGATTCACGAATATCGTCCAACGCTAAATGTGTATTCCCTTTACTAAATTTATCCAATATTTCCGGTTTCCAGCGTCTTGCTAATTCTTTTAAGGTACTCACATCTAAATGACGATAGTGGAAATAATCCGCCAAATCAGGCATATATTTATAAAGGAAACGTTTATCCTGTGCAATACTGTTACCACAAATTGGCGAACTTCCTTTTGGTACCCAACGCTTTAGGAAATCAAGGGTTTGTAATTCTGCCGCACGTTCAGTGAGTTTACTCGCTTTCACTCGTTCAATTAAGCCATTTGCAGTATGAGTTTTCACACACCAATCACTCATTTTACCTAATAATTCATCAGTTTGATGAACCGCCAAAACCGGTCCTTCCGCTAAAATATTCAGATCTTTATCAGTAACAATTGTTGCTATTTCAATAATGCGTTCTTTTTCAGGATCTAAGCCTGTCATTTCAAGGTCGATCCAAATTAGATTTTGTGCATCTTGGTTCATTCTATTTCCTTTTTTATTACTCAATTATTTTGCAAATTTTAAGGCATTTTTGACCGCTTGTGGCACGAATTGGCTCACATCACCATTGTGGCGGTAAATCTCTCTCACCATTGTAGAAGAAAGATAACGCCACTCCACTGAAGGCGGAAAGAAGATCGTTTCTAAATCGCCCGATAATTTTTGATTTAGTTGAGCAAGTTGAATTTCATAGTCAATATCGTCTGCACCACGAATGCCACGAATAAGCACCTTCGCATTCTGCTCTTTAGCAAAATCCGCCAGTAAACCACTAAAACCAATCACTTCAATATTATCAAGCTCTGCACAACTTTTTTTCACTAATTCAACACGCTCTTCTAACTCGAAAAGCGGTTGCTTACTTGGATTTTTAGCCACCGCAACAATCACTTTTCCAAAGAGCATCGAAGCCTTACGAATAATATCTAAATGCCCATTGGTAATAGGGTCAAAAGTCCCTGCATAAATTACGTTATAGCTCATTTTATTTCTCTATTCTATTATATAGGGAGCAAGCAAATCTAAATGGCGTTTTAATGCACCTTGATTTTCTTGTAAGACACTAAAACCTGAAGCGGCTATGTCTTGTCCGATTTGTGGTTGAGTTAATAATAATTCGATACTTTCAGCTAAGGCTTTAGCAGAACTTTCAACTTCAATCACACCTTTAACTTCTCTTAGTTTTTCAAATACTTCCGGAAAATTGTAGGTAAATAGTCCTGAAATAACCGGTATGTTAAAAGCGATTGGCTCAAGCGGATTATGTCCGCCGTGTTTAACTAAACTCCCCCCCACAAAAGCAATATCAGAAAGCCCATATAGTAACATCATTTCGCCCATTGTATCGCCTAGTAACACCTTCGTTTCTTGATTTAATGCCTTATGTTCTGAGCGTTTTATATAATCTAAGCCTGATTTTTTAACCAAAAGCTCGACTAACTTAAAACGTTCCGGATGTCTCGGCACTAAAATCAGCACTAAATCAGGATACTTATTTAATAAAATTTGATGGGCTTCTAAAATCAATTTTTCTTCACCTTCGTGCGTGCTGCCTGCAATCCAAATTGGTCTTGTCTGCAAATTCAGAGCTGACTTTGTTTCCAGCACGCTTTGGTGTAGCTCCGGCGTAATTTCCAAATCAAATTTAAGGTTGCCTGTATTTACCATTTTGGCAGGATCATAGCCTAACGCCAAATAGCGATCTTTACTTACTTCATCTTGTGCTAAAATCAGCGAAATTTGATTGAGCATATCCTTCATACTACGCTTAAACCAACCATAACGCTTAGCCGAACGAGGAGAGAGCCTTGCATTGGCAATTACAAACGGAATATTGCGTAAATATATTTTGCGGATCAAATTCGGCCACAGCTCGGTTTCAATCACTATCATCATCTTTGGATCGATAAAATTTAAAAACCGTTCCACCGCATCGGGCAAATCGTAAGGCAAATAAAAGTGCGAGACAGAATCGCCAAAAGCTGACATAACTCGATCCGAACCTGTCGGTGTAACCGTTGTAACAATAAGCGGTAAATCCGGATAGTGTTTTCCAATCGCTTTGATTAGCGGAGTTGCCGCAATCACTTCCCCCACAGAAGCAGCGTGAATAACCACACCTTTAGCTTTTGGTTTTTCGGCTTCGTCATATACGCCATAACGTTCCCATAAACGTTTGCGGTAGGCAGGCTGCTTACGCCCTTTGTACCACATTAGAAAAAGTATAACGGGTTGTAATAAATAACTTAGACAAATATAGAGTAAACGGAGCATTTATTTTCCTTACAAGCGGTCTTTTTTTCTAATTTTTTTACCAATCAGTCTTATTATACCTAAAAATAAACCACGAAATAGTTTGGATTTCGTGGTTTACATTATTTTAAACGAAATTAAGCTTGATGCGGATTGCGAGTATTTGCATTTACTAAGTTACGCATTAAAAGGGCAAAATCCAACTCAATGTCTTGTGGCACATCTAAAAAAACAAAGTGTCCGTCCCCTAAGGCGGCTTCTACGCTTTCGTTTTTGCGGTTTAGCATACGTTCAATTTTGAACACGATATTGCCTTTTGGTGTCATCATTTCCACCGAATCGCCGACTAAGAATTTATTTTTAACGGCAACTTCCGCCATTCCTTCTGTATTGCGTTTGCCGGTAAACTCACCTACAAATTGCTGGCGTTCGGAAATTGAATAGCCGTATTCATAGTTTTGGTATTCATCGTGCGTGTGGCGACGTAAAAAGCCTTCTGTATAACCACGATGAGCGAGACTTTCTAAAGTATCCAACAACGATTCATCAAACGGCTTGCCGGCTGCGGCATCATCAATCGCTTTACGGTAAACCTGTGCGGTTCTTGCACAGTAATAGAAGGATTTAGTACGACCTTCAATTTTCAGTGAATGCACGCCCATTTGCGTTAAACGTTCTACGTGTTGCACCGCTCGCAAATCTTTCGAGTTCATAAAATAAGTGCCGTGCTCATCTTCAAACGCAGTCATTTGCTCGTCAGGGCGTTGCGATTCGGTATAAAGGAAGACTTTATCCGTTGCCTCACCTGTTCCTAACGTTGGTGCGACATTTTTGATCTCAATTTCAGGCTCGTATTTCGGTACGATTTGTCCGACTTCATCGACTTTGCCTTCTTCCATTTTGTATTCCCAACGGCAAGCATTGGTGCAAGTGCCTTGGTTTGGATCACGTTTATTGATATAACCGGAAAGCAAGCAACGTCCTGAATATGCCATACATAAAGCACCGTGTACAAAGATTTCTAACTCCATATCCGGTACTTGTTGGCGAATTTCTTCAATTTCTTCAAGAGATAACTCACGCGATAAAATTACTCGGGTTAAACCCATTTGACGCCAAAACTTCACTGTTGCCCAATTTACCGCATTCGCTTGAACCGAAAGGTGGATATCCATTTCCGGAAAGTTTTCACGCACTAACATAATCAAGCCCGGATCTGACATAATCAAAGCATCCGGCTTCATATCCACCACAACTTTTAAGTCTTTAATAAAGGTTTTTAATTTTGAGTTGTGCGGGGCGATATTCACCACCACATAGAATTTCTTGCCTAATGAATGAGCTTCATCAATCGCAATTTTCAAATTCTCGTGATTAAATTCGTTATTACGCACACGCAAGCTGTAACGTGGCTGTCCTGCGTAAATAGCATCTGCACCGTAAGCAAAAGCATAACGCATATTTTTTAAAGAGCCTGCTGGTGAAAGTAGCTCAGGTTTAGCATATTTTAAAGTCATAGGTAATCTCTTTTTCTGATAACAAGTCAGGACTTTCCACCAAAGGAAAGCGTAAGCGGTCTATTTTCCAAGAAATCTTGCATATTGGCAAGTCAATCTATTACAATCTGATTTTTTATGTGGGGAAACTATGAAACTTAAACTACTTTTAGCAACAACGTTGTTTGCCTTTTCAACATTAGGCAACGCTCAAAGCATCAAAATGGAAATGATGCAAATGAATATGAACGCCAACAAATTAGTCAGAGCGAATTCGGCAGAAGAATTTCAACAAGCTGCGAAAAATTTTGTTGAAATTACCGAGAAAACCAAAGCTATTTTTCCAAATAGTGTAGAGGGCGATAAAGCTGCTGAAGAAGATTACCAAGCAGGTATGCAAAAATTGATAGATGTGGTAACAGAAGCGGATAAAAAAGCTCAAGCCGGCAATTTGCAAGAGGCGAAAATAATGATTTCAGAGCTTGAAATTTTAAAGCGTGAATATCATAAAAAATACAAATAATCGCAAAATAAAGGGTAAGTTAAAACTTACCCTCTATTATTTATTCAAACTCCAATTCAACTGAATTTTCACCCAATAACTCTTTTAGTTCCGAGAACATCTGCTCGTTCGGCATTACTCGCCATTCCACGCCACCTTTTAGTAACACACGCCCTTCCGGACTTTGATAATAGAAGTGTAGTGGCAATGTACCTTCCTTGTGAGGTGCAATGATAGCGGTCATTTTTTTGATAAAATTTGCAGAAAGCTGTTCTTTGTTGATTGCCAATGCCAAACTTTTAGCAAATCGACTACGTGCTTCATCAAGAGAAAATACCTCTCTTGCAGACATTTTTAATCCGCCACTGAAATCATCAAACTGCACCGAACCTGTTGCCACAATGATTTGATCTTGTTGCATTAAATGCCCAAAATTTTCTAATGCTTCAGAGAAAAGCGTGATATCGAGTTTACCCGAACGGTCTTCAATAGTCGCAATGCCGATACGGCTTCCCCGTTTCGTTACAGCTACCCGTGATGCCATCACAATCCCCGAAACGGTTGTCATCTGCCCTCTGAAAGTCGGTTGTAGCTCATTAAGCCTATTTGGGGCATAGTGCGATAGCTCTTTTAAGAACCTGCCAATTGGATGCCCGCTTAAATAAAGCCCTAACGTCGCCCTCTCCCCGTCTAAAATCGTTTGTTCAGACCATTTTGGCGTATTGGCATAGGCATTTTGCACCTCTTCAGGGGTTTCGGTAAGCACGCCAAACATATCGCTCTGCCCTAACTCTTCCATTTTGCTATGCTGATCCGAGGCTTTTAACGCATCTTCTAAATTTTTCATTAAAGCTGCACGATGCGGACCTAATTTATCAAACGCTCCAGACATAATCAGACTTTCAAAAGTACGGCGGTTAATTTTTTTCAGATCGACACGGGCAGTTAAATCAAACAGATCGGTAAAACGCCCACCTTGATTGCGAGCCTCCAAAATCGCCTCAATCGGACCTTCACCCACGCCTTTAATTGCCCCTAAGCCGTAAACAATTTCGCCTTTTTCGTTTACGCTGAAACGGTGTTTTCCGCTATTCACATCAGGTGGCACAACTGTTAAGCCCATATTGATACATTCATCATAAAAGCCAACGATCTTATCGGTATTGTCCATCTCTGAAGTCATTACCGCTGCCATAAATTCTGCCGGATAATGGGCTTTAAGCCACAGTGTTTGGTAAGACACCAGAGCATAAGCTGCCGAGTGCGATTTATTAAAGCCATAGCCGGCAAATTTTTCTACTAAGTCAAAAATCGCTCCGGCTAATTTGCCATCAATTCCTTTCGATTCTGCCCCTTTTTCAAAAACTTCACGTTGAGCCGCCATCTCTTCCGGCTTTTTCTTACCCATTGCACGACGAAGTAAATCTGCCCCACCGAGCGTATAGCCGGCAAGCTCTTGGGCAATCTGCATTACCTGCTCTTGGTAAACAATAACGCCATAGGTTGGCTCTAAAATAGGTTTTAAGCATTCGTGTTGATATTCAGGATCAGGGTAAGACACTTCTTCCTTGCCGTGTTTACGGTCGATAAAGTTCTGCACCATTCCCGATTCCAGCGGACCAGGACGGAATAATGCCACCAAAGCGATAATATCTTCAAAACAGTCAGGCTTGAGGCGAGAAATCAGATCTTTCATACCACGGCTTTCAAGCTGGAATACCGCCGTCGTTTTTGCCGCTAACAGTAGATCAAAGGATTTTTTGTCATCAAGCGGAATACTTTCTATGCGGACCGGCTCTTTACCTTCTCGCTCTAAGCGAGCATTCACCATCTCTAATGCCCATTTAATGATGGTTAAGGTACGCAAACCCAAGAAGTCAAATTTTACAAGACCTGCATATTCCACATCATTTTTGTCAAAATGGGTAACAGGGTGTAAACCTTCGCTATCACAATAAAGTGGTGAGAAATCGGTAATCGCCGTTGGGGCAATTACGACCCCTCCTGCGTGCTTACCGGCATTACGGGTGACACCCTCGAGCTTGCGAGCCATATCGATCAAATCTTTGACTTCTTCATCAGCCTCATAAAGTTCAGGGAGTTTTGGCTCGGCAGCAAAAGCTTTTTCTAATGTCATTCCCGGATCGGGCGGAATCAGCTTGGAAATTCTGTCCACAAAGCTATAAGGATGTCCAAGCACACGCCCCACATCACGAATTACCGCTTTTGCCGCCATCGTTCCGAAGGTAATAATTTGCGATACTGCTTGGCGACCGTAAGTTTCCGCCACATGCTCAATCACACGATCTCGCCCGTCCATACAGAAATCGACATCAAAATCGGGCATTGAAACCCGTTCAGGGTTTAAAAAACGCTCGAAAAGCAAGTCAAATTCCAATGGATCTAAATCAGTAATTTTTAACGCATAAGCAACCAACGAGCCTGCCCCCGAGCCTCGCCCCGGACCAACCGGAATATCGTTATCTTTAGACCACTGAATAAATTCCATCACAATTAGGAAGTAACCCGGGAAGCCCATTTGGTTGATAACATCTAATTCAACTTGCAATCTTTCGTCATAAACTGACCGCTTGTTAGCTCTTTCTTCAGGATCAGGGAATAGAAATTCAAGGCGTTCTTCTAAACCTTCTCGAGATTTTTTTACTAAAAAATCTTCGGTTGAAAGTTCACCGGTTGGGAAATTTGGTAGGAAATATTCGCCCAAACGTACCGTAACGGAACAACGCTTCGCAATTTCTACTGTGTTAGCTAATGCACTCGGCAAGTCCGCAAATAGCTTGCACATTTCCTCTTCTGAGCGGAAATATTGCTTAGGAGAATATTTTTTAGGACGTTTCGGATCGTCTAAGGTAAAACTGTCGTGGATGGCTACACGGATTTCGTGAGCGTCAAAATCCTCTTCTTTTAGGAAAACAATATCGTTCACCGCAACTAATGGAATTGCATTTTTTTGGGAAAATTCGACCGCTTGTTTAATGTAACGCTCTTCGTCTACCCGCCCTGTGCGGCAAACCGACATATAAAAATGATTTGGGTAATATTGTTGATAAAAAGAGAGCTTCTCAGCAGCCTCCGATAGATTTTCTTTAAGTAAGGCTTTACCCACATCGCCCATTCGTCCGCCTGAAAGCACAATAATACCTTCATTCAGCTCAGCCAGCCATTCTCTCTCTACCATTGGAAATTCAATGTATCCTTGTTGATAGGCTTTGGAGAGAATTTGAGTAATATTGTGGTATCCCTTATTATTTTTAGCTAATAGGGTTAGCTCGAAATAATCATCACCACCTGTATCTGATTTGACATACACATCAGCCCCAATAATCGGCTTAATACCTGCTCCCAACGCTTCGCCATAGAATTTCACCAAACCGCAGAAGTTCGTGAAATCGGTTAAACCCATCGCCACCATATTGTTGGCAACTGCCGCTTTGACTAAAGGTTTCACTTTGGCTAAACCGTTAATCATTGAGAAATCACTGTGAACTTTTAAATGAACGAAACGACAATCAGACATAATGCTAAGGAGAATTAGAATTTAAAGGAGTATTCAAGCGGTCATTTTTGCAAAAAATTTTGTAAAAACAACCGCTTGTAAAATTTAATCACGTTTTTTGTTTAGTAACCACCAAACAATTATCAGACAGAGCAAACTTGGAATTAATGCCCCAACCGGTACAGGTAGCCAAGTGGCAATAAGACTTAAATTCCCAAATACAATGTTCGCCACGTAGAACATAAAGCCGGCAACAATCCCGATAACAATTTTCGCCCCCATCGTACTACTACGAAGTGGTCCGAAAATAAAGGAGATCGCAAGTAACATCATCACCGCCATTGAGATCGGCTGGAATACTTTACGCCAGAAGGTAATTTCAAAGCGTTTCGGATCTTGCCCGGTCTCTTTTAAGAAGCCGACATAATCCGCCAACCCCGAGATCGAAAGCGATTCCGGCTTAAGTGAAACAATTCCTAATTTGCTTGGCGTTAAGCTGGTCTGCCAACTTTGATCGGGTTGCTTGCCTTGCTGGATCTGATTCTCGCCAAGTTCCGATTTTTCAACGTTAGAGAGTATCCAACCTTTTTCATCGCTATATTGAGCCTCACCCGCTCGTAATACCGATTGCAATTCACGTTTATTTTCGCCTTCGCCAAATTCGTAAATAAGCACGTTACTCAGGCTTTTTTCATTATTGATACGGTTGATATAGATAAATGAGTTTCCATCTTTCGCCCAAAAACCATCTTTGGTGGCAAGCATTGAGCCGCCACTTTGAGCAATCGAACGCATATTACGGGCAAATTGTTCGGTTTGCGGTACACCCCATTCACCGATGATCATCGTAAACAGTACTAACGGCAATGCGGTTTTCATTACCGCCAAACCGATACGGAAACGAGAAAAACCGGAGGCTTGCATTACAACTAATTCACTGCGGCTCGCAAGATTGCCCAAGCCTAATAGTGAACCTAATAAAGCAGCAATCGGAAAAAAGGTTTCGATATCTCTTGGAATGGTTAAAAAGGTGTAATAAGCCGCTTTCAAGCCATCGTAAGAGCCTCGACCAACATCACGAAACTCTTCCACAAATTTGATGATCGCCCCAAGCCCTACCAATAAAAATAGCGTAAGGAAAATTGCCGACAAAATCGTTCTGCCGATATAGCGTTCTAAAATATTCATTGAGAAAATTTTCATTATGCCACCGCCTTATTAGTGATTTTTTTAGCACTAAACTGATAGCGTAATTTAGACATCAATTTACCATTCCACATATTCAACACAATACCTAAAAGTAAAAAGGCAATAGAGACTAACGGCATTAAAATTTCTGCATTTAACTTGCCCGAACCACCTGATGATTTAAGCGAGCTTTGCAGTAGGAAATAGATTAAATAAAGCAATAATGCAGGCAATAATTTAGCAAAACGCCCTTGTCTAGGATTAACACTGCTCATCGGCACTGCCAATAACGCCATTAACGGCACAGCGAAAATTAAGGCTAAACGCCAATGTAATTCCGCTTTTGCTTCCGGACTATTGATTTCCATTAATGTTTTAAAATCAGAACGTTGCACTAATTTTTCGTCCGATTCCACATCTTGATAACCTAAATAAGCGGAATAATTTTCAAAGTGAGAAACACGAAAATCCGGGCTTTTCGGCGTCCCCTCAAAACGCTTACTTTCTGATAATGTTAAAACCTGATCACCATTTGGCAAACCTTGTAAAGTCCCATTTTCAGCCACCACGACCGAAGGTTTGTTATTTTTTTGCTGTTCCGGTTGGAAAACGTAAATATCATTAAGGCTACTATTTTCAATTTTATCAATAAATAATACATAACCACCTGCCGACATAAACTGACCTGCCGAAAGGGCAGCAAAACGCGGATTAGCTTTTGCCTCTGCCAACATTTCACTTTGTTTGTTAATCGCCCAAGGAGTCAGCCAAAAGACGTTATATACCGCTAAAGCTGTCGTAAAAATGGAGAGGAACATCGCCACTTTTACCAATAAACCTTGCCCGATCCCACACGCACGCATCACTGTAATTTCACTTTCCGCATAAAAACGCCCAAGTGTCAATAATAGTGCGATAAAAAGAGATAACGGCAACATTAATTGTGCCATTGTCGGCATTCCCAGCCCTAATAAGCTGACGACTAAATCTGCCGGTACTTTACCACTTACGGCAGAACTTAAAACTCGAACTAATTGTTGGCAGAAAAAAATTAAGAGTAGGATAAACAATATCGCTACTTGGCTTTTAAATATCTCTTTGGTTAAATATCGACTTAAAATCACAGTTTTTATCTCTATGCTGTTTTTAAAATGCTACAAGCGGTTAGATTTCTTCCATTTTTTGCAAAACACCGTTAAAACAGTGTTGAACCGAATGTGCAATGATACCTTTTTTACGCCAAAAAATCACGTATTGAAAATAATAACGCACAGTTTCAAGCGTGCTTTTATGTAAAATTATTTCTTTGACTACAAAATTCATCAAAATTTCAAACATAAGTACCAAAATCAGCAAAATTTCAGCTTTTTGCTGTGATTTTCACTTGTAATTTAATAAATTAATGTTAATTTTAACGGCAATTTTTAGCTCATTATAGTTAGAGGATAATAATGGAATTTAGTGTTAAAAACGGCAGTGTTGAAAAGCAAAGAACCGCTTGTCTAGTCGTTGGGGTTTATGAACCTCGCAGACTTTGTACTGCTGCAGAACAATTAGATAAATTAAGTAATGGCTATATTAGTTCACTACTCAGACGTGGCGATTTAGAAGGCAAAGCCGGGCAAACATTATTATTACACAATGTACCCAATGTACCTGCCGACCGCGTGTTGTTAGTCGGTTGCGGTAAAGAACGTGAATTAACCGAACGTCAATACAAACAAATTATTCAAAAAACCGTTCAGGCAATTAACGAAACCGGCTCAATGGAAATGGTCTGTTTTTTAACCGAGCTACATGTTAAAGGCAGAAGTGCTTATTGGAATGTGCGATTTGCCGTTGAGGCAATCCAAGAAAATCAATATGCCTATAATGATTTCAAAAGCATTAAGCCGGAAGTTCGACGTGAATTACGCCGTGTAATTTTTAACGTTGCCCACCGTAAAGACTTAGCCGATGCCGAGCGAGCCTTAGAACACGGCAAAGCAGTTGCATTAGGTGTAGCGAATGCTAAAAATGTAGCGAACTGCCCACCGAATGTGTGTAATCCAGCATATTTATCCCAATTAGCTCAAGGTTTAGCGACGGACTATGGTGCGGTATCCACTACGGTTATTGATGAAAAACAGATGGCTGAATTGGGAATGAATGCCTATTTAGCCGTTTCCCGAGCCTCTGAAAATGAAGCATTCTTATCTGTAATTGAATATAAAGGCAGCCCAAATCCTGATGCCAAGCCAATCGTGTTAGTCGGCAAAGGTTTAACTTTCGATTCAGGCGGTTTATCGATTAAACCGGCAGAAGCAATGGATGAAATGAAATACGATATGTGCGGTGCGGCAAGCGTTTACGGTACAATGAAAGCCATTGCTGAAATGAAATTACCGCTTAATATTATCGGTGTTTTAGCAGGCTGTGAGAATGCCGTTGATGGTAAATCTTACCGCCCGGGTGATATTCTTACTACAATGTCGGGCTTAACCGTTGAGGTGTTAAATACGGACGCCGAAGGACGTTTAGTTCTATGTGATACACTCACTTATGTTGAACGCTTTAATCCAGAGTTAGTGATTGATATTGCGACCCTCACCGGGGCTTGTATGATTGCGTTAGGTAATCACAACAGTGGCTTAATGTCGCCATCTAACAGTTTAGCCAACGACTTGTTAGCGGCAGCAGAGCAAGCAGATGACAAAGCGTGGCGTTTACCGTTAGGAGAGGAATATCAAGAACAGCTTAAATCTAATTTTGCCGATCTTGCCAATATCGGCGGACGTTTAGGTGGGGCGATTACCGCAGGGCAATTCCTCTCTAACTTCACCAAAAAATACACTTGGGCTCACTTAGATATTGCCGGCACAGCTTGGAAATCAGGGGCGGCTAAAGGGGCAACAGGTCGCCCTGTCAATCTTTTAACCCAATTCTTAATTAATAAAGCGGAAAGTTAATAACACAAGCGGTTAAATTTCAGGAAAGATTTGCAAAATTCCCCGAAAATTTAACCGCTTGTTATTCGTTATTTTCTAACCAACGCTAACACATCAGCAAATAATTTTTTAAATAGAGGTGGGACACTATGTTCGCCTCTATTTCTCATCTCATTCGCTAAGGCTATGGCTAAATCAGGCTTAGAGCTTTTTTGAATAGCTCTTTTGATAATATATGAAACCGGATATTTTTCCTGCGAACGCCAATTTGCAAGACGAATAAATACGTTACGCAAACCTGCTTTATAGAAGAAATGTTCAATATCTTTTTGCGGTAATGCCGTTAAACGTTGAGCAAAATCCTCATCTAAACTTTTAACGGTTTCCGAATAACGTTTGCCCGCATCATCACCATCAGTGAGCACATACCATTCAATCCCCATTGCTCTGGCATATTTAATCAGAGGGCGTAAACCGCACTGGGCAAATTCCACAATTTTAATGCCCTCCATTTCTAAATTAATGTCTAATAATTTTGCCAACTCTTCTAAAATCCAAACTTCAGTTTCCCCTTCTACTAAGATCCACGCTTTTGCAAATAAGGCTAATCCTCTGTTGTGATGGATATGGAAAGTCAATTTACGCAGATCTTCTTTGCCGATACTTTGACGCTCCAACCAATAGGCTTGGGTGTGAAAGTCATAACGCACTAAACGACAAATTTCTCGTAACGGCACTTGTGAAAGCAATTCAATGGAATTCGTTGTGGTAATGCGTTGGCTGGGTAGAAAGCTGAGCAATTCCCAGAAAATCGCTACCATTCGAGGGTGTAAAAACGCATTAAAATCTTCAAATAAGATGATCGGTTTTTCAATTACCGTGGCTTTAGGCTTAAAGAGAAAAAGATCTGAAATATGCTGTTGAACCTGCCCTACCAGCTCTTCATTTTGTTTTAAACGTAGGCAGAGTGATTTTACTTTTTCCCACCACAATGTAGTGTCTTGCATACTATTTTTCATTAAATGGCGACTTTGGCTGGTTAAAAAGTAGTATTTCAGTAAGGAAGAAAGAGCGTGTAATTCACGCTGAACATCTGTGTCAGGCTGGTTATAGCTATTAAGTAATAACTCGTTATGCACTCGTTTATTTAGCCGTGCATCACGCAAGCGATAAACAGGATGATGATAAATAAACTGCTTAATCCATTTTTCCGCTTGCTCAATGTGGATAGGTTTTAAGTCTTGATCGACAAACTGATATTCAGTGCAAATCTGCTCAGCTAACAATCTTCCTGTTACTTTTAAGGAAATGCACCGTTTGTTCTCTAAATAAAATGAACAGAACGACAATGCAGGAGGAAGTTGAAGTAACGAGCTATCGTCAGCAATTTCTTCACAAAAAGTGAAAACAAGCGTGATGTCTCGCACTTGGTTTGGCGTATCGCTATATTGAATATGGAAATCTTTAAACTGGAATTGGTACAATTTATGTTCTAAGTTAAAAATTAAGCTTAAGGCATCAATCAGGCTTGATTTCCCCCACGCATTTTCGCCAATTAACACCATATTTGGACGTAATTGTAGCGATAAATGATTAATTCCCCGAAAGCCACTGATTTCAATATGTTTTAGATACATACCGCCCCCTTATTACTATTCTTTTACAATTTCATAGCAAGGTTGATAAGCATCTCCCGTTGGGATTTTCATACGATGTTGAACCACAAAACTTTCGAGTAATCTATCCATATGATCCATTAATTTGCGATCGCCCCGTAATTTAAACACGCCATATTGTTCAATCAAATCAGAAGTTTCAGGCTTAATGTTACCTGCCACAATGCCTGAAAATGCTCGTCTTAAATTTGCCGCCAGCTGCTCTTTTGACTGATCCAGACTTAAATTCAGATTTGCCATACTTTCGTGAGTTGGAATAAATGGCGTAATAAAATCTTCTTCGATTCTTAATGACCAGTTGAAATTATAAGCATCACCACTTTCATAACGACTGTTTTTTACTTCCACCATCGATTGCTTCACTTTACGAGCAACCAATACAGGGTCATCAATAATAATTTCATATAGGCTACGAGCCTCTTCGCCTAAGGTATCGCCAATGAATTTATCAATAACATAGAAATAATCGGCAGATTCTTTCGGTGCGGTTAAGATAAGCGGTAATTTTTGCAACTTATTTTGCGGATTTAACTTAATGCCGATAATATACAGCAGCTCTTCCAATGTGCCCGGTCCGCCCGGAAAAACCACAATAGCGTGCCCAAGACGAACAAATGCTTCCAAGCGTTTTTCAATATCAGGCATAATCACTAATTCATTGACAATCGGATTTGGTGGTTCAGAGGCAATAATCGACGGCTCAGTAATGCCAATAAAACGTCCGTTTTTATAACGCTGATTAGCGTGCCCGATGGTAACACCTTTCATCGGTGCTTCCATTACACCCGCACCGCAACCTGTTACAATATTCAGCTCACGTAAACCAAACTCTTGACCTACCGCTCGGCAATATTGGTATTCAATGTCATTAATAGAATGACCACCCCAGCAAACCACTAAATTCGGGTCAGTGTTCATCTCTATCGCTTTTGCATTACGCAAAATCGAAAACACAATATTTGTGGTTAGCGTTTCTACTGATGTATTTTCAAGCGGTGGAATTGCCTTTTTTAAAGCGTTAACAAAGATAATATCCCTTAACACCGCAAAAAGATGATACTGAATATTTAAAATCATCTTACCATCAACAAAGGCTGTCGGTGGTGGGTTGTGCAACTCCAGCGAAACCCCTTTCTCTCGGGTTAATAACCGAATTTCAAAATCAGGATATTGATTTAACAAGGCACGGCTATCATCAGTATGCACACCTGAATTCAGCACCGCTAATGAGCAGTTACGATAAATTTGATATAAACTACCCTGCGTATTTTTGGCTAACAACTGCATTTCCAAATGAGAAAGCTGCTCCATACTGCCTTTCGGGTTAATTCTGTGTACTGCCATTTTTTCTCCTTGCTATTTGTAAGAAATTCCATAAATGTGGGTAACCTTAAGTCATTTGCAAAAAATTACTCTTTTTTGACCGCTTGTTACTTCAATAGTTTATCAATAACACGACTTACCGCAAAAAAACCGAATGTTGCAGTAACCATTGTAACTGCCCCAAAGCCATTAGCACAGTTCATCGTGGCGGATACTTCGCACCCCTCGCCCATTTTCGGGAAAATTAATTGTTGAGTTGAAGAAACACACTCCACACCAAATTTACTTTTGTTGCTAAAACCATATTCTTTACGCAATAAGGCTCGCACTTTTGCCGCAAGCGGATCTTGAATAGTTTTACTTAAATCGGTAATTTGAATTTTCGTTGGGTCTGTCTGCCCGCCTGCCCCGCCGGTGGTGATTAATTTGATTTTATTACGCTTACAGTAAGCAACCAACGCCGCCTTGGTTTTGACCGAATCAATGGCATCAATCACATAATCATAGCCACGATTGAGATAGTCAGGGATATTTTCAGGCGTGATGAAATCATCAATAATCTCCACCACACACTCAGGATTGATGCGTTCAATACGTTCTTTCATCGCCTCAGTTTTCAACTGAGCCACTGTGCCACTCATTGCGTGAATTTGACGGTTAATGTTGGTCACGCAAATATCGTCCATATCGATCATCGTGATCTTGCCAATGCCCGAACGAGCCAACGCCTCCACCGCCCAAGAGCCCACACCACCGATGCCGATCACACAAATATGCGAATGGCGGAGTTTTTCCAAACCCTCAGGGGTGTAAAGGCGACCGATACCGCCAAAGCGTTGTTCGTAGTTGTCTAGTCTTTCTGTCATTTTATGTTACATCTGTAGGGGCGAAAAATTTTTCGCCCAATCATTTTAGCCAAAGGGAGAATAATAATTCGCCCCTACGTTAGATATTTCCGTTTTTAATATTTTCCAGCTCTTCCCAACGCTCAAAGGCTTGCTCTAAGGCAGCTTCGGTGTCTGCCAATTTTTGCAGTTTTTCGTTGGTGTAAGCCTGATCTTTTGAGAAGAAATCCGCACTGTTTACTTCAGCTTGTAGAGCTTCAATTTCAGCTTCTAAAGCTTCCATTTTTGCTGGCAGTTCTTCTAGCTCACGTTGGTCTTTATAGGAAAGTTTGACCTTTTTCGCCTCTGTTTTTGGTTTTTCTTGCTTCGGTTCGTCTGCTACAAGCGGTTCTTTTTTAGCAGAATTTTGCAAATTGGCAGTGCGGGTAGCGTGGTAGTTATCTTGCTGCTGTTTGGCATCAAAATAGCCACCAATATATTTATTCAGCACCCCATTGCCTTCAAAGAAGTAGCACTCTTCCACTGTGTTATCAATAAATTGACGGTCGTGGCTTACCACAAGCAACGTGCCTTGATAATCAGACAACATCTCTTCTAATAATTCTAAAGTTTCCACATCTAAATCATTGGTCGGCTCGTCCAGAATTAATAAGTTATTCGGTTTCAGCAATAATTTGGCGAGTAACAAGCGGTTACGTTCCCCACCTGATAATGCTTTTACAGGTGTCATTGCCCGTTTTGGAGGGAACAAGAAATCTTGCAAATAGCCGAGAACGTGGCGTTTTACGCCATTAACTTCCACATCTTGCTTACCGTCCGCTACGTTGTCCATCACGGTTTTTTCTAAATCTAATTCCGCACGGTATTGGTCAAAATAGGCAACTTCTAATTTTGTGCCGCAACGGATTGAGCCTGAAGTCGGCTGCAATTCACCTAGCAGTAATTTGATGAAAGTCGTTTTACCGCAACCATTCGGACCAACCAAAGCGATTTTATCGCCACGTTGAATGGTTGCAGTGAAGTTCTGTAGTAAGTTCTTTCCTTCAATTTCATAGCTAGCATTTGCAAGCTCAAACACGATTTTGCCCGAACGTGCGGTTTGGTCGAGCTGAATTTTTGCCGTGCCTTGCACCTCTCGGCGGTTACGGCGTTCTTCCCGCAAGGCTTTTAAGGCTCGCACACGCCCTTCATTACGGGTACGACGGGCTTTAATCCCTTGGCGAATCCACACTTCTTCTTGAGCCAATTTTTTATCAAAAAGCTCATTTTGTAGGGCTTCAACACGCAAATCTTCCGCTTTTTCTTCCAAATATTTATCGTAATTGCTCGGGTAAGAAATCAGTTTGCCGCGATCTAAATCCACAATGCGGGTTGCCATTTTGCGGATAAAGGAACGGTCGTGGGAAATAAAGATAATCGCCCCTTTAAAATCAAGCAATAAATCCTCAAGCCAAGTGATTGCATCCACATCTAAATGGTTGGTTGGCTCATCTAATAATAAAATATCCGGATCAGCCACCAATGCACGAGCAAGTGCCGCACGGCGAACCCAGCCGCCCGAGAGCTCGCATAGGCGTTTTTCAGGATCAAGTTCCAATAATTTCAAGGTATCTTGAATACGGTTTTCAAATTGCCAACCGTTATTGTGCTCTAATTGGGCTTGGATATGAGATAACTTCGCCAACAGCTCATCGCTATAATCCGTCAGCATTTGTTGCGAAATGTGGTGATATTGCTTTAAAAGTTCGCTTAAATGAGCAATTCCTTCTGCCACATAATCAAATACCGTATCTTGAATATGGCGTGGTGGGTCTTGCTCCAAACGAGTTACCACAATATCTTTTTCAAAAATCAACTTGCCGTCATCAAGTTGCACTTCGCCGGCAAGCACTTTCATTAAAGTCGATTTTCCCGCTCCGTTTCTTCCTACCAAACAAACCCTTTCGTTTGGCTCAATATGTAATTCGGTATGATCTAATAAAGGATGATCGCCAAAGCCTAAATAGGCATTGGATAAATTAAGTAGTGCCATAGTTTTTTATCTGATTTATGATCTAAAAGCGGTCGAATTTTCCCAAATTTTGGCAGATTGATTGTTTGCAAAATTCTCTGAAAAAACGACCGCTTGTGTAGGTTAAGATTTATTCTTCTGTTGAAGTTTCTACAATCTCTGCGTTTTCAACCGTTTCGATGTTTTCATCATCTTCTTCAGGCTCACACACTCGCTCCAAACTTACAACGTGTTCATCTTCTGCGGTGCGGATAATGCGAACGCCTTGGGTGTTACGTCCGACTAAGCTCACTTCCGCCACTCGAGTGCGAACTAGCGTGCCGGCATCGGTAATCAGCATAATTTGGTCGGTATCGAACACTTGAACTGCCGCTACTACTTTACCGTTTCGTTCGTTCACTTTGATTGAAACCACCCCTTTGGTTGCACGAGATTTCACCGGATATTCGCCAATGACGGTACGTTTACCGTAGCCGTTTTGGGTTACGGTGAGAATATCGCCTTCGGTGCGAGGAATCACAAGAGAAACCACACGGTCGGTGTCTAGGCTCACGCTTGTTGAATCTTCCGCTTCCTCATTTTCAATTTCGATGATTTCTGCTTCTTCAATCTCTTCACTTGAAATTTCAGTGGTGGATAGTTTGATACCACGTACCCCTGTTGCAGTACGTCCCATTGCACGTACCGCTTTTTCAGCAAAGCGAACCACTCGACCTTGTGCTGAGAAGAGCATAATTTCGCTTTCGCCATCGGTAATATCCACACCGATTAGCTCATCGCCTTCGCGAAGTTTTAAGGCAATTAGACCGCTTGATCTAACATTGCTGAACGCATCTAAGGAGACTTTTTTCACTACACCGCTTGCGGTTGCCATAAAGATAAATTTATCTGCGGAGAATTCGCCATTTGGAATCGGTAGAATTGCGGTAATACGTTCGTTCTCTTCTTTCACTAACGGCAAAATATTAACAATCGGCGTACCACGCGCACCACGGCTGGCTTGCGGTAATTGGTACACTTTTAATTGATATAGACGACCACGGCTTGAGAAACAAAGAATAGTATCGTGGGTGTTCGCTACCAATAATTTTTCGATAAAGTCGTCTTCTTTCATCTTCGTTGCAGACTTACCTTTACCACCACGGCGTTGAGCTTCGTAGTCAGATAGAGGTTGGTATTTCACATAGCCTGCGTGAGAAAGTGTCACTACCACATCTTCTTGGGCGATTAAATCTTCAATATTAATATCGCCTGAGGCTGCGGTAATTTCGGTACGGCGTTCATCGTTGAAGGTCGCTTTAACCAGTTCTAATTCCTCACGAATTACTTCCATTAAACGGTCGGCACTGTTTAAAATGTGCAATAATTCACCAATTTCGGTTAGTAGTTCTTTGTACTCTTCAACAATTTTTTCGTGCTCTAAGCCAGTTAAACGGTGTAAGCGTAACTCTAAAATCGCACGAGCTTGAGCTTCTGATAAATAATATTGTCCATCACGCACACCTAAATTCTCGGCTAAATCTTCCGGACGAGAAGCATCAACACCTGCAGCTTCTAACATCGGAGCGACATTGCCTAATGCCCACGGACGAGCTAATAATGCCTCACGGGCATCTTCAGCTGTTTTAGAAGCACGAATTAATTCAATGACAGGATCGATATTGGCTAATGCAATCGCTAAACCTTCTAAAATATGAGCACGTTCACGTGCTTTGCGTAATTCAAAAATCGTACGGCGAGTCACCACTTCACGGCGGTGTTTCACAAAGGCTTCGATAATTTGCGTTAAATTCAGAACTTTTGGCTGACCGTTATCAAGGGCAACCATATTGATACCAAAGGTCACTTGCATTTGAGTTAAAGAATAGAGGTGATTTAGCACCACTTCGCCCACTGCATCACGTTTCACTTCGATAACAATCGAGATACCTTTTTTGTCTGAGTAATCATCAATTTTGCTGATACCTTCGATTTTTTTATCTTTCACTAATTCAGCAATTTTTTCGATCAGTTTCGCTTTATTGACTTGGTAAGGCAGCTCGGTAACCACAATTTGCTCACGACCTTTGTCTGTAGTTTCCACACTGGCTTTCGCACGCACATAAACCTTACCACGACCGGTGCGATAGGCTTCTTCAATCCCTTTACGACCGTTGATAATTGCCCCTGTTGGGAAATCAGGGCCCGGGATATATTGCATCAATTCTTCAACGCTAATATTTTCGTTATCAATATACGCCAAACAGCCGTCTAATACTTCGCCTAAATTGTGTGGCGGAATATTGGTTGCCATACCCACCGCAATACCGGAAGAACCGTTTACCAATAAGGCTGGAATTTTGGTCGGTAGCACATCAGGAATCATCTCTTTGCCGTCATAGTTCGGCGAGAAATCCACGGTTTCTTTATCAAGATCAGTTAATAATTCCTGCGTAATTTTTTGCATACGCACTTCGGTATAACGCATTGCCGCCGGTGCATCGCCGTCAATTGAGCCAAAGTTACCTTGCCCGTCCACCAACATATAACGTAATGAAAACGGTTGTGCCATACGCACAATGGTATCGTAAACTGCTGAGTCACCGTGCGGGTGATATTTACCGATTACATCACCCACCACACGAGCTGATTTAACGTGTGGTTTGTTATAGGTGTTGCTGTTTTGATCCATTGAGAAAAGTACACGGCGGTGTACCGGCTTTAAACCGTCACGTACATCAGGTAATGCACGCCCTACGATGACCGACATCGCATAATCAAGGTAAGAGGTTTTTAACTCGTCCTCAATACTTACGGGAATAATATCTTTGGCTAATTCGCTCATTGAAATTTCCTAATTTGATAGTAAAGAATTGCCCAAACTCAGGCGAAAAATTGGCAAGATTATAGCATAAAAAGTGATAAAAAGGGCGTACAAGCGGTTATTTTCTTTCAGTAAAGCGAGCTTTTGCCGGCATTCTTAATTCAATTCGCTCACGATTGGCGGCTAATGCGGTTGCGGTTGGCTCATAATCTAGCCAAAGCGAAGGATCTTGTGGTAAATCATCTGCCCAAAAATATTGCACGTTAAAGCCTCTTGCCAAGCACTCCTCGTGCAGAGCATCATAACGTTTTTTCAAAAAAGCGAGTTTATTGAAGAAAAAACGCACATGCCCCTCACCTAATTTATAATCTTCCGGCTGACCTTTTAAGCTGAATTTGCCTTTCGCTACCGCATTCGGAATACGGGTTAATTCACGGTGCTCTGCCAACAGATGTTGATCGCATAATTCTGAAGGCGGAACGAGGTTAATTCTGGTCATTCTGATTTTCCTTTTAAGCTAAATCGGTTATAGTAATGCCCAAATTTACCACAGGAATTACTTTTATAAACGCTCATTACTTTTCCTCAATGGTTATAGTAATGCCCAAATTTACCACAGGAATTACTTATGCAAAACGTCGATCAGCAAGAAATCACAAAATTTGAAAAAATGGCTCAAACTTGGTGGGATCCAAACGGCAGTTTCAAGCCTATTCATCTGCTTAATCCGCTGCGTTTATCTTATATTTTAGAAAAATCAAACGGACTGTTTGGCAAAAAAGTATTAGATGTCGGCTGTGGTGGCGGTATTTTAAGTGAAGCGATGGCGAAACAAGGAGCGATTGTAACAGGTATTGATATGACAACCGAACCGCTTGAAATTGCCAAACAGCACGCTAAAGAAAACGGTTTAGAGATTGATTACCAACAAACCACCATTGAAAATTTTTTGGAAAAAATGACCGCTTGCAACGCAGAAAAATTTGACGTGATTACCTGTATGGAAATGCTGGAACACGTGCCTGATCCGCTTTCAATTATCCAAAGCTGCAAAGCCTTATTAAAGCCTGACGGTATTTTGTTTTTCTCCACCATCAACCGTACGTTTAAAGCCTATATGCTCGTGATTATCGGGGCGGAATATGTGTTGAAAATATTGCCGAAAGGCACGCACGAATTTGAGAAATTTATTAAGCCTTCGGAATTATTAGCGTGGTGCGATCAAGCCGATTTACGTTGTAATGAGATAAAAGGCTACCATTTCAACCCATTAACCGAAAAATTCTGGCTAAATAACGATGTCAGTTGCAACTATATTGCGACCTTAGGCATCAACAATTAACTTGCAAAATAGTACGAAATCTTTACTATACACCGCTTAATTTCTTGAGCTTTGACAAAAATGATGACAGACGATATTCAACAAAAATCAGAGAAAAAAATCACTTATAATTTCAATAAGTTACAAAAACGCTTACGCCGTAATGTAGGCAATGCGATTGCCGATTTTGGTATGATTGAAGAGGGCGACCGCGTGATGGTATGCCTTTCCGGTGGTAAAGACAGCTACACACTATTAGATATTTTATTAAACCTACAACAAAGTGCCCCTGTCAATTTCAGTGTGGTTGCGGTCAATTTAGATCAAAAACAACCAGGATTCCCTGAAGATGTGTTGCCTCGCTATTTAGAAAGTATCGGTGTGGAATATAAAATTGTGGAAGAAAATACCTACGGCATCGTGAAAGAGAAGATTCCGGAAGGCAAAACCACCTGTTCGCTCTGCTCTCGCCTACGTCGTGGGATTTTATACCGCACCGCTACTGAGCTTGGGGCAACGAAAATCGCACTTGGACACCACCGTGATGATATGCTGGCAACACTATTTTTAAATATGTTCTACGGCGGAAAAATGAAAAGTATGCCACCGAAACTGATTTCTGATGACGGCAAACAGATTGTGATTCGCCCGCTTGCTTACTGCAAAGAAAAAGACATCATCAAATACGCAGAAGCCAAACAGTTCCCGATTATTCCGTGCAATCTCTGCGGCTCACAACCAAATTTACAACGCCAAGTGGTAAAAGAGATGTTGAACACTTGGGATCGCCAATATCCGGGCAGATTAGAAACTATGTTCAGTGCCTTACAAGATATTGTGCCATCGCACTTATGCGACCCAAGCCTATTTGATTTTAAAGGCATTAAACACGGTCAAATGATTGACGGTGTAGAAGGCGACACCGCTTTCGATAATATCAAAATTGAAGCCAAAACCTTCTTAGATGAAGACGATGACAACAATTTTACGGAAGGCGGAATTATTCAATTTAAGGAAGTAAATTAGGCTCAAGAACATCAAACAAGCGGTGATATTTCTGTAGAAATTTGCAAATTTCACAAGAAAAATAACCGCTTGTTTTATTATTTAAAGTCGATAGACTTAGTATATTTTTAATAATTCAAAGCATCATTAAATATTATCAATTCCAATTAAGTAATCAAAATGAAAAAATTTGTTGTACTAATTTCGGGTAATGGCTCTAATTTACAAGCCATTATCGATAGCCAAAAAGCAGGCAATATAAACGGTCAAATTTGTGGGGTCATCAGCAATAAAGCAAATGCTTATGGCTTAGTCCGAGCTAAAAATGCCAACATTCCTACTTTCGTATTCTCTCGAAAAGATTATGAAAGTAATTTAGCAATGGATTTAGCAATTGCCGAGCAAATTGAATCATTAGGAGCAGAATTAATTGTTCTTGCAGGCTATATGAAAATTTTAACACCGGAATTTACCCAACGTTTTGATGGGATAATTTTGAATATCCACCCTTCATTATTGCCGAAATACCCCGGGTTAAATACTTATCAAAGAGCAATTGAAGCAGGAGATTCCGAGCACGGTACAACTATTCATTTTGTGAATGAAGAAGTTGATGCAGGGGCAATTGTATTACAAGCTAAAGTACCGATTTATCCTAATGATGAAGTTGAAGATATTATGGCTCGTGTGGTGGAACAAGAACATAAATATTACCCCTTAGTCATTGAGTGGTTTTGTTCCGGTCGTTTAGTTGCCAACGGCGACAAAGCATATCTAGACAGAAAAGCCCTCTCTCCAACAGGCTATGCGGAAGATTAATACGCTAGCCCCCTCTAATGATTGCCCGAATAAATATAACAAGCGGTCTAATTTTTCAAAAATTTTGCAAAAAATCCGATAAATTAAACCGCTTGTAAATGCAGAGAAAAATCCCTAAAACGCAAATTTTTCCTTTCAATCTTGCCCCTTTAGCTATATTATTATCAATTGATTTTTTGGGGGCGAAATGCCTGATTTTTTAGTCCTTTTCTTTTTAATTTAAGGGAAAATAACAGTAGATGGAAAAATTAGAACAGAAAGCTATCATTGAGCTTAAAAATGTAACAAAAAGCTATGGTAGTAAAACGATTCTTAAAAATTTGAATTTAACCATTAATGATGGTGAATTTTTAACGATTTTAGGTCCTTCGGGTTGTGGTAAAACAACTGCGTTGCGTTTAATTGCCGGCTTTGAAGATTTGACTGAGGGTTCAATTATTCTTGATGGGCAAGATGTTTCTAATGTTCCAGCAGAACAACGCCCAGTGAATACTGTATTCCAAAGCTATGCGTTATTCCCGCATATGACCATTTTTGAAAACGTGGCGTTTGGCTTACGTATGCAAAAAGTGCCAAATTCAGAGATTGAGCCACGTGTAATGGAAGCATTGCGTATGGTGCGTTTAGAAGACAGAGCTCAACAAAAACCAGCTCAACTTTCAGGTGGTCAGCAACAACGTATCGCAATTGCACGTGCGGTGGTAAATAAACCAAAAGTATTATTATTAGATGAATCTCTTTCTGCTCTTGACTATAAATTGCGTAAAGAGATGCAAAATGAATTAAAAGCCTTACAACGTCAATTAGGCATTACCTTTATTTTCGTCACCCACGATCAAGAAGAAGCTTTAACAATGTCTGACCGTATCATTGTAATGAACGGCGGTAAAATTGCTCAAGACGGCACTCCTCGTGAAATTTACGAAGAGCCAAGCAACTTATTCGTGGCTCGTTTTATCGGTGAAATTAACGTCTTTGATGCAACAGTGATTGAACGTGTTGATGAAAAAAATGTGAAAGCGAACGTAGAAGGTCGTATTTGCAACATTAAAGTTGAAGATTTAGAGGTTCACCCGAACCAAAAATTAAAAGTACTGTTACGCCCTGAAGATATCGTGATTGAAGAGTTAGACGAAAATGAAAGCTCTAAAGCGATCATCGGTCATATTATCGACCGTAACTATAAAGGTATGACGTTAGAATCTAGCGTAAAATTAGATCATAACGGTATGAACGTATTAGTTAGCGAATTCTTTAACGAAGATGACCCTAACATTGACCACGAGGTTGGGCAAAAAGTGGCTCTTACTTGGTACGAAGGCTGGGAGGTTGTGTTAAACGATGAAGGCGAATAGTAAATTCCAAAATGGTGCGGTCGCAACTATTTTCGGTTGGCTATTGCTTTTCGTATTAGTGCCGAACGTACTCGTTTTAATTATCAGTTTCTTAACAGAAAACCGTCAAAGCCAATATTTTGTTGATTTTGCATTTAGCTTAGATGCGTATAAAGCGTTATTTAATGACACTTACGCAACAGTATTGTGGAACTCGCTATATATGGCGGGGGTTGCAACGCTTATCTGTTTAATCATTGGCTATCCTTTTGCATTTTTTATTGCCAAAATGCCTGCGAAGCTGCGTCCGTTTTTACTCTTTTTAGTGGTGTTGCCATTCTGGACTAACTCACTGATCCGTATTTACGGTATTAAAATTTTCTTAGGTGTGAAAGGTGTTCTAAATGAGACCTTATTGGCAATTGGCTTGATCAATGAACCTTTGCGTTTATTGAACTCAGAAGCTGCAATTATCATTGGCTTAGTTTACATTCTATTACCATTTATGATTTTGCCGCTTTATTCATCAATCGAAAAAATTGACAACCGTCTGTTAGAAGCAGCAAAAGACTTAGGTGCAAACGCCTTCCAACGCTTTATTCGAGTAACAATTCCGCTCACAATGCCGGGTATTGTAGCAGGTTGTTTATTAGTATTACTTCCGGCAATGGGGATGTTCTACGTAGCAGACTTATTAGGTGGCGGTAAAACACCATTAGTAGGTAACATTATTAAGAGCTTATTCTTAAATACTAACCAGTTTGCAGTAGGTTCTGCGGTAAGTATTGCCTTAACCATCTTAATGGCGTTAATGCTTTATGTTTACTATCGTGCAAATAAATTGTTAAATAAAAAGGTGGAGCTTGAATAATGAAAAAGATGTTTAGAAACCTTTTTATGTTAGCGGTATTTGCTTACTTATACATTCCAATTATTATTTTAGTCGTAAACTCTTTCAACGCAGACCGTTTTGGCTTGAACTGGAAAGGTTTTACTTGGAACTGGTATGAGCGTTTATTCAGCAATGATACGCTAGTACAAGCAACGATGAACTCATTAACAATTGCATTCTTTGCTGCAACGCTCTCCACGATTTTAGGTGCATTAACCTCCATTGCACTTTATCGCTACCGTTTCCGTGGCAAAAAATTAGTGGGCGGAATGCTATTCGTGGTAATGATGTCGCCTGATATCGTGATGGCAGTATCTATGCTTGTATTATTTATGATCTTAGGTATCAAGCTCGGCTTTATTTCACTGTTAATTGCCCATATTACCTTCTGTTTACCTTATGTGGTAATTGCAATTTCATCACGACTAAGCGATTTTGATGGCAAGATGTTAGAAGCTGCGAAAGACCTAGGGGCAAGTGAAGTAACGATTTTACGCAAAATTATTTTACCACTTGCATTACCTTCGATTATTTCAGGCTGGTTACTAAGCTTTACAATTTCATTAGATGACGTTATTGTTTCTTCATTCGTAACAAGCCCAAGCTATGAAGTATTACCACTGAAAATCTTCTCATTGGTTAAAACAGGCGTAACTCCAGAGGTAAATGCCCTAGCAACTATTATGATTATCTTCTCATTAACACTTGTTGTATTAAGCCAATTAGTAGTAAGAAAGAAAGTATAAATCAAATTAACAAAATCAAAACCTGACTAGCTAGTCAGGTTTTTTTATTGTTTACAGCTTACAAATGAATAAGAAAATATGACCGCTTGTAAGTCATCAATTTTTATGAATGGGTAATATTTCCAAGCAGCTTGAGTGATTTTCTAATCAGAAAGCCGATAGTTGTTTTGATTAAACTTTTATTTCATCACTCATCAATAATATGTAATGAACATGCAACAATCTTTGTACCCTGCCCTAAAAGCGGTGTTCCACTAATAACTGTTAATTTATGACAACCTACCGGTAAGCGTTTAAATTGAATACGATTGCGTTTCACTTTCCCTGAATCACGTTCGCCATTTTCAAGTTCTAATTCCCAGACTACTTGTACTCTTGTTGTTTTATCTGCAAGAAAAAGGGGGATATAAACCGGCAAATTCTTAGAAAAAGTTGCTTGCTCTGGAATCATACTATAAGGTGCTTTATTTTTTTTTGTTTTTATTGGCATAAATTTCTCCTTAAAAAGGAGATTATTATATTTCAACAGAATCAATTCGTACAACAATGGAATTTTTTAGAATACTTTTATGATGCAAACTTCACCTTTTTACACATTAACAGAACTCGCCAACAACCTAGAACAACCACATTTCTAAAATCCCCACTGTTAAAATAAATAAAAACCCCTAAGTATCTCTACTTAGGGGCTCTTCTCTCTATCTATCTTCTCTTATGTATTCGGTAAAACCCGATGATGCTCTACTCTCACATGGCGAAACACCACACTACCATCGACGTTACTGCGTTTTACTTCTGAGTTCGGAATGGTGTCAGGTAGAACCACAGCACTATGGTCATCGGGATAATTCAGTTAAAATCTAAAAACAAGCTGCTACTTTGAGTATTCTTCTCTTTGTTTGTCTTTTCTTTGTTTGTCTTCTGTTTAGTCTTTACTTTACTTCGCTTTATGTTTTCTTGTTTCTCTATAAAAACACTTGAGCGTTGTATAGTTAAGCCTCTCGGGCAATTAGTATGGGTTAGCTCAACGTCTCGCAACGCTTACACACCCCACCTATCTACGTCGTAGTCTCCAACAACCCTTACAGACTTATAGTCTGGGAGAACTCATCTCTTGGCAAGTTTCGTGCTTAGATGCTTTCAGCACTTATCTCTTCCGCACATAGCTACTCGGCAATGCGTCTGGCGACACAACCGAAACACCAGCGGTGCGTCCACTCCGGTCCTCTCGTACTAGGAGCAGCCCCAACCAATTCTCCAACGCCCACGGCAGATAGGGACCGAACTGTCTCACGACGTTCTAAACCCAGCTCGCGTACCACTTTAAATGGCGAACAGCCATACCCTTGGGACCTACTTCAGCCCCAGGATGTGATGAGCCGACATCGAGGTGCCAAACACCGCCGTCGATATGAACTCTTGGGCGGTATCAGCCTGTTATCCCCGGAGTACCTTTTATCCGTTGAGCGATGGCCCTTCCATTCAGAACCACCGGATCACTATGACCTGCTTTCGCACCTGCTCGACTTGTCTGTCTCGCAGTTAAGCTTGCTTCTACCATTGCACTAACCTCACGATGTCCGACCGTGATTAGCAAACCTTCGTGCTCCTCCGTTACTCTTTGGGAGGAGACCGCCCCAGTCAAACTACCCACCAGACACTGTCCGAGTACTCGTTCCGAGTACTTCGTTAGAACATCAAACGTTAAAGGGTGGTATTTCAAGGACGCCTCCACAATCACTGGCGTGACTGCTTCAAAGGCTCCCACCTATCCTACACATCAAAATTCAATGTTCAGTGTCAAGCTATAGTAAAGGTTCACGGGGTCTTTCCGTCTAGCCGCGGGTACACCGCATCTTCACGGCGATTTCAATTTCACTGAGTCTCGGGTGGAGACAGCCTGGCCATCATTATGCCATTCGTGCAGGTCGGAACTTACCCGACAAGGAATTTCGCTACCTTAGGACCGTTATAGTTACGGCCGCCGTTTACTGGGGCTTCGATCAGGAGCTTCTCTTTCGATAACACCATCAATTAACCTTCCAGCACCGGGCAGGCATCACACCCTATACGTCCACTTTCGTGTTTGCAGAGTGCTGTGTTTTTAATAAACAGTTGCAGCCAGCTGGTATCTTCGACCGGTTCAACCTTCATCCGCAAGGGACTACAATCTACGCCGGCGCACCTTCTCCCGAAGTTACGGTGCTATTTTGCCTAGTTCCTTCACCCGAGTTCTCTCAAGCGCCTGAGTATTCTCTACCTGACCACCTGTGTCGGTTTATAGTACGGTTTAGATAAACCTGAAGCTTAGTGGCTTTTCCTGGAAGCGTGGTATCGGTTACTTCAGCACCGTAGTGCCTCGTCATCATCTCTCGGTGTTAAGAATGTCCGGATTTGCCTAAACATTCCACCTACCAACTTAAACAGGGATATCCAACACCCTGATAACCTAACCTTCTCCGTCCCCACATCGCAGTTTATCCAAGTACGGGAATATTAACCCGTTTCCCATCGACTACGCTTTTCAGCCTCGCCTTAGGGGCCGACTCACCCTGCCCCGATTAACGTTGGACAGGAACCCTTGGTCTTCCGGCGAACGAGTTTTTCACTCGTTTTGTCGTTACTTATGTCAGCATTCGCACTTCTGATACGTCCACCGGACTTCTCAATCCAGCTTCTTCCGCTTACAGAACGCTCCCCTACCCAACAGTGTTACCACTGATGCCGCAGCTTCGGTGACTAGTTTTAGCCCCGTTACATCTTCCGCGCAGGCCGACTCGACTAGTGAGCTATTACGCTTTCTTTAAATGATGGCTGCTTCTAAGCCAACATCCTAGCTGTCTAAGCCTTCCCACTTCGTTTCCCACTTAACTAGTACTTTGGGACCTTAGCTGGCGGTCTGGGTTGTTTCCCTCTCCACGATGGACGTTAGCACCCACCGTGTGTCTCCTGAGTATCACTCTTCGGTATTCGCAGTTTGCATCGGGTTGGTAATCCGGGATGGACCCCTAGCCGAAACAGTGCTCTACCCCCGAAGGTGTCCGCTCAAGGCTCTACCTAAATAGATTTCGGGGAGAACCAGCTATCTCCCGGTTTGATTGGCCTTTCACCCCCAGCCACAAGTCATCCGCTAATTTTTCAACATTAGTCGGTTCGGTCCTCCAATTAGTGTTACCCAATCTTCAACCTGCCCATGGCTAGATCACCGGGTTTCGGGTCTATACCTTGCAACTACACGCCCAGTTAAGACTCGGTTTCCCTTCGGCTCCCTTATTCAGTTAACCTTGCTACAAAATATAAGTCGCTGACCCATTATACAAAAGGTACGCAGTCACAGAATTAATCTGCTCCCACTGCTTGTACGCACAAGGTTTCAGGTTCTATTTCACTCCCCTCGCCGGGGTTCTTTTCGCCTTTCCTTCACAGTACTGGTTCACTATCGGTCAATCAGGAGTATTTAGCCTTGGAGGATGGTCCCCCCATCTTCAAACAGGATATCACGTGTCCCGCCCTACTTGTTGTTAGCCTAGTACCACAATAAATACTTCGGATACGGGATTATCACCCTCTACGATTGAGCTTCCCAGCTCATTCTCCTGTATTTACTGCTATCACTAACTGGCTCTTTCGCGTTCGCTCGCCGCTACTAACGAAATCTCGGTTGATTTCTTTTCCTCGGGGTACTTAGATGTTTCAGTTCTCCCGGTTTGCCTCATTATCCTATGTATTCAGATAATGATAGTAGATTCTTCATCTACTGGGTTTCCCCATTCGGATATCTTGGATTAAACGCTTCTTATCAACTCATCCAAGCTTTTCGCAGATTAGCACGTCCTTCTTCGCCTCTGATTGCCAAGGCATCCACCTTGTGCGCTTAGTCACTTAACTATACAACCTCAAATGTTTTCTGTTATTTCAATCCAGAGAAAGAAAAAACAAAACACTTAAAGTTAGTTTTTAAACTAAACACTTAGCTGCTTTTGTTCAGCTAAGATTTTTGAACTACTCAGACTTTCTTTCGAAAATCTCTCAGTTTTTCAGCTTGTTTCTAAATTTTTAAAGAACATTAAGACAATAGGCTTTCGCCTATCATCATACCTAAAATCGCAAAAATCTCGGTATTTTCTACCGCTTGCAACCTTAGGTATGATGATTGGTGGAGATAAGCGGGATCGAACCGCTGACCTCCTGCGTGCAAGGCAGGCGCTCTCCCAGCTGAGCTATATCCCCAATTTCATCTTTCGTTGTTTTCACTCTTCAGTTTGCTTTCGCTCTCGTTTAGAGTGGTGGGTCTGAGTGGACTTGAACCACCGACCTCACCCTTATCAGGGGTGCGCTCTAACCACCTGAGCTACAGACCCAACGGATGACCTTCAGTTTGTCTTCTATTTCATCTATCAAACAATCTGTGTGAACACTTGCTGTCGTTTCTGCTCCACTTCGCTCTCGCTTAGCTTCGCCCTTGATTTTTGGTAAGGAGGTGATCCAACCGCAGGTTCCCCTACGGTTACCTTGTTACGACTTCACCCCAGTCATGAATCATACCGTGGTAAACGCCCCCCCGAAGGTTAAGCTATCTACTTCTGGTACAACCCACTCCCATGGTGTGACGGGCGGTGTGTACAAGGCCCGGGAACGTATTCACCGCAACATTCTGATTTGCGATTACTAGCGATTCCGACTTCATGGAGTCGAGTTGCAGACTCCAATCCGGACTTAGACGTACTTTGTGAGATTCGCTCACCATCGCTGGGTCGCTGCCCTCTGTATACGCCATTGTAGCACGTGTGTAGCCCTACTCGTAAGGGCCATGATGACTTGACGTCATCCCCACCTTCCTCCGGTTTATCACCGGCAGTCTCCTTTGAGTTCCCGACCTAATCGCTGGCAACAAAGGATAAGGGTTGCGCTCGTTGCGGGACTTAACCCAACATTTCACAACACGAGCTGACGACAGCCATGCAGCACCTGTCTCTAAGTTCCCGAAGGCACAAACTCATCTCTGAGTTCTTCTTAGGATGTCAAGAGTAGGTAAGGTTCTTCGCGTTGCATCGAATTAAACCACATGCTCCACCGCTTGTGCGGGCCCCCGTCAATTCATTTGAGTTTTAACCTTGCGGCCGTACTCCCCAGGCGGTCGATTTATCACGTTAGCTACGGGCACCAAGCTCAAAGCCCAATCCCCAAATCGACAGCGTTTACGGCGTGGACTACCAGGGTATCTAATCCTGTTTGCTCCCCACGCTTTCGCACATGAGCGTCAGTACATTCCCAAGGGGCTGCCTTCGCCTTCGGTATTCCTCCACATCTCTACGCATTTCACCGCTACACGTGGAATTCTACCCCTCCCTAAAGTACTCTAGACTCCCAGTCTGAAATGCAATTCCCAGGTTAAGCCCGGGGCTTTCACATCCCACTTAAAAGTCCGCCTGCGTGCCCTTTACGCCCAGTTATTCCGATTAACGCTCGCACCCCCCGTATTACCGCGGCTGCTGGCACGGAGTTAGCCGGTGCTTCTTCTGTAGTTAACGTCAATTGATTGCTCTATTAAAACAATCACCTTCCTCGCTACCGAAAGAACTTTACAACCCGAAGGCCTTCTTCATTCACGCGGCATGGCTGCATCAGGGTTCCCCCCATTGTGCAATATTCCCCACTGCTGCCTCCCGTAGGAGTCTGGACCGTGTCTCAGTTCCAGTGTGGCTGGTCATCCTCTCAGACCAGCTAGAGATCGTCGGCTTGGTGAGCCTTTACCCCACCAACTACCTAATCTCACTTGGGCTCATCTTATGGCAGGTGGCCCGAAAGTCCCACCCTTTAGTCCTTAGACATTACGCGGTATTAGCTACCGTTTCCAGTAGTTATCCCCCTCCATAAGCCAGATTCCCAAGCATTACTCACCCGTCCGCCACTCGTCACCCAAGGAGCAAGCTCCTCTGTGCTACCGTTCGACTTGCATGTGTTAAGCCTGCCGCCAGCGTTCAATCTGAGCCATGATCAAACTCTTCAATTCAAAAAGTTTAATCGCTCAATATGTACTGACATAAAATCGCACTTTCAAACTTAGCTCAACTTAAAAAAGTTCAGTTAAAAGAAAGTAATGAATTTCTAGTTAAGCACCTATTAAGACTTCAAAATTAAAAAAATAGTTTTAAATCAAGTCTATCAACAAGTGCCCACACAGATTGTCTGATAAATTGTTAAAGAACAAAAAAGAACGACGCACTGAATATTAACTTAACTGTTCACAACAGTGCGTCGTTGTGTGCGGTGCATTATAGAGAAATATTAAATCTACGCAAGTGTTTTTTGCAAAAAATTTTAAATTTTTTACCGCTTGTAGATCTTTTCAGCAATTTGGATATTCTATTAGCAAAACTTGGTAATTAATTGCTCTTTTAATCCGCTTTGTCTTTCTGTTTTAGATCCCAGGCTGTATTTCCACACTTTTTCATTGCCAAATAACGTAAATCTCTCTTTTGCCCGTGTGATCGCAGTATAAACAAGCTCTTTAGTCAGCACAGGAGAAACCGACAGCGGTAATACTAATAGAGTATGTTCAAACTCAGATCCTTGTGACTTATGCACCGTCATAATATACGCAGCTTCATAATTTGGGATCTGACTCAGTGATAAACTATGATGCATTTCCCCCTGTTTGGTGTCAAAATAAACCCTACTATCTCCATTTTCATCTAGCAAAATAATACCGATATCTCCACTTGCCACTTTATTGCTTGGCATATTTTCTGTAATCAAGATTGGTTTACCGATATAACGCTCTCGACTATGCGTAAATTGCACTAATCCTGATTTTCGTAGTCCTTCAGCAATAGATTGATTAAGACGTTCAGCCCCCAATTCTCCAACACGCAATGCCGATAAAAATCTAACTTGTTGGAATTTTTGAAAAATTTCTGAAATGCTCACGGCTTGAGGGTTAAGAACTCGCTGTTTTACTGCCACCAAATAATCTCGATAAAGCTCTACGGCTTTATCTACCACTAACTGTACACTTTTTTGTGTCCAATTGGCTTTATCATCACTCTCTTTCGTTTCGGAGTAAATTATGGTTTCCAACTTTCCGCTTTCTTTATATTTTTCCAATATTTCCCACGACTGTTGTATCTGCTGATCATTCACCGCGTTCGCCAATTCACCGATCCACGCTTTTTCGCCAAAACGATAACTATGTTTTAAATGAGATAATGAATCACAAATCGGCAATGACTGCCCTGCTTCAATGTTATAATTCGTGACCGCTTTAAGGTAATCACAATGTGGTTGGCTATAACCATAGTGTAAAAATGATCCTAATTCACCCATAATAGAGCCCGCTTCAACAGAGGCAAGCTGATCTTTATCCCCCAACATAATCAAACGAGCCGACGGTTTTAAGGCTTGCACTATCTTTTCCATCATTGACAAATCGATCATTGAAGATTCATCCAACACCAATAAATCATAATGCAGCGGATTTTGAGCGTGATATTTGGTTTCTTCTGTAAGTAGCTTTGCTCCAAGTAAACGGTGAATCGTTACTGCCTCGCTTGGAATTACCTCTTTTAAACCTTGCGGTAAATTGTTTAATTCGGCTAATTTATCTTCAATCGACTCTTTCATTCTTGCCGCTGCTTTGCCTGTTGGTGCGGCGAGAGCAATTTGTAATAAAGGCGCATTTTGTTTGAGCTGTTTAAGCTGTAAGCCAAGTAATAATTTCACGACTGTTGTGGTTTTCCCTGTCCCTGGACCACCGGAAATAAGGCTAAAATTCTGTTTGAGTGCAGTCGCAACCGCGACTTTTTGCCAGTCTATTTCACTTCGAGTAGCATTATTTTCAAAAAGCTGCTCGATAATCTGCTTATCTAGCTCTACATTTGCAATTTTTGGAGAAAATTCGACCGCTTGTTGTAGGTAAGTTGCGATATTATGCTCTGCCTGCCAGTAGCGATAAAAATACAGTAGCCCGTTTTGGAACAACATTGGGGCAATTTTTTGTGAAGAATCGCTAAAAGCAATGTGATTTTTCAATACGGATTGCCACTCAAGCGGTGGAATTTGATCGATTTTTTGCAAAATGCGTTGTAAAAAAGGCTGAGTTGAAGTTCTATTTTTCAACTCGAAAAAATTCAAACTATTGGCTGAATCTAAACGTACTGCCGTATGCCCTTGAGCCACCTGATAAGAAACCCAAGCTGCCAGCAACACTGCCAAATTTTTTTGCTGTAACGAATAGTCGTAATGTTGCTGCTTGCTGTCAATCAAGCGGGCAAATTGGTAGTTTAAATCGGAAATAATCTTTTCTTTTTTCAGTTCAAATAGTAAATTCAGCATAGTTAATCCATCTCATACCTAATATTCCAATACTAATCTTTTTTGCATTATTTTCTAAGGTATTTTTTATTTTAAGGTATAATTTAGCTTAATTTTAATTTGAACGTATATAAATAATATGAAACCAGCCACAGCCACCATTGACAGCCAAGCCCTTCGCCATAATATTCAGTTGATTAAATCGTTCGCCCCCCAGCAAAAATTATTGGCAATGATTAAAGCCAATGCCTATGGGCAAGGTTTATTACCTGCTGCGGCAACACTAACCGACTTAGTGGATGGTTTTGGCGTTGCCCGCTTACGTGAAGCCTTGGAAATTCAAGAAACAGGTTACACCGGCAAAATTGTATTGGTGGAAGGTTTTTTTGACCGTGAAGAGCTACTGAAAACCCTTTCGCGTAAATTTGATACGGTAATTCACACCATTGAACAGCTCGAACTTTTGGAGCAAGTGAACCGAGAGTGGGAAAAAGAACAGAAAAAAGGCTTTTGGACACGCAAGGCAAAAATCTATTTCCCTATCAATATTTGGCTCAAAATTGATACCGGAATGCACCGTTTGGGAATTCACCCCGAGCAAGTTGATCTGTTTGTAGAACGGTTGAAACAGTGTTCATTAGTTAATTCTATCAGTTTTGTCAGCCATTTCAGCCGTGCAGACGAATTAGACTGCGGCTATACCGAAAAGCAAATCTCTGTCTTTGAACAAGCTACCGAAAAATATCAGGCTCACGATCGAAGCATTTCTGCCTCAAGCGGTATTCTATATTGGAAACAAGCTCATTACGATTGGGTTCGCCCCGGCATTATTATGCACGGTATTTCTCCGCACTATACGCCGATTACTAATTTAGGCTTCAAGCCTGTGATGACACTCTCTTCCTCGCTAATTGCTGTTCGCACTCACAAAGCAGGCGAACCTGTCGGCTACGGTGGAGCTTGGGTAAGCCCAAAAGATACGAAGCTCGGAGTTATTGCAATGGGCTATGGTGATGGCTATCCTCGCAACGCACCTGAAGGTACGCCTGTTTTAGTCAATGGCAGAATTGTACCAATTGTCGGCAGAGTTTCAATGGATATGCTCACGGTTGATTTAGGGGCTGACAGCCAAGATAAAGTGGGCGATAAAGTCATTTTTTGGGGAGAGGACTTATTAATTGAAGATGTAGCAAAACATATCGGTGTAATTAGCTACGAGCTAATTACCAAGCTCACACCTCGAGTGATTTTTGAGTATAAATAAAATAACAAGCGGTCAGATTTTGTAAAAATTTTACCAAATCTGACCGCTTGAATAGTATTAAGCGAGAATTAAATTATTTCGCACAGCCGCAAGTCGCTACTTTTTCTTCAAAACGGCGACCTGCTTCGTCCCAGTTTACTACGTTCCAGAATGCTTTAATGAAGTCTGGACGACGGTTTTGGTAGTTCAGGTAGTAAGCATGTTCCCAAACGTCTAAACCTAAAATCGGGTAGCCTGAAACACCAGCCACATCTTTACCCATTAATGGGTTGTCTTGGTTTGCAGTTGAAACTACAGCTAATTTGCCCTCTTCAGCCACTAACCACGCCCAGCCTGAACCGAAACGTGTAGTTGCTGCTTTTTCAAATTCAGCTTGGAATGCTTCTACCGAACCGAAATCACGCACGATGGCATCTTTTAATGCACCTTGTAAAGTCGTACCGGTTTTTAAACCTTTCCAAAATAACGTGTGGTTAACGTGACCGCCCACGTTGTTGCGTACTGCAACACGTTTTTCCGCAGGCACTTGGCTTAAATCTTTAATTAATGCACCTGGGCATTTTTCTAATAATTCAGGGTGAGCTTCTAACGCTGCATTAGCATTGTTAATGTAAGCTTGGTGATGCTTAGAATGGTGAATTTCCATTGTTTTTGCATCGAAATGGGGTTCTAACGCATCGTATGCGTAGCCTAATTCTGGTAATGTGTATGCCATTTTATTGTCCTCATTAAAGGTTAATCACTCAGCTCTCAGTTTAGCAGTTTTTTGATCTAAAACAAGAAATCTATGATTTAATCTTAAGATTAATTGCAATTAGTGTAATAGGCAAAAAGAAAAATACCGTTTCCAACAAAAAAAGATTGACAAACGAAAGGCTTTGCCACATTCTTTCATTCAATTTATTGTTTTTGAGAAATAGCTCAATGTTTAATGTAGCAACTATTATTACCACGATTACCATTATGCAAACACATAGTGCGGGTCAGTGTTGCTAAAAAACAGAATTTTAAATGCCCGCTACAAGCGGGTTTTTTTATATAAAAATTTGCAAATATAATATCAGGAGAAATTATGCGAGTTCTTAAATTTGGTGGCACATCACTAGCCAATCCAGAACGCTTTATGCAAGCGGCGGACATCATCGAAAAGGCACATTTAAAAGATCAGGCAGCGGGAGTGTTATCTGCCCCGGCAAAAATCACTAACCATCTTGTTGCCATTGTCGATAAAGCGATAGCCGGCGAATCATTTCAATCCAATCTTTCCGAAGCAACTGAGATTTTCCATAATATTATCAATGGTTTATATGAGATAAATAATAACTTTGCCCGTGATGAGTTATTAGCATTAGTTGATGCTGAATTAAAACAAATTCAACAAGTAGCTGCTGATTCTGCGAAAAGCAAATCTTTGTCAGATGATATTGCGGCAACTATCCACTGCCGAGGCGAAAAACTTTCAATTGCAATGATGCAAGCGTGGTTTGAGGCGAAAGGCTATGATGTTACCCACATTGACCCTGTAGAAAAATTATTGGCTCACGGCAGCTATTTAGAATCATCTGTGGATATTGCTGAATCGACCAAACGTGTTGATGCCGGCTCAATTCCAAAGAAAAATGTGGTGTTAATGGCAGGCTTTACCGCAGGTAATGAAAAAGGCGAATTGGTTTTATTAGGTCGTAACGGTTCTGACTACTCTGCTGCTTGTTTAGCCGCCTGCTTAAAAGCGGATGTTTGCGAAATTTGGACCGATGTGGATGGCGTTTATACCTGCGATCCTCGCTTAGTTTCGGATGCGGTTTGCTTAGAATCAATGAGCTACCAAGAGGCAATGGAGCTCTCTTACTTCGGGGCAAAAGTGATTCACCCTCGCACTATCGGGCCGTTAGTCCCGTTAAATATTCCGTGCTTAATTAAAAATACAGGTAATCCGGAAGGCAAAGGCACATTAATTGACGGTAATGTTGCAACTGATGGACTAAAAGTAAAAGGCATCACCAACCTTGATAACGTGGCAATGTTCAACGTTTCAGGGGCAGGTATGCAAGGTATGGTGGGAATGGCAGCTCGTGTTTTCTCAACAATGTCAAAAGCCGGTATTTCAGTCATTTTAATTACCCAATCATCTTCAGAGTACAGCATCAGCTTCTGTGTGCCTGCAAAATCGGCAGACAAAGCCTTAGTCGCATTAAATGCGGAATTTGCTCAGGAATTATCAGAAAACTTGCTCGATCCGATTGATATTATTAAAGATTTATCGATTGTATCTGTGGTGGGAGATGGTATGCGTACGGCTAAAGGGATCGCCGCACGTTTCTTCTCGGCTCTGGCACAAGCGAATATCAGTATTGTTGCGATTGCTCAAGGTTCATCAGAGCGTTCAATTTCTGCGGTTGTACCGTTAAATAAAGCCATTGAAGCGGTAAAAGCCACTCATAAATCGCTATTCAACAGCAAACGTGTGGTGGATATGTTTTTAGTCGGTGTGGGCGGCGTGGGTAGCGAGTTAATCGAGCAGGTTAAGCAGCAAAAGGAGTTTTTAGCAAAGAAGGACATTGAGATCCGAATTTGTGCCTTAGCTAACTCGGATAAAATGTTGTTGAATGAAAACGGCTTAAATTTAGATAACTGGAAAGAAGATTTAGAGAAAGCAATCCAGCCGTCTGATTTTGATGTTTTACTTTCATTCATCAAATTCCACCACGTGGTAAACCCGGTATTTGTGGATTGTACTTCAGCTCAATCGGTAGCAAATCTTTATGCTCGTGCATTAAAAGAGGGCTTCCACGTAGTCACACCAAACAAAAAGGCTAATACCTCAAGCTACGACTATTATTTAGAAATGCGTGAAAATGCCCGCCAAAGCCAACATAAATTCTTATATGAAACCAATGTGGGGGCAGGTTTACCGGTTATCGAAAATCTACAAAATCTCTTGGCTGCAGGCGATGAAGTGGAGAAATTTGAAGGTATTTTATCAGGCTCTCTATCGTTCATTTTCGGCAAATTAGAAGAAGGTTTAACTCTTTCTCAAGCAACCTTCATTGCGAAAGAAAAAGGCTTTACCGAGCCAGATCCTCGTGATGACTTATCCGGTGCGGATGTCGCTCGTAAATTGTTAATTCTTGCACGTGAAACCGGCTTACCGCTTGAATTCGAAGATATTGAAATCGAAGGCGTATTACCAAAAGGTTTCTCTGAAGGTATGAGCCGTGATGAATTCTTAGCGGTTCTACCATCATTGGATGAAGAATTTAACAAACGTGTTGAAACAGCAAAAGCAGAAGGCAAAGTATTACGCTATGTCGGTTCAATCACCGGCGACAAATGCCGTGTCGCAATTGAAGCTGTAGATGAAAACCACCCGCTTTACAAAGTGAAAGATGGTGAAAATGCGCTTGCATTCTTAACTCGCTACTACAACCCAATCCCACTTCTCTTACGAGGCTACGGAGCAGGCAATAGCGTAACAGCAGCCGGTATTTTTGCCGATATTCTTCGCACCCTACACGGAGGAGCAAACTAATGGTTTTACGCATTTATGCCCCTGCTTCAAGCGCTAATATCAGCGTCGGTTTTGACTCTTTAGGTGCTGCTATTTCCCCGATTGACGGTTCATTACTAGGCGATGTCGTCCAAATCGAAGATTGCGAGCAAACATTTGAGCTAGAAAGTGCCGGTTATTTTGTGCGAAAACTACCAAAAGAGCCGCAAAAAAATATCGTTTATCAAGCCTATGTCCTTTTTAGCGAACGCTTAAAATTGCGTGGTGGTAACGTAAAAAATTTACGCTTAACACTCGAAAAAAATATGCCGATTGGCTCAGGGCTTGGTTCAAGTGCTTGCTCAATTGTCGCTGCGTTAGTAGCTCTCAATAAATTCCACAATGAACCTTTCTCAAAAATGGAATTATTAGAGATGATGGGCGAGTTGGAAGGACGCATTTCCGGCTCTATCCACTATGACAACGTAGCCCCTTGCTACTTAGGCGGCTTACAGTTAATGACCCAATCGCTTGGTAATATCTGCCAGCCACTACCATTCTTCGACGAATGGTATTGGGTGCTAGCCTACCCAGGAGTAGAAGTTTCTACCGCTGAAGCTCGTGCGATTCTGCCGAAAAGCTATACCCGCCAAGATATGATTCAACAAGCTCGCTATTTAGGCTCTTTTGTTCACGCTTGCCATACACACCAAGATATTTTGGCTGCAACGATGATGAAAGACTTAATCGCCGAGCCGTATCGTGAAGATTTATTACCAAACTTCCCAACCGTCCGCCAAGGCTGTAAAGATTTAGGTGCATTAGCGGTGGGTATTTCCGGCTCAGGTCCAACGATGTTTGCCATCGCACCTGATTTAGAACACGCCCAACGATTAGTGAACTACTTGGAAAAAGAATATCTACAAAACAACGAAGGGTTTATCCACATTTGTAAAGTAGATAACCAAGGGGCGAGAGAGCTAACATAGCCCCAATTCTCAATAAACAAGCGCTCAGATTTAGTAAATTTTTTGCAAAATATGACCGCTTGTTTTTTTGCCTATCTCAACATATTCCATTTGGTTATATCAAATACCTTCTAGCTACTAGCAAATCACTCAAAAATAAGTATGATAAAGTTAAATTTTAATACCTAATCTAATAAGGAACACTATTATGACTATCTATGCAGACAACTCATACTCTATTGGTAACACCCCCCTTGTGCGTTTAAAGAATTTTGGTAACGGCAACATTGTGGTTAAAGTGGAAGGACGTAACCCAAGTTTTAGCGTGAAATGCCGTATCGGTGCGAATATGGTTTGGCAAGCAGAGAAAGACGGTATTTTGACTAAAGGTAAAGAAATTGTCGATGCAACCAGCGGTAACACGGGTATCGCATTGGCTTACGTTGCCGCAGCTCGTGGTTACAAATTAACTTTAACAATGCCTGAAACGATGAGTACCGAGCGTAAACGTTTATTGCGTGGCTTAGGCGTAAACCTCGTTTTAACCGAAGGGGCAAAAGGGATGAAAGGTGCAATTGCGAAAGCGGAAGAAATTGCTGCTTCAAACCCTGATCATTATGTTACCTTAAAACAATTTGAAAATCCGGCAAACCCGGCTATCCACCAACAAACTACCGGTCCTGAAATTTGGGAAGCTACTGAAGGAAAAATTGATGTATTAGTAGCCGGCGTGGGTACAGGTGGTACTATTACCGGTGTTTCTCGTGCGATTAAACAAGATAAAGGCAAACAAATTATTTCTGTAGCAGTTGAGCCGGCAGAATCGCCAGTTATTACTCAGACCTTAAATGGCGAAGAAGTGAAACCGGCTCCACATAAAATCCAAGGTATTGGTGCAGGCTTTATCCCGAAAAACCTTGATTTATCTTTAGTGGATCGTGTTGAACAAGTATCTAGTGAAGAAGCTCTAGCAACTGCTCGCCGCTTAATGGCTGAAGAAGGTATTTTAGGCGGTATTTCATCAGGTGCTGCAATTGCAGCGGCAGATCGCTTAGCGAAACTACCTGAATTTGCAGATAAACTAATTGTGGTAGTGCTACCATCTGCTTCTGAGCGTTATTTAAGTACCCTTCTGTTTGAAGGAATTGAGGCTTAATCCTACTCAATGCCGGTTTCTGCCGGCATTTTTCTGCTTACAAGCGGTCATTTTTTATAAAAAATTTGCAATTTTTCGACGGTTGCGGTATTCTTCGCCACATCTTTTACGGTTATTCCGTATCTAACTGAATATCAAAGAATCCAATCTTTCATTATTAATTAATCATACATTCCAAATTATGCATCTTACTCAATTAAAAAATACTCCCGTTTCTGATCTTGTTGAAATGGGTGAAAACCAAATGGGCTTAGAGAATTTAGCCCGTTTACGTAAACAAGATATTGTTTTTGCTATCCTTAAACAGCACGCCAAAAGTGGTGAAGATATTTTCGGTCAAGGCGTGTTAGAAATTTTGCCGGACGGCTTTGGTTTCTTACGTTCAGCGGACAGTTCCTACCTAGCAGGACCTGATGATATTTACGTTTCACCAAGCCAAATCCGCCGTTTTAACCTGCAAACCGGGGATAAAATCGAAGGTAAAATCCGCCCGCCCAAAGAAGGCGAGCGTTATTTTGCTCTGTTAAAGGTAGATTCAGTCAATGATGACAAGCCTGAAGCCTCTCGTAGCAAAATTTTATTTGAAAACTTAACACCTCTACACGCAAATTCTCGTTTGAAAATGGAACGCGGCAACGGCTCTAAAGAAGATTTAACTGCCCGTATCTTAGATTTAGCTGCCCCTATCGGTAAAGGTCAGCGTGCGTTAATCGTAGCCCCACCTAAAGCAGGTAAAACCGTTCTTCTGCAAAATATTGCCCAAAGTATTACCTCTAATCACCCTGAGTGTGAGTTAATTGTTCTTTTAATTGATGAACGTCCGGAAGAGGTAACCGAGATGCAACGTACCGTGCGTGGCGAAGTAATTGCCTCGACCTTTGACGAACCGGCAACCCGCCACGTCCAAGTTGCTGAAATGGTAATTGAAAAAGCCAAGCGTTCAGTTGAACATAAAAAAGATGTGGTTATTTTATTAGACTCAATCACACGTCTTGCTCGTGCTTACAACACTGTTACCCCTGTTTCAGGTAAAATTCTTTCCGGTGGAGTGGATGCCAACGCTCTACATCGCCCAAAACGTTTCTTCGGTGCCGCACGTAATGTAGAAGAAGGCGGTAGCTTAACCATTATTGCTACCGCACTCGTGGATACCGGTTCGAAGATGGACGAAGTTATCTTTGAGGAATTTAAAGGTACAGGTAATATGGAATTGCATTTATCTCGCCGTATTGCTGAACGCCGTATCTTCCCTGCGATTGACTTTAACCGCTCAGGCACACGTAAAGATGATTTATTGATGGCAGCAGATGAGCTACAAAAAACGTGGATGTTGCGTAAAGTGCTCAATCCTATGGATGAAGTAGATGCTATCGAGTGGTTAATTGATAAATTAATGATGGCAAAAACCAACGAAGAGTTTTTTGAGATTATGAAACGCTCATAACTTCATAAAAAAAATCCCGCTTAATGCGGGATTTTTACTAATAACGTTCCAAAACATCTCTCAGTACATTCATACCTTGCTCAATCTGCTCATCAGAAATCATCAAAGGTGGCAGTAAACGTAACTTAGTTTTTGCTGTAAGGAACAATACACCTTTTTCAATGCATTTTGCTACCACATCAGAGGCTAGAACGCCTTCTTCAAATTCAACACCGAGCATTAAACCTAAGCCTGAAACGGATTTCACTTTCGGCAAAGTGACCAAAGTTTCACGGAGTTTCTGCCCTTTGCGTTGTACTTCGGCGAGAAAATCAGTATTGATTTTATCCATCACCACATTAGCACCGGCACAGGCGACAGGGTTTCCGCCGAAGGTAGAGCCGTGGTCGCTTTTACCCAACGTATTTTCAACTCTTTCGCCTAATAAAAAAGCCCCTATCGGCAAACCGCCACCTAAGCCTTTGGCAAGTGTAACCACATCCGGTTTTAAGCCAAATTGTTCGTAAGAGAATAGTGTACCGGTACGCCCAATGCCGGTTTGCACTTCATCAATAATAAAGATGAGATCTTTTTCTTGGCAGAGCGTTTGTACCGCTTGCAAGTAATCATTGTCTAGCGAACAAACACCGCCCTCACCTTGCACCACTTCCACCAAAACACCGCAGACATCATTAGTTTGCAAGCGTGCTGTTAAGGCATCAATATCATTTGCCGGCACATATTCAAAGCCCTCGGTAAATGGGTGAAAATGTTGATGGAAAACATCCTGCCCTGTTGCCGCAAGAGTGGAAATTGTCCGCCCGTGGAAAGAGTTCACTAAAGTTAAAACGGTTGAACGCCCTGTCCCATATTTATCGTGACTATATTTGCGAGCTGTTTTTACTGCCCCTTCATTAGCCTCCGCTCCAGAATTGCAAAAAAATGCACGTTTTAGACCGCTTGCAGCGACTAACTTTTTCGCTAATTGGCTTGAGGGTTCAGTAAAAAATAAATTTGAAGTATGCTGTAATTTTCCTGCCTGAGCAGTAATTGCCGAAAGCCAATCATCATCAGCCCAGCCTAAACTGTTTACGCCAATCCCACTGGTAAAATCTAAATATTGATTGCCCTCAAAATCCCAAACTTTACAACCTTTACCGTGCGAAAGGGCAAGCTCAAATCTGCCGTAAGTTTGGGCAATATAATCTTTATCTAATTGTTTGATGTTGTTGCTTGTTGTCATCTTTTATCCTTTTTTATAAAAACGTGTACCGTTTTTGCCGCCAAAGAGTTCTACTAAAATTGCGTGATCGACTCTCCCATCAATAATATTCGCTTCAATGCCGCCAGCATTGATGAAATCGGTACAGCAGGCAATTTTTGGAATCATTCCACCTGCAATAATCCCTTGCTCGATTAAGCCTTGTACCTCGCTTACTTCCACCTCTGGAATTAAGGTATTTTCATCAAAACGATCTCGTAATAAGCCTGCAATATCTGTCATTGAAACTAATTTTGCTGCTTTTAAGGCAATCGCAATTTCGCTCGCGGCGGTATCGGCATTGATATTATACGCCTGCCCGTTTTCATCCACACCTACCGTGGAAATCACAGGAATTAAACCTGCATTAAGGGCGATTTCAATTACTTGTGGGTTCACTTTCACGATATCGCCTACAAAACCGTAATCCACTTCGTCTTCTAATTTTTTACATTGCAACATCACACCATCAATGCCACACAAGCCGATACCTTTGCCTTTAAGTAAAGCAACCAAACTTTTATTCACTTTGCCGGCTAACATTTGTAATACAACATTAATCGTATCGCTATCGGTAACACGTAAGCCGTTGATAAATTGAGGCTCTTTACCTAGTAATTTCACTCCTTGCGAAATTTCCGGTCCACCACCGTGTACCAACACGACTTTCACGCCTAAACGATTAAGCAGCAAAATATCCGCCATTACCGATTTTTTCAGCTCTTCATTAATCATCGCATTACCGCCATATTTCACCACGATGATTTTATCCTGCCACTTCGCAAGACAAGCGGTTGATTTTTCTAATAAATTTGCGAATTGGTTGATTTCTTGTAGTTGCATATTTTCCTCTCTATATAGTTCCCCTCTTTAGAAAAGAGGGGTTAGGGGAGATTTGATTACGATACTAAATTTCTAACCCCGAAACTTCATCCCTACCCAACATAATATTCATACACTGCACCACAGCCCCTGAAGCACCTTTACCTAAATTATCAAAACGGGCAGCGAGGAGAATTTGGCTTTCGTTGCCATAGACAAAAATCTCCAGATTGTCTTTTCCAGAAAAAGCATTCGCAGAAAGCATTCCGTCTTCGGGTAAATCTTGGAATGAGTGAACGGTGATTAATTTACTATGTTGATAATAATCTGCAAATAGATTTGCAATTTCTCCACCGGATTTAACCGCTTGTAACGCACTCATTGGCAACGGCACAGTTACCAGCATTCCACTGTAAAAATCTGCCACTACAGGAGTGAAAATCGGAGGGTTTTGCATTAGGGTTAAGGCTTGCATTTCAGGTAAATGCTTATGTTTTAAAGCTAAACCATAGACACGAGGAGCATCAAATGCCTGTGGTCGTTCAGAGTTTTGGTAATCAGCAATCATTGATTTACCACCACCAGAATAACCTGTTAGTGAGTGGCAACTGAGCGGATAATCTGCTGGTAACACACCTTTTTCCACTAAAGGGCGAACCAATGCAATATAACCTGTAGCGTGGCAGCCCGGCACGGCAACACGATTAGCTTGTTTGATTTTCTCACGCTGTCCGCTTAATTCGGCAAAGCCATACACCCAATCAGGATTGACCCGGTGAGCAGTAGATGTATCACAAATTCTGGCATCTTGAGGTGCATTAGCCACTAATTCTTTTGAAGCCTCATCAGGTAAACAGAGAAATGTGAGATCCGCCTCTTCCACTTTGGCTAAACGTGCGCTTAAATCTTTACGTTGTTCCTCGGGTAAAGTCAATAATTCAATATCCTCTGCCTGATTTAAACGCTCGTGAATGCGTAGTCCGGTTGTCCCCACCGCTCCATCTACAAAAATTTTGTATTTGCTCATTTCATATCCTTATATTTTTATCTTTAATGAAATAAACTTAGTCTAAGCCTATTCAGAGAAAAACTCAAGCTCATTCTTGAATAAATATTCACCAAAATTGATTTAATATTCAATTTTAGTTTACCAATCTTCCTTACAAAACCGTTCCACCAAGAAATCCAACAAGGCTCGAACCGCAATCGGCAATCTGTGGCGGGTAGGGTAAAGGGCGTAGAACGAATAGGTCGGTAGTTGCCAGTCGGTCAGCACCGCTTTGAGTTGACCGTTTTGTAGATGTTGGTTCAGCAGATATTTCGGCAACATCGCAATGCCGTTGCCTGCCAGTACGGAGCTTAACAGCACGTTGGTGTCGTTCACGATAAAGGGGCTGGTCAGTTCGAGCGTGGTTTCTTGCCCGTTTTGATAAAACCGCCAAATTTTACGGTTTACATTGGCGTGGGCGAGATAGCGGTGATTGGCGAGTTCCTGTGACGTGTGCGGTTCGCCCTGTTTGGCGAGATAGTCGGGAGAGGCGACCAACAGCGAATGGCTCACATTCAGCTTGCGAGCAACCAATCCGGCTTCCACATCATTGGTAAAACGCAGGGCAAGGTCGATACGGCTCTCAATCAAATCAACTTTTTGGTCGGAAAGTTGCAGTTGAAGATGCAGCTTCGGGTGCAACGCCATAAAATCCTGTATCGCACACAGCAGGTGCGAACCGCCGAAAGACGGGTTGCTGGCAATCCGCAACGTGCCACTTAACTCCCCCGAACGAGCCAGCACCTCTTGCTCAATCTCATCGGTTAAATTTGCAATTTTTTGGCAGTATTCCACCGCTTGTTCGCCCGCTTCGGTCAGCGATACTTTGCGTGTGGTGCGTTGCAACAACCGTGCGTTAAACCACTCTTCCAATAATGCCACCGCACGGCTTACCATCGGTTTGGAAAGCTCTAAACGCTCGGCGGTTGCGGTGAAACTGCCAGTTTCGGCAATGGTTAAGAAAATTTTGATGGCTTGAAGTCTGTCCATACACTCTCTTTTTTGTTTCATTTTTTGAAACAATTATATTCAATAACCGCTCTTTTTCCCATTTTTTATTTCACTATAATGCACCACATCAAGCAAGCGGAATGAGTTTTAGCTCATTCACTTTCAAATCAACTTATATAAATAAGGGGCAAAAAATGAAAAAAATCGCAGTAATTGGTGCAACAGGTTATGTCGGTTCGGCTGTCGTGAAAGAGCTTGCCGAGCGTGGTCATCAGGTGGTGGCATTTGCCCGTAATGTGGATAAAGTGGCGAAAGCCGAGAATGTGCAAGCGGTCGCTTTTGACGTGAATGCGACAAATTTTGCCGAGCAGTTAAAAGGTGTTGATGCGGTAGTGAGTGCATTCAACCCGGGTTGGGGAAACCCAAATATCGTCGGAGCGGATTTCACCCGTGGTTCAAAAGCAATTGTGTAAGCGGCAAAAGCTGCCGAAGTGCCGTATTTATTAGTGGTAGGCGGTGCAGGTAGCCTGTATATTGCCCCAAATTTACAAGTGATCGACACCCCTGATTTCCCGAAAGAGATTTTTGAAGGTGCAAATGCGGCTCGCCACTTATTGAACGATTTGCGTGATCGCTGTGATGTAAATTGGGCGTTTATCTCACCACCGGCTTGTTTAGGTGCAGACGGCGGATTTAGCGAAGAGCGTTTAGGCTCATATCGCTTGGGTGGCGAAGAGTTGTTGATGGACGGCGATGAGCCGGCAGGGATTTCCGTGGCAGATTTAGCGATTGCGATTGCCGATGATGTCGAGCAAAAAGCCCATTTGTTCCAACGTTTTACCGTGGCATCGGAGTAATAATGAAACTGATCTACCTTTTCGACCCGCTCTGCGGTTGGTGCTACGCCAGTTCGCAGGCAGTACAAAACTTGGCGACAACCTTTGAGGTTTCGGTATTTGCCACAGGCTTATTTGCCGACACCGGTCGCAAAATGACCCCGGCATTTGCCCAACATGCTTGGGCGAACGACCAACGTATTGCCCAGCTCACCGGGCAACCATTTAGCGAAACCTATCATCAGCAAATTTTGCAGGGATGTGGCGAGTTCAATTCCCGTGCGTTGAGCAATGCTTGTTTCGCCCTGTTGGCACAAGGCAGTGAAACGATGTTGCAGGTATTTGCCGAGTTGCAAAAAGCCCGTTATGTGGACGGACAAGACACCAGCCAAACGGCGGTCGTCCGCCAACTTTTACAAAACTTAGGGCAAAGTGCGGTGGCGGAAAGCTTTGATTTAGCCGAAAATCAAGCCAAAACCACCGCTTGGATTGAGCAAGGACAAGCGATTTCCGCCCAATTCGGCGTGCAAGGCGTACCAAACCTGTTTGCCGAAACGGAACAAGGTTGGGTCAATGTGCCAAGCCAGTTACTCTACCAGAATGCAGAAAGTGCGGTGGAAAATCTGAAAAATTGGTTAGATCGGTTATAAAAATTATGTACAAGCGGTGAATTTCTCAGGGAATTTTGCAAAAAATCCGGTGAAATTGACCGCTTGTTTATAAAAGACAGCGGTCAAATTCTGCAATCTTTTTGCAAAATTTGACCGCTTGTATTGTGATGGATTTACAATAGCGAATTATTGTTTATCACCAATTAATACGGATTCTAATGCAATTTCAATCATTTCATTGAAGGTTAATTGACGTTCTTCCGAGCTGGTTTGTTCACCTGTGCGAATATGGTCTGAAACAGTACAAATCGCTAATGCTTTCGCACCATATTCTGCCGCTACTGCATAAATACCCGCAGCTTCCATTTCCACACCTAAAATGCCGTATTTTTCCATTACATCAAACATCTCAACATCCGGGCTGTAGAATAAATCTGCTGAGAATAAATTCCCAACTCGAACATTCACCCCTTTTTGTTGTGCCGCTTGATATGCAGCTAATGTCATCTCAAAGTCTGCAATTGCGGCAAAATCGTTATCACGGAAACGGATACGGTTTACTTTAGAATCCGTACAAGCACCTGAACCGATGATGACATCACGAATACGAACATCGCTACGCACCGCACCACAAGAGCCGACACGAATAATTTTTTTCACACCATATTCGGTAATTAACTCTTTAGCATAAATCGAGCAAGATGGAATACCCATACCGTGCCCCATCACAGAAATACGGCGACCTTTATAAATGCCTGTGTAACCTAACATATTACGTACGTTAGTTACTTCCTTAACCTCTTCTAAAAAGGTTTCTGCAATATATTTCGCACGAAGCGGATCACCCGGCATTAATACAACGTCTGCAAAAGCACCTTCAGGTGCGTTAATGTGTGGAGTTGCCATTTTATTTTCCTCTTATGATGAATAATTAATAACCTTGAACAGTTTGTTGCTGCTCATCTTTTAGTGTTGCTAACAAATTACCTAACAGGCTTGATGCCCCAAAACGGAAATGTGAGCGATTAACCCAATCATCACCTAAAATAGAGCGAGCCAATGCGAGATATTCCGCAGCCTCTTCGCTGGTTTTTACTCCACCGGCTGCTTTAAAGCCAACTGTTTCTGCAACGCCTAAATCACGAATGGTTTCGAGCATAATACGAGCAGATTCTAATGTGGCATTAACAGCTACCTTTCCTGTTGAGGTTTTAATAAAATCAGCCCCAGCTTGGATTGAAATTTCACTTGCTTTGCGAATGAGTTCTTCTGATTTTAACTCACCTGTTTCAATGATCACTTTAAGTAAAACATTACTCGCTTGGCATACCGCTTTAGCCTGTTTTACTAACTCAAAACCAATTTGTTCATTACCTGCAATTAACGCTTTATACGGGAAAACAACATCAACTTCGTCAGCCCCATAAGCAATAGCAGCTTTGGTTTCGGCAATGGCAATATCAATATCATCATTACCGTGTGGGAAGTTAGTAACAGTCGCAATTTTTACTTGCTCAATGCCTTGTGCTTTCAAGGTTTTGCGTGCAATCGGTATAAAGCGTGGATAAACACATACTGCTGCCGGTGAGCCAAAATCAGTTTTAGCCTGCTCACATAATGCGATGACTTTCTCGTCTGTATCATTATCATTTAATGTAGTGAGATCCATCAAAGAAAGTGCAATCTCAGCTGAATTTTTTAAACTCATACGATTCTCCTTTTTAATTAAATGAATGATTTAGTAAATTTTTATAAAAATCTGCCCGCTTGTAAATAGACAAATTCCAAGCAACCGTTTACGTCTGATAAAAAAATATAAAACCACTATTTCTAGTGGTTTTATTCTTCAAGCAATTAAACTATTGCACCGCCTAAACCGATGAATAAACCTGCGATGGTTGCACTCATCAAGTTCGATAATGAACCTGCAATCACCGCCTTAATACCTAAGCGAGCAATATCGCCACGGCGAGTTGGAGCCATTGCCCCGATACCGCCGATTAATACCGCAATTGAGCTGATATTTGCGAAACCACAAAGTGCAAAGGTAATAATTGCAATGGTTTTCTCGCTTAATTGTACTGTAGATTCCGGAGCAAGATATTTCGCAAATTCTACATAGCCGACGAATTCATTGATCGCCAATTTCAAGCCGATCATTTGACCTGCGATTTCAGCCTCTTCCCACGGCACACCGATCACCCAAGCAAGCGGTTTGAAGATCCAGCCAAACAATTGACCTAAGTTTAAATCACCGTAGCCGAACCAACCACCGATACCACCTAAAACACCGTTAAGTAATGCAATTAATGCTACAAATGCAATTAACATTGCCCCTACGTTTAAGGCTAACTGCATACCTGAAGATGCACCTGAAGCGGCTGCATCAAGTACATTTGCCGGTTTTTCTAAATCAACATTCTCTAATTCATCATTGAATTTTTCAGTTTGCGGCACCATTAGTTTTGCAAATAATAAACCACCCGGAGCCGCCATAAATGACGCTGCAATTAAGTAAGTTAATGGCACGCCCATTCCTGCATAACCCGCCATTACCGCACCGGCGATAGAAGCTAAACCACCCGCCATCACGGCAAATAATTCAGACTCGGTCATTTTGCTGATGTAAGGTTTGACTACAAGAGGAGCTTCAGTCTGCCCTACGAAAATATTCGCCGCCGCAGACATTGATTCCGCTTTTGAAGTGCCTAACGCTTTTTGCAACGTACCACCTAAAATGCGGATAACCCATTGCATTACGCCCATATAGTAAAGCACAGAAATTAAGGCAGAGAAGAAAACGATGGTTGGAAGTACACGGAAAGCGAATACAAAACCGCCACCGCCGAACACTTCAAACATTTTGTCGCTAACTAAGCCACCAAATAAAAATGCAATACCTTCATTGCTATAAGAAATTACTTTTGATACGCCGCTTGCCATTGCATTTAACGCATCACGACCTACCGGCACATAAAGCACTAAAGCAGCAATCGCCACTTGTAATGCTAATGCACCAAATACCGCACGTAAACTAATTGCACGTTTATTTGTGGATAATAAAAATGCAATCAATAGTAAAACAACAATGCCCAAAAGGCTATTTAATGTTCCCATAAAGACCCCTATTAAAAGAATAATGAAAAAAGTGGCGATACTATACCTATTTTTACTTAAAAAATCTTGTAAAAAATGAGGGGTTCAAAACATAAATTGACAAAAAACCAATTATCGTATTTTATACACACCTGATAGCGGTCATTTTTTCACAAAAATTTACTATTTATCGGAAAGCAAACAGGAGAAACTATGCAAAACATTCGTGAAATTTATTTAGCCGGCGGCTGTTTCTGGGGCGTGGAATCATTTATGCAACGCATTAAGGGGGTCATCAAAGCTCAATCAGGCTATGCCAACGGTAATACAGATAATCCCACTTACCAAGATGTATGTGCCGGTAGCGGGCACGCTGAAGTAGTTAAAGTAACTTACGATGCTAATCAAATCAGCTTAGCAAAATTATTGGACTATTTCTTTAAAGTGATTGACCCGGTGAGTATTAACCAACAAGGTGGCGACATTGGTATTCAATACCGCACTGGCATTTATTATACAGATCCGCAAGATGTACCTGTTATCAACCAAGCCTTAAGCGAATTACAAACCCAGTTTGACAAACCGTTAGCGGTGGAAAATCAAATGCTGGAACAATATTTTCCGGCAGAAGAATATCACCAAGAATACTTAGTGAAAAACCCAACAGGTTATTGCCATATTGATATTCAGTTGATGAATGAGATTTTGAAGAATCAGTAACAAAAAGCCACAGAGTATATCTGTGGTTTTCTTTATCTTATTTTCTCAATAATCCATAAACTGCTTTAAGCATAGACAATGGCAATAAACGTGGAATTGCTCGCATTAGAAAAATACCAAACCCCGAAATCGGATCGTGAATTTGACAATCATTTTTCAATTTATACAAACGCCATTCCGCTTCAGCTTGAGCTTTGCCACGGCGTCTGCCTACCATTCCGTTTCCTACTCGAGCATAAACCAACAGGTCAGGTAAATTTGCGACTTGTTTGAATTGAGCAATGAGTTTGATCCACAAATAATAATCTTCTTGTAGATCTTGATATCCCCCCACTTCTAATACTTTCGATTTTTGATATGCCACCGTCATATGGTTAAACGGGCAACGCTTACGGGTAAATTTAATGATTTCTTCTGCTGTGGTCGGCACATTACGATAAGCCACAATATCGTTAATATCTTGTCCAAATTCAGCAATTTGCCCGCCAAAAATGACGACTTCAGGATTTTTCTCAATAAATGCCACTTGCTTTGCAAAACGATCTGGCAAGCAAATATCATCGGTATCCATTCGGAAAACCCACTCATTTGCACAATAGTTCAAACCATCATTTAAGGTTTTGCCTAACCCCCGATTTTGTGGAAATTTCACCGCTTTTATCGGCAAAATCGTACTATATTCTTCCACGATCGCTTCTAATTCAGGTGTAACTGCCCCATCAAAACAGATGACGATTTCATCTGCTTGATAAGTTTGAGCTTTCAGGCTTTCAAAGCATTCTCTTAAATATTGCGGCTGTTCTTTAATGTATAAAGACATTAAAACGGAAAATTTCATTAGATAAACCTTTTTAAATTAATCGCCAATTTCGGCGAGATCAAAATCATTGCAGCAATAATCAGTTGCTTAATATTTTTTGTCTTTTTAAACATTTCAAAATAATAACCTGCTGCCTTGCGAGATAAATTCATAATATGCGGATAGCTTAAAATATAGAGTGAATTTAATTTAAAATTTTCCGCCTGTTCGGGCGTTTGAATATAGGTTTGTTTTATATATTCAATCGCTTTTTCGGTATTTATGGTATCCGTTGAAACGCTCGAACGCTTGGTGTGGAAGGTGCAATAGGTTAATGCCTTATCCACATAAAGTGGCTCAAAAGTCGGCTCTTCCAATAATTTCAACAAGAAATCGTAATCTTCCAGTGATCGCAAGCGGTCAGATAATCCGCCAATTTTGCAAAAGAGTTCTTTTTTCAATCCAATCATCGGCATACCGCCAATTTTATTCACTTTCAGCATATTCTCTTTAGTTAATTCACTTTTATATTTAAATGGCGAGGTTACATAAGTAAAACCTTCGTTTACCATTTCACATTTTGCGGGATGATAAACAAAATTTGCCTGTGGATTTTCGCTAATCGCTGTCGCCAGTCGCTCACATTTTTCTGGCATAAAACGATCATCATCGTCTAAAAACAGAAGCCACTCTCGGCTTGCGTGATTTGCCCCCACATTACGGCTTTGAGCTGCTCCCACATTTGGATTATTACGAATAACCTTTACCTCAAAAGGATAATCTTCATTGACGATCACAGGCACTTTTGAGTAGTCATCAACAATCACGACTTCAAAATTATAAAGCCTTTGTTGCTTTAAACTTTCCAGCAATGCCTTAATTTCTTCATTACGATTATAAGATGGCACAATAATACTAAACATTTTTTGCCTCTTTGTTTTTGCAAAATAATATTAAATTCCGACCGCTTGTACCAAATAATGATAGAAACATCAAAAGCAACATCATTAGCCCCGGGAAAGCGAAAGTATCAGCTTTAATATTTAAAATCGCCAAAATGCCAAGTGTCGATAAAGTAAAAATCCAGCTTCCTTCAAACCAATTAACTGCAACTTTCCGTACAAAATACGCAGTAAATACAAAGCAAACCAGCATATAGGATAAACCGCCGTATAACACTTGGCGAATATAGCCTGAGTCTGAACCGCCGTAATAGCCGCCCGTTTCGGTATAATATAAACCATCACCGGAAATAAATTGGCTAAGGGTTGGAATAAATAAATGGTTTTTCACTAAATTATCGGTAGAAGAACTTACTTTACCTGTACCGGATAATAAATTGATCACAGGTTCCAGTGCGTGCTCCACATAACGATTTTCCGGAAAAACAATAGCTAAAAATAGAATTAATATCGTAAAAGCAATTAATGGCAGTAAATATTTCCATTTAAAATAAAGAGCAATACTAATCACCGATATTAATAAAAATGTTCTCCCCGAGATTAACCCTATACATAAAATTAAAAATAAAAACCACTCATTTATTGAATCTGTTTTTTTATTATAAGCTAATAAAAAATGCAGTAACATTAAGTAGAAAATACTTAATTGGAAAAAAGCAGATGAGGTAATATTATAAAGTCTGTATTCCTGCTCAGAACCAAAAAAACGCGGCATCATCGCATTACTTGATAATAAAAAATCCACCATAAAAGGTACGCCTAATAGCGCTGCCACACCGCAAATCCATTGAATGCCGATACCGATTTTGAGATCACGCACAAATAAGGTTTTGCCCCCTTGCGTTCGATAAAATATATTGTAAACCGCAATGCCAAAAATAAATAAAATCAGCATTTTAACATACATTGCTAACACGCCTATTTCCTTCGTGCTATTAATTAATAGCGGAATAACACTAAAACTAATTAAAGCAATAATTGCAACTAGGCTATCTTTCGGAATAACAATGCCGTTGGATTTCCCTTTAATCACTTGGAAAGCTAAATAACCGCAAGCCAATAACCCTACCACAAATGCCATTCGTAAAAAGTGGAAGAACCAAGGATCGTAAATATAAAATAAATTAAACAGTGCAGACATATTAACCTATTAAGAATTTAATGAGCTAAGATTACGTTTAATCGCCAATAATTTTTTAAGTGGATACTTCATCACTTTTTTAAATAAATTATTATTCAGTGAGCCACGTAAATCTTCTAAATTACTGATTAACACAGGGTTTTCAATCGCCATTAACGGGCGAACAATTAACACATCTAATTTGAATTCATTGCCAAATAAAATAAAATCATCCGCAAGCCAATAAGGACGAGCCACACAGCATTGTGTTAGAAACTTGCAAGCGGTCGATTTTTTAATTAAATATGCAACTGTGCCGGCAAAATAATTGCGGTAAGGATAAGCATATTTATATTGACTATAGCCAATCTGTTTTTGTAAAAAAACCAAAGTGGTTGGGTAATTAATTTCTAATTCCACATCATCGAAAGTTGGGATTTTTGATTGCCCGACTAAAATAATATCTGCTTTCAAATTTTGTGCTAATAACGTATTAATCTGTTTTTGAAAATCTTGAGCAAATAACGCATCATCTTCACAGACAAGGCAGTAATCATTATTTTCAATAGTATTATCTTCTGCTATTTTTTGATAAACCGCTAAATGACTTAACGTACAGCCCACTTCACCTTTCGTGGTTTTCCGCCCATAATGTTGTTCAAATTTAGCTAAATCAAAACCTGTATTTAAAGCCTCCCAATCACTATTCATCGTATTAATAGCATTAAAGATTTCAAAATCTGCCGTATCGGGTTGAGAGAAGAAAAGCTCACGTCTTTTCACATCTTTTTCTAATGAGATTAAATATTTTTTCATTTTATTCTCGAATATCAATAATTTTAATACCTAGCTTTTCAAAAAGCTCATAAGTTTCAATATAGGCTGGATTATCTACCTCTACTCTTAAAGCAGTAACTTCAATATTTGGACTTTTATTTAAAATATTAATTACGGCACTGCTGAAATAGGTATATACTCGGCACTTTTTATGGCTAAACTCTTGAAATATATAATCCTCTAAAATTAAATTAGTATCAATATATTCCACATTATCAAGTTTATATTTTTCTCTTGGGTGTGGTAAATAGAGATCAATATCAAATACTTTAATCACTTTCTCTGCTAATGCAATATTTTTATCATCTTCTCGCTCAAAAATTGGCTGCCCGAGTAAAATATTCACAACTTTAGAATTTTCTAATTCTGAACCAGATAATTCTTTCGTATTAATAAGATCCACATAAACCGTATTTTCAATAATATTCGAAAAACCTTGATAAATCGTATAATGTGTTTTAGATAAATTTTTCAGTTTTTCTACACTGTATTTATTACCTAAAAACATATTAATTAATTTACGGTTTAACCCTATATTTTCTTCTTTATAGAAAATACTACTTGGAACAATATTTGCCGCACCATCATCAAAGGTATTCAGTTCATTAAATTTAATCGCACTGAGTAGGAACTGAATTTCTAATTCATTAATATTTGCCAGAAATACTTTATTAAACTCTTTTCCCCTAAAGGTTGATTTTAAATAAAGAATTTCTTTAAGTAATTGAATACGTTCACTATGTTGCTGCATTGCAAAAAATTGCTGACATTTTTGTTCCAAACGAGTTTGGTAGAAATCAAATTTCGCATTTTTAACGGTTGAGAGCATTACCCCGAAAAATGGCTCGTTTGGATGCATTCCAATAATTTTCTCTGCAATCAGCACTTGCAAAGGAGTGCAACAAATAATTAAATTCATACTGTTTTTCCCACCCTTGCCGTCATTACATAGAGAATTGGAATAATCACAACTGCCCCAATAATGGCTGCAAAAGGAATATATTCTATTTGGGTAAAGGTTAAAGCAAATAATGCCACCAAATAGAAAATGGTCGATAAAATGGAGCAAAGTGAAATAAGTTTGTTTTTGCCATAAAAAAACAAATAATTCACTAAAATTAAATAAGGCACAACGAGCATTGTCGCAATTAAAAAGAGGATTATATAATATTTTGTGCCTGCAAATTGGTTACCTAAAATCCACACTACTACATTTTCAGGGATAAGCCACATCACAAATGCTGGAATTGGCACAGTAAATAAGGCATAAAATGCCCATTTGTGGATATGGCTCACATTAATTCTTTTCTGCTTTAATGCCTCATAAAAATACGGAAGAGTCGCTTTATTTAAGGCTTGAACAAAAATGGCTAAAATCATTGCAATTTGTGCCCCCATTGCATATAAGCCTAAATCAGCTTCACTAAATTTATGGAAAATAAAAATACGGTCTAACTGCCCTTTTAAAAAAATGCTTGAATGGTGCAGAATCAACGGTAAGCCAAACCCCATTAAATAAAAGAGTGCGGTTTTATAGCGTGCCAAGCTAAATTTTTTCATTTTGCTTTTTTTAGCATAAAGCAAATAAGCAATGAAAAATACTAACGCATTGCTGATTAAAATTGCCAAAATCCGTTTTTCAACTAAATCCGTTTCAAAATATTCCATCATTGCAAAAGTAATAACCGCTGAGAAAATAGCTGACATTAACTGAATTACTGTATAAGCTAGAGCCTGTGTCTGGCACTGCCGTACACTTAGTTGCACATTTAAAAAGGACTGGAACATCGCCCCAATTGCCACATAAGCAATGATTTCTGATTTGAAATACCAGCAGCCTAATAGAATAAGTGAGCTTGCAAAAAGAGTGTATAAATAACCCGTCGTCAGCACTAAATTGAGCGAACGTTTACCGTAGAAATAAAAATAACGAGCTACCGCCCCATCTTGGCTAAGCCCGATAAAAATGACAAACAAGGCGGAGAAAGTTTGGTAATAGGAAAGCTCACCGTAGCCTTCTACCCCCAATTTTCGAGAGAAGTAAGGTAAGAGCAAGAAAGGAATTGACTTAGAAGCCAATTCCCCGATTAAGTAAATAACGCTGTCTTTAATTGCTTTCATAATTGCAAAATTTTGTCCATTTTCGACCGCTTGTTAAAAGCTCACATCATAAAATCCTTTCGGCTGACTGTTTTTGCTATCGGCTAAGAATTTTTTGATTGCATTGTAAGCCTTTTCCATCGCGTTGTCTTGAAAATATGGATTTTTCATTTCAGGCAGTCTGTCTTGAAACTCAGTAGAAATCAATTTATTAATGCCTTCAATAATGGATTTTTCATTGCTTTCTACATCAATTACCGTTTCGCCACGAACCCGCCCTTGCTGGCGGTTGCCGATATTCAGTGTGCCTACACCACAACTCGGAGCTTCAATCAAGCCTGATGAACTGTTACCAATTAAACCTTGAGAGTATTTAATCAATGCCAAATACTCTTCCGGTTTTACAGAAGTGAAAAACTTAAACTGATTTTCATCAGTATAGGTTTTAAAACGAGCATAAATTTGTTCGGAATTAGTATCCGAATTTGAGCCGATAAACACAAATTGGTATTTATTTTTAAATTGCTCAAAAGCATTTAGCAACGCATCAATTTGATCTAATACCGACACATCTGTCAAGGTTTCAGGGTGGAAAACCACTAAGAAATACGGTGTATTTGGAACACCTAATTGCTCTACCAATTCCGCTTTGGTTGGTAATACTAAATCTAAACTATTTTCTGCCCCAAGCGAGCCTGTATTGACCACATTTTCAGGCAATTCTCCCATTTGGATAACACGCTGTCTATATTCTTCGGTTGAAGTTAAATGCAGTTTAGACATTTTGGTAATGCAATGACGAATAAATTCATCATAATTTCCCAAAGTTTGCTCTCCACCGTGCAAATGAATGAGCGGGAGATTATGCATCGCTGCTGCCGTTGCTACTGCTAACATTTCATAGCGATCGCCTAATACAATCACTGCATCATATTTATGTTGCTGAAAATGCTCGCCAAAACGGTCTAAACATTCTGCCATAGAATGAATAATGGTTTGGTTATTTTCGCTATTTAAGATAAGCGGTATGCGAGCAGCAATCTCAAATCCATCTTGCTCAATCACAGTTACTGTATTGCCATATTGTGGATCAAGGTGCATTGCCGTTACCACAAGTGAAAAATTAAGCTCCGGATCTTGCTCTAATTTCTTTAATAAACGCTTAACAATGCCATATTCAGCACGTGATCCGGTAATATATGCGATATTTTTCATTTACTTTAATTCTTCTTCCAAAATAGCGGTTAATTTTTCGTAACCTTTTGCATTTAAGTGTAAGCCGTCATCACTATAATTTAAATCTAACTTACCGTATTTATCACTAAAGGCTTTATCCAACGCAATCCATTTTACGGACAAATTATCTTTCAGATATTGATTTAATAAGCGAATATCATTGTTATTGCGATCCGCTCTAAATGCTGTAGGGGTAATTTCTAAGAATGAAACATTAATATCCGCACGAATTGCTTTTAATTGGCTAATTAAGTGATTAATATCTCTTAGAACTTGCTCATCACTCCACCCTTTGTACACAATATCATTTGTACCAAGCATCAATACAACTTCTTTTGGTAACTCTGAAATTAGTCCTTTGTCTAAAATCAGTTCACTATATTGTTTGGTAGAGATACCGGCAATGCCTAAGTTATTGACTGATTTTCCATTTAAATATTCAATATTCCAATAATCCAAAATAGAATGACCAATTAAAGTAATTTCTTTTACTTCTTTGAAATTCTCTTTTTTCATTAAAATAGAACGCTTAATGGTTTCAAGTAAGATTTTTTCTTTGTTGCGTTGTTGTAGAATAAAGTAGAAATATTCAAAATCTTGGCGATCATCAATATCGATAGAAACATCTTTATCCATAAAATAGGCAAGACATTTCGCCCCATAGAAATGTTTTTGCTCAAGATAAGCGGTCGGTTTTGCCGAAAAAATTGCACCGTTTGGCGAATATTCAGGGAAATAGTGCTGACGAGCATAATTAGAATAATCTAGCTGGAAGTGTTTTAAACTTTCATCTTCTTCAATCACACGGGTAAGCGTGGTAGGCTTATGAGCATCAGATACCGACACGATAAAATCAAACTTATCAAAGTTACGCTCAAACTTCTCGCAACACTCTTGAATATGCTGTGCAGTTCTTAATGGAGATGTTGGCTGAAGTAACACAAAATAGTCAAAATCAACGTGTTTATATTGATTTAGCACATCTTCAATTACTACAAAAGAACTCGCTTTATCGCTGGCTAAATGCTCGGCACGTTTGATAAACTCAATCGGATAATGCGAGAGTAAATCGATATATTCTTGCGAATCCGTACTCACAATAATTTTTTCAAATTGCTTCGATTCAATCGCTGCTTCAATGGAGTACGCCATTAACGGCTTACCGTTAGCTAATAATACGTTTTTATTTGGTAGCCCTTTTGAGCCTGCTCGAGCTGTAATAATTGCAATTTTTTTCATCATTTTGACCGCTTGTATAGAGAAAACCTGAGGCGTTAAACCTCAGGTTACATATTATAATTGATTTTCGAAGCGAGAATCTTGAATAAGTTGATCTTCTTCAAAATCTTGTTGTGCTTCTTTCCCTAACACATCATACCAGAACATTGGACTAATGCCATTGCCCGGACGTTTGGTTGTAATATTTTCAGTAGTAAAAATTTCACCTTTTTTAATTGGACGTGCTGCAATAATGGATTTTCTTGCCACAATTTTATTTTTTGCTTCAGAGTTCGTTACTAGCTTTTCAGAAGAACCTAATGATTTTTCTACCGCACGAATGCCTTCACAGAGTAATTTCAATTCATCCGGAGTAACTGAGGCTTTATGGTCCGGACCTTCAAAATTTTTATCTAACGTGAAGTGTTTTTCAATAAAAGTAATGCCATAAGGCACTGCCGCCAAGCCTGCGAAATAACCAGCCGAGTGGTCGGAAAAGCCTAAGCTATATTCGCCAAACTCTTGTTTAAGCTGGTGGAAAGCATTTAAATTTACATCTTCATAAGGTGTCGGATATTCAGTATTACAATGTAAAATTGTAATATCTTTTTTCGCCATACCATTATCTTCTAACACTTTTAATGAGGCTTTGGTTTCTGCAATTGTCGCCATTCCCGTTGAAATCACAATGGTTTTGCCTTCAATCGGAAGTCGTGCAATTTTTTCTAAATAAGGTAAATTGGTTAGTTCACCTGATGGAATTTTCCATACTTTTTGTTGCTGACTTGCTAAGAAATCTATCGATTCAAAATCAAACGGAGTAGAGAACACCTCTAAACCAAGTGAACGAGCATACGCCTCTAATTTTTCAAATTCATCATAAGGCAACTCTAATTTACGCGTCATCTCTAATTGAGAATCTGCCGTGCCAGTAGTAACTTTTTGATACTCCGCTTTTGGAGCGTATTTGGAGATTAATTTATCTGCTTTGAATGTCTGGAATTTCACCGCATCAACACCGCATTCTTTTGCTACATCCACCATTTTTTTCGCTAAAGCAGGGTCGCCATTATGGTTACAACCAATTTCTGCCACAATAAATACATTTGCCATTATTTTATATCCTTAATATATTTTGCCGGAACGCCTGCTACAACAGTACGAGGCTCTACATTTCTAATTACCACAGCACCGGAACCAACCAGTGCACTTTCACCGATTCTTAATTGACCATTGATAACAGACGAACTTCCCACAAACGCATAATCTTCGACAATCACATCGCCATTTAGTGTCGTGTTTGTAGAAATATTGCAATGATTGCCGATAAAACAACCGTGTTCAATCAATGATTTCGTGTTAATAATCACATTATCACCTACTGCAACACCACTATTTACAATCGCCATTTTGCCAACAAATACACCAATGCCGAGTGTGGAATGTTTAGACACTAGAGCAGTTTTATCAACTACATTAATAATTTTGCACCCTAGTTGCTGCAATTTAAAAAATTTCTCTAAACGATGTGTGTTATCGCCAATACTAATGAAATAACTATAATTTTCACGCTCTGCAAAATCTTGTACTGCTGAGGCTAGAACTGGATAACCTAAATGACTACTTCCTTCAGGTTTAAAATTATCAATAAAGCCACAGAATTCATATTTCTCAAAATCGAGTGAATCCAATACAGATTTTGCATAACCACCTGCTCCGATTAGAATCAATTTTTCTTTCGTAGATCGTTGTTGCATATTACTTCCCCTCTGCCTTATGCATCAGAAGATTTCTCCAAATGGAGCATTCTAATACTTTTCCATAAGGAAAAATAGACAATTCGTTGATAATCTAGGAAAATAAACACTTATTTACTCATCTTTACGATAAATCAATTTTATGTTTGAACTGATTAAATTCATTACGGCAATGATCCTACCGCCATTTAACATTATCCTGTTATGGTTGTTAGCATTAATTCTATTTTCAGTAGGCTATAAATATTCAGCTTACTTTTTTGCCCTGCTTGGCATTGCAATTTTATATATTTTCAGCATTCCTTACACCTCACAAAAGCTGGGTGATTCCTTAGTAGATAGTGGAGAAATAACTATCGAAAAATACAAAAACGCCCAAGCAATTGTGGTATTAGGCGGTGGATTACGAGACAGCCAAGAATTATTCGGAAAATTAGCGATTACAGGCATTCCACTGGAAAGAATGCGTTATGCTGCTTATTTACATAAAGAAACAGGCTTACCGATTTTAGCCACAGGCAGTAGTCCAAATGGCACATCTGAAGCAAAAGTAATGGCGGATGAATTTAAAACATTCTTTAACATTGAAACTAAGTGGTTAGAAAACAAAGCCAAAACCACCAAAGAAAATGCGATTTTCAGCCGTGAAATTTTAGAAAAAGAGAACATCAATAAAATTATTTTAGTAACCAACCAATGGCATATGAAACGAGCGGAAATGCTCTTTACCCAACAAGGTTTTGAAGTGCTTACTGCAAGTGTTGGCTCAGGAGATACCCCTGATCACTACAAGCTCAACTTTATGCACTTTGTTCCACAAGCCGGAGCAATGAACAGTAATATGCTTGCACTAAAAGAGTGGATTGGGTATTGGAAGGAAAAGTAGATGACAAATAAGGCAGGTTAAACCTGCCTTATTCATTTGCAAAAAATCACACAAAATCAACCGCTTGTTCTCTTCTTTTTACCTAATTTCTTGTGGATCAATATCCAAACTCAGCCTAATATTTGTTGGAATATCTAAACTTTCTTTTTCTTGATCAAACCAATTGAGTAACTGTTGCAAAGCATTTCTGGTTGGGTGTTGTATTAACAACAACCAGCGGTAAAAACCTGCTTTTTTTGCCATTGGAGCAGAAAATGGTGGAATCAACTGAAAACCTTGCCAATGTTGTTGTCGGATTTTTTGCTTAAAATAATCCGCAAGTTGTTCAAGCACTTTTAATGTTTGCTCATTATTCTTCCCTGTCGCTTTAAATAGCACTTGGGAGGAAAACGGCGGCAATGCCATTATCTTTCGTATTTTTAAGGCTTCTTTGGCAAATTCGCTATAGCCTTGTTCTAACAAGGTTTTTAACAATGGGTGATCCGGGTAGTGTGTTTGTAGCACTACTTCGCCCTTTTTCTCGGCACGTCCTGCTCTGCCAGCCACTTGCAAATAAAGTTGAGCAAGTTTCTCTTCCGCTCGAAAATCAGTCGAGAAAAGGGCTGAATCCACATTTACAATCGCTACCAACGTAACATTAGGGAAATGATGCCCTTTTGCTAACATTTGTGTTCCAATCAAAATTTGGCTTTTGCCTTCTCGAATATCGTTAAGGTGATTTTCTAGTGAACCTTTCCGTGAAGTAGAATCTCGGTCAATTCGAGTAACTTGGTAAGTTGGAAATTGCTCCTTAAGCACTTGTTCCAGCTGCTCAGTGCCAACACCGGTAGTAATCAAATTGGTTGAGCCACAATGTCCACACTGGCGAGGAATTACCCTCTGAGTAGCACAATGATGACAGCGTAGCACACGCTGTTTTTGGTGGTAAGTAAAGGGCTTATTGCACGCCTCACACTCGCAAATCCAACCGCATTCGTGGCAAAGTAACACAGGGGCAAAGCCTCTACGATTTAAAAACAGCATCACTTGGTTGCCTTGCTCCAAATGATGTTTCATCATTGAAAGCAATCGTTCAGATAAACCCGCAGTAATGCGTTGCGTTTTTAAATCAATAATATGTTGATTAGCAATTTGTGCATTGCCAGCTCGTGCGGTCAGCCCTAATTCAATGAATTTACCATTTTGAACATTTTGTAGGCTTTCAAGGCTTGGCGTGGCTGAGCCTAGCACAATAGGAACATCTGCATTTTTTGCCCTCACCACTGCCAAATCTCTTGCGTGGTAACGCCAGCCCTCCTGTTGTTTAAATGAGCTGTCGTGTTCTTCATCTAAAATAATCGCCCCCAATTTCTTAAATTGAGTAAAGAGGGCGGAACGTGTACCGATAACTATCGCACTTTCGCCATTTTTAGCTCGAAGCCACGCATTCAGACGTTCAGTTTCATTCATATTGGAATGTAAAACGTCAATTTCCACATTAAAGCGAGCTTTAAAACGTTGTACCGTTTGTGGTGTTAGCCCAATTTCAGGCACAAGCACAAGCACCTGCCGGTTGCGTTTTAGCACGGTTTCGATAAATTGCAGGTAAACTTCGGTTTTGCCCGAACCCGTTACCCCATTCAGTAAAAAAGCAGCAAACTCATTTTGCACATTTAAACGGCTAACTACTAAGGTTTGCTGTTTATTCAACGTAAGGCAATTTTGCACATTCACTAACGGCAATTCACCAAGCGATTGTTGCCACGATTGTGGTACAAAAGGCACATCAATTTTTTCAATATAGCCTTTTTCTACTAACCCTTTCCAAGCTGAGGGGCTACAAGCGGTCGGTTTTTCAAAATATTTTGCACATTCGGCAAGTTCGGTTAAAAGCTCAACTTGTTTTTTGGCTTTTTTGTTTTCTCCAATAATTAACGATTTCCGCCCTTGTTCCGTTACCATAAAATAATCAGGCTGGGAACGTTCGGTAGAATCGCCATTACGAAGTTTGACAGGCAACGCACTGCTTAATACTTCGCCTATTGGGGCGTGATAATAGCGAGCTGCCCAAGTAAGCAACTTCCACATTTCATCGTCGAAAAGAGTATCTAAATCCAATACACTTTTTATCGGTTTGAGTTTATCAATTGGCACATCACTCGTTTGCGGAAAATCAACCACAATGCCGATTTTAGTTTGCCTGCCGAAAGGTACAACAACCCTGCTGCCCTTGCCGGCATTCAGCTCGTCAGGCAGTAAGTAGTCAAAAAAACGATGTAACGGCACATTCAGTGCCACCCTAATTAATCTCACTTCTCTAAACCAATTTTGATCGCAAGCCCGATAAATATCGAACCGCAGATTTTATTTAACCAATTTCCAACCGTTTGGTTATGCCGTAAAAAACACCCAATAGGGGCTGCAGCTAATACTAAAATGCTTACCCAAATAATACTGGTGGATAAAAATGTCAGCCCCAACAGCATAAAAGGTATAAAGGTATTTTCTAAATTATGGGAAACAAATTGTGGTAACAATGCCAAGAAAAAGAGCAACACTTTCGGGTTTAATAAATTTGTGATCAGCCCTTGACGAAATATGTTCCATAGTGGCAGTTTATCTAAGTTAATTTTTTCTAGTACCAGAGGCTCTCGCCACATTTTGATACCGAGATAACAAAGGTAAGCAGCCCCTGCGTACTTCAGCACATTAAATAAAGTTGGCGAATGTGCCACAATGCCTGCAAGCCCGAGTGAAACGGCGATAATATGACATAAAATGCCTGCCAGAATGCCAACTGAAGAAATGAAGCCAGACTTTTTTCCCTCAGCAATGGTGCGGGTTAAGATATAAATAGTATCCGAACCTGGCGTGAGGTTAAGTAAAATACAAGCGGTTAAAAATCCCCAATAATTTACAATATCACTCACTATTCATCTCCTAAACCAGATGCTATTTTTTGCTTTTTATGTTGATGCCGCAAAGCAATGATACCATCTAACACCAAAAATAAAATTGAAATCAGTAGGCAAATCATCAAGATATAGGATTCACTTTCTAACCTTTCGCCAATTAAGAATGAAACAATTAACATTAACAACGGCTCTACATAGCCTAATAGTCCTAATAAATAAAAAGGTAAAATTGTACTGGCTAGGGTGTAGCTAATTAATGCCATACCACTAATTAAACCGAGTAATGCAATAAAATAATAAATATTAGGGTTCTGTGTTTCTACATATTGCATATCAAGTTGGCTAATAAAATATAACGCAACAGGGAGTAGATATAAAATTTCAACTACAAAGCTATGCAAATGGCTTAAACCAAATTTCCTGCGGAGATAAAAATAGATTGGATAACCTGTGCAGACAAACAAACTTTCAAGCGAAATTTTGCCTGTTAAAAGAATATTGCTGATAACCCCTACAAACGCCACCACAATTGCCAGCCATTTATTAAGAGAAAGCGTTTCTTTATAAACCACTTTTCCAAATGCCACCATCATAATCGGCATTAATAAATAGCCCATCGAAACCTCAATCGCTTTTCCGCTATTAGGTGCCCATAAAAACAGCCACATTTGCCCACCTACAATAGATGCTGTAATTAAAATAATCAGTAATAAATGGGGTTCTCTCTTAAGGCGTTGGAGAAATGCTAAAAACTCTTTTTGTTTTTTAAATAGGTATAATGCAAGGAAAAGAAAAGGAATCGTTACCACCATACGAATACCGAAAATGCTCACACCTGTCAGCGGTTTTAGAAAGATCGCCAAATAGTAGAGGCAACCAAATAACATTGAGGCTGAAAGAGATAAAAGAATGCCTTTTAACATAGTGATAAGAAATTAATTGTTGCTAGTTTTTCAATTTCCCTCATCCCTCTTTTCTAAAGAGGAAGGTTCATTCATCTAAATGCTTAAATTAACCGGGCTATTCAAAAACTTACTAACTAAATAATATGAATTTATATAGAGATAAAATCCCCTCTTTAGATAAAGAGGGGAAGGTAGATTTAACTTAATCTTGACGATAGGTTTTCAAGAAATTGGCAAGACGACCGATTGCTTCTTCAATTTGATGTGCATAAGGCAAAGTGACGACACGGAAGTGATCCGGCTTATGCCAGTTAAAGCCAGTACCCTGTACTAGCAATACTTTTTCTTGTTGTAACAAATCGTAAATAAATTTTTGGTCATCTTTAATGCCATACATTTCGGTATCAATTTTCGGGAACATATACAATGCCCCTTTCGCTTTCACACAGCTAATGCCTGGAATTTGCACTAATAAATCGTGCATTTTGTTACGTTGCTCTAATAAACGACCGCCCGGTAATACAAATTCATTAATGCTTTGATAACCACCCAATGCAGTTTGAATAGCGTGTTGCATCGGTGTATTCGCACATAAACGCATTGAAGCAAGCATATCCAAACCTTCAATAAAACCTTTAGCTTGGTTTTTCGGACCACTTAGTACCATCCAGCCTTGACGGAAACCCGCTACACGGTAAGCCTTTGATAAGCCGTTATAAGTAACAGTTAATAAGTCTGGTGCAAGTGCCGCAATGTGGTGATGCACCGCACCATCATAAATAATTTTTTCATAGATTTCGTCTGCAAAAATAATCAGATTATGCTGACGAGCAAGCTCTGCAATTTCAAGTAAAATCTGACGGCTATATACCGCACCCGTCGGATTATTTGGGTTAATTACCAAAATCCCTTTTGTACGAGGTGTGATTTTCGATTTAATATCTTCAATATCCGGAAACCACTCATTTTCCTCATCACATAAATAATGTACCGCTTTACCGCCAGCCAAGGTTGAGGCAGCTGTCCATAACGGATAATCAGGCATTGGAATTAAAATTTCATCGCCATCGTTCAATAAGGCTTGCATCGACATCGTAATCAGCTCGGAAACGCCATTACCGATGTAAACGTCATTCACGTCCATTCCACGCATACCTTTAGATTGATAATATTGCACAATCGCCTTACGGGCTGAATATAATCCTTTTGAATCGCAATAACCTTGTGCTTTCGGCAAGTTACGGATAACATCTACTAAAATTTCATCCGGTGCCTCAAACCCAAATGGAGCAGGGTTACCGATATTTAATTTTAAAATTTTATGCCCTTCTTCTTCTAAACGGAGAGCTTCTTTATGAATTGGTCCACGAATATCGTAACGAACCTGTGCTAATTTATCTGATTTGGGAAAAAGTTCCATTGCTGACTTCCTATATAATTAATCTGCTATTTCCTCATATCATTGTTTAAAAAATCGATATTTTGGAATGAATTTGCAAACATTACTCTAATTTGAGAGGAAAAAAAAGAGGAAATGCGTTAAAATGATGACCTTTTTTTAAATCAGCTAAAAACAAGCGGTATAATTTTTTTATTTTTTTGCAAATGTCTATTTTTAATCAATTAAAACAAGAACTTATAAAAAATTATTCAAGAGTGGAAAAGGAGGAAGGTTTAATAACCATTCAAGCCTCTGTACCGCTATTTGAAGCAGATTTACCGCTGCTTAATTGGTTAAAAGCACAAAATCAGCACTATCCACACTTTTTTCTGCAATATCGTGATAAAGATGAAACGATAGCAACAGTGGGGGCAATTCGTCAATTTCATACCCTTGAAACTGCACAAACCTTTATTCAACAGCATAAGTTGCCATTAATTGGTGGATTACAATTTGAAGGCTGCACTCAGTTTATTTTGCCTCAATTTACATTGGTGAAAAATCAGCAAAATTTAACCGCTTATTTCTATTTTGATAGTGATAATTTGGAACAACAAGCGGTTGTTTTTGCACAATTTCTTGCAAATTTTGAACATATTGAAAAATTGAGCTTACCCGATAATCAGTTGCAATCCGTTGCAGCAACAAGCAGTTTTGAGCAATGGCAAAGCAATATCAACAAAGCAACTTCTGCGATACAACAAGGTGAATTTCAAAAAGTGGTGTTAGCAAATGCCATCAGACTGCATTTTGAAAACCCAATTTGCGGCTATGACTTGATTGCACAAAGTCGCCAAATCAACAAAGGTTGCTACCATTTTCTCTGGGCTGAAAGTGAAGAGATTGCTTTCATTGGCTCAACCCCAGAGCGTTTATATCAACGCAAAGGGAAGTTGTTTTTTACCGAAGCTCTAGCCGGTACGGCAGCAGTTACACCAAGTGAAACCCAAACAGAATTAAATGCACAGTGGTTATTAAGCGACCCCAAAAATATCCACGAAAACCAATTAGTGGTTGATGATATTGAAAGCAACCTTGCAGATTGTGTTGCCGAATTTGAAGTGTCTGAGGCAAAAATTAAACGGCTACATAATGTTCAGCACTTACGTCGCCAAATTCAAGCTACGTTAAAACAGGGTGTTTTTGATAGCGATTGTTTAAGCCGTATCCACCCAACTGCAGCGGTGGCAGGGCTTCCTCGTCCGAAAGCAAAACAATTTATTACTGAAAACGAACCTTTTACCCGCCATTGGTATGCAGGCACTTTAGGGGTAATGAGTAAAGATGAAGCAGAATTTTGCGTAACGCTCCGCTCTGCGTTAATTTCACAAAATTCAATTACGCTTTATGCAGGAGCAGGCATTGTAGAAGCCTCTGATCCACAATCGGAATGGCAGGAAATCAGACGGAAATCACAAGGTATAGCGAAATTGCTGAAGATAGATTTAGTTTCTACAGAAATTTAAACAATAAAAGAGGCTTAGTGCCTCTTTCTTCTCTATTTAGCAAAATTTCGCTCTGCCAAATACTCTTCCAAGCCTTTTTCACGTAACAGGCAGCTAGGGCAAGTGTGGCAGCCCCCTTCCACGCCTAAATAACAAGTGTGGGTATGCTCACGAATATAGTCAAACGCCCCTAATTTATCGGCTAATGCCCAAGTTTCTTTTTTGGTGAGATACATCAATGGTGTACGAATGTTGAAGTTGTAATCCATTGCTAAATTGAGTGTTACATTCATTGATTTCACAAACACATCTCGGCAGTCCGGGTAACCGCTGAAATCGGTTTCACACACACCTGTGAAAATAGTTTGGATGCCCTGCCCTTTGGCATAAATTGCCGTATAAAGCAGAAAAAGGGCATTACGCCCATCAACAAAGGTATTTGGTGTGTTGCCATTTTGTTGAATATCTGCATTTTTATCCATTAAAGCATTGGTTGTAATAGCTTTAATCACAGAAGTATCAATGAGTGTTTGTTTCACGCCTAAATCTTTTGCGATCCATTCAGCCTTTTCGAGTTCAATGGAATGGCGTTGCCCATATTGGAAAGTAACCACTTCCACATTTTCTCTACCAAATTCAGCAATCGCTTGGAATAAACAGGTTGTAGAGTCTTGACCGCCTGAAAAAATCACAACGGCTTTTGGGGTTTGAATTGTCATTTTATATCCTTAGTTTTTTTGCGTGGGGGGTTTTCGAACCACGAAATAGTCAATACAAGCGGTTACAAAAAGCATCGCTTTTTGAACGTTGGCTTTGCCAACGGCAGCGAAGCTGTGAACAATCCTTACAGGGATTGTGAATAATTTTTGCTTATATTTTACGAAAGGCGGCATTTTACAGAGAAATCAATGAAAAGGCTATTCAAATAGAGGTTACATCACAATAAATCAAAGAATCTGCTTTCTCTTATACCCAAAATTAACTAGAATTAGGGTAATTTTATTGTAAGGAATTAGAAAATGCTCACGCCTAAAAATTTAGAAGCTATTGCTCAACAATTACACAACGCATTACCTCAAAGTCTAAAAAATGTAGGTAACGATCTAGATGAAAAATTCAAACAAATTCTACAAGCTCAGCTTGCTCGTCTTGACGTAGTAACTCGTGAAGAGTTTGATGTTCAATCGCAAGTTTTACTTCGCACGCGCGAGAAATTAAATGAATTAGAAAAGCGTCTTGATGAATTAACTAAAGATGCTCAGCCTTAAACCGATTTAAATTTGTAAATTCGTAAAAGGAAATAAAAATGCAGAAAATCAATCCTGTTCAAACCTTTGCTTGGAATGCTTTAACTCAGCATAAAGCAGATAACCTCTCTATTCCTCAACTTTTCGCCGAAGATGCCAGCCGTTTTGATAAATACTCCCTCCGTTTTGAAAATGAATTGCTGGTCGATTTTTCTAAAAATGCGATTAATGACAAAACCTTAACCCTTCTTCGCCAATTAGCAAATGAATGTGGTCTGGATTCAGCTAAAAAGGCAATGTTCTCAGGTCAAAAAATTAACCGTACCGAAAATCGTGCCGTTTTACACGTGGCATTGCGTAACCGTTCTAATACGCCAATTGCTGTTGATGGTAAAGATGTAATGCCGGAAGTGAACGCTGTATTAGCTAAGATGAAAGTGTTCTCTGAACGTGTGATTTCAGGTGAATGGAAAGGCTATACAGGCAAAGCGATTACCGATGTGATTAATATCGGTATTGGTGGCTCAGACTTAGGACCTTATATGGTAACGGAAGCCTTACGCCCTTATAAAAACCACCTAAATATGCACTTTGTGTCAAATGTTGACGGTACTCATATTGCAGAAGTATTACGCAAAGTAAACCCTGAAACAACATTGGTTCTAGTGGCTTCAAAAACCTTCACAACTCAAGAAACAATGACAAATGCCCTTTCTGCCCGTAAGTGGTTATTAGATTCAGCGAAAGATGAAGCAGCAGTGGCAAAACATTTCGTGGCACTTTCAACTAATGCGAAAGAAGTCGCAAAATTTGGTATCGATACTGAAAATATGTTTGAATTTTGGGATTGGGTAGGTGGTCGCTATTCACTTTGGTCTGCAATCGGCTTATCTATCGCCCTTTCTCTTGGCTTTGAAAACTTTGAGCAGTTATTAGCAGGTGCTCACGCAATGGATCAGCACTTCTTATTAGCCCCAATTGAACAAAATATTCCAACCACATTAGCCTTAGTTGGTATTTGGAATAATAACTTCTTAGGAGCAGAATCTGAAGCAATTTTACCTTACGACCAATATATGCACCGCTTTGCGGCTTATTTCCAACAAGGCAATATGGAATCAAACGGTAAATTTGTGGGACGTGACGGCAAACCGGTTACTCATCAAACAGGTCCTATTATTTGGGGTGAACCGGGAACAAACGGTCAGCACGCTTTCTACCAATTAATTCACCAAGGCACTAAATTAATTCCTTGTGATTTTATTGCACCCGCTCAAACGCATAATCCGTTAAGCGATCATCACAACAAATTACTTTCTAACTTCTTTGCTCAAACTGAAGCACTCGCATTTGGTAAATCCAAAGAAGTAGTAGAAAAAGAGTTCTTGGACGCAGGCAAAACGCTTGAAGAAGTCGCTGAAATTGTGCCGTTTAAAGTGTTCACCGGTAATAAACCGACTAACTCTATCTTAGTACAAAAAATCACACCGTATAGCTTAGGGGCATTGATTGCGATGTACGAACACAAAATTTTCGTACAAGGCGTGATCTTCAATATCTACAGCTTCGACCAATGGGGCGTAGAGCTTGGCAAACAACTCGCTAACCGCATTTTGCCTGAGCTAGAAAATAATGAAGAAATTACCAGCCACGACAGCTCAACGAATGGATTAATCAATCAATTCAAGGCTTGGAGATAGGAATACAAGCGGTTAAATTTTCATAAAATTTTGCAAATTAGCTATCTATGAACTAAAAGCGGACAACTATGTTGTCCGCTTTATTATTCGTTCGTTGATATTCGCTTATTAGACCTTCTCAACTTCAAGACGCTCAAAGGCTAATACTTTGCTTTCTAATTTTCTGAGCATTACAGTCATAATGCCGGTAATCACAAGGTAAATCACACCAGCCATACCGTAAATGGTGAGGGCGTCATATTCCGTGCCGTACAGCTGACGAGCGTAGCCCATAATATCCATAATGGTAATGGTGGAAGCAAGGGATGTGCCCTTGAACACCAAAATAATTTCATTGCTGTAGGACGGCAATGCTCGGCGTAACGCATAAGGAATTAAAATCTGCAAGGTTTGCAAACGGCTTAACCCCAATGCAGCACAGGTTTCCCACTGTCCTTTTGGAATCGCTTTTACCGCACCGTGGAACAGCAAGGTGGAGTAAGCAGCACTGTTTAACGCTAAGGCTAACATTGCACAGAACCACGCATTAGAAAGCAATCCCCAAATCGGGCTTTGGGTAATCCAATCAAATTGCCCCGGGCCTGCATAGATCAGGAAAAATTGCACTAAAAGCGGTGTCCCAGTGAAGAGGGTTAAAAAGCCTTTAATCGCCCATTTAACCGGTCGATTTTCCATTGAGAGTAGGAATGTCATCGCAACGGCTAACACGAAACCGACCACTAAGGCTACGGCGGTTAATACTAGGCTGGTTGGAATACCTTGGGCGATAACCGATAAATATTCTTGCCACATATTATCGTCCTCCTCGCTCAAAACGGGTTACTCGTAATTCCAAACGGCGGATAATCACTTGGCTGATTAGCGTAATTGCCAAATAAATTAAGGCGGCAAAGCCATACCAAGTGAACGGCTCGTGCGTTCGAGTGTTGATGAGCTCGGTTTGACGCATTAAGTCGTGAACCCCAATTAAGGAAACCAACGCTGTATCTTTTAGCAACACAAGCCATTGGTTGCTTAACCCTGGTAATGCGTGTCGCCAAACTTGCGGCATTACAATTCGCAGAAAAGTATGCCTACGGTTTAGCCCAAGGGCAGCGGCTGATTCCCATTGTCCAATCGGAATAGCTTGAATCGCTCCACGCAAAGATTGCGAGGCGTAAGAGGCAAAAATCAACGAAAGTGCCATCACCCCACAGCCAAAGGGCCCAAGTTCAATAAATTCGCCCGTAATCAGCTCTAACACTTCAGGTGTGCCGAAGTAAATCAGGAAAACCACCAAAATTTCAGGCAAGCCACGCAGCAATGTCAAGAAAACTGTTGTCGGCTTTCTCACCATTGCCCATTTACTCATTTCCAGCGTGACGAAGCCGATGGATAAAATCAGCCCTAATAATAACGAACAAACCGCTAACCCTAAGGTCATTAGGGTTGCGGTGTAAATTAAAGGAAGATAATCAACAAACATTAGATTATTTCGTCATCCATTTATCGTAGATTTTTTGGTATTCGCCGTTTGCTTTAATCGCTTTAATACCTTTGTTTAAGCTCTCAACTAATTCTGTCTTAGATTTGTTTACCGCAATACCTAAACCGTTGTTGAAGTATTTTTTATCAGTCACTTTTTCGCCAACAAAACCTAATTCCGGATTTTTATTGAACATATCACGCAGTACGTCAGTGTCGCCGAAAATGATGTCGATACGACCGTTTTTCAAATCTAAAATCGCATCTTGTAAGCTTGGGTAAGAAGAAGCCGAATATTGCTTGCCTTCATTAGCGATATATTGCTGATAAGTTGTACCGTTTTGCACACCCACTTTTTTCGCTGTTTCAGGAGTGATGCCTTTGTCTTTTACTGCAATGAAGCTTGCTGAACTTTCGTAGTACGCATCGGTAAATGCGACTTGTTTTGCACGAGCTTCGGTAATGTCGATAGCAGAAATCGCCGCATCAAAACCGCCACGACCTTTGATTAAACTTGGAATTAATGAATCGAACGATTGTGATTTGAACGAGCAGTTCGCTTGGATCTCTTTACAGATCGCATTTGCGATGTCCACATCAAACCCGATGATTTCACCTTTTTCATTGGTTAATTCAAATGGCGGATAGCTTGGCTCCATTGCAAAAGTAATATTTTGTGCATTTGCCGCTGCTGAGCCGGCAATTAACACAGCTAAAAGTAATTTTTTCATAGTGATATCCTCAATGTTAATCAGAGTGTGAAAGATAATTTGAAAATTCAGCGGTTTTCGGTTGCTCGAAGCAGCTTGCATCGCCAAATTCAATAATTTTGCCTTTTTCCATATAAACGACTTTTGTCGCCACTTTACGAGCCACGCCCACTTCGTGAGTAACGATCACTTGCGTAATCCCAGTTTGCTGTAATTCCTTAATAATATCAACTACTTGGGCTGTAATTTCAGGGTCAAGAGCCGCTGTTGGTTCATCAAACAGTAACACTTGCGGCTGCATAATTAACGCTCGGGCAATCGCGACACGCTGCTGTTGACCACCTGAAAGTTGAAGCGGAAAACGGTCTGCAAATTCGCTTAAACGCAAACGTTCTAAATGCCCTTTCGCACGGGAAATCGCCTCTTCTTTGCTAAGTCCAAGCACTTTCATTGGGGCCTCAATCAAGTTTTGCATTACGCTCAAATGGTTCCAAAGATGATACTGTTGGAACACCATTCCGACTTCACGGCGTAATAGAGCAATCTCTTTGCTATTGGTTTTTGCGGTTAAATCAAATTTGTGATTTGCAATTGCCAAGGTTCCGGACTGCGGTACTTCCATTAAATTTAGGGTACGAATTAAGGTACTTTTGCCTGCCCCACTTGGGCCGAGCAACACTACCGTATCGCCTTTTTCAATCTCTAAATTAATGTCAAATAAGGCTTGGCTTGAGCCATAAAAGAAATTGACATTTTGAATACGAATTGCCATTCGTGAAAATCCTACTACATTTTAAATTCACAGTTAAAATAATGAATGAATAGTAATTATTTTTGCATAAATATGCAATCAATTTTTTACCCGATTGCCATTTTTTGCTAAAAAATGACCGCTTGTATCCTTTCAAAATATGCAAGCGGTGCATTTTCTTCAATATTTTGCAATTTATAGGCTATAATTTGCCACAATCGTTTTTAAATACTGATTGCTTATGCTCAAATCACTGTTTTCTCTCTTTTTCAGCCTACTACTTATTCAAACCTCGCAGGCAAATCTTTTTTCCTCTAAGCCCAAATTTCTGCCGGCAGCGGAAGCCTTTGTATTTGCGGCTGAGAAACAAGAGAACCAACTGTTGCTGAACTGGCAAATTGCCGAGGGCTACTATCTCTACAAAAAAGAAATTCACCTCACGTCACAAAATGTAGAAATCAGCGAGCCGAAACTTCCACCCGCTGAGCAATACAATGATGAATTTTTTGGGCAGGTGGAGATTTTCCGAAATGAGCTTCAAGTGGCTGCGGCATTTACTTCTGCTTCGCCCAATGCAAAAGTGGAGGTCAGCTATCAAGGCTGCACCAAGGGGTTTTGCTATCCGCCGGAACGGATTGAAATTGAGCTAGATAAAATCCCAAATGCTACGCAAGCGGTCAAAAATCGTGAAGATTTTGCAAAATCGGAACAAAACACTCTCGCTGAAAACTTAGCCCAAAATCGCTTTTCGATTTTCTGGTTTTTCGTGCTGGGCTTAGGCTTAGCTTTCACCCCTTGCGTATTGCCAATGCTGCCACTGCTCTCGGCAATTGTAATCGGTAACAAAAACCGTCCGTCCACCGCCAAAGCGTTCTTGCTTAGCCTCGTTTACGTGCAAGGAATGGCTTTAACTTACACCCTGCTTGGCTTAATTGTGGCGGCGATTGGCTTACCATTCCAAGTGGCACTACAAAGCCCTCCGGTGCTGATTGGGTTAGCGATTGTGTTCGCCCTGCTTGCTTGCTCAATGTTCGGCTTGTTTGAAATCAAACTGCCAAATAGTTGGCAGCAAAAACTGAATGCGATGAGCCAAAAACAGCAAGGCGGTGCATTTGGCAGCGTGTTTGTGATGGGAATGATCGCAGGGCTGGTTGCCTCGCCTTGCACATCTGCTCCGCTTTCGGGGGCGTTGCTTTATGTGGCTCAAAGTGGCGATCTGTTTACTGGTGGCTTGGCTCTCTACTTGCTGGCGTCAGGAATGGGCATCCCGCTGGTGCTGATTACGTTATTCGGCAATAAAATTCTGCCGAAATCGGGCGATTGGTTGCTGAAAGTAAAAACGGTTTTTGGCTTTGTAATGCTTGCCCTACCCGTGTTTTTATTAAGCCGAGTGTTGCCGACAGCTTACGAGCCGTTTTTGTGGTCGGCACTTGCCATCGCATTTTTGATTTGGTTATTAGAGGCAATTCCATCTCGCTCTATAATGCAAAAAATCATCAAAATCTTTTTACTCATTGCATTAGCCTTTTCCGCTAAACCTTGGACAGATTTGGTTTGGAACGGCTCCCAAATTGAAAAACAAAATACTCAACATTTACAATTAGAGAAAATTCATTCACTTGCAGATTTAGAGAAAAAATTGACCGCTTCCAAAGGTAAAAAAGTAATGTTAGACCTCTACGCCGACTGGTGCGTTGCCTGCAAAGAGTTTGAAAAGTACACTTTTACCGATAGCAAGGTTCAGCAAAAATTCAGTGAAATGGTGGTGCTACAAATTGACCTCACCAAAAATTCTGCTGAGAACAGCGAATTTATGAAATATTTCAACGTGTTAGGCTTACCGACTATTCTGTTTTTCGATGAAAACGGCAAGGAGTTGAGCCAATCCCGTGTAACCGGTTTTTTGCCGGCGGACAAATTTTTGCAATGGCTAAATCAATTATAAAAAGGTAAAAAATGAACCAAGAAAACCACAAAATTGAAGATATTATTCGCATTTTTGATGAATGCTTTTCAGGTGAATATAACACACGCTTAGAGCGTGGCGGCGCTTATCCCATCTATCTGCCGGCATTTTTAGATGAAGACGGCGTACCAAGCGAACGTCCATACAATGTAATTTTGTTCGCTCACGACTACTACAGCAGTGCGTTGCACGAAGTCGCCCACTGGCTGGTGGCAGGTGAAGCTCGCCGTAAATTAGAAGATTTTGGTTATTGGTATGAGCCGGACGGTCGTTCCGCCGAACGCCAACGTGAATTTGAGAGTGCGGAAGTCAAGCCGCAGGCAATAGAATGGGTGCTTGCCACCGCCGCCGGCTTCCGCTATTTTGCAAGTAGCGATAATCTCTCCGGCAACCCGGGCGATAATTCTGCTTTCAAACAAGCAGTGTTTGAGCAGGTGAAAATTTACGCCGAACGAGGCTATCTCCCCAAACGTGCCGAAACTCTGCGTAAAGCCCTCTGTACATTCTACGGCACCCCCGATGTGATTGATTTAAAACAGTTCAATATTGAGAGAATTTAGCAGCAAAAATTGGAAATAAAATGACCGCTTGTAAACATTTACAAGCGGTCTGTTTTTGCTGGGAATTTGAAAATCTCTCTGCTCTGCCTAGACAGCAGCCGTGACCACGATTTCCACTTTCCAGTTTGGATTAGCGAGTTTGGCTTCTACAGCCGCTCTTGGTGGAGCGTTATTTTTGGCAACCCATTCGTCCCACGCTCGGTTCATTTCGGCGTAGTCTGCCATTTCACGCAGATAGACAGTTGCCATTAAAATTTTGCTTTTGTCTGTATTCGCCTTTGCCAGCCATTTGTCAATTTCTGACAACACTTGCTGGGTTTGAGTGTAGGCATCGGCGGTGTCGTCAAGAGGCACTTGCCCAGCTAAATACGCCACGCCATTGTGCACCGCCACTTCTGAAAAACGGCTACCGACTTCAAAACGTTGGATCATATTGTTCCTCTAGCTTTTTACACATTGTCCTTTATAGGCTTTATGCCCTTTGATTTCTTGCTTGATTTCCATTTTTTGATTAGAGAAATCCGTTACGGTCAATTCAATGATTTTATTATTTTCATCATTAGACAGGGAGCTAAATAAATTCTCTTCAAATTGTTGTAAAGCAGGATCACGCTGCAATTCAGCCCATATCTCAGCACGATGAGTGCGTTGTAATGACTGTGTGACTGCACGATAAACAATTTTATTATTCTGTAAATCCCAACGTCCATTTTGTTGTATAGTATAAATAAAAATCGGTTTTTGGAGCGGGTAATTAATTGTGCCTTGATTGATAATATTACCGTTTTCTGCAAACTTAAAATTATCTACCGTGCTAATATTAAAATCGTCATAATTAATCGTGCATTTCCAGTTGCCGATTAATTGGCTGGAATTAGAAATGCTTGATGAGCAACCTGCTAATGCAAATGCGGCTAAACCTAAAAAAATTAACTTTTTCATATTTTCTTAAAAAATAAAGCGGTAAAAAATGGTATTTTTTGACCACTTGTACGTGATATAAATATTATTCTACTTTAACAATCCAGCCTGCCGGTGCTTCCACGTCACCAAATTGAATTCCGGTGAGTTCAGCGTATAAACGGCGAGTGATTGGTCCTACTTCCGTTTCAGAATGGAAAACGTGGAACTTATCTTTGTGTTGAATACCGCCAACAGGGGTGATCACCGCTGCAGTACCACAGGCTCCGGCTTCTGCGAACTGGTCGAGTTGGTCGATATACACATCGCCTTCAATCGCTTCCATACCTAAACGTTCTTTGGCAATATGGAGCAATGAGTATTTGGTAATACTTGGTAAAATCGATTCTGAAATTGGCGTGATAAATTTGTTATCTTTAGTGATACCAAAGAAGTTTGCCGCCCCTACTTCTTCAATCTTGGTGTGGGTTTTCGGGTCTAAATAAATCGCATCGGCAAATTTACGGGTTGCCGAGCTTTCTTCCACGGCTAATTCGTGTGGTAATAAACTCGCTGCGTAGTTTCCGCCCACTTTTACGCCGCCTGTTCCCATTGGAGCCGCACGGTCATATTCAGTGGTGATAAAGTTAGACGGAGCTAATCCACCTTTGAAATAAGCTCCTACCGGGCAGCAGAATACCGAGAAAATAAATTCCGGTGCAGCTCTCACCCCAATGTTTTCCCCCACGCCGATTAAAAACGGACGTAAGTAAAGGGTCGCACCTGAACCGTAAGGGCCTAACCAATCTTGGTTTGCTTTCACTACTTCTTTACAAGCACGAATAAACAACTCAGTCGGCACTCGTGGCATTAATAGGCGATCTGCCGTACGTTGCATACGCTCGGCATTTTGATCAGGGCGGAATAGGTTAATTGAGCCATCTTTACAACGATAGGCTTTTAAGCCTTCAAAACATTGTTGCCCATAATGTAAAGCGGTTGAACCCTCGTGAATATGCAGAGTGTTATCGGTGGTAAGCTCACCCTCGTTCCATTGCCCGTTTTTCCAGTGAGCGATAAAACGGAAATCGGTTTTGATATAAGAAAAGCCTAAATTTGCCCAATCTAAATCTTTTAATGCCATTGTTGTGTCCTTTTATTTTTATGTTGCGAAATAATTGCCACATTCTAAAACAAAATAGCTGACTAGGTAAGAATTTTCCGTGAAATAGATAGAAAAAATTAAGGCTCTTAATTAACTTAAGAGCCTTAACGATTAACTTTAAAGAATTATGCTGCGTGTTTTTCTGCAGTTTCTTTCAACAACGCTTGAAGCTCGCCTTTTTGGAACATTTCTAACACGATGTCGCAGCCGCCAACTAATTCGCCCTCGACCCATAATTGTGGGAAAGTCGGCCAGTTTGCGAATTTTGGTAATTCAGCACGAATGTCCGGATTAGCTAAAATATCCACATAGCCGAAAGGCACTTGGCAGTTAATTACTGCTTCCACCGCACGAGCAGAGAAACCGCAAGATGGGAATTTTGGCGAACCTTTCATATAAAGTAGAATCGGGTTTTCGCTGATTTGTTGTTTGATTTTGTCGATAGTTTCCATTTATGTTTAACCTCAATTTTAGAATAGTTGAGTAATTGTATCAGAATTACATTTTTACCGAAATAACTTTAAAAGCTAATATCACGTCGCCCGGCAAATGAATGGGAAAGCGTCGTACCATCTACCATTTCAAGCGAACCCCCAACAGGCACTCCGTGTGCAATTCTAGTTGCTTTTACGTTGTACATCTTACACATTTCAGCAATATAGTTTGCCGTCGCATCGCCCTCAATGGTTGGATTAGTGGCTAAAATCACTTCGTGGAATGATTCATTTTCCAAACGCTGTTGGAGTAAATCCAGCCCAATTTCACGAGGCCCAATGCCATCAATCGGGGAAAGATGCCCCATCAACACAAAATAACGCCCTGAAAATTGCCCAGTTTGCTCAATCGCCTGAATATCTTCCGGCATTTCCACCACACAAAGCTGCCCGCTCATCTGACGGCGAGGATTTTTACAAATCGTGCATTCCTCTTCCTCAGTAAAAGTGCGGCAAGATTGACAATGCCCGATATGGCTCATCGCCTCGCTTAACGCCTTGGCTAAGCCCACACCGCCGGAACGATTACGCTGGAGCAGATGATACGCCATTCGCTGTGCTGACTTCGGGCCCACGCCCGGCAACGCCCGTAAGGCTTCCATCAAATTTTCAAGTAAAGGACTGGTTTGCATACTCAATTAGAATGGGAATTTCATACCCGGTGGTAATTGCATACCTGCTGTTACACTCGCCATTTTTTCTTTTTGCATTTCTTCTGCACGGCGAACGGCATCGTTAAACGCTGCTGCAACTAAATCTTCCACCATCTCTTTATCATCTTCCATTAATGATGGGTCGATCTCAATACGGCGGCAGTTGTGTGCCCCATTAATGGTTATTTTCACCAAACCTGCTCCAGACTCGCCTGTTACTTCTAATTGTGCGATCTCTTCTTGCATTTTTTGCATACGCTCTTGCATTTGCTGAGCCTGTTTCATTAAGCCGCCTAAGCCACCTAAACCGCCTTTTCCAAACATAATTTTTCCTCTAAATTTAGCGATAAAATAAGCGGTTCATTTTACTGAACGCTTGTCTAATCTGCAAGCGGTTAATTTTTCCCAAAATTTTGCAAATTTGGTAAAATACCACTCATTTTTAACCGCTTGTATTCTCACTTTATGGCTTTAACCCGTTTACTGATTAATCATTTCCGCAATATCCAAAGTGCCGATTTGACATTTAGCCCCCATTTTAACTTTTTAGTCGGCTCAAACGGCAGCGGTAAAACCAGCCTGTTGGAAGCCATTTTTTATCTCGGGCACGGGCGTTCCTTTAAAAGCCATATCAGCAACCGCATCATTAATTATGATAGTGATGATTTTGTCTTACACGGCAAAATTGACGAAGCCCAACATAGTTGGTCGGTTGGCATTCAGAAATCTCGAAATGGCGACACTACCCTGAAAATCAATGGCGAAGATGGCAATAAAATTGCTGATCTCGCTCAGTTACTCCCAATGCAAGTGATTACGCCTGAGGGCTTAACGCTACTCAACGGCGGTCCGAGCTATCGCCGAGCCTTTTTGGATTGGGGCTTGTTCCACCAACATTCTGATTTCTACACCCATTGGACTAACCTACGCCGTTTATTAAAACAGCGAAATTCTGCCTTGCAACAAGCGCGTTCTTACCAAGAGCTAAAAGCGTGGGATATTGAACTGGTGAAAACCACCTATGCAGTGAGCCAAATGCGAGCGGAATATGCCGAAGCTCTCCGCCCTGAAATTGAGAAAACCTGTCAATTTTTCTTGCCTGAATTAGAAATCGGCTTAAGTTTTCATCAAGGTTGGGAAAAGGGAGCGGATTATGCCGAAATTCTGGCACAAGGCTTTGAGCGTGATAAAGCGATTGGTTACACAATGATTGGGGCACAAAAAGCGGATTTCCGTTTTAAAGCGAACGGACTGCCGGTAGAAGATGTACTTTCCCGCGGGCAACTCAAATTACTGATGTGTGCGTTACGCTTAGCACAAGGGGAACATTTAGTCGCCCAAAAACAACGCCAATGCCTGTTTTTGATTGACGATTTCGCCTCAGAGCTTGACCCAACCAAACGTGAACTTTTAGCCCACCGTTTAAGAGAAAACGGCTCGCAAGTGTTTGTTACGGCAATTACCCAAGATCAACTTAATCAAATGCAGTGGCAAGATAGGGCGGATGATCGCTTGTTTGAAGTGAAAAACGGTGATATTCAGCCACTTGCAAGCGGTTAATTTATGGCAAAAATTTGTAAAAATATTCTCTCATCTATTTGGTTCCTCCAAATCGTATTTTTAAAATAAATGGTATTGAAATATTAAATCAGGCGGATAAAAAATAAATTTTATATTTACTCTGCCTTAATTTACCCCATTGAATATATTATTCATAAATCTATTTTATTATTTATTTTTAAAAACACTTATTGAAAAATAATAATTAAAATAGCCTTATTTAAAAATAAATAAATTTATTCAAACGCTATTTTAATTACCCACCAATTAAGCATTTTAGGATCTCTCACAAACCAAGTCGCAATATGCAGATCTGCCAATAAGCTAAAACCCTTTCAAAACCACTGCTAACGCTTGCATTTAGGGGACTTTTGTGCAGGCAATTAGTGAGATTTTGTAAAAACTCCTGATTATTTTTTTGAATAGATATTGACGAAAAAAAACGATTTAAAATACATTTCTAATCTAGACCTATTTGAGAACTATATTTATGGAACCAATAAAACTGAAATCCCTATCAACACTATTATTTTGGATAAACATATTGATCTTGGCAATAGAATCTATTCTGTTAATAAATAAACTCCTTGTGAATTACACAACATCTATAGAATATCTTAAAGATATTGATTGTAAAACATTATCTTTACTTTTAATTTCACACTGTTTGCTAACAATTTCATTACATAAAAATGGGAGAATACAAACTAAATATAGATATATCCCCAAAAAGTATCTTCTGTATATTTTTTATCGTATTCTTGTTTGGATTATACAGCTACATTGACGCTCAAGAAACATTAATAACACAAGACAACCAAAACACCTATACTAACAAGACCAATTTATCTATTTTACTTAAAACCATATCAATAATCTTCCTTAACATCTCAATATTTTTCTTTGGAAATTTATTTAATTTAATTGGAAAGGAAAGAAAAAACAAACAGGAAACAAAATCTAAAGTCATAAACAAGAAAAGGAAAACTGAAACAAATGAAACTATTGAAATAACCTACAAATAACAAGATACCGCCCATATTCCCAAATGCACAAAACTTTTTTATTAAAATAAAGATTACCCATTAAAAATGGAGCCCATTATGAAAAAACTTATTACGATTGCACTACTTGCATTAGCCACAACAACTACCGCACACGCTAAAATTGGCGATACCTTTATCGACCCTGAATTTGGTAAGATTACGGTAAAAGGTCCTGCTTTCCCCAATGATGGTAAAACCCAATATGAAATCGTCAATAGCGAGCGAAAAGCAATTAAGACACCTGAATGGAATTTCGTTATGAAATCTGCTCGTACCTATACTCTTATTGAAATAGCATTAAATAAATTCTTAAAGCAAGAAAATAAATCTGAAAGCGATATCATTAAGATGACAAAAATCTTTATTGAAAATTTACAAACTTTAAAACCAATGCGTAAAACCATTTATTTAGATGGTTATAACCCTGAAATGCTTTTCCAATATGATTCCCAAATTAAAAACATTCAGCGAGCGTTTAAATATCAATTTTTAGATTACTTCTTAAAAATAGAAGGTAACCTGAATTTGACCAATTAAGAAATGAAATTAATTTTTCTACTCAAATTCTAAAAAACTTAAAACTATATGAAGAATAATAAAAGCGGGTTAAACCCGCTTTTATTATATTCCAACCTCAATACTCTTTTGATTTAATATATTTTCTGCAACTTGCTCTTTCGTTTGCTCATTTTTATTTTCTTGATTAAATGCGACCGCCTGATGTTCTTTTGCCACAAGATTATCTAATTGCGGATATTCCTCTTTAATATCTCCTAATGATTTCCCTTGTTTAGATAATTCATCTAAGGCAAACTGTTTTTCATCACTTGTTACAGGCTCTTTATTTTTCATTTTTTGTAAAATTACTTCCAAAGATGCAAAATTAGGTGTTAGTTGCTCGTTTTTCTCTTTAACAATTTCATTTTTCTTATAAACATTATTATATGCCCCATAAGCAGAATAACGCATAATTTCATCTTAACCGACATTTATCTTCTTGAATCGTGAGCCTGTTGTAGCAAAATACGGCTTTCTTTGAGGAACTGTTCGGAATAATCCCCAAACCAATGATGCACCTCTTCAAAAGCTTGAATAAAAGCCGCTTTATCATTACGTTTGAAGAAATCCAGACCTTGTTCAAAGCTCTCTTTGAGTGATTCAATAATGTCTATATTTTCCGGTTTATCAGCAATAATATCTGCGTATAGGCTACCGTCTTGGGCAAATAAACGCCCGATCATCGCTAATTCTAATCGGTAAATTGGAGAGGATAACGCCAATAATTGCGACAATTGTATAGGCTGACGGGAAAGGTGTAGCCCGAATACAAAAGTTGAAAAGTGGCGTAACGCTTGAATATACGTCATTGCGTGGTCGTGTTCTGCTGCTTCAATCTGTTCGATTTTCGCTCCCCAAATTTTCATTTGTTCAATCAACCATTCATAACGCTCAGGGTAACGCCCATTACAGCAAGCAATAACTTGTTTTGCTTGACTCGCAATATCCGGTCCGAACATTGGGTGTAAGCCAACTACCGCTCCATTATGCACTTCCAGCATTTTTTGCAGTGGTTGATGTTTAACCGAGGTTAAATCTGCCAAAATCATATTTTCAGTTAAGTAGGGCTTTAAACGCTCGATGGTTTCTAAGGTATTGGCAATCGGCACACACACAATGACTACATCTGCATTCGCTAAAATGTGATTGGCATTTCCCCAATCATCACGCCCTAATGCTTCAACATTATAGCCGGATAAGGTTAAATAATTACCGAATAATCCCCCTAATTTCCCTTTACCGCCAACAATCACGATTTTTTGAATGTTAGAATTGACTCTTTTGAAGCCGTGCTTGTTTTCATTGGCATAAGATTCACGCATTACACGGCGTAGCACATCTTCAATCAAATCGGCAGGAATTCCTTGTTTTTCTGCTTCTTCTCGGCGGGCAGCAATCATCACAGTTTCTCGATCAGGAGCATACACAGGAATACCGTGTTCTGATTTCACTTTCCCGACTTCTGCCACAAGTGCCAAACGCTGAGACAGCAATTTAATAAGTTGTTGATCGACTTGGTCAATTTGTTCGCGTAACGGAGCTAATGGGTTCATATTTCTTACCAACGTAAAAACAAGCGGTCATTTTTGGATAATTTTTTGCAAATGATTAATCACGCAATTTTTCTACAAAATTCGTTAAGAGATCTTCTGTCGTTTGCCAGTCAATGCAAGCATCAGTAATGGAAACACCGTATTTCATCTCGCTAAACGGTAATTCTGATGACTGATTGCCCGCGTGTAAATTACTTTCAATCATTAAACCGATAATCGACGTATTACCTGCCAATAGTTGCTCCAGTACATTCTCTGCCACAATCGGCTGGCGACGGTAGTCTTTATTTGAATTGCCGTGGCTACAATCGATCATAATTGCCGTAGGTAAGTTTGCCTGTTTTAGTACCCATTCGCAGTCATCAACGTATTGTTTTTCATAATTTGGCGTTTTGCCACCACGTAAAATAATATGTCCGTCCGCATTGCCTTTTGTTTTGAGTAGAGTTACCTGCCCTTTTTGGTTAATACCGATAAAACGATGACTTTGGGCGGAAGATTGCATTGCATTCAGAGCAACCGCTAAACCACCGTCCGTACCGTTTTTAAAGCCAACCGCCATTGATAAACCTGAAGCTAATTCACGGTGGGTTTGCGATTCTGTCGTTCTTGCACCAATCGCAGACCAACTGAATAAATCGGCAAGATATTGTGGCGTCATTGGATCTAAAGCTTCCGTTGCAAGCGGTAAACCGAGTTCTGCTAAATCAAGGCAGAGTTTACGCCCAATACGCAGCCCTGTTTCAACATCAAAAGAGCCGTCTATTTTAGGGTCGTTAATTAAACCTTTCCAGCCTACTGTTGTGCGAGGTTTTTCAAAATAAACACGCATTACGATGTAGAGCTTATCACTTACTTGGTCTGAAAGTGCCTTAAGTTTTTTGCCGTATTCAATGGCGGCGATTGGATCGTGAATAGAACAAGGTCCAATCACAATTAATTGGCGTTTATCACGTCTGTGGATAATATCAGAGATCTCTTTGCGTGAACGTTCAATTTGTTTGCGTAAATGTTCCGGCAAAGGAAACTCTTGTTTCAATTCTTGTGGGGTAAGTAATACCTTTTCATCTTGAATATTAACGTTATGGACGCTATCTTGATTAAATACAGTGTTCATTTTTATTTCCTTATGTAAATTTTAAATTACACACACTTTACAGTTTTATTTTTAAAGTTTCAACTATTTTTTGCTTAACCGCATCAACACTGATTTTTTCCATCCAATTATTACCTTTGGCTTTAGTCGCCCAAGCCATTTCTTGCCAAGATTTACCGTAGGATTGCAAAATCGCTTCATCATACACAGACACTACTTTATCTAAATCTTGATAAGGTCCTGTTCTTCTTGGGTTATGAATGGCATATAAGCCGATAACAGGCGTATTCTGTGTAGTAGCAATATGAGCAGGTCCTGAGTCTGAAGAAATCACTAAATCTGCTTGACGAATTACGCCTGCCAATTGTTTTAGTGTGGTTTTACCCGCAATATTCGTACAATTCGGTGTAAATTGCTGAATTTTATCTGCTGTTTCCATTTCATATTGAGAAGGAGAACCTGCAATTAATACATTGATGTTTTGCTCAATCAGCCAATTCGCAATTTCCGCATATCTTTCCGGCAGCCAATCTTTCTCTTTTTTACTTGAACAAGGGGCAATCAGCACATTTTTTCGATTGAAATCAATGAATTGCTTGCTATAAGCTAAATCTTCATCGCTCACAGGCAAATACCAGTTTGCCGATAAATCTGTTACACCAATCGCTTTAGCAAACATCATTTGCCCATCAAGAACGTGAGGAGAATTTGTCATTTCGACTTTTTGATTGGTAAATAACCATTGCATTTCTCTTGCTCTATCTTTATTAAAGCCGATTTTTTTATTGGCTTTAATGCCAAGCGAAAGCATTGACGCTCGAAATGCAGTTTGCAAATTAAGTAAAAAATCAAACCGCTTGTGAGAAAGTTTTCTCCACATTGTAAATATTTCTTTCCATCCTAATTTTTTATCAAACGGAATTAAGTGCACATTAGGAATATCTTTCATTAAAGCAGCTTCAGTTTTACCGATAATCCAAGTAATTTCAGCAGAAGGATAATGCCGCTGAATAGCTTGCACAACGGCTAAAGTATGGCACACATCGCCAATCGCCGAGAGGCGTAAAATACAAATCGAGAGTGGTTTATTTGGAATCATAATTTATCAGGTTAAACATTGAGTAGGCTTATATTAAGACATAAAAAAAGCCACATAAAGTATTTTATGTGGCTTTTGGTTTTAATCGGCTAGATTATTCAACTCTTAAGATACGGCAAGTGTTTGTTCCACCTGCTTTTAATTCATCACCGTGCGTTAAAAGCACTAATTCACCGGTTAATAAATAACCTTGCTCTTTTAATAAAGAGATTGCTTTTTTCGCTCCGTCCATTGTACGGCTGTCTTCATTGTAATATACAGGGGTTACACCACGATATAATGCACAAAGATTTAATGCTTTTTGATTGCGAGACATTGCATAAATTGGTAAGCCTGAGCTGATACGGCTGGTTAATTTTGCTGTTTCGCCTGAGTGCGTTAATGAAATAATTGCAGATACACCTTCTAAGTGGTTCGCCGTGTACATTGCAGACATTGCAACCGCTTCTTCAATTGATTTAAATGTACCTTCCATACGGTGGCGAGAGATGTTGATGCTTGGCATTGTTTCTGCACCTAAGCACACTTCCGCCATTGATCTTACTGTTTCAACCGGGTAATCACCATTTGCTGTTTCGCCTGAAAGCATTACCGCATCAGTACCGTCTAACACCGCATTCGCAACGTCCATTACCTCTGCACGGGTAGGCATTGGTTTTTTGATCATAGATTCCATCATCTGCGTTGCGGTGATTACCACACGGTTTAATTTACGGGCACGACGGATTAAACGTTTTTGTACGCCAACTAATGCCGCATCACCAATTTCAACGCCTAAATCGCCACGAGCAACCATCACAACATCTGCACCTAAAATAATGTCGTCCATTGCTTCTTCTGTAGCAACAGTTTCTGCACGCTCGACTTTTGCCACGATTTTCGCATCTAAACCTGCTTCTTTCGCTAATTGACGAGCATATTCTAAATCCGCACTTGATTGTGGGAATGAAACCGCTAGGTAATCTACACCAATTTTTGCCGCTAATTTGATATCTTCTTTATCTTTTTCAGTTAATGCAGGAGCTGATAAACCACCACCTAATTTGTTAATCCCTTTATTATTTGATAAAGGACCACCAACGGTTACTTCAGTATGAACTTTAACACCTTCAACCTCTAATACTTTCAGTTGTACGTTACCATCATCTAATAACAGAATATCGCCCGGTACTACATCATTTGGTAGATTTTTATAGTCTAAACCTACTGCATATTGATGACCTTCGCCACGCGGTAAATCTGCATCTAAGGTAAATTTGTCACCAATGTTTAAGAAAATTTTGCCATCTTTAAAAGTCGAAACACGAATTTTAGGACCTTGTAGATCACCTAAAATAGCAACGTGACGACCTAATCTTGAGGCAATTTCACGCACCTTGTTCGCACGCTCAATATGATCTTCAGGAATACCGTGAGAGAAGTTCATACGAACCATATTCGCACCTGCGGCAATAATTTTTTCTAACGTATTGCCACGGTCGGTTGCAGGTCCCATTGTACAAACGATCTTGGTTCTTCTGAGTTTTCTAGACATTATTTGACTCCGTAATAAATTTAAAAATATAAGTTAAAATCTTTCTAAGCACTTGATTATGCATTAAACGGGGGTCATTATACGCCTAAATCACAAGAGTTTAAATACAACTAAAGGAGAATGTTATGAATATTTGGATTATGCGACACGGAGAAGCAGGTTTTAATGCCCCAAACGATGCCGCTCGTAGTTTAACCGACAATGGTATAAAAAACGTCATCTCACAAGGCAAATGGCTTGGAGAATATTTAAACAACAAGCAAATTAAACTAGACAAAATTCTGGTTAGCCCTTACCTCCGTGCTAAGCAAACCCTTGAAACTCTCATTACAGGTATGCAAGCGGTCAATTTTTCACAAAGTTTTGCAAGTCTTACTGAAGAATGGGAAGAAATTACGCCTGATGGTAATCCTTATGTGGTTGAAGACTATCTCCATTTTCTAAGAGAAGAAGGGGCAAAAAATATTCTACTGATTTCTCATTTGCCTCTAGTGTTTGATTTAAGCCAACGTTTAACCAGTAATCAAAGCAATGTGCAATTCCCAACTTCCACCATTGCTGAAATTCATTGGGTTGGAAATAAGGGGGAAGTTACCGAAATAAAACACACCTAGCCCTATTTTTTATATTGTCAATAAAAATATTTTCACTATTTTTGCAAATTGTCTAATTTATAGACTTCCAAAATGATTAAAAAGTGCGTATCATACGCCCCCTAAATCAGTAAAACTGATAACTAAATGATTAGTAAAGAAGTACGGTATTTACCGTACTTTTTATTTGGATATTCATCTGGTTAAAATTACTTCAAATTTGTTAATAAAAGGTTAAAAATGCAAATAGGACAATATGAAATCAAAAACCGTATTTTCCTTGCACCGATGGCAGGTATTACTGACCAACCTTTTCGCCGATTATGTAGCCAACTTGGTGCAGGTTTGACGTTTTCAGAAATGATGTCCACAAATCCTGATGTATGGCATACCGAAAAATCGAGATTGCGTTTAGCTCATCACGAAGAAATCGGCATTAATGCTGTACAAATTGCAGGTTCAGATCCAATAGAGATGGCAGAAGCCGCAAAAGTGAATGTTGAGTATGGTGCCGATATTATTGATATTAATATGGGTTGCCCCGCTAAAAAGGTAAACAAAAAAATGGCAGGCTCTGCTCTGCTGCGTGAACCTGAATTAGTCGCTCAAATATTAGATGCTGTGGTTAATGCCGTTGATGTGCCTGTTACGCTAAAAATTAGAACAGGCTGGGATCTTGAAAATAGAAATTGTCTGACAATAGCCAAAATTGCAGAACAAGCCGGCATTAAAGCCCTTACTATTCACGGACGCACCCGCAGTTGTTTATTCAATGGCGAGGCGGAATATGAAAGCATCAAAGCCGTTAAACAAGCTGTATCAATCCCCATTATTGCTAATGGCGATATTATTTCGGCTGAAAAAGCGAAATCTGTTTTAGATTACACCAATGCTGATGCAGTAATGATTGGGCGAGGAAGTTTTGGCAATCCTTGGCTATTTAAGGAAATCAACGATTTTTTTGAAACCGGGCAATATTCCACATTACCCGAAAATGAAAAATATCAACTGATGTTTAAGCATATTGAAGACTTACACCACTTTTATGGGGAAGAAAAAGGCTATCGAATTGCTCGCAAACACGTTGGTTGGTATGTGGAACAGTTACAACCGGAATCAAATTTTAAACGCACTTTTAATACGTTAAGCTCAACTAAAGAGCAATTAAACGCATTAGAAGATTTTGTTAAATCGATTCGTTAGAATCTTAATAATAAAGTTGGATAGAAAAAAATGTTAGAACAACAACCTACACAAAACCCATTAACAGTAACAATGTTAAATGCACAAGCACAACAGGTTAATAAACCTCTTCGTGATAACGTTAAAGCAGCATTAAAAAACTATTTATCTCAATTAAATGGTGAAGATCCAACAGAATTATACGAATTAGTATTATCTGAAATCGAACACCCGATGTTAGATATGGTGATGCAATACACTCGTGGTAACCAAACCCGTGCTGCTACTATGCTAGGTATTAACCGTGGTACATTACGCAAAAAATTAAAAAAATACGGTATGGGTTAATCTGAACAATTAAAAATTGTTACAAAAAAGCTGAGTAAATTTAATTTACTCAGCTTTTTTATGCTCTACAAGCGGTTAATTTTCCATAAAAATTTGCAAGAAATTTATCAGTTCTATTGTTTTTATGCAAAACGTGTTATTTGCTTGTATTCTCATCAACTTGCAACAGCGGAAACCCACCTAAATCTTTAAGACGATTCACCATTGCACAAAATAACTCTGTGGTTTTTTCGGTGTCATATAATGCAGAGTGGGCTTGATGTCCGTCAAAGCTAATTTGAGCAGCTTGGCAGGCTTTAACTAACACCGTTTGCCCGTACATAAAACCCGCAAGGGTTGCGGTGTCGAACATTGCAAAGGGGTGGAAAGGATCACGCTTAGCATTAATCCGTTTAATCGCTGCTTGTAAAAATCCCTGATCAAACGCAGCATTGTGAGCGACAATCACGGCACGTTGGCAGCCTTGTTCTTTCATTGCTCTACGCACCATTTTAAACATTTCGGGAATAGCAATATTTTCTGCCACCGCACCACGCAGTGGGTTATCAATATCAATGCCGTTAAACTTTAGCGACTCTGGGTTAATATTCGCCCCTTCAAACGGCTTGATGTGAAAATGGCATTTTTGGTCTTCCACTAAGTAGCCGTTTTCGTCCATTTTAACCGTAATTGCCGCCAGTTCTAATAACGCATCAGTTTGAGCATTAAGCCCCGCAGTTTCAACATCAATCACAACGGGCAAATAACCACGAAAACGATTTTTTAATAGATTATAATCCGTTGGTTGTGTAGTCGATTGAGGGGTAGATTCAGTTATATTTTCCATTTTTATTTCAACTTAAAAATACAAGCGGTCTGATTTGCAAAATTTTTTACAAATCCGACCGCTTGTGAATAGATAAAAGGAATTAGTTTCCTAATGCGGCTTGTGCGTTTTTGTTTTCAATAAATTCGATTTTATAACCATCCGGATCTTCCGCAAAGGCAATAACCGTTGTGCCGCCTAATACAGGACCCGGCTCACGAGTAATTTTACCACCTGCCGCACGCACATCTTCAATCGTTTGATAAATATCATCAACACCTAATGCAATATGACCATAAGCAGTACCTAGCTCGTAGCTATCCACACCCCAGTTGTAAGTCAGCTCAATAACTGCACTTTCGCTTTCGTCAGCATAGCCTAAGAAGGCTAAAGAGTACTTGTATTGCTCGTTCTCACTTCTGCGTAACAAACGCATACCTAACACTTCGGTATAGAATTTGATTGAACGCTCTAAATCTCCAACGCGTAACATTGTGTGTAAAATTCGCATATTTTCTTTCCCCCTTGAAGTTAAAAATTCTTGTGTATTATGGCATAATTTGTGCTCAAAATCATTTTCTTTCAATTTTTTAGGATTATTTATGGCTCACGATCACGACAGCCCATCAAAACTTGAAATTGCCACACACGCAGCCCTGCCGATGGTGTTAATGTTATTTATCGAAATGGCACTTAATTTTTACGCTGCTCCAGATAATACCATTTTCATCTCCCCTTATTTATTGGCGTTTTTTGTTACCTCTTTCATCGCCATTTTAGTATTATGGAAAGGTGAGATTTGTCGTGGGCAAACCAGCCGCTTAACCTTTATTCTGCCTTTTTTACTGATTTTTGCGGTTGGAAATTTTATTTATTCGATTGCTTTCACACCTAAATATAACCCAATGGCAATTGCCAGTTTTGCTGCCATTTTATCTTGCTTGATCTATTTTCGTTTGCCGGAAGATGAAACGCTCTACAACACTTTGATGTATTGTGGCTTTGGTATTGTGGCAATTGGCATTATTCAATATTTGGCGATTTATTGGATTGAGCTACCTTCACTATTTAACGGCATTCGTGCCAATAATTTTGCTCAAGTGCTGCTTGGAATTTTACTCGCCGGCTGGTATTTAATGTTAGCAAAAAGCCGTTTAGAGGTTTTCTTGAAATTATTGGTAAAATCCGCCTTAATTGTCTTGATACTTAACTACTCCTGGTCAGCATTTGTGTTATATCAACATTTGCAAATTATGCCGGAGATGCCATTGCTCTCATTCATTCTTTATTTTGCTGCACAATTTGTGATTTTGTTGATGCTGGCGTGGTTACTACTTGGAAAAAATATCAAAAATCCGACCGCTTGGAGTGTCGCAACAACCCTTGCGATCTTATATCCATTCGCCAATGTAGCCTGATTTTATGAAATGGGTATTACGCATTTTCGGCATACTTACCGCAATATTCATTGCGGTGATTGCCTTTTTATGTGTGCCTAATACCCAACTTGCGACTCCCATTAACTGGATTTTACCGAAAGAGTGGAAAGTGAAAATTCCACAAGGGTTACACCTAAATTGGCAAGGTTCATCAGTTTCACAATTTCAACTTTCTTATCGAGATTGCCCGCTGATTAGTGCAGATAAAACAGATTTCACTTGGATTAAGCAAAACCACCTATTTGTTGAAAAATTAGACATTGACTACCACTGCTTATCACTCTTTCCCAAATCGGAAAATAATTCCAACACTTCGCTAAAAGCATTACTGGCGGTGATTCCTGATGGCGAAGCAACTATCCACTCGCTTAATTGGAAAAATCTCCCGGAGAATTTTAACCCAAGAATTATCCACTTGTTAGAACAACAAACCGCATTGAAAATTTCTCTATTTAATGGGGAAATCAAGGCTACATTAGCTCAACAAGCGGTCGATTTTTCCGCATTTTTTACAAATGGGAAATTGAATGCCGATTTAACTTACCAACCGAGCAAACAAGAGCAGCATAAGCTTACATTTTCTGCTGAAATTGAAGATAATTTTCTTACACTTCCACACACCCTTTCAGCAGAATATTACTGGCAGCTGCCCGATGAAATCATTACAACCAAAGCCTTACAAAACGGGCATTCAACCTTGAATTGGCAGAAAAACGACCAACAACAATTTGAAGGAAACTGGCAGGCAAGCCTTAGTAGTGAAAATGATAAGCTCACTTTTCCTTTTCTATTTGACGGCAAAAGCCTAGAAATCAAACAAGGGCGTTTTGACTGGAGCTTAACCGAACGTTTTCCGCTTCACGGCTTTGTTACAGCAAAATTTACACCACAATCTTTTACCAACCAGCCATTTTTGCCGCTTAAAACGGCTATTCGTATCAGCTTGCTTTCCCAAAACAGTTTGGGAAAAGGTAATATTGTGATCTCCAATTCAGAGGGCGAAATTACCGAACAAGGGCTGAATTTACCACTACGTTTGACGGGTAACATCAAGCACGGTAACTTTATTTTATACAGCAGTATTCCGCTGGATTTTCAGGGTAATTACGATGATTTAACCTTGAAGTTTTTACCCACTTCCCTGCTTCGTTTGACAGGGAAAGAGCGTTATTTAACGATTGAAGATTTACGTTTTCCGCTTGCCGGGATCAAAATAGATAAACAAGGTATTCACGGGCGATTACACGCTATTCTTCGAGGACAAAGTCCTGACTTTAAAAATATTGAATTCCATTTAGATGGACAAGCTCAAAATTTTAAAGCAGGAGCGTTAGATTTTTTCCAAGATCCGAAAGACCCAAAAGCCGTTAAAGATAGTTGGAAATGGCGAATTTGGGGAAACTCCAATCTTAACGCTTTTAACAGTAAAGTAAATTTAAGCGGCAGAGGGCAATGGCATAAAAATACGGTGCAGCTTAACGAACTAAAGGGCGATTTATCCTCTGTGAGGCTTGATGGCACAACTATTTCCAAAACAGAGCTAACCAACGCCCAAACAATACAATTTAATATCAAAAAATTCACGCTTGACGGAGCTATTCAGCTCAAATCACCTGAAATTAAGTTTGATTACGGTGGGCTGCTACCAAAACCACAAGCAAAACTTGCTTTTAGCGGTGAGTTAGAAAATCTTAATTTCAAAGGTACAGTAAATACCACCGAACTTGGTCCGCTTAGATTATTTGCTCGCCGCCAATTAACCGCAGATGCCAGCCAAATTATCGGTAAACTCTATTGGCTAGAGCAGTCTGCACAAGGCTTCCAACCTCTTTTTCCATTCCGTAGCCAATGGATAATTAATAACGGCACAATTCGTGGCGAAACGGCATTTACCGCCAGTGCAGAAAAAGGCTTAATTGCAGGCGGGCATTTAACCATTCGCAACGGAGGATTATCCTTACCAGATGGCGAGGCAAAAGGCATTGAATTTGCTCTACCTTACCGCTATCAAGATGGACGCTTTCATTTCGGCGTAAAAAAACCGATTGATGTCAAAGTCGCACAAATCAAACTCGGCGAGTTAGCCCTTGATAATGCCTCAATGAAAATTAATGGTTACTACCCTTACACTAAATCTAAGCCATTGAATTTAAATCAATTATCCTTTAATTTATTTGGCGGTAAACTCAATGTAAAACGCTTTGCCTTACCGCAAACTGAAATTACTTATCTGAATTTAGAGCGGTTAGATTTTGAGAAAATTTTGCAATTTATGCAATATCAACAAATCGATCTGAAAGGCAAAGCCAACGCTACCTTGCCATTTTGGCTAAGCGGCAAACCTTGCTACATCTGCGATGGCTTACTTACACAAGCGGAAACCTCTTATTTAACCTTTACCCCTGAATTGCTTTCAGAAATGAAGAAAAGTGGTTACACCGAGCAAATTTTGTTACATTTAGTGGATAAAAGCACGATTAATGATTTTCGCAGTCTGATTAATGTCGGCTCAAAAGGCGATTTAGTGTTGGACGGAAAATTAAAATTATCGTCTAACCAAGATCAATCCAAAGTGAATTTAAACTATAATCACCGAGAAAATATGTTTGATTTGTGGAAATTAATTAACTACAGCTCACAATTTGAGCAAAAACTAGAAAATTATCTCTACCAAAAATTAGATGATGAATAAAAATAACGGAAGAAAAATGAAAACAGCCTCATTTTGTTTTGCAATTTTTTTGCTAAATTTGACCGCTTGTACCCCCAAAGTGCAGCTCGAAACGCCTGCTGATGGGATAACCATTAATATGAATGTAGTAGTAGATCACCGCATTGATGTGAAGATGGACGAAAAATCCCGTGCGGTGATCACGAAAAGTGAAAATAAAACAAAAAATTAGTTAAAGGTTGCCATTTGGTGATCTTTAAATTGTTGATAAATATCGGCTAATTTTTCCCCTGTTGGTAATACCAAATTCGGGCTTAAATCAAACATCGGCACAATCACGAATTCACGATTTTTCATCTCAATATGTGGCACGTTCAAACGCTCGGTTTGAATTTGCTCATTGCCGTATAAAATAATATCCAAATCCAACGTCCGCTCGCCCCAACGGCGTAAACGCACTCTGCCCTGTTCATTTTCAATGCTTTGTAACTTATCTAGCAATTCAGTTGGCGATAATTCGGTTTCAAATTTCGCTACAGCATTCACATAATCAGGCTGATCTTGCGGTCCAACAGGTTTTGAGCCATAAAATGGACTAACCTCAAAATGAATTGCAAATTTTTTCAATTTTTCGACCGCTTGTTTGATTTGTTCAAGCGGGTTATCAAGGTTTGAACCTAAGGCGATATAGACGGTTTGCATCACTTTCCTTAATGTAAAAATGGGCGGATATCTCCGCCCTAATTAAATTATTCTGCTTTAGCAGCCCTGTGCTTTTTCTTAAATGTTCTACGACGGCGTTTTTTCTTCGCTTCAGGCTGCACATTCGGTAAATGACGAACAGATTTTAATAACTCTCCACGTTGTCCCTCATTGCTGAATTGGTATTCGTGCCACCAAGCTGAAAGCTCAACTAAATCGCCACCTTCAATCTCCGCACGCATTACTAACAAGTCAAAACCTGCACGGAATTTGATATGTTCCAGCGTTTGTTGCGGGCGGTTGCCTGTTCGTTTCATCATTTGGAATTGTAATGCCCAAATATCACGAATAACCGAAGTATGGCGACGGTGTAGAGCAACTGCTTTGCAGCTGTCCGCCAAAATGTCATTTGCCGCTAACATCATTGCATCGTGGCTGTTGAAACCACCTTCATTTTTAAGCTGTTCCATTTTTTCACGCAATGGATACCAAAGCAGTGCAGCAAATAAGAAAGCTGGATTAACAGGCAATTGATCCGCAATGCGTTCATCTGTTGAGGCTAATGCTTTATTAATCATACGCTCAGCATTTGAATCCCCTTTCGGAGTGAAAAACGGCGTTAATACAGGGAACAAGAATTGCCACAAATCGTATTCACGCAATAATTGATAGGTTTTTAGCCCTGCTCCTGTTTGTAATAATTTGAGCGATTCATCAAACAAACGAGCTGCCGGGATATTCGTTAAAAGCACCGCCATATCACGAATTGGAGCTTCTGTTGCTTTATCAAGGAACATATCCAGCTTCGCCATAAAACGAATGGCTCTGATCATACGCACAGGGTCTTCTTGGTAGCGGATTGCAGGCTCGCCAATGAGCGATAATTTGCCTGCTCGTAAATCATCAATACCGTTGAAGAAATCAAAAATCAAGTTACGCTTAGTATCGTAATATAACGCATTGACGGTAAAATCACGGCGTTCGGCATCGTCTCTTAATGTGCCGTATACATTATCACGCAATAGCATTCCTTCATCGCTTACTTTCGAGATTTTGTCATTGCTGTGGGAAGCGTGCCCTGCTCGGAAGGTTGCCACCTCAAAAATTTCACGCCCGTAAACAATGTGAGCTAAGCGGAAACGACGACCAATCAAGCGGCATTGTCTGCCGAAAATACGTTGAATTTCTTCCGGACGAGCATTGGTGGCAATATCAAAATCTTTTGGTTTTTTTTCAAGTAATAGATCACGAATACAACCACCAACAATATAGGCTTCAAACCCGGCAAGATGTAATTTATCTACAATCGAAAGAGCATTTTTAGGGAAATCCTTCGGACTAATCCCATATTGAGCTGCACTTACCGTAAATTTTTTATGTAGGAGATGAGAAGGTACATCAGTTTGATGACCTCTACTGCCTTTTTTATGGCTTTTTTGTTCTGCTAATTTAGGGGCTGAACGTTTAGAGCGAGTAGATTTAGTTGTTTTCTCCGCTCTTGGTTCAACTTCTGACTTATTTTCCTTCTCTTGCTTTTTCGGTTTGGAAAATAATGACTTAATATAATTAAAAATAATACACCTCTAAATAGTAAATGCCTCTTGTAAAAGAGGCATTATGTAATTTGCTTATAAACCTAATTGCTTCTCACGAATTTCAGCTAATGTCTTACAATCTATACATAAATCTGCGGTTGGGCGAGCTTCTAGGCGTTTGATGCCGATCTCAACACCACAGGTTTTACAGAAACCATAATCATCTTCTTGAATTTTATGTAACGTTTGCTCAATTTTTTTCAACAATTTACGTTCACGATCACGGTTACGAAGCTCTAAACTAAACTCTTCTTCTTGGCTTGCACGATCGTTAGGGTCAGCAAAGTTGGTCATATCTTCTTGAAGCTGGCTTTTGGTACGTTCTGCTTCTTCCATAATTTGACCGTGCCAGGCTTTCAGAATTTTTTTGAAATGCTCACGTTGAGCTTCATTCATATACTCTTCATCTTTTGCCGGCTCATAAGGCTCAACACCTGCTAATGCTAATAAACCAAGAGAGGTGGTTTTAGCCGTTTCAGTCATAGATTACTCCTTGTTTGGAATTTTATTGTTAAAATTATATCCCGAATACAACCTAACTTCCTTGTAACTACATTATACGAAAAAATCAACATCTTCGGGTTTTTAGTAATGGCGGCTATAAATAACACAAAATCGAATGACTAACAAATAAATTTGCAAAAATTTTGCATTTACATTGATTTATTTGCTCAAAATGATAGCCGAATCACAATTCGGCTATCATTACTTATTATTTACTACCAGCTTTTTGACCAGTCAGAGAGCCATTTTTGAATGGTTTCATTAGATGGCGGGGTAAATTCTAATGTTTTATAGGTTGGCATTTCTGCAAAAGCAGGATCAACGCCTTCTGCTAAAACAGGGTTCATTACATTATGATAAGAAATAATATGTTGTGATTCCGGCTTATGCAAAAATGCTAAGAATTGGTTTGCCAATGCTTTTTGTTTCGTCGTTTTTACAATCGCCGCATTCTCAACTTGAACTAAATGCCCTTCCTCAAACGGAGCAGCCACATATTTATCGGTATTTTCGTGCCACTTATGATATAAAGGCGATGTAGTATAGCTAAGAACCAAATCCGACTCCCCTTTCAAGAAAGCACCATAAGTTTCAGACCAGCCCTTACCTACCGTTACGGTATGTTTTGACAACGTTTTCCAAGCAGTTGGAGCTCCATCACCATAGACTTGATTTACCCACATTAAGAAACCACGCCCAACACTACTGGTTCTTGGATCTTGATAGATAATTTTTAAGTCTTGGCGTTCAACCAGCTCTTTCAAACTTTTCGGAGGATTTTTCAATTTTTCTTTATCATAAATAAAGGCATAAGAGCCTGTATCGTACGGGAAGAAGATGTTATCTTTCATCTCTAATTTGGTTTTTGCCTCAAATTCCGTGAACAACCCTGAATTTTCAGCTTCAGCTTGCAAGAAATTATCAATACCCAGCACTACATCAGCTTTGGTTTTTTCTCCTTCTAAACGCACTCTGTTAAACATTGTTACGCCATTATCAAACGGCATAAATTTTAAATCACAGTTACACTCTTTCTCGAAATTTTGTTCTAATTTTGTAGCCGGACCATATTCAGAGGCAAACGAACTATAAGTGTAAACTGTCAGTGTTGGTTGGTTAGCAAAAGCGGTAGCAGTAAGTAGTGCCAGTGAAGATAAAATCAATTTCATAAAAAGTCCTTCTAAATTAAGTGGATAGAAGGATTTAAGAGGCAAGTTTGCTATCTCAAATCCCTACGCTGATATTAATCAGATCAGGTTCTATGGGTATTTCTCAGCTACAAGCGATCACATTTTACGGAAATTTTGCAAATTTTTAGGCAAATTAAACCGCTTGTTGCACCCCAATGAGAACACTTTATTTTAAAAAGTTTATGACTGAATTTCAACATTCGCAAACGTTTGCCATTTCACCAAAAAATCATTATACTATCGCCCTAGTCCAACAAGGAACTAGAAATGAAACAGATAAAATCCCTTAAACCAAATTCTAAAAAACAGCTACGCATCGTTTTCTGATGCGTAGCTGTTTTTTTATTATTTTTACAGACTTAAATTTGCAAGAGTGTTAAAGAGGAAAATAACAAATGAGCCAGTTGATTCGTACCCTAAAAGGTCATATTCGTGATGAAATCATTAAAAAAGGCGGCTGGGTAAATGCTCACGCTCACGCAGATCGAGCATTTACAATGACACCGGAGAAAATCACTGTTTATCAAAATGCGAATCTACAACAAAAATGGGACTTGGTAGATGAAGTTAAACGCAATTCAAGCGTAGAAGATTACTACCGCCGCTTCTCTCAAGCCATTGAGTTGATGATTTCACAAGGGGTAACCGCATTCGGCACTTTTGTAGATATCGATCAGGTATGTGAAGACAGAGCGATTATCGCCGCTCACAGAGCCCGTGAAGTGTATAAAAACGATATTATCTTAAAATTTGCTAACCAAACCTTAAAAGGTGTGATTGAGCCAACGGCGAAAAAGTGGTTTGATATTGGATCTGAAATGGTGGATATCATCGGTGGCTTGCCTTACCGTGATGAGTTAGATTATGGCAAAGGCTTAGAAGCAATGGATATTTTAATGGAAACTGCCAAATCACAAGGTAAAATGTTGCACGTTCACGTCGATCAATTTAACTCACCAAAAGAAAAAGAAACCGAGCAACTCTGTGATAAATCAGTTGAACACGGAATGCAAGGGCGTGTTGTCGCTATTCACGGCATCTCCATTGGCTCTCACCCTAAAGATTACCGCAAAATGTTATATCAAAAAATGCGTGATAGCCAAATGATGGTAATCGCTTGCCCAATGGCGTGGATTGATAGTGGTCGTAAAGAAGATTTACAACCTTTCCATAACGCCTTAACCCCTGCTGATGAGCTTATTCCTGAAGGCATCACAGTGGCGGTGGGGACAGATAACATCTGCGACTATATGGTGCCACTATGCGAAGGCGATATGTGGCAAGAGCTAAGCCTACTCTCTGCGGGCTGCCGTTTCACTAACTTGGAAGAGATGGCAAATATTGCTAGTCTCAATGGGCGAAAAGTGCTGGGCTTATAGTTAACTACTTCATTATTTATTTAATAAAAAAGAGTTAATATGTGAAATATTAACTCTTTTTTATCTGACGTTGTCTTATCTACCTTCTATATTTACCTGCCATTGCTTGGTACACCGCATTTTCATTCGCTAAGATGGCGTACTTGGCATTTAAAATGGCAAGTTGGGAATTACGCTCGGTGTTCATTGCGGCAATCCATTCACGGAATTCTGAAACACCTTGTTCATAGCGGTTTTTGTAGTATGTACTGATGCGTTTATCTTGATTATACGCATCTTGTAGCACATTTAACGAGCTTCTTGATTGCGTATAGCCATAATAATAACGGTCAATTTCATTTAATGCCGAAGTGATTTTTTGCTCATAATTTAAACGAGCCGTTACATAATCCGCTTCTGAAATTTTTACGTTATTTTTCACACGATTCCAATCTAAGAAGGGTAAATCCAGTTTAATTAACGCATTGCCAACCGGGTTATCTGCAATATTTCCCACATTTGTAGCACTACCTGTAATAGAACCACCAATAGTTAAAGTTGGGAACCAGCTTTTCTCCGTTGCCGTTAAAGATTTAAACGCACTTTGTAAACGCTGTAACGAACCCACTACATCAGGGCGATTCGCAATCGCTGATACAGGCACATTTAAATCTACACCTTGTAATTTCACATTCATAATATTTGGATAGCGAATATTAAGCGGTGTATTTGGGTGAACATTTAGCAAATTGCGTAACATCTGCTCTGCTGTTTTTTGCATAGTGCGTAATTCAATCACTTTATTGCGAGCAGTTAAAACTGCTTGCTGTGCTTGATCTACCGCTAAACGGTCAATTGCTCCTGCATTCATCTTGTTCGTTAAAATACGGCTGATTTGCTCATAGTTTTTGATGCTTTCTTCCGTAATACGAATAGCATCACGGTAATAAGCTAATTGATAATAAGTGGTTACCACTGAGTTGATGATAGATAAACGGGTCGCTTTTAAATCTTCGACTGTTGCTTTGTGAGCCCATTCTGCGGCACTTGCGGTATCGGCTAAACGCTGCCATAAATCAAGGGTATAGCTTAAATTGAATGCTGCTTGAGCCGCAGTGGTTGAAACCCCTGTTGAAATATTATTAGAAGAAGCAGAGCCTAACCCTTTTGCGGCTGAAGCTGAACCAGAACCACTAAAGGTTGGAACTAAATTAGCCCCAACTAAATTAGCGTTATAAAGTGCTTTATTTACTGCAATGCCGCTTTTCGCTAAATCAAGATTGTTTTTAATCGCTAAATCAACAACACGGTTTAATTCCACATCACTATAACCTTGCCACCATTGTTCATTAATTTGATATTGTTTTGTGATTTCATCATAGCTTTGATAAGTTGCTTGTGCTTTTTGCAAAGAACCATCATTGCTCATATTTCCGGTGGTACAAGCCGTTACTGTTAAAGCTAACACTACAGAAAAGGCTAATTTTGAGAGTTTCATTCTATGTCCTTATTTGGGATAAAATAATTTTGTGAAAAAATTTGGGTAGAAAACCGGCGTATTCTACCCAAAAACTACGTTTCTTTCCAGCTAAAATGAACGCTTGTTCATTTAGTTAGCTAATAGTTCACTAATCAGATTGGTATGACGAATTTTCTGGCTATTTAAACTGACACGTTCTGCCACTAAAATCGCTTTTAGTTCGGAAAGTGCTTGCTCAAAGTTATCATTGATAATTACATAATCAAACTCATCATAATGGCTCATTTCAGAAACCGCTTCCGCCATACGTTTCGCAATAGTTTCTGCTGAATCTTGCCCTCTTCCGATTAAGCGTTTTTCGAGCTCTGCTTTTGACGGTGGCAAAATAAAGATTGTTTTCACATTTGCCACTTTGTCCCGAATTTGTCTTGCACCCTGCCAATCAATATCAAGGAACACATCAATCCCTTGCTCAAGGCTGCGTTCAATCATTGGTAGCGATGTGCCATAGTAATTACCGAACACTTCCGCCCATTCCAAAAAATGCTCTTGCTCAATTAAACGCTTAAATTCTTCGTGGTTGGTAAAGTAATAATGCACGCCATCTTGTTCAGCTGGGCGTGGATTACGGGTTGTGTGAGAAACAGAAAGTTGGACTTCAGAACGTGGCAAATCAGCTAATAATGCATTAATTAACGACGATTTACCTGCACCACTTGGTGCTGAAATAATATAAAGATGACCTAAACTCATTTTCTTAATCAATTTAAAACAGATAAAAATAATGGACAATTTTCATTGTCCATTACACAAAATTACTTACGAGCCAAAGGCGGAACAAAGGTAATACCTAAATCCCAAGGCTGCTCAATCCAGGTTTCTTGTGGAATGTCGATGATATAATCATCAACTAATGGAGCACCTTGTGGTTTAGCAAATACGGTTACAAAACGTGCTTTCGGGTACATTCTGCGAATTTCTTTTGCGGTATTGCCGGTATCCACCAAATCATCTACCACAATAAAACCTTCTCCATCAGTTTCAGCTGCGTGTAATACTTTTAATTCACCTTGATTATCGTGATCGTAGCTTGCGATACACACTGTTTCTACGTGGCGAATACCCAACTCACGTGCTAAAACAGCAGCAGGGAATAAACCGCCACGACTTACTGCAATAATCCCTTTCCACTGAGAAGCGGGTAATAAATTTTCTGCCAACTTACGGGCGTGCATATGGAACATATCCCACGTTACCACATATTTTTCGTTTGTGTATTTTTCGCTCATAGAAACAACCTAATATAAAATTGGGGCTCACCCCGATATAAAAAAATTGCACTAGAATAACCTGAAAATGGTTTTTTCGCCATCATTTCATTCATTTTTTTATACAACTTATTACGCAACCGTATGCGTAGTGCAAAAAATCAGCACTAAAATAGCTTCTCTAACGTAAAAAACAGTTCTTTATTTTGTCGAGAGTAAAAATCGGCAATATTACTATCGATTTTTTGATAACGGAAATTCAACTTTGGCACAATGCCTTGCCAATGCCAACTGCGATTCCAAACCGCAAGATTAACTTGATATTCCTTATCTTGCCGTTTATAGCCAAATAAATAGTGCTTATCGGCAAAATAGCGTTTCCCAAAGCCTAAACTTGCTTGAGTTGCCCATTTTTCGCCTTGATAAACCGCCCCAACTCTTGCTAACCACTTATTTGACGTTTGAGCTTTCTCACGAGCGATTTCACGACTACCGTCTAAATTTGCAAAAAATCGCCAATTTTTGACCGCTTGCCACTGTAATCCTCCACTGATTTGGTGCTGATAACTGTTATAACGGCTTGCCGTTAGCTCATCAAAATAGCGTTTTTGTAAATGGGTAAAACTACCTGACATCAACCATTGCGAATTGAGATAACGAAAACCACTTACCGTTGCTCCAAATTGGTAATTATAACGGCTACTTCCCAACCAATTCTGCTCAATAAACGGCGAAAAGCTCAAACGATAACGAGCCGTACGGTAACTATAACTTGGCGAAATAGAAAGAGATTGCTCACGGTAATCTTGATTATCCCAATAATAAATACTGCTATAATTTAGCCCTACTCCCACAAAGTGATTACCACGCAAATTCTGCAATTTGTTTAACCCGAAGCCATAGCGAATGCCTTTGGCTGATTGTGGTAAGCTCTCCTCACTTTTACGGAAAATCCGCCCATTTACGTTCACAATCGGCGAAGATGACGCATTATTCACATTATTGGTTTGGGTATATTGCAGATAAAAATCAGGCTGCCAACGCTCATTTTCTGCAATTTGCATTTGAGTAGTCGCCACAATTTTGCCTAAATCGGGCGGTAAATTGGCTTGAATATGGCTAAATTCACGCTCCGCCTCACGAAATTGCTGATCTTCTGCCAAAACTAAGGCTAAATCAAAACGTGGATAAACCAAATTGGGATTTTGGGCGAGTAATTGGCGGTAGTGAAAAATGGCTGAATAATGATCTTTTTTCGCATAGGCAAGTGCCGCTTTGGCGTAATGCCAAAGTAAAGGATCAACATTGGGCATTTGCTGATAATGGCTTAAAAGCGGTGCTAAGTTTTCCCAATTTTGGCTCAAAATTGCTTGATTAATTTGCTGTTCAACAGTCTGATTGAATGAATATTCAGCTTGATAAGCGGTCGTTTTTTGCGATTTTTTTACAAAATTTTGCTCAAATTTGACCGCTTGTGAATGGCGTTCAAAAGAAACGGGATCTGTGTTGTGCTCAATCACGGTTTCCGCCCATACAACAGGGCTAAAAAGCGAAAATAAAAGGGGATATTTTTTCATAGTATCAGATTAAACAGAGTGGCAGAGCCACTCAATTATGCTTAACCTAGTACGCTTAGCGTGCTAGGTATTAACAAAAATGCCGTTTAATTTGGCTTAAACGGCATTGAACGTCAGAAAAGATTATTTTTGGATATCGCCACGAGTGCCACCGAAACCAATCGTATCTTTACCTTCTAAAATTACTTTTCCACCAATTTCTTGAGCTTCCGGACCGTAGAAATCAAGTGAGTATTGCCCTGAACGATAGCTTTGTCTTGCTGAAGAAGTAATACCAGTACCGGAAATTGCACCTTGTTCTAAGATAACATCATCTCCTAGCCCTGTAATTTCACCTGAACCTATACGATTATTGAAATCAACATTATAGGTAACTTTACCTTCAATTACTTTATCTGTGAAACCTGTCTCCCAATCATAATCAGATCTAATAGTACCATTGAACGCTTTTCCTGAATAGGTTGCGGTACCTTCATTTGGAATTGCTTCTTCAGCTGTTTTTAAACCTCTTACATGAATAGATGATATGCGATCATCTGAGAAAATTTTTCCTGTTTGATTGTTATAAGCCACATACCCTGAATAATCAGCAATGACAACGGAATACGGCTGATTATATACCATTTTATGAGGTCTATCTGCTTTTGTTAATGCATTTATAGTCTCTACACTTGATAATCCGCTACCACTAATATTGGTAATTAAACCAACAGGATATGTTCCATTTGAAATACCTTTAGCCTGTGCAATATCAAGTTGTAATTTATAATCTTCAGCAATTTTCTTAAATTCATCAGGCGTTTTTGATAAATTCTGATCAGCTAAACTCTCTGCTGTCCCCTCATCTAATCCAGCTTCTACCGCAATAGGTTTTAATTGAGCAATTTTCGCTTGACGTTCTTGCTCTGCTTTCTCTGCCGCTAAACGCTCCGCTTCTGCTTTCTCTTTCGCTGCTTTTTCTGCCGCTAAACGCTCTGCTTCCGCTTTCTCTTTCGCTGCTTTTTCTGCCGCTAAACGCTCTGCTTCCGCTTTCTCTTTCGCTGCTTTTTCTGCTGCTAAACGTTCCGCTTCTGCTTTCTCTTTCGCTGCTTTTTCTGCCGCTAAACGCTCTGCTTCCGCTTTCTCTTTCGCTGCTTTTTCTGCCGCTAAACGCTCTGCTTCCGCTTTCTCTTTCGCTGCTTTTTCTGCCGCTAAACGCTCTGCTTCCGCTTTCCCTTTCGCTGCTTTTTCTTTCGCTGCTTTTTCTTTCGCTGCTTTTTCTTTCGCCGCTTTTTCGGCAGCGGCTTTATCAACTTGCTGTTGAGTGGTTTGCGGTTTAGCATTCGGTTTTGTTGCATTGTTTGAGTTGCCACCGGAGCCGCCACTACCACAAGCCGTTAAACTCAATAAAATCAAACTTGCTAATGTTACTTTTTTGATAGACATAGAATGTTCCTTTTGTAAGATAAAAGATGATTTTTGTGTTTAAAACACATGCAGATTGTACAAAAAAAAAACAACCAGTCATCAAGTTCTTTTTTCACTTTTTTAAGATTTTTTTATTAAATTCATCTCAAATTATTCTACAATGGTAGAGATAGCTATCCAGCTTAAATACAAGCGGTGATTTTTTCTCAATTTTTTACAAAAGGAGCTCATTATGTCTGAAATTTCAACTCTCGCCCCTCAACTGCTCTGGCAATGGTTTGATAAAGTGTGTGCTATTCCCCACCCCTCTTATCACGAAGAGGAATTGGCTGAATTTATTGTAAATTGGGCAAAATCGAAAAATTTCTTTGTAGAGCGTGATGAAGCTGGTAACGTGTTAATCCGTAAGCCTGCAACGGCAGGAATGGAAGATCGTGCCGTCATTGCCCTACAAGCTCATTTAGATATGGTGCCACAAGCCAATGCCGGCACAGTTCACGATTTCAAAAAAGACCCAATCCAGCCTTATATTGACGGTGAATGGGTGAAAGCGAAAGGTACAACACTTGGGGCTGATAACGGCATTGGTTTAGCTTCGTGCTTAGCTGTGTTAGATAGTGATGATTTAGCTCACCCAACCATTGAAGTGCTGCTCACAATGACGGAAGAAGCGGGAATGGAAGGGGCGATTGGTTTACGCCCGAACTGGCTGACTGCCGATATTATGATTAATACCGATACCGAAGAAAATGGTGAAATTTATATCGGCTGTGCTGGTGGCGAAAATGTGAATATAACGCTTCCCGTTTTTTTAGTGCCACATCAGCAAGATGCGGCTCTTACCTTTACGCTTAAAGGCTTACAAGGCGGGCATTCAGGTTGTGATATCCACACAACTCGAGCAAATGCGATTAAAGTTTTTGCTCGTATTTTGGAAGAAGCTTACAACGAAGTGGAATTTCAAATTTCCGCTGTTCAAGGTGGTTCTGTGCGTAACGCTATTCCACGTGAAGCTCACGCAACACTGATTGTTTCTGCAGAAAATAAGGAAAAATTGACCGCTTGTTTAACCCAAACTGCCGAGCGATTAAAAACAGAACTCAGAATTGCAGAGCCAAACTTCCAATTTTTCATTGAAGAAGCTAACGTGCCTGAACAAGCATTCGACCCGGCAAGTACCGCACGTGTAATTCACTTCATTAACGCTCTGCCAAATGGTGTGGTGCGTAATAGCGATGTTGTGGAAAATGTGGTGGAAACTTCATTAAGCATTGGCGTGCTGAGTACCAAAGAGAGCGATGTAAAAGCGACTATTCTCGCTCGTTCTTTAATTGAAGGGGGCAAAGCCGATATTCGCAGTAAAATTCGCTCATTAGCTACCCTTGTGGGGGCAGAAGTTGATTTTTCCGGCAATTATCCGGGCTGGGAACCAAATCCAGATTCTAAAATCACCCCATTAACCAAAGCGATTTACGATGATATTTTAGGTTATGAATCTCAAATTAAAGTTATTCACGCAGGTTTAGAATGCGGTTTAATCAATAAAATCTATCCTAATATGGATTTTGTGTCGATTGGCCCAACTATTCTCAACGCCCACTCGCCAGATGAAAAAGTGCATATTCCGGCGGTGGAAACGTATTGGAAGTTATTAACTCGTTTGCTCTCACAAGCACCGAGTAAATAAGTCTATAGGGTAAGCAAATATGCTTACCCTTTTTTCACTCTTAATCTTGTTTATGTTTTACAATAAATCTAAAAAGGAGGAAAACTATGGCAAATTTGAATATTCGTGTTGATGATAATGTTAAACAACAAGCCTTTTTAGCTTTCGATAACTTAGGTATTAGCCCATCAGACGCTATTCGTACCTTTTTAGCTTATGTGGCAGATACAGGTAAAATGCCGATTAAGCAAATTATTGTTTCAGATGAAGATGCCGAATTGTATAACATCGTGAAAAAAAGACTAAATGAACCAGAAAAAATCAAAAATACGACACTCTATGAGCTATTTTCATAAGGCGTTATTATGGTTTATTCTATTAAAGTTCACGAAGATTTTGTGGCAGAACTAAATAAACTTGATCCTACCATTAAGCAACAACTACGTAAAAAACTAGATAAAGTCGTTGAAAATCCTCATATTCCCAAAAATCGCTTAAGTGGCGAACTACATAATTGCTACAAAATCAAATTAAGAAAAGCAGGTGTTATGCTTGTTTATCAGCTTAATGATGATGAAACCTGTATTTTATTACTGACGGTTGGCAGATGAGAAGATAATGAAGTATATGATACAGCGTTAAAACGAGTGTAAAATTCGTCATAAAATTAACCGCTTGCTATACCAAATCTATTTTATATTACACAAAAGGCGAACCATCAGTTCGCCCTAAGTCTATTTATTCAACTTTGTAAATATCTTCCCCATTTCGCCTGGTTTTAAGCAAACGTAAAATCCAAACATATTGCTCGGGGTTTTTCTCCACAAAATATTCAATCACCCTATTCATTTCTCTGGCAGATTGAACAGGATCGCCTGAAAATTCAAGTGGTGGTAAAATTTCCATTTCATATTTTGCTTTTTCGGCATTATAGATTGAGAACATAGGGATCACTTCCGCGTTAGCTACTCTCGCCATTTTATTTAAACCGGGAAGGGTAGCTTTTTCAGTTGCGAAAAAATCTGCATACACACTTAATTCCTCACCAAAATCTTCATCAGGCAAGAAGTAACCGACATCGCCTTTGCGTACATCCGCTAAAAAGGCTTTAATACCGTTTTGCCGAGTGTGCATTCGCCCACCTAAACGCTCACGGGTAATGTTCCATAGCCAATCCACTAACGCATTGCGGTGCGGATTGTACATTGAGGTCATAGGGTAACCTAACGAGAACATTGCCACACCCGCCATATCAATTGACCAAGTGTGCGGCACAAGCATAATGACGTTTTTACCGCTCTCTTTGGCTTTTACCACATACTCAAAGCCTGTAAATTCACAACGTTTTTGTAAATAAGAGACCGGGCGAATTGCCGTTTCTCCAATCGCTAACATTGTTTGAGCCACAGTGATAAACATTTTCTCAACGACTTCTTCACGTTTTTGCTCACTCCATTCAGGAAAACAGTAACGCAAGTTCACTTTTGCCCGATGATAGCCTTTTTTATTTTTCTTTTTGAGATATTTATAGGCAGCTCTTCCCACAAAAGCAGAAAATTTATCCCTTATTCTTGCTGGCACATACGCCAAAATCACAAGCCCCAATACGCCTAACCACACGCCCCAATACTTTGGGTGAAAAAAAGACCATCGGAATTTGTGAGTGTAACCGTCTTGAGCGGTAATTCTTGTCATTCTATATTCCTCTTTATTTGTTACTTTTACTTTAATATAGAAACGAAACTAGCCCCCCTCTTTGAGCTACGAAGGGTTAGGGGAGATTTGGCAGTAGCAATAGCCGAAGTAAAATGATAATTAGAACATTAATTTAGCTATCGATATATTTTTATCCTATTTTCTCCGCAAATACATTCTGTCAAATCTCCCCCTCCCCTCTTTTCTAAAGAGGGGAGTTAGATCTCCATAATGTTACTATCCAAAGAAAGTAACATTATCACTTCCTATCAATAATATTCTTCACCGCCAATATCACCCCAAGCCCAATAAATGCACCCGGTGGTAAAATCGCAAGCAGCAAACCTGAATCAATGTGTAGTACATCAATATAGAGTGCTTTTGCCCAGTCGCCGAGTAATAAATCTAAACCATCAAATAACGTACCATTACCGATAATTTCACGCAATGCACCTAACACAACAAGGCTTAAGGTCATACCTAGCCCCATTGAAAAACCGTCAAAGGCAGAAAAATTTACCTCATTTTTCGAGGCGTAGGCTTCAGCACGACCAATGACAATACAGTTAGTAACAATGAGCGGAATAAAAATACCCAGTGATTGATACACAGGGAATGCAAAAGCGTTCATTAAAAGCTGTACTGCCGTTACGACGGTTGCAATGATCATCACATAAATCGGAATACGAATATCGTGCGGTGTAATTTTACGAAAAAGCGAGACGGTTACATTGGTAAAAATCAGCACAAACATTGTCGCTAAACCTAAACCTAAGGCATTAGTAACACTGTTTGACACCGCAAGCAACGGGCAAAGCCCTAGTAATTGAACTAACGCACCATTATTTTTCCACACGCCATCAGTAAGAAGCTCTTTCCACACTGTTGCCTGTTTAGGTTCTGCTTCAATATTGGTTACAGGGATTTGGTTTTCTCTTTCCATTTTATGCCCTATTTACAATCTTTAAATTGGTCGATCATTTGCGGATTTTGTACAAGCTCTGTGAGAGCCCATTTTGCACTTTGGCGGATATTATTCACTACTGCACGAGGAGTAATGGTCGCACCAGTGAATTGGTCGAACAGTCCACCATCTTTTTTCACATTCCATTCTGCTTCGTTTTCTACGCTGAACAGTTTATTTGTGAAAGATAAAATCCAGTCTGATACACGGGTTTCAATTTTATCGCCCAAGCCCGGCGTTTCTTTGTGTTCAAGGGTACGTACACCTAACAGATTACCGTTTGGCTCTATACCCATTAATAATACGATGTTGCCTGAATAACCGTCCGGTGCTGTACTTTGAATGAAGTAAGCGGTCGTTTTTTCGGATTTTTTTGCAATATAAATGCGGTTCAGATAAGGAGCATTTTCAAGCTGAAGCAGTTTACAACTGCCTAATACATCATTATCAAAATAGGTTTTCGGCACAACTTCTTCTAATAAGTTACGTTGCTGCATTGCCGTTACATCGTCAATTCTGCCTTTAGTAAGCAGATACACACCGGTGGAAACTGCGGTACTTAACAACGCAATCAAGCCTAAAATTAAGGCATATTTTAACGTGATTTTTGAGATATTCATTATTTTCTATCCAATTTCGTACCGTAAAGCCTTGGTTGTGTGTAGTGGTCGATTAACGGTACGCAGATATTTGCCAATAATACGGAAAACGCAATTGCATCAGGATAATTGCCGTAATAGCGGATCACATAAAGCAAAACGCCGACCAACGCCCCGAAAATCAGTTTTCCTCTTGGGGTAATAGAAGCACTGACAGGATCAGTGGCAATAAAAAACGCCCCAAACATCATCGCACCACTGAATAAATGGCTGACAAAATGAAGATATGCTTGATCTGTTACCAACTCAGTTATACCACTTAAAACGATAAAGGCAGCAAGCATTGAAACAGGGATTTGCCAATGGATAATTCGCTTATAAATCAGCACAAGTCCACCTAATAAAAAGGCTATATTCAGTTGTAGCCAGCCTGTTGCAAATAATCCGTTAAAAATCGGCGTATTCATTACAGCATCGAAACCAGATTTGGCTAAACTGCTTTTCATACTGTCTAACGGTGTGGCTTGTGCGATGCCATCAACACTATTCACCAGTTGATGAAGACTAAAACCATCACTGGTTACTCCACTGAAAATTAATGAAATTGCATCACTAAATGTAGGTGGTTCATTTAATAACTCAATCGGCACAATCCAAGAGGTCATCTGTACGGGGAAAGAAACCAACAACAACGCATAACCAACCATTGCCGGGTTAAATATATTCTGCCCTAAGCCTCCATAGCTATGTTTTGCCAATAACAGTGCCGCAATGACACCAATTATGATGATCCAATAAGGAGCATAAGGCGGGATAGACATCGCTAAAATCAACGCTGTTAAAATACCCGACATATCCGCCAGGTAGAAAGCGGTCGTTTTTTTGCGTAATTTTGCAATTCCAACTTCAATAGCAATTGCCAAAGCGATCGCAATCACAATTTGGATTAGCACCCCGAAACCGAAATAGTAAAGTTGAACCCCAAGTGCGGGCAACATCATCAAAATGACCCACAACATAATATTTGCAGTAAGATTGCTTGAATGGGTATGTGGGGAACTGACTACTCTAAACATTATATAAAGCCTTTATAAAAATTTGCTAAAAAGTCCTGCTATCACTATAGTTTTGGTAAATGCAAATTAAACCGAATTGCCAACAAGCGGATAATAATGACGGTGAAAACTGTTGCCAAATACACCCAATCACTTTCCAATCCGAACGAATTTGCTGCTACAAAAATCACACCACCAATCAGGCTTGCGGTTACATAAACTTCTTTTTGTAGCACAATCGGCACTTCATTACGTAAAATATCTCGAATAACACCGCCAAAACAACCTGTAACACCACCTAGTGCTATACAAATTAACGGATGCAGACCAAAATCTAAGCCTTTTTGTACCCCAATCACCGTAAATACACCAAGCCCAATCGCATCAAATACCAACAAGCCTGTTTGCCAGCTTTTGCGGGAAATTTGATTGCGAAAAATCGCAGTAATAATCACGGCAAGACTAATCATTAACACATAAATCGGCTGCTTCATCCAAAACACAGGGGTTGAACCAATCATCATATCCCGCAATGTGCCACCACCAACACCAGTTACAAACGCCAAAATAAACATTCCGAAAATATCCATTTTGTGCTGACGAGCCGCAATCGCCCCTGAAATCGCAAACACAATTGTACCGATTAAATCCTGAATAAACAGGAACGACCAAGGCAGTGGTGGAATTAGCTCACTAAACATCTTTTTGCTCCTGTTCAGCTTGCTTACGAGCTTTGGCTCGAGCAATGGCAGCAGCTACGGCGGCTTTGCGTGGATCGGTTTCCACATTTTCTGTAGGTTCAGGCGAATTGCAATTCGCCCCTACAGTTGTAATATTTTCTGCTTTTTCAACCGCTTGTTGAGCTTCTTTTTTCGCTTTGGCTCTGGCAAGGGCGGCAACAACCGCCGCTTTACGTGGGTCGGTTTCCACATTGTTGGTTGTTTCAGGCGAATGGCTACTCGCCTCTACAGTTGCAATATTTTCCGGTTTTTCGACCGCTTGTTGGGCTTCTTTTTTCGCTTTAGCTCGAGCAAGTGCAGCAGCAACCGCTGCTTTACGAGGGTCTACTTCCGCATTTTCTGTTGGTTCAAGAGAATGACTATTCTTCACTACAGGCTCTTTCTGAGCCTCTTTTTTCGCTTTGGCTCGAGCAAGTGCTGCGGCAACTGCGGCTTTTCGAGGGTCAGTTTCAGCATTATCTGTGGCTTCAGTTTCAGTGTTTACAATATTTTCTGCTTTTTCGATCGCTTGCTCTGCCTGTTTAGCTAAACGTCTGGCTTTTCGTTGTGCCATTAAATCGCTATTATCAGGCTCACCGTTAGATTTTACTTGCACTTCTACCAATGTTTCTTGAGTGGTTTCAGCTGCTTTTTTCGCTTTCAAGCGTTCAAGAGCCGCTTTTACAGGATCAACGCCACCTGCATTTGCCACTTCTTCACGGCGTTTTTCAGCCGCTTGGGTAATTCGAGCCGTTCTTGCATCTCGTTCTTTTTGTAAACGGGCTTCTCTTGCTTCAAAACGGATTTTAGCTTCTTCCGCCTTGCGAGCTTTTTCTTCAATTTCATTGATTTTCGCTTTTTCTTGGCGGAAATACTGAATAAGCGGAATATAGCTTGGACAAACATAAGCACAAACGCCGCACTCAATGCAAGCATCCAAATTGTACTCTTTAGATTTGTCGTGATCTTCCGCTCTGGCAAACCAATAAAGCTGCTGTGGTAATAACCCCACAGGGCAAGCATCAGAGCAGCTTGAGCAGCGAATGCAACTACGTTCAGGCTCCGGTGGTGCGTATTCAAAATGATCCGGGGCAATCAAGCAATTTACGGTTTTGGTTACAGGAGCTTGCAATGAAGGCAAAATAAAGCCCATCATTGGTCCGCCCATAAACACAGGAAAACGCTTGTCGGCTTGGTAGTCCACTTGTTCTAACAAATGCTGAATTGGTGTACCGAGCCTTGCCCACACATTGCCTTTGTTGCGGATTTTGTCGCCGGTCAGAGTAACCACTCGCTCAATTAACGGCTCGTCATCCATAATCGCACGTTTAACCGCATAGGCTGTGCCGACATTGTGCATTACAATACCCATTTGAATCGTGCGTTGTCCTGCCGGAATTTCAAGCCCGGTCAATACTTGGATTAACTGATCAGACGCCCCGGACGGATATTTAGTCGGAATGGCTCGCACAAACATATCATTTGAGCCTTTCAAGGCATCTTCTAGTGCTTTAATAGCGTGCGGTTTGTTGTCTTCAATCGCAATCACTACTTCTTCAGGACGAAGCACATAACGTAAGATCCGAATTCCTTCAATTAGATCGTGCGTATAATCTTGCATTAAGCGGTCATCACAAGTGATGTAAGGTTCACATTCTGCCCCGTTAATCACAAGCAATTTACAGCGTTTATCCGCAAGGCTTAATTTTGTTGCGGTTGGGAATACTGCTCCACCTAAACCGGCAATGCCGTATTGGTAAACTTTTTGGATAATTTGATCGCTTGTAAGACTTAGGAAATCCTCTATCGGCTGGCGTTCTACCCACTCATCTTTGCCATCGGTTTCGATGATAATCGTCATTTCAGGTAAGCCCGAAGCGTGAGTGGAAACATAAGGCTCAATGCCAATCACTCGTCCTGAAGTTGGACTATGTACCGGAAGCTGACGGTAGTTATCGCCTTTAGTGAGCGGTTGCCCTTTTAGCACCAAATCGCCCACTTTTACTGATAGTTCTCCCGCCCAACCGGAATGCTGAACCAGCGGCACATAGAAAAAGCGAGGTAAATTGAGGGTTCTAATCGGCCTACTATTAGATTGATCTTTATTTTCCATCGGGTGAATACCACCCGGGAAATCCCATAACTTGCCGGTTTCTTTATTTTGGCGGATACGCTCAATCACTAAGCTAGGATTGCTCATTCTTCCCTCCGCCTGTTACCAGTTTTTTCTGTAATTCTGTTGTATTTACCACAGGAATAATTAAATTTTGGTCAAATTTCCAATTCCACGAGTTCGTGGTTTGTTTAACCGGAATCATTTCAATACAGTTAGTTGGGCAAGGGGCAACACAAAGCTCGCAACCTGTACAGAGATCAGGAATGATGGTGTGCATTGCTTTGTTCGTACCGATAATGGCATCAACAGGACAAGCCTGAATACATTTAGTACAACCAATGCAAAGATCTTCAATCACAAAAGCTACTTTGACTTCAGGTTCTTCCATTCCCTCCATTGGCGGTACTTCAACCCCTAATAGCTCGGCAAGATTAACCACCAAAGGTCGTCCACCCGGTACACATTTTGTAATGACATCACCATTAGCAATCGCTTCTGCGTAAGGTTTACAACCCGGATAACCGCATTGCCCGCATTGGCTCTGCGGTAATAAAGCATCAATTTGTTCAACAATCGGATCGGCTTCAACTTTTAGTTTAATTGAGGAATAGCCTAAAATCGCCCCGAAAATCAGTGCGATAAAAGCAATGGCGATAAGGATATAAGCGATAATTGGTAAATCAAGCATTAGAGTTTCACCAAACCTGTAAAGCCCATAAAGGCAAGCGACATCAAGCCTGCGGTAATTAAGGCGATAGAAGCCCCTTGGAATGGTCGAGGCACATCGGCAGCTGCTAAACGCTCACGCAAGGCTGCAAATAAGACTAACACTAATGAGAAACCTGCCGCCGCACCAAAACCGTAAAGCACGGATTCAACTAAATTATTAGCTAAGTTTACATTTAATAATGCTACCCCAAGCACTGCACAGTTAGTGGTAATTAGCGGTAAGTAAATCCCCAGTAAACGATAAAGCATTGGGCTGGTTTTATGGACGATCATTTCGGTTAATTGCACGATCACCGCGATCACCAAAATAAACACCAAAGTACGTAAAAATTCAGCGTTTAATGGCTCAAGCAGATAGGTTTCCATCAAGTAAGCAGAGAGTGAGGCAACCGTTAGTACGAAAGTGGTGGCAAGCCCCATTCCAATAGCGGTTTCAACCTTTTTTGATACCCCCATAAACGGACAAAGCCCTAGAAATTTCACCAGAACAAAGTTATTGATTAAGGCGGTACTGATGATTAACAGAATATAATCGACCATAATATCCACAAAATTAAATATACAAGCGGTCAAAAACGCATTTTATTTTGCAAAAAACAGAGAAAATCTGACCGCTTGTTCAAGTATCTCATTAAAATAAACGCGATATTATCCCTTGTTTTCGGCTCATTCACAATAAGAAATCGGAGGTACTTCTAGTAAACAAGGCAAATTATATACCATATCAAAAATGATCTCGTTACCCTTACATCTAGAATGGAGAATGTGGAGACTAAGCTATATAGTCCCTAAGATGAAAGGGGCTTCATTTTCTAGATTAACTCTAAAAATGCCGCCCCTTTGATATGAAGGATATTAAAATAACAACCAATTAATTGCTCTATAAATAAACATAATAATCCCAAATATAATGAAAACATAATAAATCTTTTTCCACAAAGGGAGTTTTACCTCTTCTTCAGAATATTCTTCATCATCCTTTTCAGACAACTCTATGAGATTATAGAATTCATCAAGCATTTTTTCTTTGAATTTATATCCTCGATTTATTTTAAGTTCATTATGAGACGCTGCCGAAAGTGTTTGGAAAAGAAACGGGTTTTCCAATACGTTTGGAAAGTTCTCTTGAACATAAGCTTTAGATTGAGGTAATTTGTTAAAAGTATGGAAACAACCAACATACATAATAAGTTGTTTTGTTGGCATTTCTTTTACCCAAGATTCAAGTTCATCACACTGTGCTATAACCTCATCAACTTGTTCTTTCCCAAATTGTTTTACAGCATCTTTATAGTGATCACTATTTTTCTTTTTGAAATAAGGTGGTAATAATCCAGCCATTTTTACTCCACATTGGTTAGAGATAAATTAAGTGTTATCTTTTTTGTTAAACCATTTATTGGCTACAAAACCAACCCCAGCAGTTACAGCTGCACCAAGTAACATTGAACCAATGGATGAGCTTTCCTGTAAGTTTGCTTTCTTACTACTCCCTGATTTAGTCATATTATTTGCTTTACTGATAACTTCATCACGTCTTATACAAGAGGTAATTTTGATATAAGGCCTACCAGCCTTAAATTTATTTTTAGCATCAGATATGTTTCGTGCAACTACCCCTCCTTGTCCGTTTTGGTTATAGCGAGTATCTGTATAGTAAATATCAAATCTATACTGTTTATCCATAATAATTCTCCTGATTAAACTAATTTATTGATCAACCATTGGCGGTTATTTAATAAGAAATTTTCTACGGTATCGTAACTCACAAAAATACGCACCATTCCCGGTAATAAGTTATAAACCACATTCGCTACCCTTGCGATATTTTGATCGTTCTGTAATGCCACAGCACTTAATTGCAAACCACTTTCTTTGAGTTTGGCGACCAATGTGTTGGAATTTGAATCAAAGAATTTTAGAATTGCAGAGGAGGCTTTGCTGTCAGGTTGGGGGGCTATATATTCAGCTACATGATTTTTAGCAGGTAAGATTAGCTCACTATTATCTTCATAAAAGCTATTTATTTCATCAACATTTAATAAACCAATTTCGCCTTCTTCAGCTTTCTTAATGAGAGCCTGCTCATATAAACCCATACATTCAGTCATTTCTTCCTGACTCAACACTTCAAAGTCCTCAATAGCAATATCTAAATCTAAACCCTCATTTATCGTATCAATAATTTCTGGAAAAACCTTTCCTACCAAACTAGGGAAGTCTAAAAATCCATTAAACGCACCAGTCCCGAGAATAGCGATAAACTTAGGAAAAAAGTTAAAAATCACTCCATCAAGTATAAATATATTTCTATTACGATATATTCTTAATATTGCTAGAACTGCAAGTAATTGTAAAAATAGTTCACCACCTTCTTCTATATCTGGATAAGAAAATTCAATTTTATCGCCAATATCTATTTTATTTAGAAAATCTATTGCAGCCTGCATTTTCATTAAGTTATCAATATCTTCCTCACCAATTATTACTATTTTATTTCTTAAAATATGTGTCACCTCTTGAATTTCTGATTCAAAAATAGAGAAGAATACCTTGTATTTATTTAAAATTTCTCTCATTTCTTCATCTAAAAAACTACTGGATTCTAGATTATTGATATGTTTCAAGGAGATTAAGCGTAGTTCATATAATTCTGCTACACTAAATCCAGCAACCTTGTTTATATCGTCAACCGTAGGTGGTACAAAGCCTTTATCTAAAAACTCTTTCAGCCCCACCGCAATCAGAAAGGAATCACATAATTCATCATATTTTTCATTCAGCCATTCTAATGCCTCATTTATTTTTTGAGAATCCTGACTATGAGAATTACTTTTTGAATATTTTGTTAAGAAACTATTTTGAGATGACATAAAAAACTCCTATCTAAACACATTCCACATTTGAAAATCATAGAGGCTCTCTTCATTAAACGCATTTCTAAAGTTTTCATTAGTACAATAATGAAAAAATGCCGAAGTAGGTTGCTCAATACATCCATAAAGACTATGGGACTTGAGATGAGTGATAAACTCGTTATGTTTATAGAATTCTCTATATAAACTCAAAAGCTCATCATCTTTTTGGCTCAAATTGCCATTTTGGAAATAAAAACCAAATTGACTGAGTTTTATACATAGATTATTTGTGATGTTTAATACATCAAAAAATCCAGCCTTATAAATCAGGCTTAATAATTGATGAATATTCATATCAGTATTACCCTCCAAAATATCATCTAAATCATCTTTAGAAATGGATATTAAATCTAAAATCAAGCCTTGATGAGGTAGAGAATTAATCTTCTCCCTTATAACAACCAACAATGCTGTTGAATAATTTGAGTGTTTTTGGACATATTGCATAGAATAACTTCCTTAAAATTTTTTTCCTTCAGGATTTGTTTCTCTTACCTGTCAAGGTAAGAGAAATGCATAGTACTATGCAGCCTCAAATAACATTTTTATTGGAAAAAGGGTTACTTTAGCGAAATCTAAAACCGCCCTATATTTTGGCTGTAAATTCAAGTAGAATAAGGCGAATTTTTTTGTGAGGAATACGAACAATGTCAAGTCAATTTGTATATACGATGCATCGTGTCGGCAAAGTCGTGCCACCGAAGCGTCATATCCTTAAAGATATCTCTTTAAGTTTCTTCCCGGGTGCAAAAATCGGGGTGTTAGGTTTAAACGGTGCGGGTAAATCTACGCTATTACGTATTATGGCTGGTGTGGATAAAGAGTTTGAAGGTGAAGCTCGCCCACAACCGGGTATTAAAATCGGCTATTTACCGCAAGAGCCGAAGCTCGATCCACAACAAACCGTGCGTGAAGCGGTGGAAGAAGCGGTAGCTGAAGTGAAAAACGCTTTAACTCAGCTTGATGAAGTTTATACACAATATGCCGATGAAAATGCAGATTTTGATAAACTTGCAGCAAAACAGGCTGAACTGGAAGCAATTATCCAAGCACACGATGGTCATAACCTACAAAATCAGTTAGAACGTGCTGCAGATGCACTTCGCTTGCCGGATTGGGACGCTAAAATCGAGCATTTGTCGGGTGGTGAACGCCGCCGTGTGGCACTCTGCCGTTTATTGCTCGAAAAACCGGATATGTTGTTGTTAGACGAACCGACCAACCACTTGGATGCAGAGTCTGTGGCGTGGTTAGAACGTTTCTTACACGATTACGAAGGTACTGTTGTGGCAATTACCCACGACCGTTACTTCTTAGATAACGTTGCCGGCTGGATCTTAGAGCTTGACCGTGGCGAGGGTATTCCTTGGGAGGGCAACTACTCTTCTTGGTTAGAGCAAAAAGAGAAACGCTTAGCTCAAGAGCAAGCAGCTGAATCGGCTCGTCAAAAATCGATTGAGAAAGAGTTGGAGTGGGTACGCCAAAATCCAAAAGGTCGCCAAGCGAAAAGCAAGGCACGTATGGCTCGCTTTGACGAACTTAACAGCGGCGAATACCAAAAACGTAACGAAACCAACGAACTCTTTATTCCACCTGGTCCACGCTTAGGGGATAAAGTGATTGAGGTGCAAAATTTAACCAAATCTTACGGTGAACGTACTTTGATTGATGATCTCTCATTCAGCATTCCGAAAGGGGCGATTGTGGGTATTATCGGGGCAAACGGTGCAGGTAAATCCACCTTATTCCGTATGCTTTCAGGACAAGAACAGCCGGATAGCGGCTCTATTGTAATGGGTGAAACTGTGGTGCTTGCTTCTGTGGATCAGTTCCGTGATGCAATGGACGATAAGAAAACCGTGTGGGAAGAAGTATCAAACGGACAAGATATTTTAACCATCGGCAACTTTGAAATCCCAAGCCGTGCTTATGTAGGACGTTTCAACTTCAAAGGTGTGGATCAACAAAAACGCGTGGGAGAGTTATCAGGTGGTGAGCGTGGTCGCTTACACTTAGCCAAACTTCTACAACGTGGTGGTAACGTACTGTTACTGGACGAACCAACCAACGATCTTGACGTTGAAACCTTGCGTGCATTGGAAAATGCGATCTTAGAATTCCCGGGCTGTGCAATGGTTATCTCGCACGACCGCTGGTTCTTAGACCGTATCGCTACCCACATTTTAGACTACGGAGATGAAGGTAAAGTGACTTTCTACGAAGGTAACTTCTCCGACTACGAAGAGTGGAAAAAGAAAACCTTTGGTGAGGCAGCTACTCAGCCGCATCGTGTGAAATATAAACGAATTGCGAAATAAAGCGTAATAAACTAAAAAAGCTCAAATCTGTCATCAGATTTGAGCTTTTTCATATCTCTATGTATAAAAATAGAATTTATTTTTTACACGGAGAAACCGCTTCAATAATAGAAATGCCCATAAAGGTCGCATTTTCACATACAGGACCTGAACCGTCGTGTCCACGCACACCTGTACAAGCGGCTAATGTTGCAACAACAGACACTACTGCAAAAATCTTCATTGCTTTTTTCATAATTTTGTCTCCTTTAAATTAAAGCTTTTGTATTATATTAAAAAGCATCTTTTAACAAAAGCAATTTAACCATACTTAATGTATGGTTTTTATGCATTCAATCTATTTTTAAGACTTAGAACAAAAATTTCTCTACAAGCGGTTCAATTTTGGTAAAATTTTACAAGATCAAATTATAGAAAGGAAAAGTATGGCAGAAGAAAAAATTGTTCGCCAAGTGGTTCTGGATACCGAGACCACAGGAATGAATATGGCAGGTGGACCTCCGCAAATCGGACATAATATTATTGAAATAGGAGCAGTTGAAGTAATTAACCGCCGTTTAACCGGGCGAACTTATCACGTTTATATCAAACCACCGCGTGAAGTTGATGAAGAAGCGATTGCAGTTCACGGAATTACCAATGAATTTTTGCAGGATAAACCTGTTTTTGCTGACATCGCCGATGAGTTTTTAGATTTCATCAAAGGAGCTGAGCTGATTATTCATAATGCCCCCTTCGACGTGGCGTTTATGGATCAGGAATTTTCTTATCTGCCTAATCCTCCGGCGAAAACAGCTGAAATGTGTACTGTAACCGATAGCCTACAAATGGCTCGGAAAATGTACCCAGGCAAACGCAATAATTTAGATGCGTTATGTGATCGTTTAGGCATTGATAACAGTAAACGTATATTGCACGGAGCGTTACTGGATGCGGAAATTCTCGCCGATGTTTTCTTAATGATGACCGGCGGGCAAATTTCACTATTAGGCGAAGAAGAAGTAGAAACTACATCAGCTATTGTCGATAATGAAGAAGAATTTTCAGCCATTACACTAAATGCAGATGATGCTATTATTCTCAGAGCCAACGATGAAGAAGAAGAATCGCATTTAGCATTATTAAAGCTAATTGAAAAGAAATCAAAAGGAAATTGTTTGTGGATAAAATCTGCCACAGAAGAAGTAGAAAAACTGCATTAGTTGCTATATAAAAAAACAAAACCCAGCTTACGCTGGGTTTTTTAACATCTTTACTGATTATTCAGCAACTACGTTTACAGTTACTTTTGCATTTACTTCAGCGTGTAAGTGAACTTTAACTTCGTGTTCGCCAGTTGTACGAAGTGGGCCTTCACCTAAACGAACTTCAGATTTAGCTACTTCAACGCCTGCTGCTGTTAATGCTTCAGCGATGTCTTTAGCAGAAACAGAACCGAATAAACGACCATCATCACCTGCTGTTGCAGATACTGATACAGCTGCGATTTCAGCAATTTTAGCTGCGCGAGCTTGTGCAGTTGCTAATGCATCCGCTGCTTTCGCTTCTAATTCTGCACGGCGTGCTTCAAAGTGAGCAATGTTTGCTGCAGTTGCCATAACCGCTTTACCTTGTGGGATTAAGAAGTTACGAGCAAAACCAGATTTAACGGTTACTTGGTCGCCCACAGAACCTAAATGAGCAACTTTGTCTAATAAAATAACTTGCATTGTACTCTCTCCTGATTATTGGTGGTTATCAGTATATGGAAGTAACGCAAGGTAGCGAGCGCGTTTGATCGCACGAGCTAATTGACGTTGATACTTCGCACGAGTACCAGTAATACGGCTAGGAACAATCTTGCCGCTTTCAGAAATGTAGTTCTTTAATGTAGCGATATCTTTGTAATCGATTTCAACAACATTTTCCGCTGTGAAACGGCAGAACTTACGACGACGGAAATAACGTGCCATTTGGCTTCTCCTGATCTATAAATTCAATTTGTTCGGTGTGTAAGACTAACTGATTTAAACCGTTAAAGTCTTTGTGGGTGTGGATAAAACCTCTCACTCGCACATTGGCACCGAGCCTGATTTGTTGGGTTAAATAACTAAATTGATTGCCACTCAAAATCACTTGGATTTTGCACCACGCTTGACGTTCTAAATTTACCTCAGTTTGTGTTGAACGATGTTCTAACCAAAAACTGTAATGCGGTATGCCAAGAGGACTTAGGCTTTGTTTAATCAACGTGGCAACGCTGCCAGTTAGTATTAAACAATTTTCAACAGACAAATTATTCGCCTGCTTCTTCTACTTCAACTTCTGCTGCTTCAACAGGCTTACGCTCTTCACGTGCTTTTAACATCGGAGAAGCTTCTGTTACAGCCGCTTTAGTGTGAACGATTAAGTTACGAAGAACTGCATCGTTGTAGCGGAAGTTAGTTTCTAACTCATCGATTACGCTTTGTGGCGCTTCTACATTCATTAACACATAGTGTGCTTTGTGAAGTTTGTTGATTGGGTATGCTAATTGACGGCGACCCCAATCTTCTAAGCGATGAACTTGACCGCCAGCTTCTTTAACAGATGCTGTGTAACGCTCAATCATTGCTGGTACTTGTTCGCTTTGGTCCGGGTGAACCATAAAAACGATTTCGTAGTGACGCATTGATGACTATCCTTACGGGTTAGCAGCCTCCAACTTTAGCCAGTCACCAGCTTGTGGAAGCAAGGATTAAAAAACAAATGTGACTGAACGGCGGAATTATACGGAAAAAAGACTATTTTGCAAGCAATAATTCGCAAATTTGCAAAATTTTTAGGAAAAATAACCGCTTGTTTTGAGGTTTATTTGTCAGCCTAAATAAAGTAGAATACGCAAACGTTTGCTTTGGTTACACATAAGGAATTCAAATGAATATTTTAATTATTGGAAATGGTGGTCGTGAACACGCATTAGCTTGGAAAGTGCGTCAATCTCCCCTAGCGGATAAAGTATTTGTCGCACCGGGCAATGCCGGTACAGCAACGGAAAACGGTATTGAGAATGTGGCGATTTCAGGCACAAATTTACCGGCGTTAGTTGCGTTTGCAAAAGAGAACAACGTAGGTTTAACCATTGTCGGGCCGGAAGCCCCGCTTGTGGCTGGCGTGGTAGATGCTTTCCGAGCCAACGGCTTGAAAATTTTCGGCCCAACCCAAGCAGCGGCTCAGTTAGAAGGCTCGAAAGCCTTTACCAAAGATTTCTTGGCTCGCCATAATATCCCTACTGCGGAATATCAAAACTTTACTGAAGTTGAACCTGCTCTTGCCTATTTAAAAGAAAAAGGGGCTCCGATTGTGATCAAAGCTGATGGCTTAGCTGCAGGCAAAGGCGTGATTGTCGCGATGACCCTACAAGAAGCCGAAGATGCCGTGCGTGATATGCTTTCAGGTAATGCCTTTGGCGAAGCCGGCAGCCGTGTGGTAATCGAAGAGTTTTTAGACGGCGAAGAAGCGAGCTTTATCGTGATGGTTGATGGCAAAAATGTGGAGCCGATGGCAACCTCGCAAGACCACAAACGTGTAGGCGAAGGCGATAAAGGTTTAAACACCGGCGGAATGGGAGCTTACTCTCCAGCACCGGTGGTAACCGCTGAAATTCACAACCGTGTAATGGAAGAAATTATCTACCCAACAGTGCGTGGAATGGCGAGTGAAAACAATCCATACACCGGCTTTTTATACGCAGGTTTGATGATTATGCCAAACGGTCAGCCTAAAGTAATTGAATTTAACTGCCGCTTTGGCGACCCTGAAACTCAGCCGATTATGATGCGTTTGGAATCAGACTTAGTCGAACTTTGCTTAAAAGCCTGTGAAGAAAAATTAGATACCATCAAATCAAAATGGTGCGAACAAGCCGCTCTTGGTATCGTGCTTGCCGCTGAAGGCTACCCTGGCGATTACCGCAAAGGCGATGAAATCACCGGCATTCCTACCGCAACTGCAAACCAAAAAGTTTTCCTTGCCGGTGTGGAACAAAAAGAGGGTAAATTACTCACCAACGGTGGACGTGTACTATGTGCTACTGCCCTTGGCAATAGCGTATTTGAGGCTCAACAACAAGCATTAAAACTTGCCGAACAAATCCAATGGGTAGGCAGATTCTACCGACGTGATATTGGCTACCGAGCAGTGGCTAGAGAACAAAGCAAATAATCTCAAATGATATAGTTAATAAAGGCATACCAAATATTGTATGCCTTTATTTTTGTGATTATTATTACAGTCTATTTTATAAGCTAAATAATAAAAACTGAGGAAATTATGACAACTACAACCAACCCTTACTTTTACGATCCTAATATTAAGGAGCGGGCTAACCCTGCCGCATTTGAAAAAATTGAGCAAATTCTAAACAATATTCCTGACTTGCAAAAAAATAACCAAATCCTACCGCTTGTAAAAGTGATTACTCAACAAACGGCGGGGGAACAAGCGGTCGAAATTCCGCTTTTTTTTGCAAATAACGATAAAGCACAATGGACAATCACACTTGAAAATGGCGAACAATTAACAGGTGAAATTGAGCATAGTGAAGAGGTAGTTTTAACTTTGCCAGAAGATCTCCCTTTGGGCTATCACACTCTTTCCCTTAAAACAGGAGAGACAGAGGAAAGCTCTTCTCTAATTGTTACACCTGAAAAAGCCTTTCAGCCTACCCTATTGCAACAACATAAAAAATTATGGGGAGCATTTTTACAGCTTTACACTTTACGTTCTGAGCAAAATTGGGGCGTGGGTGATTTTGGCGATTTAAAACGATTTCTTGCAAACATTGCTGATTATGGTGCGGATTTTATCGGTCTAAACCCTATTCACGCTTTATTTCCTGCAAATCCGGAAGGAGCAAGCCCTTATAGTCCTTCTTCTCGTTTATGGCAAAATATTATCTATATTGATGTCAATACGATTGAGGCATTTAAGCAATCTAAAAAAGCTCAAGAATGGTTTAACGCTACAGATATTCAGCAACAACTTGCTGAATTAAGGGCTAGAGATTATGTGGATTACAGCACAGTAACCAAACTGAAATTAACCGCATTACGTTTTGCCTTTGAGCAATTCTCAACCGAAAACCAAGCTGAATTTAACGATTTTATTGAACAATCGGGAGAATCTTTAAAAATTCAAGCAACCTTTGATGCTTTGCACCAACACTTTTCTGAGCAGCTTGGTCTGCACGGTGGTTGGCAGGATTGGGCAGAAGAATATCAAAATTACCAATCGCCTAAGGTTGCAGAATTTCAGCAAACTCAAGCCCAACTTATCCGTTTTTATATGTGGTTGCAATTTACTGCTATTCAGCAACTTGTAGAATGCGATAATTTTGCCAAATCATTAAATATGCCGATTGGGTTCTACCGTGATTTAGCGGTGGGCGTAACCAATAATGGAGCGGAAACTTGGGCAGATAAGGCATTATTTGTGCAAGAAGCTTCTATCGGAGCACCACCTGACATACTTGCCCCAAATGGACAGGGCTGGGGGCTTTCGCCAATGCATCCACATATTTTAGCAACACGGGGCTATCAACCTTTCATTGAGTTAGTGCGAGCCAATATGAAACATTGCGGAGCATTACGTATTGACCATATTCTTGGTTTTGCCCGTATGTGGTGGGTAGCAAATGGTGAATCAGCTAAAGAAGGGATTTATGTTCGCTATCCGTTAGACGATCTGCTTTCCATTTTGGCGTTGAGAGCCAGCGTCATCAATGTTTAGTGATTGCCGAAGCACTTGGTGTTGTACCGGAAGGTATTTTAGAGGCTCTTGAGCAAAAAGGTATTTTTGCTTATAACATTTTCTATTTTGAAAAAGAAGGAAATAGCTATAAGCCTCTGGAGGATTACCCTTACCAAGCAATGACAACGCTCAGTACACACGATTTACCGACCATTCAAGGTTATTGGAAAGGGTATGACTTTGAGTTAGGCGAAAAATTTGATACTTACCCAAGTAAAGCGGTAGTGAGACAGCTGAAAGAAAATCGCTCTTATGACCGATTGAATATCCGCACAGCGGTGGAAAAGGTAATGGAACTCGAGCCAAATGAGGTTGGAGTAACAGTAAAATTTACCCACCAACTGCAACGCTATGTGGCTCATACCAATAGTGCATTATTCGGTACACAACCTGAAGATTGGTTGAATATGTTAGAGCCGGTGAACATTCCGGGAACAAGCACGGAATATCCAAACTGGCGAAGAAAATTATCTGCAACCACTGAACAGATTTTTGCAAATAAAGACATTCAACAATTGTTAAGAGATATCAACAACATTCGTAAACAATAAAAGAACACCCTCAAACGTAATAAGCTTTGAGGGTGTATCATATTTAACGCTAGCTTTTCGTATTAGCTTACTCTTGTGTTTCGCCTAATAAAGCTAACTCACGAGCTTTGATTTGGTTTTTCAGAATTTCAACTAATTCAGTCACTGCATAAGTACCTAAATCTGCACCTTTACGGGTACGCACTGAAACTTTTCCTTCAGCGATTTCTTTGTCGCCGCACACGAGCATATACGGCACACGGCGTAGAGTGTGTTCACGCACTTTGAAACCGACTTTTTCATTACGAAGGTCAGCTTTCACACGAATACCTGCATCGCTTAAGGTTCTCACTACTTGTTGAACATAGTCAGCTTGGCTGTCGGTGATGTTCATTACTACCGCTTGCACAGGAGCTAACCAAGTTGGGAAGAAGCCTGCGTACTCTTCGGTAATGATACCGATGAAACGCTCAATAGAACCCAAAATCGCACGGTGGATCATCACCGGTGTACGGCGACCATTATCTTCTGCCACATAAGAGGCTTCTAAACGACCCGGTAGAGCGAAGTCTAGCTGCACTGTACCACACTGCCATTCACGACCTAAGCAGTCACGCAACGCGAACTCGATTTTCGGACCGTAGAATGCCCCTTCACCTTCTTGAATTTGGTATTCAAGACCGTTATTACGAAGTGCGTTAGCTAAGCCTGCTTCCGCTCTGTCCCACATTGCATCATCACCAATACGGTTTTCCGGACGGGTTGAAAGTTTTACCGCAATATTGGTAAAGCCAAAGGTGCTGTAAATGTCGTAAACCATTTTGATACAACTGGTTACTTCAGGCTCAATTTGTTCTTCCGTACAGAAAATATGAGCATCATCTTGGGTAAAGCCACGTACACGCATTAAACCGTGTAATGAACCTGACGGCTCGTTACGGTGGCAGGAACCGAATTCCGCCATACGGATTGGTAAATCACGGTAAGATTTCAAACCTTGATTGAAAATCTGAACGTGCCCCGGGCAGTTCATCGGCTTAATTGCATATTCACGGTTTTCAGATTGCGTGGTGAACATTAAATCCGCGTAGTTTTGCCAGTGCCCTGTTTTCTCCCAAAGCACTCTGTCCATCATAAATGGACCTTTTACTTCTTGGTAATCGTACTCTTTTAATTTGGTACGTACGAAAGTTTCTAATTCACGGAAAATTGTCCAGCCGTCATTGTGCCAGAACACCATACCCGGTGCTTCTTCTTGCATATGATATAAATCTAATGCTTTACCAATACGGCGATGGTCGCGTTTTGCCGCTTCTTCTAAACGAGTTAAATATTCACTCAATTGTTTTTTATCTGCCCAAGCCGTGCCGTAAATACGTTGCAACATTTTGTTTTTGCTATCGCCACGCCAGTAAGCACCTGCAACTTTTTGCAGTTTGAAGTGTTGGCAGAAACGCATATTTGGTACGTGTGGACCACGACACATATCGGTATATTCTTCGTGGTGGTATAACGCTGGGGTTGCTGTACGCTCGATGTTTTCATCTAAGATCGCCATTTTGTACGGCTCGCCACGTTTTTCAAACGTATCACGAGCTTCTTGCCACGTTACCGGGCGTTTTACCACATCGTAGTTGGTTTTCGCTAATTCCAACATACGTTTTTCAATTACATCTAAATCTTCTTGAGTTAAAGAACGATCTAAATCCACATCATAGTAGAAACCGTTTTCGATGGTCGGACCGATAGCCATTTTGACATCAGGGAATAATTGTTTGATTGCGTGCCCTAATAAGTGAGCCGTTGAGTGGCGAATGATCTCTAAACCATCTTCATCCTTAGCGGTGATGATTTCAAGAGTGCTATCTTGGCTGATAATATCGCACGCATCACGGCGTTCGCCGTTTACACGCCCTGCAATGGTTGCTTTCGCTAAACCTGCACCGATAGATTGGGCAACTTCCATCACGGAAACAGGGTTGTCAAATGAACGTTGTGAACCGTCCGGTAAAGTAATAATTGGCATAATAAATCCTTACAGTGGTAATCCATACGAGAGATTACTTGTTGAGTTTGAGAATGAAAAAACCGCTTACAAGCGGTCTTTTTTGATTAAAATTTTGCAATTTGCTTATTATTTCCCTTACAAGTGGGGAATAAAAGCACGGAAATTTTAGCATAAAACAACGGAAAATTAAACCTTACTGTTTTCGCTATTCATTAAACTATCCTGAGATTTTTCTTCATCCAGCTCAATATTTTCGTTTTCTGTTTGCTGCTCTTCTTCAAATGTTTCAAGCTGAGCTTGGTATTCTTGCACTACCTCTTCATCAAATGGAATAAGTTCTTCCTCAACTAATTCAATTTCTTCAATCGGGCTTGCGGTGGCAATAGGGGTGACGTATTGCATCTCTGCACGCTCCGCTTTCGGAACAGGTTTAGTTCCGACAGCACAAATGAATAAAATCAGTGAAAACAGACCAAAGAGTGCATAAAAACCGTACTCAGCAGACAGGCTCATCGCAAAACCGATAAGCGGTGGAGCAACCAATGCCCCTAAACCATAGCAAAATAGCAAGCCTCTGCTAACTTCAACGGTATTCATATTATTCGGCAATTCATCGTTAGCTCGGGCGATACTCAACGCATATAAACTAAATAGGCTACAGCCAAATAAAAAGGCTATACTGTATTGTATCCAAGCGGTCAAATTTTCTTGAAAAATTGCAAATAGTCCGGCAAGTGCGGTAAGAGTACCGACCACTGCACAAGCTAAAATAGCATTACGTCTGCCAATGCGATTCGATAACATCGCCATCGGCATTTGGCTGATAAAACCGCCAATCATCGAGATCATCAAATAAAGCGAAATTTCGCTTAGTGAAAAGCTAAATTTCAGCAGAAATACCGACACCATTGTGAAAAAGCCATTTACTAACATTCCACTAATAAAGCTGGTTGCTAAGGCTAACGGTGAGATCGCAAATAGTTTAGGAATGCTAATACGTTCACGAGCTGGAATATCAGGCTGAACCATTTTAGTTAAAGCGATGGGGATCATCGACATCACTACTAAAATGGTCGATAAGGTAAAAATGTTTCGGCTACTGAGTTCTAAACTTAATAAACTCACCCCCAAAATAAAGGCTAGGTAGAAAATAATATTATAAGTAGCAAGCACTTTGCCTCTGGTATCAACATTGGTTTTTTCGCTCAACCAACTTTCCACTAAAAGCAACAAACTGTAATGGCAGAAGCCTAAAATAATGCGTAATACGCCCCAGATCCATAAATTATCCACCATCATATGACTAAGAGCAGCAATAGCAAAAACAGCACAAAATACACTAAATGATCGGATATGCCCGACACTCGAAACAATACGGTGAGCAAAAATGGTGCTTAATGCAGCTCCAATAAAGAAAGCCGCATTAAGTAAACCGATGATAATATCCGTTACCCCCATTTCAGCAAGTTTAATTCCTGCTGAGTTTAGAAATAAACCATAGCCGAAAAACAGAAAAAAGATACCTGAATAAAGGGAGTAAAATTTAGTGCTATTCAATGAATTCTCCTTAATCGGTTTACTATTATTAAAAACATTGTACCGACTTAATCACTTTTAAGCAAAAATAGGATAATCAGTTGAATAGAAAAGGCTTTGCATTAAGCAAAGCCTTTAGAAAGATTAGAGTTTAGAGAAGAATTTGTAACTTGGGCTAACTAAGATGCTTGCGAGAAGAGCCTTAAGCACGCCACCTAAAATAAATGGATATAAACCAGCTTGTAATACTGTGCCTTCCGGTACAAAGAAATAAAGTTGTGCTAAGCCGAATGCAAAAGTAATCACACTTGCAATTAATGCAACAAATAAGCTCTTCCAAAAAGAATTTAATACGCCTTTATCACTATAATAGCCTAAGAAATAGGCAGTTGGGATATAACCCAATAAGTAGCCCCCTGTCGGACCAAAGAAATGATGGAAACCTGAAGCACCACCGGCAAAAACAGGTAATCCAATTGCCCCTTCAAAGAGATAAAGTAATACTGCTGCCGTTGCCGCTTTACGTCCCATTGCAAAACCAACAACGGTTAAAGCAAGAGTTTGCCCTGTAATTGGCACGGGGTACATAGGTACAGAAATTTGAGCAAAAATAGCAAGTAAGGTTGCACCGATAAAGGTTTTCAACCAAAATGTTATTGTACTATTGGCTTCTAGCCAACGTTTAGTTTGAGTTAATTGAGTAGTGAACATACTTTTCTCCTTAAATATAGTAAAAATGTTCACCGTGGATTATATAAGAATACACCTTTTGGGGTAAATGCAAATTTAAAATGGTAAAACCAGCTTATATTTATTGTGATGAAGGCAGCAGTGAAATTGGGGTTCAGTCATTACTATTAGCGGTAGAACAATATTTACAACGCCCAACTCGACTTATTAATGCGGAACAAATTATTCAAGGCAAATTATCCGATGGCTGCTTACTTGTAATGCCCGGTGGGGCAGATTTACCTTACTGCAAAAAATTAAACGGAGAAGGCAACCGTAAAATTCGCCATTTTATTGAACAAGGCGGAGCTTATCTCGGTATCTGTGCCGGAGCTTATTATGGTTGTGCTGAATTGGATTTTATAGGGCTTGACTATAGCGTAAAGGGCAAGCGAGAGCTTGCTTTATTTGATGGAGTTGCAAAAGGCAGCTTGCCGAAGTTTACTAATAGGCAGCTTTACGATGAAGGAATAAAGAGTAAAGCAATGGTCGAGATAACACTCGCACAAGGTGGAAAAAAGACGTTTTATTATCACGGCGGTTGTTGTTTTGAGCCGGCAACTAACGCAGTTTATCGCCCATTAGCCTACTATCCTGATGGTTCATTAGCGATAATAGAAGGTGATTTAGGACAGGGATATTACCTATTATCTGGTGTACATTTTGAATTACAAGCGGTCATTTATCAGCAAAAAATTGTAAATTGCTGTGAAGATAGTGAAACAAAAGCACGAGAAGAGGCAATTCATTCTTATTTTGATGAAAATTACGGCTTTCAGGTTTGGCAACACCTACAAAGAAGATTAAATCAGGCGTGAGAAAATAATCTCTCACTATTCTGCCAAATGGTTTCAGCTATAATTTCCGGTTGCTCATTTCGCAATTCACATAAGCTATTAAAACTCATAATAAGCCGTTCCGGTCGATTAGGCTGCCCTTGAAAACCAAAAACAGGCATATCAGGAGCATCGGTTTCCAGCAACAAACTTTCTAGCGGTAATTTTCGGATTGCTTCACGGGTTTTATTCGCTCGTTGATAAGTAATTGTGCCACCCACACCCATTTTATAGCCGAGATCGACAAAACGTTTTGCTTGTTCATAACTCCCTGCAAAACCGTGAACCACGCCATTTTTAGGTAATTGAACTTTTTTTAGAAACACCGAGAGCTGATCGTGGCTTTTGCGTGAATGGAGATTAACAGGCAAATTGAATTTTTTCGCAAGGGCAAGCTGTGCCTCTAAAAACTCACACTGTTTTTTCCATAATTCAGGAGTAGAAATTTCGCTCACGGCTTTTTCTAAGCCTATTTCACCAATTGCAGTACAAAGTGGATCTTTTTGATTTAGTCGATATTCTAATAAATCTAAATCAGAAAGTTGATGTTGGTGAATATAGAGTGGGTGCAAACCTAAACCATAAACAATATTTTCCGGTTTTTCATTCGCACAAGCGGTTACTTTTGCAAAATTTTTTGCAAAAACAGAAACCACTAATATTTTTTCCACTTGATGTTGTTTGGCATTTTCTACCAGCGTAGAAACACTTAAATTAAGGCTTTCTGAAAGATAATCTAAGTGGGTATGAGTATCAAAAAATCGCATATTAAAACAAAAGAAAATGGGGACTAAATTGTCCCCATTTTTAGCTTTTTTATCAACAATTAACTTGCTGCATAAGCACTTTCATCACGTTCATCAGTTTGTTTTACAAATTTGAAGAAGCAGATGATACATACTACTGTAATCGCGAAACCGATGTACACCGATAATTGGTAATCTAAACCGAAGCCGATTTTGTTATAGGCTAAGTAAGTTGCACATACGGTTGTGATGAACCACGCAGGGATTGAGCATACCCAGTGGAATTTCTTATAGCGATATAAGTAACCTGCAGCTGTCCATAACATTACCATTGCAGTCATTTGGTTTGCCCAAGTGAAGTAACGCCATAATACGCTGAAGTCCACTTTTGATACGATAAAACCAATCACGAATAACGGTACCGCGATGTATAAACGTTTTGCAAATGAGCGTTGGTCTAATTTAAAGATTTCTGCTAATTGTAAACGTGCTGCACGGAATGCGGTATCGCCCGAAGTAATTGGTAATACAACCACACCTAGTACCGCAAAGATACCACCGATAAAGCCTAAGAAGTGTAATGAGCTGTCATATACCACTTTAGACGGTGAACCTGCAGAGATTGCATCTTGTAACGCTTGTGGACTTTCGTAGAATGCAAGACCAACCATACACCATACTAATGCAATAACACCTTCAGTAATCATCGCACCGTAGAAAATAAAGCGACCTTCACTTTCATTTTGTGCACAACGTGCCATTAATGGCGTTTGTGTTGCGTGGAAGCCTGATAATGCACCACAAGAAATCGTTAAGAATAGTAATGGCCAAATTGGAACATCACCTTTCACTTGGAAGTTTTGAGTGAATTTTTCCCATGTTAAGCCTTGACCGTCAGCATTCACTGTACGGAAGAAGTCGATAGGATCAGTTACGCTTAAGTGAGCAGACACTAAACCATATACCATACCTATAGACATAAATAGCAATAACGCACCAAAGAATGGGTAGATACGACCGATGATTTTATCAACCGGTAATAAGGTAGCTAAAATATAGTAACCGAAGATAATTAAAGTCCAAACAGAGATAACGGTTGCTTTATCCATCCCCCAAACAGTTACACCGCCTGATGCAACAGCTGCTTTGATTGCTTCAACATCACCTAACTCCATTGTACCTTGGGTTGCACCTGCAACGTCCATAGTAATGGTTGCTAATAATTGAGCCGGGCTTGCTACGAATACCACACCTACTAATAAAAGTAGAATTAATGCCATTACGTTAATAAAGAGTTTAACCGGACGACCTAAGAATTTACCGGCAAGGTTTGGCATTGTTGCACCACCATTACGGATACTTAACATACCGCAGAAATAGTCGTGTACTGCACCGGCAAAGATACAACCGATAACAATCCATAACATTGCAACCGGTCCGTATAACGCACCAAGGATAGGACCAAAGATAGGACCTGTACCGGCAATGTTTAATAATTGGATAAGCCAAATTTTGGTTTTAGACATTGGCATATAGTCCACGCCGTCTGTCATTGAGTAAGCCGGCGTTTGTCTTTTCGGATTAATCACGAAAATCTTTTCGATGATTTTTCCGTAAACAAAGTAGCCAAGCACAAGTACTGCTACACAGAAAAAGAACCACAACATAGTATAAATCCTATAAATTGAAATTGGATAGGGACGATTTTTAGCAAAATAGCTAAAAGGCGTGTAATTGTAAGGAGGAGTAAGGATAAAGTAAAATAGAATTGTTAGTTTTTGGTAAATATTTTCTGAAAAATGTGACACGTATCAAAAAATCCCCTTATCAATAAGGGGATTTTTATCATTAAAAACCGAGTTTTTGAATTTTTTCTTCAATACCTTTGGCATCTAATCCTAATTCGGCATAGGCTTCTGCCTGAGTTGCTTGAGGCACAAAGAAATCAGGAATACCAAGCATTACAAGCGGTTTAATTTTGCCGATATTTTGCAAATATTCATTCACAAAACTGCCTGCACCACCTTGAATAGCATTTTCTTCCAAAGTCACTAAGAAATCGTGCGAACCTGCCATTTTTTGGAGTAAATCTTCATCGAGTGGCTTAACGAAACGCATATCTACAAGCGTGTAATCGTGTTTTTCTGCTACAATTTTGGCTTCGTCTAACAATGCCCCAAAGTTTAAAATCGCAACTTTTTTGCCTTCACGGATTACTCTACCTTTTCCTACCTCCAGTGCTTGCATTGGTTGCAACTCCACACCTTTTGCATTTCCTCTAGGGTAACGAATAGCGGTTGGAGTATTCATCGTATAAGCAGTATAAAGCATTTGACGCATTTCATTTTCATCGCTCGGTGCCATAATGGTCATATTTGGAATACAACGCATAAAGCTCAAGTCAAAAGCCCCCTGATGAGTTTGACCGTCCGCACCGACAATCCCTGCTCGATCAATGGCAAAAATCACAGGTAAATTTTGAATTGCCACATCGTGAATAAACTGATCGTAAGCTCGCTGTAAGAAACTTGAGTAAATAGCAACAACAGGCTTATATCCTGCAATAGCTAAACCAGCTCCGAACGTAACAGCGTGTTGTTCAGCAATTGCTACATCAAAATACTGTTCCGGGAAACGTCTGGAAAATTCAACCATACCCGAACCTTCACGCATTGCAGGAGTAATACCGATAATTTTCGGATCACGCTCTGCCATCTCACATAGCCAATCGCCAAAAATATTGGAATAGGTTGGCGGAGCTTTTGATTTAGGCAACTCATTAATTGTTGGATCAAATTTCGGCACACCGTGATAGCCAATCGGATCATTTTCAGCAGGACTATAACCTTTCCCTTTCTTAGTGCGAACGTGTAAAAATTGTGGACCTTTTAGCTCTCGCATATTGCTTAAGGTTTTCACCAATTCATCAATATTATGACCATCAATCGGACCAATATAGTTAAAGCCCAACTCTTCAAACAAAGTGCTTTCCGGCGAGAAAATAACGCCTTTCATATGCTCTTCACTTTTCTTCATAAAGTTTTTGATGGTTGGCACTTTATCAAGAATTTTTTTACTGCCGTCTCGAACAGATGTATAGAGTGAGCCGGAGAAAATGCGGGCAAGATGATTATTTAATGCCCCCACATTTTCTGAAATCGACATTTCGTTATCGTTTAAAATCACTAGCATATCGGTATGCAATGCACCTGCGTGATTTAACGCTTCAAACGCCATTCCGGCAGTGATTGCTCCATCACCAATCACACAAACGGTTTTACGTCCGGCATCTTCTTTTTCAGCTGCAACTGCAATACCTAAGCCGGCACTAATGGAAGTAGAAGAATGCCCGACACTTAATACATCGTAAGGGCTTTCTTCTCGCCAAGGAAAGGGATGAATGCCATCTTTTTGGCGAATGGTGTGCATTTGCTCACGGCGACCTGTCAAGATTTTATGTGGATAAGCCTGATGCCCTACGTCCCAAATCAGCTGGTCAAACGGGGTTTGATAAACATAATGTAACGCAACGGTAAGCTCCACCACGCCTAAACCGGAAGCTAAATGACCGCTTGTTCGGCTGACAGACTCCAGTAAATAGGCTCGCAATTCATCAACCACCTCTTGCAGTTTGTCGGTTGGGAGCAAACGCAAATCTTCCGGAGAGTTGATGTCACTTAACAGAGGATACTTCTTTTCCATTATATTTATTCCCACAATCTATTCGCAAAATAAGCAAATGATATTGTTATAAAATTAAGCTTTTAGTTCTTCAGTTAAAGTTGGCTGAATACTGTTTAAAATTTCTTTCACAACACGACTGTTACCAACCACTAAGTTGCCCGATTTTAAGTAATCTGTTCCACCAACAAAGTTAGTTACAATCGCACCCGCTTCACGAGCAATTAATTCGCCCGCAGCACAATCCCAAGGTTTTAAACCAATTTCAAAGAAACCGTCCACACGACCGGCTGCTACATAAGCTAAATCTAATGCTGCTGAACCTGTACGACGAAAATCAGCCACACCATTATTCATTAATGCTTCAAGCATATTTAAGTGTGCTTCACGATGTCTTAACACTTTAAAAGGAAAACCTGTTGCTAATACTGTGCCTTTTAAATCACGGCGTTCTGCATCAATGCGTAAGCGGAACTCGTTTAATTTCGCTCCTTCACCACGAACAGCTGTGAAAAGCTCATTACGGATAGGATCGTAAACCACTCCTACTGTTGTGCGACCATTTTCACGGATTGCGATAGAAACAGAGAAATGCGGTAAGCGTTTTACGAAGTTAGTTGTGCCATCTAATGGATCAATCACCCATTGCACGTTTTCATTGCTACCGTTTAATACACCTGACTCTTCCGTTACGATTGAGTGATCAGGATAAGATTTACGGATCACATCAATAATCGCGGCTTCAGACGCTTTATCAATTTCTGTTACATAATCATTTGTATTTTTTTGTGAAACTTGAGTATCTTGAGGCGATTGCTCATAGCCTTTGGCAATAATATTGCCTGCTTTTCGTGCAGCACGAATAGCAATGTTTAACATTGGGTTCATATTTCCACCGGATTTTAAAGAACAATTAAGAACTCAAGATTATAAAGAAAGTAGCTGCATAAGGAAATAACAAGCGGTCATTTCTGAGAAAAAATTTGCAAAAAACCAGCTTTTTCTAACCGCTTGTAAATTGTATTCGTTATAATAAGCCTAATTTTAGCCACAACTTAGGTATTAAAAATGAAATTTAAAGAAAATAATGAGCCTCGCTTTAAAACCAGAGATGAAAAGAGAACAAATGAACGCACTTCTCGCTTTTCAGAAAAAGGGAAAGAGCGAAGTTTTGAACGGAAGAACGAGAGAAATGATCACCGCAAAGCCCAATTTCAACGTGAACGCCCAGAACAAATCTACCCAACCGAAGGTAAAAAACCCAGCGGCGAAGGGAGCGTTCAAATTTGGGTAAAAGGTAACAACTCATCAAAAGAGAAAAAAACAGGTCCGCTTTCGCCTCGAGCACCGGAAAAAATTAAGAAAAACCGTTTAGAGGAAATGAAAGTGTATGGCGAAAATGCGTGTATGACTTTATTCCAACAACGTCCGGAATCTATCGTGCGTTTATGGGCGACGGTTGAAGGTGCGAAAAAATTAGGTGATTTGATGAGCTATTTAGCCGAACATAAAAAGGCATATCACGTTATCGATCGTGAAGAAATGGAACGTGTAACAGGCACGGAACATCACGGCGATATGTGTTTACTTGTGAAAAAATCGTCATCATTTGTGTTAGAAGGCTACCTGCAAGTGCCGAAAAAGCAAGATTGTTTAGTATTGTTAGACGGCGTAAATAATGCACAAAATGTTGGTGGTATCATTCGTACCTGTGCATTTTATGGTGTAAAAGGGATTATCACGGAAAATGTGGATAACTTAAATTCAAGTGCGGCAGCTCGTGTGGCTGAAGGCGGGTTAGAGTTTGTACGGGCATTAGAAACCAAAAACAAACAGATTGCTTTAGTACAGTTACGCCAAGCGGGTTATCAAATTGTGCATTTAACTCGCCATAAGCAAGCCCCCTCTTTAACTAAAACAAAATTGACAGAGAAAGTGGTCTTTGTATTAAATGAAATTCCGGCAAGTGAGATTTCTTATATGGAAGATACCACCGTACAGCTCTCATTTAACAATCCGTTAAATAGTGGTTTAAATGTGGCAGTTAATACAGGTATTCTGCTTAACCAATGGTATCAAACCCATATTCTCTAGTCGTTTATAGGAATAGAAAATGAACCCACAAAAACCGTTTGAAGTTATTGCAATTGTTGGCACGCCTCGCCACGATAGTGCCTTTGAAACGCATCTCGCCGTTTATAATTGGCTTAAAGACAGAAATTACACCATTTTAGTTGAAAAAGAAGTTGCCACCCAACTAGAACTAGAGGAAAGCCACAGCTTAGAGGAAATCGGGCAACGTGCTGAACTCGTGATCGTGATTGGTGGCGATGGCAATATGTTGGGCGTTGCTCGTGCTTTAGCCAAATATCGTGTACCGCTTATCGGCATTAATCGTGGTAATTTAGGTTTTTTAACCGATATTGCCCCTCAAACGGCTTTTGAGCAGCTTTATAGCTGCTTAGTGAAAAATGAATATGTCATTGAAGAGCGTTTCTTACTTGAAGCCTATATTGAGCGTAACGGTAAAATTATTTCGTTAAATAATGCGTTAAATGAAATTGTGGTTCACCCGACGCAAGTCGCTCGAATTATTGAATTTGAAGTTTATATTGACGGCAAATTTGCCTTTTCGCAACGAGCAGACGGCTTAATTGTGGCAACCCCAACAGGCTCAACTGCTTATTCGCTTTCTGCCGGCGGTCCAATTCTTACCCCGAATATGAACGCCATTGCTCTCGTGCCAATGCACCCACACACACTTTCATCACGCCCGTTAGTCATTGATGGCGACAGCCAAATTTCACTCCGTTTTGCAAAATATAACACCCCTGATTTAGAAGTGATTTGTGATGGACAAGAAAAAATGAGCTTTAGCCCTGAAGATCGTGTATTAGTTAGAAAAAGCCCTGATAAATTACAACTACTGCATTTAAAAGATTACAACTACTTTACTGTGCTAGGTTCAAAATTAGGCTGGGCGAGTAAGTTATTTTAAAGTGTAAAATATCCCTGCCTGTTATAGATACTCATTTTTTACAAGCGGTCATTTTTTTCTGACATTTTGCAGGTTGAATATGAAAGTTATTCATATTCAACTTCAAAACATATCATTTTTATTCAACAAAAATTTATGGTTCAATAAGTCATCTCAACAACAATAAGAACTCAAAGGAGACGTTAAGATGACTACAGATTTCAAATGCCAAGTTCACACCATTGAATTTGATGAAAACTATGAACCAGCCAATAGCACTCGCTTAACCACCAATTTTGCCAATCTTGCACGCGGCGAAAACCGTAAGCAAAATTTGCAAAATACGATTACGATGATCAATAACCGTTTTAATGATTTAGCGAATTGGGATAACCCAAATGCGGATCGTTATTCTGTGAAATTAGACATTGTGTCCGTAGATATTGACGTAGAAGGTAAAGGCGAATTTTTCCCAGCCCTTGAATGGCTTAAAACCTATGTAATCGATCACAAAACAGGTAAGACCATTGATGGTATTGTAGGTAACAGCTTTTCATCTTATGTGCGTGATTATGACTTTAGCGTTCTATTACTTGATTACAACAAAGATAAACCAAGTTTCAGCGTACCGGAAGGCTATGGCGATTTACACAGCAAGCTCTATAAACACTTGGTAAACTCGCCTGAATATCAAGCAAAATTCCCAAAATCACCTGTGATTTGTTTAAGTGTGGCAACCACTCGCACTTATCACAAAACCACCAATGTTCACCCAATTTTAGGGGTAGAATATGTGCAAAATGACTATTCATTAACCGATGAATACTTTGCCAAAATGGGCTTAAAAGTGCGTTACTTTATGCCACCAAAATCAGTTGCACCTTATGCGTTCTATTTTGATGAAAACACGGATCTACTGAACGATTATAGTAACTTGGAGCTTATCAGTACCATTGCAACAATGGAAGCTTTCCAAAGAATCTATCGCCCGGAAGTGTATAACGCAAACTCTGTAGCAGGACAGGTTTACAAAGCCAGTTTGACTTATGGCGATTACTCTACTACCCAAGTGGAATATGACCGTGAAGAGCGTACTCAGCTTGCGATCAAACAAGGCAAATACACCGAAGAACATTTTATTAAGCCATATCAAGCTATTTTAGATGCTTGGTTAAGTGAAAAATAGGAATAAAAAAAGATGAGCAAAATTCTTCTCCCAACTTCTACCGCTGGCAGTTTACCCAAACCGGCTTGGCTTGCTGAGCCTGAAAAACTTTGGTCTGAATGGAAATTCAGCGGCAGTGAATTACTACAAGCAAAAAAAGATGCCCTTTTAGTTTCACTTGCTGAGCAAACAGTAGCTGGCATTGATATTGTGAGTGATGGTGAACAGACTCGCCAGCATTTTGTAACAACCTTCATTGAACATTTAGACGGCGTAGATTTTAACAAGCGTGAAACCGTCCGCATTCGTAACCGTTACGATGCCAGTGTGCCAACCGTGGTAGGAGCGGTTTCTCGCCCTAAATCCGTATTTGTTGAAGATGCAAAATTCCTTCGAACCCATACTGATAAACCCATTAAATGGGCGTTGCCGGGTCCAATGACGATGATCGACACCTTATACGATGCTCACTACAAAAGCCGTGAAAAGCTAGCGTGGGAATTTGCTAAAATTTTAAACGAAGAAGCGAAAGAGTTAGAAGCCGCAGGCGTAGATATTATTCAATTTGACGAACCTGCGTTTAACGTATTCTTTGATGAATTAAACGATTGGGGGGTTGCTGCTCTTGAACGAGCAATTGAAGGCTTAAAATGTGAAACAGCCGTGCATATCTGCTACGGCTACGGTATTAAAGCCAATACGGATTGGAAACAAACGCTCGGTTCAGAATGGCGACAATACGAAGAGAGCTTTCCAAAATTACGGCAATCTAAAATTGATATTATCTCGCTTGAATGCCAAAACTCCAAAGTACCAATGGATTTAATCGAGCTTATTCGTGGTAAGAAAGTAATGGTGGGTGCAATTGATGTGGCTACCAATGCGATTGAAACGCCAGAACAAGTGGCTGACACCTTGCGTAAAGCGTTGCAATTTGTCGATGCCGATAAGCTCTACCCTTGCACTAACTGTGGTATGGCACCACTTTCTCGTGAAGTTGCTCGTGGCAAGCTCAATGCACTTAGTCAAGGTGCGGCGATAATTAGAGCAGAATTAGCGGGTTAGAAAAGCAAAACTTACTATCTTACAAGCGGTCATTTTTGGTAAAAAATTTACAAAATATGACCGCTTGTTGCTTTCTGCTTTTATAGGAGTATGATTATTGAAATTAATACTATCTATTAGATTAAAAAATACGTAAAATATCGGCAAATCAACTTACGCAAACGTTTACTTAAGCTTTATAGGAGTCCAACAATGTTAAAACGTGATATGAATATCGCAGATTATGATGCTGTTTTATGGCAAGCTATCCAAGATGAAGATCGCCGCCAAGAAGAGCATATTGAGTTAATTGCCTCAGAAAACTACGCAAGCCCACGTGTAATGCAAGCTCAAGGTTCACAATTAACCAATAAATATGCAGAGGGCTACCCTAATAAACGTTACTATGGTGGTTGTGAATATGTCGATATTATCGAGCAATTAGCGATTGATCGTGCAAAAGAGTTATTTGGTGCTGATTATGCCAACGTGCAGCCGCACTCTGGCTCGCAAGCAAATGCTGCGGTGTATATGGCGTTATTAAATCCAGGCGATACAATTTTAGGTATGAGCTTGGCTCACGGAGGGCACTTAACTCACGGTGCATCAGTTAGTTTCTCAGGAAAAATCTATAAAGCGGAGCAATACGGTATTACCGCAGAAGGTGTAATTGACTACGATGCGTTGCGTAAGCAAGCTCAAGAAGTCAAACCAAAAATGATTGTAGCTGGTTTTTCTGCTTATTCTCAAGTCATTGACTGGGCAAAGGTGCGTGAAATCGCAGATGAAGTAGGGGCTTACTTATTTGTAGATATGGCACACGTTGCAGGTTTAATTGCTGCTGGTGTTTATCCGAACCCACTTCCACACGCACACGTTGTTACAACCACAACACATAAAACATTAGCCGGTCCTCGTGGTGGTTTAATTTTATCTGCTTGTGGTGATGAAGAAATCTATAAAAAACTACAATCTGCGGTATTCCCGGCAGGTCAAGGTGGTCCGTTAATGCACGTGATTGCAGCAAAAGCGGTTTGCTTTAAAGAAGCATTAGAGCCTGAATTTAAGGCTTACCAACATCAAGTGGTGAAAAATGCAAAAGCGATGGTGGAAGTATTTAAACAACGTGGCTTTGAGGTGGTTTCTAACGGCACAGAAAACCACTTATTCCTAGTCAGTTTTGTAAAACAAGGCTTAACGGGTAAAGCAGCAGATGCAGCTTTAGGTGCGGCAAACATCACGGTAAATAAAAACTCTGTACCGAACGATCCGCAAAAACCATTTGTAACCTCTGGTATTCGTGTTGGTACGCCATCTGTTACCCGTCGTGGTTTTAAAGAAGATGATGTAGCAACATTAGCCGGTTGGATGTGTGACGTGCTAGAAAGCATTGGTAAAGATAACCACGAACAAGTGATTGCAGAGACGAAAGCGAAAGTATTAGAAATCTGCAAACGCTTACCTGTTTATGCGTAGTGTTGTAATCCATTCTTAAAAAAGCAAGTAAAAAACCACCTTCTATGAAGGTGGTTTTCATTAAACATAAAAAGGCGAATTAAATTCGCCTTTTTCATTTCTATTGTAATTATCCAATAATACCAAACTGCTGTGCTAAGAATAATAATGCGAAAGCAGTTAAGTAAATTAAGCCAACGACCGCTAACCAGAATAATCCGCCTGTTACACGGTGTTCACCTTTCATTACTAATGAGAAGTTTAACCACGCAAAAATTGGTGTTGAAACAAATGATGAAATCATTGCAAATTTCAGCATTGTTGCTACATCACTCATAAATACACTAATAATTAAAATACCAATTGCTGATGTGAGTGTTAGCCAAATTGCTAATTCTGTTTGTGAATGCTCTTTACGACCTGTTAAAATTCGCAATGCTTCCGCATTAGCACGAGAATAGCCATCAATAACCGTAATTGTTGTACCAAACATACACATAAAGGCAATGAATGCAATTAATAATTTAGACCAATCACCAATTGCAAAGGCGTACATTTTGATTAATTGGGCGATATATTTTACACCCGCTTGTTCTACTTGTTCACCAGAACCATATTGTACCAATGCACCTAATGCCAAAAATACAATTGCTAAAATGGCTGTACCGATATAACCCACGTTAAAGTCAAAAATACCATCTTGGTAGCTGATCTTACTAAAACGTTTTTTGGCAATAACCCACATTGAGTTAATTGCTGAAATTTCAATTGGTGCCGGCATCCATCCCATTAAGGCAACAATAAAACCTAGAGCTGCTAAATTCCAAGGCGATGGCTCAATAAAGTCAGGGGCAACCGTAATACCACCTTTTAAAGCCGCAATAACGACTGCTGCCACCGTTGAAATAGTTAGAGCAATCATAATCCACTTAGACAGAGAATCTAAGAAACGATATTTACCTAAAAGCAAGATTCCCCACGTTACCGCAATCACAATTGTCCCCGCCATTGGAATGCTTAAATCAAATGGAACACCTAATGCTGAAAAAATAAATTTTAAGATTGCGGCAGTTACAATACCCACAGCAGCTGTATTAATCATACCTGCTAGTACATTTAGAATAAAGAAAATAACAAGATAAATGCCGCCTTTATCTTTATAACCTTCTAATAAACTTTTACCGCTTGAAAGTGTGTATTGCACACCAAAACGGAAAAACGGATACTTAAACAAGTTCGCTAAAATAATAATAATCGCTAATTGCCAGCCATAAATTGCACCGGCTTGGGTTGAGGCAACAATATGCGAGCCACCTACAGCCGCTGATGCCATTAAAATACCCGGACCCATTGCGGCAAATTTACTTTGCCAAGTTGAATGTTCTACTTGTTGTGTCATATATTCTCCAAAATAAGTGTAAGACCTCGAATAAGCCTCCATTCTACTCATAAAATGAAGTAAAAAATAGATGTTCAAAAAGCTTGTTAAAAAAATGCTAAAATTATTATGCTACCTAATAAATTGAAATTCTTCCATATAGCGATCATAAAAACAATTTAACAAAATTTAATACTAAGAATATAAACATCAGCAGATAAAAATAAATTTTAAAATTTTTATCAAAAATATGGAAAAGGTTCTAAACCGAGATGAATTTGCAAATTTTTAATAAAATTTGACCGCTTACAGACAATAAAAAAGTGCGTTACCGCACTTTTTTACCGATTAAGATGAGATTATTTTGAATAGCGTTGGAACACTAAGCAAGCATTTGTACCACCGAAACCGAAGCTGTTAGACATAACTGTCGTTAATTCTTTATCTTGACGTTCAGTGACAATATTCATACCTTCAGCTTGCTCATCAAGGGTTTCAATATTAATGCTTGGTGCGATGAAATTATTATCTAACATTAATAATGAATAAATTGCTTCGTGTGCCCCTGCTGCTCCAAGAGAGTGTCCTGTCATTGATTTCGTTGAAGAAATAGCCGGAGTTTTATCCCCAAATACATTACGGATTGCACCAAGTTCCTTCACATCACCCACAGGTGTAGAAGTACCGTGTACGTTAATGTATTCAATTTCGCCATTTACAGTTGCCATTGCTTGTTTCATACAACGTTCCGCACCTTCACCGCTTGGAGCCACCATATCATAACCGTCAGAAGTTGCACCGTAGCCCACAATTTCAGCATAGATTTTTGCACCACGTGCAAGTGCGTGCTCTAACTCTTCAATCACTAAAACTGCACCACCACCTGAAATAACAAAACCATCACGATTTGCATCATAAGCACGGCTTGCTTTGGTTGGCGTATCATTATATTTGGAAGAAACTGCCCCCATTGCATCAAATTGAGTTGCCCCTTCCCAGCAAAGTTCTTCTGCACCACCCGCAAAAACAACATCTTGCTTGCCTAATTGGATTAATTCCATTGCGTGTCCGATTGCGTGAGCTGAAGTTGCACAAGCAGAACTAATGCTATAGTTTACACCTTTAATTTTAAATGGTGTTGCTAAACAAGCAGACACACTTGATGCCATTGTTTTAGTTACCGCATAAGGTCCGATACCTTTTACACCACGAGGTCCACGCACTGCATCTGTTGCCGCAACCTGACCACGAGCGGAACCGATACCGGAACCAATTACTAAACCTGTACGTTCGTGAGAAATATGTTCTTCAGTTAAACCGGCATCTTCAATCGCTTCTTTCATACAAATGTAGGCATAAGCTGCTGCATCGCCCATAAAACGGTAAACTTTACGGTCAATCAGCTCTGCCGGGTTTAATTTAATTGTCCCTGCAACTTGGCTACGCATACCTACTTCAGCAAATTCAGGAACAAATTCAATACCTGACTTACCTTCTTTTAATGAGGCTAACACTTCTTCTTTATTGTTACCAATACTTGAAATAACACCTAAACCTGTAATAACAACTCTTTTCATTTTGTTTCCTTCATCATTTTTTCTGAAAAAAAAAGTTAATTCAGCTTACACTTGTTCGCTCAAATAAGCTACTAAAACTTGCTTATTTTACACGATTTTATGACTGGTCTGAACTCTTTTGAAGCATAATAACCACAAACTTCTGCTTTTTAGAGGAAATGAGGCTGCCGGATTCCTTAATCTTTTTTGGTCTATTCCATTACATAATCAAGACTTTTCAGCTAAAATGTTAAATAGATCACACTTTTGTAAGGAAATTGACGTGAAAATACTCACCCTTGAAGCTAATACAGCAACAATAGTAGAAGGAACTGCTATTAAGGCAATTAAGGGAAATTTTTCCCAAAAATTAGCTCTAACTAAAAAAAGAATTGATAAACTCAATGCTTATCGGATTGAGCGGGCAATGAATGCCAATAATCAAAACTTTGTTCACGTTTTTTCATTACTGCCATTACTTATTCATCTTAATCACCCAAGCTTACCTGCGTATGTGGAAAGTGCACCGCAAGGTATTTGGCATTTTAAATTGTCTGATTATCAAAAAAATTCATTAATGTCTTATAGCTTCCACGAGGCTATTTCCGATCATCATTTGAAAAATCAAACTTATTTTGATGCTCTCTATTGTATGGGGAGCACGGGCTCTATTACTCAAACCAGCCTGTCCGATTTAGATTTATGGTTGTGTTATTCAAACAAGCTCACGATTGAACAATATAAATTAATGGAGCTTAAAATTACTAAGCTACAAGAATGGGCGAAAACGTTTGATGTGGACATTAATATTTTCTTAATGAACCCGGAGCAATTTAAAACGCAAACTTACAGCAGCGGTGTAACAGACGAACACAGTGGTTCTGCTCAGCATTTTTTCTTGCTTGATGAATTTTATCGTTCAGCCATATTACTTGCGGGTAAACGCCTACTGTGGTTACATCTGCATAAAGATGAATATCAAACTGCCCATAACAATCCCGAAATTGATTTAACTGAATGGGTAGATTTTGGCGATTTTTCCAGTCTTTCTACCAGTGAATTTTTTGGTGCAAGCCTGTGGCAACTGTATAAAGGGATCGATAACCCTTACAAATCAGCCATTAAAATCTTGTTGCTGGAATGCTATGCCCACACTTACCCGAAAACAAAACTAATTTCAAAAGAGTTTAAGAAAAAAATTCTGAGTGATGATGGCGTCGAATATCATTTTGATCCTTACCTAGCAATGCTTGAGCTCGTTACCGAACATCTTATCACTCGCAAAGAATGGGTAAAATTAGACCGCTTGCGGGTCTGTTTTTATGCAAAAGCGATTGAAGGAGAAATCAGAAAAAACTGGCGTACGGAAGCATTACAATCATTGGTCGAGCAATGGTCTTGGAATGCAGCACAAACCACATTACTGCAAAATCGTCCTAATTGGAAAATTAAGCAAGTGATGAACCACGAAAATATGCTGATTGATCATTTGCTACAAAGTTATCGAAATTTAATCCACTTCGCTCGAAAATTCCATCTTAATCCAAGTATTATGACCAATGATACCGATATTTTGATGCGTAGACTTTATTCTGTATTTGAAACCTTGCCGGGTAAAGTACCGCTGATTAATCCAAAAATATCGTCTAACGTAGCAGAAAATGCGGTAACTTTTATTGAAGTCAAATCAGGATCCTCAATACAACCAGGTTGGTATTTAGTAAATCAAGCACCCAAAAGCCAATATGATTCAAACCTTCGCTATGTTCACTACAACAAAAGTCCGGTTAAATTGATTGCTTGGGGTTTCTTCAACGGCATTATAAATGCCAATACCCATTTGCACACGGCGAGCAATAACCTAAATACGCAGAAATTACGCCAATTTATTACCGATTTACGCTTAACTTTCCCGATTCAAGCACCGGAGATGACACAAGAAGATATGCATCACCCGAATAAAATTCGTAACTTGGCAATTGCAATCAATTTAGTTCAAGATCCAACAGAAACTATTACTGACTTGCCTAAAAAAGTGTGTCAAAGTGATCTGTTTAACTTCGGTAAAATGCAAAAAACCTTAGTCGGCAGCGTCAGTATCATTTACCGCAATGTTTGGAATGAAATCCGTACCCAGCATTTCGACGGCGAAGATGCTATTTTAAAAGCCCTGAAATTAGTTTCTAATCGAATTTATCAAAGTGCGGCATCACCAAATTCTGTGAATATTTTTTGCTATAGCAAATATTTACGCAGCGATCTGCGTGAGTTTGTTGCCGATTTAGTGCATAAATGTATTACAATCCAAACAGGTTGTTTGTTGCACGCCAATGAACTACGCCACTTAAAAATTGCAGGGAAAACGTGGCAGGTGATCTTCCGTAAACAGACTGTTGGGATTAAACAGATTGAAGAACAAGCGGTTGAAAATCGTGAAAATTTTGCAAACCTGACCTCTGATATAGCCAAAGAGAAAAACGTATTTCCTCAAAAAATCAGTGAATTTGCCAGCGAAGGCTTTCTACAATTTTTCTTTGAAGATAACCAAGACGGCAGCTTCAATGTGTATATTGTTAATGAAAAAAATAGTGTTGAAAGCTACTATAACTGCTCTGGCACTAAAGAAGAAAAAATCAGGAAAATCAATAAATTACAACACCAAAAACGCTTGCAAACAGATACTGAAATCTCATTTAGCAGTTTTAACCACCCACAATTTTATCAACTTATTTCAACTAATGGTGAGTTGTCTATTGTACCGTTCCAAAGTCGCCAACATTTAGACTATCTTGCTGAACAAGAAAGTAAATGCTAATTACTTAACATAATTAAGGGCTGCTTTTAAAAGCAGCCCTTAAAATATCTTTATGGATTAAATCTTCACCGGCTCAATAATTTCACTTGGGTAACAGCCTAACACTTTTGAATAGCTAGTCACTTTTTCTAACTCTGCCAACGCATCTTGGGTGTTTTGTGAATGAATATTAGCTTCCAGCTCTACATAAAACATCTCTTCCCACGGTTTGCCGTAAATTGGGCGAGATTCCAATTTGGTCATACGGATATTGTGATTTTTAAACACCAGTAACGCATCCACCAAAGCACCGGCTTGTTGGGTGGTTGTCATCAGGAGCAAGGTTTTGGTTTGTACCTGTGGTGAAACCTGAACCGCCTGTTTTGCAAGCACAATAAAACGAGTGATATTATTCGGCTGATTGGCAATCTCGGTTTTAATATTGGTTAAACCATAGAGCTTGCCGCCATCTTCATTGCCTAACGCCACAATATTCGGCTTATTTAAACGTGCCACCATTTGCATTGCGTGCGAGCTACTTTCGCAATATTTGATATGCACCTTATCTAAAGTTGCCAAAAATTGGCTGCATTGCTGAGCCGGCTGAGGGTGGGTATAAACAGTATCCACCTTGGCTAAATCCACATTGCCGTTTGCCAACACACAATGTTTGATAGGATAAGCCAATTCACCTACCAAGGTTAAATCGGTATGCTGCAATAAATCGTACACTTCATTAATCGAACCTGAAGTGGTATTTTCAAGCGGTAACACACCAAAATCTGCCTCTTCCGCACTCACTTTCTCAAACACTTCATCGAATGAGCCACAACTTAGCTCAACCAAAGTACCTTGATATTTCTTGGCAAATTGACGAGTTGCCATATTGGAATAAGAGCCACGCATACCCAAAAAGGCAATGGAAACCTGCTCTTCTTTTTGTGCATTCAGTTTATTTTGCAGATAAGTTTGCTGCGTCAGCACTGAATCTTCAATAATACGCTGGAAAATTTGGGTCACATATTGTGGATCGAGCTGATAATTCTCCGCCTCCGCAAAATTGACTAACTCTTGCAATAAGGCTTTTTCACGCTCTAAGTCCCGCAAGGGTTTTTGAGTAATTTCTTTGCTACGCACCACATCAAACGCCAAACGGTGGCGTTCGGCAAGCAGCTTTAATAAATTGCGGTCAAGGGTGGTAATTTGTGTTCGAATATCGGATAAATCTAAAGACATTGTTACATTCTCGTTATAATCAGTATCAAGAATTATAACTTGTTCCAAAATAAAAAAAAGACAAGCGGTCAAATCTGCAAAAAATTTTGCAAATTTAACCGCTTGTTTGCTTTATTTAACCCTTAGTTCACACTACATTCTGTAGGAGTTGCATTACCGAGAATTCCTTTATGTCTGAGTAAGGCATCAAGAGTTGGTTTTCTGCCACGGAAACGTTCAAACAGTACCATTGGCTCTTCTGAACCACCACGTGTTAAAATGTTATCTAAGAACGATTGCCCCGTTTCAGCATTGAAAATGCCTTCTTCCTCAAAGCGTGCGTACGCATCTGCCGAAAGTACCTCTGCCCATAAGTAGCTGTAATAGCCAGCGGCATAGCCTCCTGCAAAAATATGTGAGAAGCTGTGTGGGGTTCTTGCCCACTCTACGCCTTTTGCCACTGCCACTTTTTCTTTCACTTCTTTTAACAACTCCAATACTTGACCTTGTTTTGTTGGGTCGTATTCAGTGTGTAGGCGGAAATCAAACAAGCCGAACTCTAATTGGCGTAATACAAACATCGCCGCTTGGAAATTTTTCGCCGCCAATAATTGCTCTAATTTCGCTTTTGGTAACGGCTCTCCAGTTTCGTAATGTCCTGAAATAAAGGCAAGTGCCTCTTCTTCCCAGCACCAATTTTCGAGGAATTGGCTTGGTAATTCCACCGCATCCCAAGGTACACCATTAATGCCGGCAACATCGCCCACATCAATTTCAGTCAGCATATGGTGAATACCGTGTCCAAATTCGTGGAATAAGGTGGTTACTTCATCGTGCGTAAACAATGCCGGTTTGTCGCCAATCGGCTTGTTGAAATTACAGGTTAAATAGGCAACCGGTTTTTGGAGTGAACCATCCGCTAAGCGTTTTTGGTTGATGCAATCGTCCATCCACGCACCACCACGTTTGTTTTCACGAGCATATAAATCAAGGTAGAACGAGCCACGCAAGCGGTCATTTTTATCAAAAATATTGAAAAAACGTACATCTTTATGCCAAACATCTACGCCTTGTTGTTCTTCCACACGCATACCGAAAACACGTTTCATCACTTCAAATAAGCCTGAAAGTACACGGTTTTCAGGGAAGTATGGGCGAAGTTCTTCATCATTCACTGAATATAACGCTTGTTTTTGTTTTTCGCTGTAGAAAGTGATGTCCCATAAATCCAAATGCTCTACCCCAAAGTGTTCTTTGGTGAATTTTTTCAATTCGCACAATTCGTTTTTACCTTGTGCTTTTGAGCGAGTGGCTAAATCGTTTAAGAAATCCAATACTTGTTGCGGGTTTTCTGCCATTTTGGTGGCAAGGGAATAATCCGCATAGGTTTTAAAGCCAAGCAGTTGCGATCTTTCATGACGTAGTTTTAGGATCTCATCAATGATGGCACTGTTATCCCATTTGCCTGCATTTGGACCTTGATCTGAGGCACGGGTTACAAAAGCTCGGTACATTTCTTCACGCAAGGCTTTGTTTTCGCAGTAAGTCATCACCGGTAGATAGCTTGGAAATTCAAGGGTAAAGCGATAGCCTTTTTTGCCTTTGCTTTCAGCCGATAATTTTGCAGCTTCAAGTGCCGATTCCGGCAAGCCTTTTAATTGAGCTTCGTCAGTAATTACGATGTCCCAACCCATTGTCGCATCTAGCACGTTATTGCTAAATTGTGAACTAAGTTCCGACAAACGGGCGGAAATTTCGCCGTAGCGTTTTTGTTTATCGGCAGGCAAAGAGATGCCGGATAATTCAAAATCTTGCAGGCTGTTTTCAATCGCTTTTTTCTGTGCAGTCGAATAGTTAGCAAATTCAGGGCTGTTTTTTAATTTTACATAGCCTTGATATAAACCTTGATGTTGCCCCGCCCAAGTGCTGTATTCCGATAATAACGGCAAGCAGGCTTGATATTCTTCACGCAATTCAGGCGAGTTTTTAACCCCGTTCAAATGCCCGACCGGCGACCACGCACGAGAGAATTTATCTCCTGCAATGGCTTGCGGCATATAGAAATTTTCCCACGTTGGGTTTTCAATTTTTGCCACCGCCTCAATGGTTTCACGGCACTCTTTAATCACGGCTTCTACCGCAGGTTTGATGTGTTCAGGTTTGATTTTTGAAAATTCAGGCAAGCCTGTGTAATTTAAAAGCGGGTTAGACATTATTTTTTCCTTTTATGGTCAAAATGAAAATTCGTATCAAGATAATACACAAAGTTGGAAAGAAAAGAAAACAAGCGGTTATATTTACATAATTTTTTGCAAAAAAATCATAAAATATAACCGCTTGTATTTAAAATTTTACGCTATGCCCATAGCTTTCAATGATTTTTTGGATACGCTCTAAATCCTCTTTAGGCGGTGGCATTATGCCGTCCAGCTCATATTTATAGCCTAGCGTTTCCCATTTATGTGCCCCTAAACGGTGGTAAGGCAGAAGCTCTACCTTCTCAATATTATCCATTCCCTGAATAAATTTACCTAAGCGATGAGCGGAATCATCATCGTCCGTATAGCCCGGCACAACTACATAGCGAATCCAAGTCGGCTTATTCATTTTTTGCAAATAGCGGGCAAAATCAAGTGTACGTTTGTTAGACACGCCAACCAAATCTTGGTGAACTTCATCATTGAGCTGTTTTAAATCCAGCAGAACTAAATCGGTAACTTCCAGCATTTCATCAACCACAGGACTATAGCTGCGTACAAAACCATTAGTATCTAAACAAGTGTTAATGCCTTCTGCTTTACAAGCTCTGAACCAATCACGTACAAATTCCATTTGCAACACTGCTTCCCCACCCGAAGCCGTTACGCCACCACCGGTCGCTTTCATAAAGTGCTTATAGGTAGTAACCTCTTTCATCAGCTCTTCAACGGTAATTTCCTTGCCACCGTCTAAATCCCAAGTATCACGATTGTGGCAATATTTACAACGCATTAAACAGCCTTGTAAGAACAGAATAAAACGAATCCCCGGACCATCTACTGTGCCGCAAGATTCATAAGAATGGATACGTCCAACAACAGACATTTGCTTACCTCGAACCTCAAAAAATTTTGATAAATTGTAGCAAATTTTTAGATGGTTCGCAGAAATAAATCAAGCCATTACACTTACTCAAAGAGAAATTCTACTCTATTTTTTGATCTCTTTCAGAAAATCAACTAAGAGCGATTTTTGCGTTTGGGTTAATTCCTGCCAATATCGGTCGGCTTCATCGCTATTCCAATCGAATCCTTCCATACAATCTGCAAAAAAGTAGCTGATTGGCGTTTTCAAAAACGTCGCAATCGCCACTAAATGTGCCACATTTATCTTATTCGCCCCTCGTTCATAGCGTGAAAGCTGTGGTTGAGAAATATCGACATACTCCGATAGCCTTTCCGCCGAATACCCCATTTCTCTGCGTTTTTGTTGAATGCGTTGACCGACAAGGCGGTCGATGTCTGATGCAACTGGTTGTGCCATTTTACTGCCTACTAAGATTATTCATTTTAGGCATATTTTGCCTGTGATGAAGATTACAGACAAGGACAATGCTATTCTACTGGTTATTATCTACAAAAAGGTAAACTAACAAAAAGCAAAGTTAAAAATTGCTCAAATGGAATGCAAGAACAGAGCCATACTTTTAATAATGGTACTGTGGTGAGTTTTATCAACATCAATTTAGCAATGACAACAGGCGGGAACGGCTATCAAACTGATTCTTATATCAATGGGAAAGAGGCAAAAGAAGTCAAACGATTAAAAGGGATTCCTGCTAACTTTAGCGGTCAGTGCTACCAACCTAAATCAAAAGGCTCAAAACAAGTTTATTGTATTTAACCCTCTCAATTTATTGAAAAACAGCCCAATCAAGGGCTGTTTTGCTTTTAAAGTCGATTGTTTCAAGTATATTTCAACCGCTTGCAAGCGGTCGATTTTATAACACTTTTTGCCAAACGCTTTGCGGCAGTAAGTAAATATCTTTTTCTGCCTTTTCACCTTCACCAACAATATGCCCGATGCCGCTTGCCATTACAGCTAAGGTCACATCAAAAGCGTTAATGCTATCGCCATAGCCTGCAGTGAGGTTAAACATTGAGCCGTCTGCGAGCAAATAAATAGTTTTATCGCCTACTTGGTAGGCATTTACATACGGCATTGGCTCTGTCATCGGTTGCTGTTTTAAGAATCGCACATCAATTTCTTCGGCAACGTGTCCGACATTTAAAATAAATAAGCCTGATTTCGCTTGTTCAATCATTTTGCCTGAAAGGACGTTTTTCGCCCCTGTTGCAGTAGCTACGACATCAGCGATTTTAATCGCTTCCGCAAGTGGCATCACCATCCAACCATCATATTCAGCTTGTAATGCTCTTGCCCGATCAAGTTCTGCCACAATCACTTTACCGCCATAAGCTTTTGCTGAAGCTGCTACACCTTGACCTACCAAACCATAGCCAATCACAACAACGGTTTTTTCGTGTAAGCTCAGGTGCGTTGTATTGAAGAAAGTGTGCCACGCTGTTAAGCCGACCATATGGCGGTTGTGTAAGCCTTCTTTCACAGGCAAGTCATCCCAGTTAAAAATCGGGTAATAAGGTTTTAAACCATTTAAGCGATTTACGCCTGAGCCGGTTGCTTCTAAGCCTGCTTTTACCTTTGTTTGTAAACCTTTAGAGTGTATCAATGAAGTTAAATCTGATCCCATTTCACACAGATGGGTTGGCTGCCAATCTACCGCTTTTTGAAAACTATCGTGCCAATCTGCATTCGACATATTCCGCCAAGCGTGAGCCTCTGCTCCGTGTTCTACTAAATAAGCGACTACGTCATCTTGCACCGTGGTTGGGTTGCAAGTGGTTAAAAATATCTTCGCCCCTTTATCCAGCAAGCCTTTTACAAGCGGAGCCATTTTTAAATCTAAGTGCATATTGCACGCCAAACGGATGTGGGAAAGGTCAGGCAATGCCTTAATAGTTTCTACGGTGCGAGGCATATGTAAAGTTGCCCAAGCCAGTTCAGCAGAAAAATTTTGGTACATCATAAATCCTTATTAGCAATAAATAACATCATCATAAAGAGTAGAATTATACGCTATTCTTTACCGATTGGGAGTAAATTACTGTAGATAACTGACATTATACTACTGAATATTTAGCTGCAACCTCTTTCAATACACGGTCAAAATCACTTTCATAGCTAAAATCTTGTTTCACTCGGTATTTTTCAAACTTACTGAGTGCAAAAGATCGAGCAATTTCTTGAGTTACTTTGTTAGCCCCATATTCGGTTTTTCAGCATTGGCTCTTGCCATAATCAGCTCAGCTGCGGTATGCCGTGAATTGCCCAGTGGAGTTTGTTTTGTACTGTGGCAAAAAAGCGTTTGGTGGCAGTAGAGGTACGGTCATAGCCCACTGCGGTTGCATAAATGTCGGTGATTTTTTGGTAGAACTTGCATTCGGATAATCGAATTTCCCGAATACGGGCAAGCTGTTCTTCAAAGTATTTTTTGCCTAAAATAGTGCCGTCATTTTTTAGCCGTTCATCGTCCATCGCAAAGCCTTTAATCGCAAAGCTCTGTACAATTTCCGTTGCCCATTTGCGAAACTGCACGGCACGTTCAGAATTCACTTTGTAACCTACCGCAATAATTGCAGATAAATTATAGTGTTTCGTCTGGTAACTTTTGCCGTCTTGGGCAGTTATCCAAAAAAATTGGATAACTGAATTTTCAGCTAACTCATTGTCATTAAAGATTTTTTTAAGATGATAGCTGATTGTTCGTACATCAACATCATACAACACTGCCATCATTTTTTGGCTTAGCCAAACATTTTCATCAGAGTAAATAGCATCAACTTGGCTTTCCCCTGTTGCCGTGATAAAGGTCAGATATTCTGCCACAGAGGAACGAATTAAATCTTGCTTAGACATCTCTTTCTCTCATATAGAATACTGTAATTATAAACAATATTTCTAAAGCTGTGTAAATGAATAACTATTTTTTCGAGCGAGAGCACAAAAAAACCGCTTGTGGCATAAATGCCACAAGCGGTTGATTTTTCTAAAAGTTTTGCAAATTGCTATTACATACTTTCAGTAAAGGTACGGGTAATTACGTCCATTTGTTGCTCTTTGGTTAAAGAGTTGAAACGTACCGCGTAACCTGATACACGAATGGTTAATTGTGGGTATTTCTCTGGGTGTTCTACCGCATCTAATAATGTATCGCGATTTAATACGTTCACATTTAAGTGCTGACCACCTTCTACTGTTGCTTCGTGGTGGAAGTAGCCATCCATTAAGCCCGCAAGGTTACGTTTTTGTGCTTCGTAATCTTTACCTAACGCATTTGGTACGATAGAGAAAGTATAAGAGATACCGTCTTTCGCATACGCAAACGGTAATTTAGCCACAGAAGTTAATGAAGCAACCGCACCTTTTTGGTCACGTCCGTGCATTGGGTTTGCACCCGGTCCGAATGGAGCACCTGAACGGCGACCGTCCGGCGTATTACCTGTTTTCTTACCGTAAACCACATTAGATGTGATAGTAAGAACAGACTGAGTTGGGGTTGCATTGCGGTATGTTTTAAGTTTTTGAATTTTCTTCATAAAACGTTCAACTAAATCAACAGCAATGTCATCTACACGGTTGTCATTGTTACCGAATTGTGGATATTCACCTTCAATCTCAAAGTCAGTTGCTACATTTTTCGCTACGCCAACCACTTCGCCAGCTTTATTTTTGATTTCAATATCTGTACGGATTGGTTTTACTTTCGCATATTTGATCGCTGAAAGTGAGTCAGCCGCCACAGATAAACCTGCAATACCACACGCCATTGTACGGAATACATCACGATCGTGAAGTGCCATTAATGCCGCTTCGTATGCATATTTATCGTGCATAAAGTGAATGATGTTTAAAGCAGTAACGTATTGCGTTGCTAACCAGTCCATAAAGCTGTCTAAGCGAGTCATTACGTCATCGTAATCTAAGTATTCGCTTGTGATTGCTTCAGATTTTGGACCAACTTGGTCGCCTGATTTCTCATCAATACCACCATTGATTGCGTATAACAAGGTTTTCGCTAAGTTTGCACGAGCACCGAAGAATTGCATCATTTTACCTACAATCATTGGGCTTACGCAGCACGCAATCGCATAGTCATCATTTTGGAAATCCGGACGCATTAAGTCATCGTTTTCATATTGTACTGATGAGGTATCAATAGATACTTTTGCACAGTAACGTTTAAACGCTTCCGGTAACTGTTCAGACCAAAGAATAGTTAAATTTGGCTCCGGAGAAGGGCCCATTGTGTAAAGAGTGTGTAAAATACGGAAGCTGTTTTTCGTTACTAATGTACGACCATCTAAACCCATACCAGCTAAGGTTTCAGTTGCCCACATTGGGTCGCCTGAGAATAATTGATCGTATTCAGGTGTACGTAAGAAACGCACCATACGCAATTTCATTACTAAGTGGTCGATCAACTCTTGAGCTTCTTGTTCGGTAATTTTGCCTGCTTTTAAATCACGCTCGATATAAATATCTAAGAATGAAGATACACGACCGAACGACATTGCCGCACCGTTTTGCGATTTAACCGCTGCAAGGTAAGCAAAATAAGTCCATTGTACCGCTTCTTGTGCATTGGTTGCCGGTTTAGAAATATCGTAACCATAGCTTGCCGCCATCTCTTTCATTTTGCCTAACGCACGGTGTTGCTCGGCAATTTCTTCACGCAATTGAATGGTTGCTTGAATATCTTCACCGGATTCTAAACGAGCTTGTAATGAAGCAAACTGACGTTGTTTATCTTTCATTAAGAAATCTGCACCGTAAAGTGCCATACGGCGGTAGTCCCCAATGATACGACCACGACCATAAGCATCCGGTAAGCCGGTAATTACGCCTGATTTACGGCAACGTAAAATATCCGGTGTATAAACATCAAATACGCCTTGGTTGTGGGTTTTACGGTATTCAGTAAAGATTTTTTCAACTTCAGGTTTAAGTTCACGACGATATACCTGACAAGAACCTTTTACCATATTGATTCCACCAAACGGCATAATCGCACGTTTTAATGGAGCATCAGTTTGAAGACCCACGATTTTCTCTAATGATTTATCAATATAACCCGGTGCGTGTGAAGTAATGGTTGATGGAGTATCGCAATCAATATCGTACGGTTCGTGCGTTTTGTTTTCGACTTTAATCATTTCCATTACATCTGCCCACAATTTACTTGTTGCAGGTGTTACTTCAGCTAGGAAAGATTCATCGCCTTCATACGGTGTGTAGTTTTTTTGGATAAAATCACGCACATTTACTTCAGTTTGCCAATCGCCGGCGGCAAAACCTTCCCACGCTTTTTGTTGAGCGTCTGTTAATTGAGTCATTTTAAGTCCTCTATGTTAGTAAGTTAAAACGGGAAGCGGTTAATTTTTGGTAAAATTTTGCAAAAATTTGACCGCTTGAATCTAAAATCTTAGTGCTTTCTAATGTATAAGAACCACTGCATTAAGCCAATGAAGAAAACGCCACCCACAATATTGCCTAATGTAGCAGGAATAAGGTTCTTAAATACAAAATGAGATAAATCTAAATCCGCAAATTGTGCAGGATCAACATTAATTGCCGTCCAAAACTCCGGAGCGGCAAAATGAGAAATTGCAATTCCCATTGGAATCATAAACATATTTGCCACACAGTGTTCAAAACCTGAGGCAACGAACATTGCAATTGGTAACATCATAATAAAGGCTTTATCGGTTAGGCTTTTGCCTGCATAAGACATCCATACTGCAATACAGACCATAATGTTGCAGAAAATACCTAAACAGAATGCCTCAAACCATTCGTGATGAATTTTGTGCTGTGCCGTATTTAAAATAACCAATCCCCATTGCCCTTTAGCCGCCATAATCTGACCGCTAAACCACACAAGCAATACAATTGAAATTGCACCGACAAAGTTACCAAAATAAACCACTACCCAGTTTTTAAACATTTGTAGCCAGTTAATTCTTTTACTTGCTCTCGCTACAATGGTAAGAGTTGAGGAGGTAAACAATTCCGCCCCAAACACCACACACATAATAACACCGAGTGAGAAAACCAAACCGCCGATTAATTTGGCAATGCCCCAAGGCATTTCGCTCGCACCCACTTGGGTTGTGGTATAAAATACAAAAGCTATTGCAATAAAACCGCCTGCAGTAATGGCAGAAAGAAAGGAATAAAATTGATTTTTTGTTGCTTTATAAACCGCACCATCTTCTGCGATTTTTGCCATTTCAGCAGGAGAAAACATCAGATAACCTTAATTATGAGAATTGAAAAACCGATATATTTTGAAGGAATTATAGACCTCTTCGTTTCATCTTTAAATAAAATCTTACATAATCAGAGGTATTTCCACCCATTTTTTTGATATAGAACAAAATCCGTTAAAAGCACAACATTTAATCAAATTTAAGCAAACAAATTATTAACAAATCAACAATAAATTTATGACAGAATATCTCACTTCATTTTTCAGCTTATTCTTCTCTGAACAAAACCAACTCATTACAATGTTTTTTAGCGGGCTACTCAGCTCAACCCTATTGCTGGGAAATTCTGAGATCATTTTTACCACTCTTGCAAGCCGGCATATTGTGTCAAATGAAACACTTTACTCCCCATTATTTGCTCTAGTAACAGCAGCAACATTAGGCAATAGCTTAGGCAGCTTGATTACGTATGCAATGGGATTATTGCTGCCTCACCCTAAAAAAGCGAACAATCGCTATACACAATGGGCATTAGAAAAAAGTAAAAAATATGGCGTTTTAGTCTTACTTTTTAGTTGGCTACCCATTGTTGGCGATATTTTCTGTGGCATTGCAGGCTGGCTACGGTTCAACCTTTGGCAAAGCGTTATTTTTATTGTGATTGGCAAGCTATTGCGATACCTCTTTCTACTGGCAACACTCTACCCTGTTTTGAAATATGTTTTATAAAGAACAAAGCGGTTGTTTTTAGTAAATTTTTTACAAAAAACAACCGCTTGTATTTAATTATAAGCCTCTTAACGCTTCGATACGTTTTTCTAACGGTGGGTGGCTCATAAATAATTCCTTACCACGTGCACCGTTAATCATAAATGCCGCAAGAGAACCGTGTAATTCTTGTGGCTCGTGAATGCGTTGTAAACGCTGTAAAGCCGCAATCATTTTCTCTTTGCCGACTAATTGTGCCGAGCCTGCGTCTGCACGGAATTCACGCTGGCGGGAGAACCACATTGCGATCATTGTTGCTAACACACCAAATACCATCTGCAACACAATATCTACTACCCAAAACACTAACGTGTTAGTGCTTGAGTTACCGTTTTCATCACGAGAGCTTGCTGCTGCAGTTGAAATAATACGAGCCAAGAAAATCACGAAAGTATTCAACACACCTTGTAAAAGCGTCATTGTTACCATATCGCCGTTAGCAATGTGTGCCACTTCGTGAGCTACTACCGCTTCCGCTTCATCTTGGGTCATTGAGTTAAGTAAACCTGTACTTACCGCAACTAACGAATTGCTCTTTGTTGCCCCTGTGGCAAATGCGTTTACGTCTGCTGAATGATAAATAGCAATATCCGGCATTGGGATATTTGCTTGCTGTGCTTGACGTTGAACGGTGTTAAATAACCATTGCTCCGCTTCATTACGAGGCTGTTTAATTACTTCTGCTCCAACTGAGCGTAACGCCATTGATTTAGATAAAAACAGGGAAATTAAAGAACCGCTGAAACCAAATACTAAAGAAAGAATTAAAATCCCACCAACACTCTGCCCTTGAATACCGGTTACATTAAAAATAATATTTAAAACAATACCTAAAACAAAGGTAATCGCTAAGTTGGTTAATAAAAATAGAATGACACGTTTTGCCATAATGTTGTAAATCTCCAAAAATAATAGATGCAATGTTGCCTAATTAAGATAATGCTTTTGTCAGCAAATTCAAGAGTTTGTTCACAATTATTCCCATAAATTTAACTGCTTATTTACTTTTTTCTCGGGAAAATGCACATTTAAGCCGATTAAGCGGATTTTTCGCTTATTTCTACGTACAAAAATTTGTGCTAATAATTCCTCAAATCGCTGGTAGGCAAAGCCTTCGGTAGTTCGCTCAAGCGTGGTTTGGGTAAAGTCATCAAACTTCAATTTTATGCCTAATTTTTTAAATTCAGCTAACGGCACATCTGACCAGTTCCGCTGAATCCTAAATGCTAATTTATCAAATAGCTCCGCAATCACTGATTTGGCTTGCTCAAATGTCCAAATATCATCAAGTAACGTATTTTCTACCGCTAATGACTTTCTTGGGCGATAAGGCTCTACTACTCTTTCGTCTATGCCGTGGCTAAAATCCCACAATCTTTGTCCAAATTTACCAAATTCACGGTAAATCATCGCTTTTTCTGCTTGCTGAATATCGCCACAGGTTTCAAAACCAAGCTGCTTTAATTTTTCATTAATTACTTTGCCTACGCCGGGGATTTTTGCAAGCGGTAGATTTTTCACAAAATTTTGCACATCATTAGGCTTTATCACAAACTGCCCGTTCGGTTTGTTTTGATCAGAGGCAATTTTGGCTAAAAATTTCAGCGGAGCAACGCCGGCAGAGGCGGTTAATTTCAGTTCATTGAAAATATCATTACGGATAGCCTCTGCAATCCAAGTGGCAGAACCTGAATGAAGTTCGCATTCACTCACGTCTAAATAAGCCTCATCGAGTGAAAGAGCTTCAATAACATCGGTATAACGATGAAAAATCTCGTGAATTTGTGCCGAAACGGCTTTATATAACGGCATATTGACAGGCAATAAAATCAACTTCGGGCATTTTTTCAACGCTGTTGCTGTTGCCATTGCACTGTGTAAGCCAAATTTTCTCGCCTCATAATTGCAAGTTGCCAACACACCTCGCTGATTAGCACTGCCTCCCACCGCAATAGGCTTACCCACCAAAGAGGGATTTTCTCGCATTTCTACCGCAGCGTAAAAACAGTCCATATCGATATGGATAATTTTCCGTTGAAATTGAGTAAGCATTTGCAAAAATTTCCTCAAAAATGACCGCTTGAGACTGAAAAGCTGTATATAAAACCAGTTTTATTTTATGCCCTTATTGCTACAATTTCAAGTTCTAAGTCAATACAAATAATAAGGATAAAAAATGCTCTACGGTTTAGCCATTGTGCTGATTCCGCTTTTTCTCGGTTACTTAATTAAACTTAAAAACCCTCGTTATTTAACTTTTGTAAATAAAGTGGTGAATATCTGCCTTTATCTGATTTTATTGGTAATGGGAATTTCGCTCGGACAAATTGACAACATCTTAACAGAGCTACCACAAATTGGCGGAATGGCATTTAGTTTAGTTGCTATTTTGCTTCTTTCAAATATTGCCGGTTTAGTGATTTATGACAAATTACAACCTATGAATAGAAAACAAGTAAGCCAAGACGAACTCCCCTCTCGTCTGCATTTACTCATTGATTCCTTTAAATTAATCGGAGTTACCTTGTTAGGTGGCATTATCGGCTATTTCACCAAAGGTTCGGTAGATTTCCCACTGCACGCCAGCACCTACGTTTTAGAAGTGATGATTTTCGGGGTGGGGATTCAGCTTCGCAACAGCGGCATTCCATTGCGTGAAGTGTTTTTCAACAAACGGGGCATCTACACTTCAATTGTGATGATTGCAAGCTCGCTAATTGGTGGCATAATTGCCTCATTTTTACTCAATATTTCACTTGCTAAAGGCTTAACATTTGCCTCAGCATTCGGCTGGTATTCGCTTTCAAGCGTGTTGGTAAACGATGCTTGGGGTCCGATTTACGGCAGTATCGCCTTTTTCAATGATATTTCCCGTGAGATTTTATGCCTGTTTTTAGTGCCGCTCTTTATGCGGCAGTTCCCCTCAACCGCGGTCGGTATTGGCGGAGCAACCTCCCTTGACTGTATGCTCCCGATCATTCAAAAATCGGGGGGTATTCAAATTGTGCCACTTGCGATTAGTTTTGGCTTTATTGTCAATTTAGCCGCTCCACTACTGCTAGCGATTTTTATTGGGTTGGAAGGCTAAAATACAAGCGGTGAATTTTTGAGGAAATTTTGCAAAATTTCTGTAAAAAATCACCGCTTGTGTGCTTTTATTGATCCATTTCCCCTGAAATTTCCGCTATAATCCCAAAGTTTTCTCCGAAATTCGGAACCTAATTTTAGAAAAGGAAAATTTTTATGATGCGTTCTCACTATTGCGGTCATTTAAACCGCTCGCACGTTGGACAAGCAGTTACCCTCAGTGGTTGGGTACACCGTGTTCGTAACCTTGGTCGTTTTATTTTTATGCAAATTCGTGACCGTGAAGGTATTGTGCAGGTATTCTTTGATGAAAAAGATGAAGCACTGTTCAAACAAGCCTCTGCTCTGCGTTCGGAAGCCTGTGTGCAAATTCAAGGCGAAGTGATTGCTCGTGATGAATCGCAAATCAACAAAGAGATGGCGACCGGCGAAATTGAAGTATTAGTGAAAAACTTAGTGGTGTATAACAACGCTGAAGTGATGCCGCTCGACTTCAACCAAAACAACTCGGAAGAACAGCGTTTAAAATATCGCTACTTAGATTTACGCCGCCCGGAAATGGCGGAAAAATTGAAAACCCGTGCCAAAATTACCAGCTTTGTTCGCCGTTTTATGGACGAACACGGTTTCTTAGATATTGAAACCCCAATGCTGACAAAAGCTACCCCTGAAGGTGCACGTGACTATTTAGTGCCAAGCCGAGTGCATAAAGGCAAATTCTATGCACTACCGCAATCGCCACAGCTTTTCAAACAGCTATTAATGATGTCGGGCTTTGACCGTTATTACCAAATCGTAAAATGTTTCCGTGATGAAGATTTGCGTGCAGACCGCCAACCTGAATTTACTCAAATCGATGTGGAAACTTCATTCCTAACAGCGGAAGAAGTGCGTGCATTAATGGAAGAGATGATTCACGGCTTATGGAAAACAACCTTAGGCGTAGATTTAGGTAAATTCCCAATGATGACTTGGCAGGAATCGATGCAACGTTTCGGCTCAGACAAACCGGATTTGCGTAACCCACTCGAAATGGTAGATGTGGCTGATATTCTAAAAGACGTGGATTTCAAAGTTTTCAGCGGTCCGGCAAACGATCCAAAAGGACGTGTTGTAGCATTGCGTGTGCCAAACGGTGCAGCATTAACCCGTAAAAACATTGATGAATACACCCAATTTGTGGGCATTTACGGTGCAAAAGGTTTAGCGTGGCTAAAAGTGAATGATGTAAACGCAGGTTTAGAAGGCATTCAAAGCCCGGTGGCAAAATTCTTAAACGAAGAAGTGTTAAAAGCTCTATTCGCTCGCTTAAATGTACAAAATGAAGACATTATTTTCTTCGGTGCAGATAACTGGCACGTGGCAACCAATGCAATTGGTGCGTTACGCTTAAAAGTGGGTAACGATTTAAGCTTAACCGATACAACAGCTTGGAAACCACTTTGGGTTATCGACTTCCCAATGTTCGAGCGTGATGATGAAGGCAATCTTTCAGCAATGCACCACCCGTTCACATCGCCAAAAGATTTATCACCTGAAGAATTAGTGAAAGATCCTGAAAATGCCGTAGCAAATGCTTACGATATGGTGATCAACGGCTACGAAGTAGGTGGCGGCTCAGTGCGTATTTTCAGCCAACAGATGCAACAAACCGTGTTCAGCATTTTAGGCATTAACGAAGACGAACAACAAGAGAAATTCGGTTTCTTATTAGATGCGTTAAAATTCGGTACACCGCCACACGCTGGCTTGGCATTCGGTTTAGACCGTTTAACAATGCTGATTACCGGCACCGATAACATCCGTGATGTTATCGCCTTCCCGAAAACCACCGCAGCAGCTTGCTTGATGACCGAAGCCCCAAGCTTTGCAAATCCGAAAGCGTTGGATGAGTTGGCAATTAGAACGATTGTACAGGAGTAATAAAATAGGTAGGCTTAGAGCAAATCTAGCCTACCTTTCTTTTATTAAATTTATGATGAAAAGACCAATTTCTCTTTCTATTATTATATATGGGCTAATAATTATCTCCTTCGGTATAATTATTTTTCAAGGATACTCTGTGATTAAAGTAGCACAAATATTCAAAGAGGGAGATGACCTCTCAATAAATTTGTATCGTTTTTTAAATCCTATTACTTATCCTGTAATGCTAATTATTGCTTCCATTGGAGCACTCAAAGGAGCATATTGGAGTAAGATAGTAATATGGGTTTGGTTAATTCCTAAACTCATTAATAGCTTTCTATCGATAGTATTCATTGAATTCGAATTAGCAAGTGTTATTCAATTTATTCTAATACTTGGGCTATCTATGTTATTTTTCTATGTTTTTTCACGATCAGATGTAAAAGCATTTTTCCAAGAAAAGTTAAAAAATTCTCTCGAATTACAAAAATAACCTTGTAGGGGCGAATCATTATTCGCCCTTTTGTTTTAACAAGCGGTCGAAAAAGCAAAATAATTTGCAAATCGTCTTTTTAGTTCCCGGCACGAGCCGTGCCGGGTTACGCATAATTGAGCAGCTCTGCTGCTCTTTTTTATGCCTAAAACAAACTCTGCTGCCCTAACAAATGTTCCGGCACCGGTTTAATTTGAAATCCTTTCTCCGCCAAAAAGCCTTTGAGCGTTTGGATATTATAAAATGCGTGGCTTTTGGTGGTGTTTTCAAAATAGAGGTAGAGTTTGTCAAATTCTGCTTTCTTTTGCACAAGCAACTCTGCCAAGCCTTTTAATTCCTCGTCTGAATAACGGTAATCGTGGCGTTCGGCGGCACTTTGCCCTTTCCACCAATTTGGGTTTCTGCCGTGTAATCTCAAATAGGCGGTACGTTGATTAGCGAAAAAATGAAATGCCGGCAAGCCGATATTTTGCGGATAATCCACATTGCACCAAATCAAATCCGGGCTTTTGGCAAAGGTGTCAAACACCGCAGGAATATGCCAACTTGGATGGCGGAACTCAATGGCAAGCGGATAATCACCAAACCATTGGCATAATTCCGCAAGGTAACGGCGGTTAAGCGGCGTTCGTTCAAATTGAGTAGGGAATTGCACAAATAAATTTGCTAACAAGCCTTGCTCACTCAGTGGTGTGAGAGCATTCAGAAACGCCTCCGCTTGCTCTTGAGTTGCCGTGCGGTTATGGCTGAAATCTTGATGTAACTTCACCGAAAAATTTAGTCTACCCGCCGCTTTTTCCACCATTCCTTCAAAGGCTTTTAAGCCAATCGGGGCGTGGAAAGTGCTGTTGATTTCAAGGGTGTCGTAATGTTGGCTATATACCGCTAAAAAATCTTCTTTCTTAGTGCCGTAAGGGTAAAGCGTGCCGATTAAGTCAGTGTCAGCATAACCACCGGTGCCGATATAAATTTGGGGAAAGTTTTTATTCATATTGTTTCAAAATTTTTTTGCAAATTTTAGTCATTTTTAGACCGCTTGCAAACTATTAATAAAAGAGTAAGATTGACTCTCTTTTGTTGTGAGGAATCACTATGTGGATTTGGTTTACCCTGCTTGCAGCCATTGCTCAAGCTGGTCGCAATGCCTTTCAAAAACAGCTCAGCCGAGATGTGCCGGTGCTGGGGGTAACGCTTGCCCGCTTTTTCTATGCCGTCCCCTTGGCTAGTGGCTATTTGGCATTTTTGTATTGGCACGATGAATCGCTCACTTTACCGAATTTCCCGCCGCTCTTTTTTGTCTATGTGGTAGGGGCAGGCTTGGCTCAAATTTGGGCGACTTCATTAATGGTACAACTTTTTCATCTCAAAAATTACGCCATTGGTGTTGGCTTAGCCAAAAGTGAGGCGGTTTGGGCAGCCCTACTTGGGGTAATGTTTTTCGGCGTAACTATCAGCACCATTGGCTGGCTTGGCGTTGTTTTAGGTGGCGTGGCGATTTTCTTGATGACCGGCAGCGGTAACTTACGACAACTTTCTTGGAAAACGCTTTTCCTCGGTATAGCCAGCGGTCTATGCTTTGCCCTCACCTCACTTTGGGTTCGGGAGGCAAGCTTGCAACTGAACAGCCATTTTTTGATCTCAGCCGCTTGGGTGTTATTTTCCGTTATCAGCTTTGAGGCAGCATTATTGGTTGGTTATTTAGTGTTTTTCCAGCCTGACACTTTAAGAAAATTTTTCCGTTTCCCAAAACTGGGGATGCTCACGAGCCTGTTTTCATTTCTCGGTTCATTCGGCTGGTTTAATGCAATGAGCCTCAACCACGTTGCCTTTGTAAAAACGCTCGGGCAAGTGGAGATTTTCTTTATTCTTGGCATATCCTATTTTATCTTTAAGGAGCGGCTAAAAATTCAAGATTTTATTGGGCTGATTTTGGTGGTGATTGCAGCTATTTTAGTTGTGCTTGGGTAATAAGCTACAAGCGGTTCAAATAATCAAACATTTTGCAAATCAACGGAATGAACTATAAAAAAACCGAATAGGGTTCCGGGAGTTTTGTATGCAGTCATATTTTCAAAGTAGAGATAAAACCCACCAAATTCTGCCTTTCGACTAAAAAGCAACCAAGCTAAACTTTTTTAGCTTTTCATCAAAATAGCGATAGATGTGGCATTCTGCCACTCTTCTTTTTCTTTTCCGCTACAAATTGTAGCTTGCCTCTGTATATAGCTTGCAAAGTAAGAAACCATACCACTATTTTTAACATTATTTTAACTTTTTTGTATTTTGAGATATAGATCACAAAAAAACCTTTGACATCACAAATATTAAATATCAAAATATATAAATATTTAAATAAAGTAATGTCATTTAATTTTAATATAAGGAACATCTTATGAATAAGAACGTTGGTGGTATCGACAAAATCATTCGTATCGTAATTGGTTTACTCTTAATTATCCTTGCAGCAACAAATTATATCGGTTGGTGGGGTTGGTTAGGAATAATTCCTTTAGCTACCGGAGTATTTTCTCGCTGTGGGTTGTATAGCCTGCTCGGTATTAATACTTCCCGATGAAAAAATAATTTAATATTAGTGTCTTAAGATTAATTTTCTCACTCCACTTATCACTAAATGGAGTTCATTCATAAGGATTAATAATATGTCTATATCCACAATTACTGCTTTTCAAGCACAACAAAAAATAGCAGAAGGAGCGGTTTGCATAGATATTCGACAAGCAGAAGAGTTTTTGCGTGAACATATCCAAGGTGCTGTTTGCACGCCTCTAGCTCAATTACAGGCTACAGGATTACCCGAACAGGCTAAAAATAGCAATTGTATTATTTTTTATTGTAAATCAGGCGGAAGAACAGGAAGTGCCTGTAATCAATTAGTTGCATTGAATACAGAAGAAAATAGAGAAATTTTCTTGCTACAAGATGGCTTAAATGGCTGGAAATCTTCCGGTTTCTTAACAGAAAAAAATCAAAGACAACCTATTGAAATGCAACGCCAAGTCCAAATTGCAGCAGGTTCATTGATTTTATTAAGTATGATCTTAGGAACATTTATTAACCCTTTATTCTATGTTCTAGCTACTTTTGTCGGAGCGGGTTTAATGTTTGCAGGCATTTCAGGATTTTGTGGAATGGCAATCTTTTTAGCCAAGATGCCTTGGAATAAAGTTTAACGATTTCTAAAATAATAGAGAGACAATAATGAATGCTGGATTAGAAAATATCGTCAAAAACACGCCACTACCTGTTGCCGGTTTAGCTTTTGGTATAACAGGTCTAGGGGGGTTATTTGCTGAATTTGGGCAAGGCTACTGGGCTAAACCATTGTTTGCAACACTCGGTTTTTCTGTATTAATGATTGCATTGCTTAAAATTATCTATTTCCGCTCTATGACAAAAGATAATTTAAAACACCCGATTCAAGCTGCTGTTGCTCCTATTATCGCACTCACATTGATACTTGATGCCGGCTATTTATCAGAGTATTCATCGCATTTTCTTTTATGTTATGGACAATTTCAGCCATCGCATTTTTCGTCTATGTAGTTTGATTTGTTTGGAAATATATTCTTCATTTTGAGTTAAAAAATGTCTTCGCCGCGTTTTTTATTCCTTTTGTGGGGTTTTGCTTGCCTGTGATGACATCACACCATTTAGCTGAATATTTTTCGATGCTAAATCTATTGCGTGAGTATTTATTTTTATTTACTTCTGTATTATTCGGTTTGGTTTTTCTATTAATTTCTTAGTGGTACATTCAATTGCCAGTCGAAGAGAATGCAGCAAAACCTGTTTTTGCTATCTATACAGCACCTCTAGCAATGTTAATTGTCGGCTATGTGCGTTTGCCTATTGAACATTCTGCCACTTCGTTGACTATTGCAATATTACTGTCGCAAGCATTAATAGCAATTTAAACAGGAGATTTTATGCTAAAATAGCTCCATCTAGCGGAGAAAAATTATGGAAAATATCTTATCAAAATGTGGCGAAGCGAGTGATTTTTTAAAATTACTGGCAAACCCGAATCGACTTGCTGTTTTATGTTGCTTGCTTGAAAAAAAGTGCAATGTAACTGAACTAAGCCAAAAACTAGGTATACCACAAGCAGCAATGTCAAACCAATTAACCATTCTGCGAGAATCCGGTGCTATTGATTGTGAAATTAAACATCGTGAAAGACTCTATTACATTAAAGATGAAAGAATGAATCAAATGATCACATTACTACATTCATTTTTTTGTCCTGAGTTATCACAGTAAAATAGCAAATAATTTATAGTAAATTTTGCATAAATACCTGTTTTTGAGATAATCGCACAAAAACAGGTATTTTTTATGAATTATAAAAACCCGAACAGCGTACTCGTTGTGATCTATGCTAAAAATACTCATCGAGTTTTAATGCTACAACGCAAGGACGACCCCGATTTTTGGCAGTCGGTAACAGGCTCGATTGATATTGGCGAAACACCGATTGAAGCAGCATATCGTGAAGTGATGGAAGAAACGGGGTTGCAAATTTCCCATTTGCAAAATTCAGAAAAAAAACAACCGCTTGTTGATTGTAAACAACAGATAGAATTTGAAATTTTCCCGCATTTTCGGTATAAATACGCACCTAATATCACACATTGTGTCGAACATTGGTTTTTGTTGCCGCTTGAAAGCGAGCAAGAGCCAATATTAACCGAACACCTAGCCTATCGTTGGGTTTCGGTTGAGGAAGCGGTCAAAATGACGAAATCTCCGAACAACGCACAGGCGATAAAACAATATCTAACAACATTAAAATAAGGACAACAAAATGGCAGGCCATAGTAAGTGGGCAAATATTAAACACCGTAAAGCAGCGCAAGATGCTCAACGCGGTAAAATTTTCACCAAATTAATTCGTGAATTAGTCACCGCAGCAAAATTAGGCGGTGCTGATGTGAGTGCAAACCCTCGTTTACGCTCGGCGGTAGATAAAGCATTATCCAGCAATATGACACGTGATACCATTAACCGTGCGATTGAGCGTGGCGTGGGCGGTGGTGATGATACAAATATGGAAACCAAAATCTACGAAGGCTACGGTCCAGGTGGCACAGCGGTAATGGTTGAATGTTTAAGTGATAACGCAAACCGCACCATCTCTCAAGTTCGCCCAAGCTTTACCAAATGCGGCGGTAACTTAGGTACAGAGGGTTCTGTAGGCTATTTATTCAGCAAAAAAGGCTTAATTTTAATCGCATCAGGTGATGAAGATGCCTTAACCGAAGCAGCAATTGAAGCCGGTGCAGACGATATTCAAATCCAAGAAGACGGTTCATTTGAAATCTACACCGCTTGGGAAGATTTAGGAGATGTTCGTGACGGTATCGAAGCTGCCGGCTTTAAAATTGAATCGGCAGAAGTCACAATGATTCCATCAACTACCGTTGAACTTGATGCGGAAACCGCACCGAAATTACTTGATTTAATTAACCGCCTTGAAGATTGTGATGATGTACAAAACGTATATCACAACGGCGAAATCAGTGATGAAGTAGCAGCGTTGCTTTAATTCAATATAAAAAATTAGGGGCTAAGTTATTTGATCTACATCCCAAAAGTTAGCCCCTGTTTTAATCTGTAGAAGCTCAAACCTAATCAGACACTCTTTAAAATAGTCGTGTCTGTCAGATCAATTTGAACTTAAATTTTTCCTGCCTAAATGCGTTTTTTGCTGGGTTATCATCTAGTATACTAGTTTCCCAGCCTTCTCTACCATTTCTTTAAGATAGCCGATATCATCGTGGCTGAGCATATCAATCAAGCCTTCACGCAGCCATTCCAAAATATCGCTCTCAGCATCATAGCCGTATTTTTCATTATAACGTTGAGTGGTGGACATGATCTCGCCCGGCTTGGCGGAATGCAGGAACAAGCGGGTGGTTAAGCCGGCATTTTTGTAAGCGATTAAGTCTTCTTTGGTAACATAGTGATATTCGCAGCAAACACTATCGGCATTTGAGCCGAGTACGGCTTGCAGCTGGTTTTGATAGCGAGCAAGCGTAACAACCTGAATTTTAGTTTGGGGTAATAAGGTTTTCACTCGATTAATCAGAACGTGATCAAAACCAAGCAAAATTACGTTATCGATCGCGTTGGTTTCACGTAGTAAATCAGCTAACACTTCAGCACAACGGGCGTGATTGCGACGTTGTTTGAGCTCTAGGACTAAACCCATACCATTTTCAACCGCCCATAGCAGTACGTTGCGCAGTTCAGGAATAGGGGTATTTTTAAAGGCTTCACCAAAATAGCCACCGAAATCGTACTGTTTGATTTCCGCTAAGGTCATCTGCTCAACATAGCCCGTGCCGTTTGACGTGCGGTTAATCGTTGGGTCATGAATAACCACAAACTGCTCATCTGCCGTCATTGCTGTGTCAATTTCAATCGTATGCAAGCCGTTGTCTAGCACCGCTTGAAATGCCGGCATTGTGTTCTCAGGGAATTGGGTACAATACCCACGATGAGGGTTGGCGAGAATAATCCCGCGTTTGGCTGAATGGAAGTCGAAAGCCATAGAAAACTCCTTTGATTTTACAATTTAAACTCAAAAGGAATTTTAGTCCTTTGTGCTAAATATGCAAGTGATTTACAGATTTTTCGAGAAAAATGACCGCTTGTGCCAATTCTAATCATTAAATAGGTGATAAATAGGCAAAAGAGCCGTGCCGATGGCTGTCTGTTCTTTTTCCAAACGGGAACTGCTTAACAGCGGATGAGGTTTGTGCGGATAAGCGGTAAAGCTCTCCGCATTGCGGATATATTCGATAATTTCACTAATGAGCTCCGCCGGTAACAAACCGGTAATCACGATCACTTTGGGATCAAGCCACGCCGTTGCCGAAGTAATCAAAAAGAGGAACTGCTGTTTCGCATGAGTCAACCAGTTTTCCAGCAGCGGATGGCGTTGGCGGATAAGCTGGGGTAAATCGCTTTCGGAAAAGCTGTGTTGTTGTAGTTGTAACAGCAAATCACGCCAACTTGGGCGGTGGCTCTTATCGGGGAAAAACATCCCGATTTCACCCGCATTGCCAAAACCACCAGCGACTAATCGACCTTGTGAAATCACACCTGCACCCACACCAAAATCGGCACTGATCACCACCATATCTTCCATTTGATTCCACAGCCCCGAATAATATTCGCCAATCGCAATGGCGTTGATGTTATTTTCCACCCACGCCTTCAAGCCGATTTTTTGCTCAAACACCGCCTGTAAATTCGGGCGTTGCTGCATCATCGGCAACCACGCCGCCGAATATGCACCGTCAGCACGAATATAGCCGGGAATGGCGTAGCCCACGCCGATCACTTGCGTTTCGGTAATCTGCTGTTCCGCAAGTGTATGGTAAATGGTCTGTTTGACCTGTACGACCGTCGTCTCAAAATCACTTGCCGAGTGGTAAGGTACGGTTTGCGAGTAAACACATTTTCCGCTGAAATCAACTATCGCCAAATAGAACACCTCCACCGAAAACGTAATGCCCAGTGCATAGCAAGCGGTCGGATTTAAGGTGAGATAGTAAGAAGCCGTACCACGCTTGCCCTCAATTTTGTCTCCGTTTTTAATCAGCCCTAGCTCAAAAAGTTGATCGCAGTATTGGGTAATCGCCCCCGGTGTTAAACCCGAAAGTTGGCTCAGCTCGGCACGAGACGGCGTATGTTGGCGAATAAGTTTGAGTAAAAGACGGTGACTGGCACGCAGTTGATGAATTGGCGAAAGGCTTGTCATAGTAGTTGCTCTGTTATCGAAAGAAAAAAGGGGATTCCTCCCCCTCGGATTTATTTAAATTTTAGCGTGAAACCACCTCTTTGGTAAATGCCGCAATTTGGGCTTTTGACCACGGATGTGAGAAGGAGTGAACGCCCTGCTCGCCTGAAGATTTATCTAATGGACGTGAGCCCAGTTCTGCCGCTAACTTGTCTTGGGTTGGACGTGATGCCATCCAGTTAATGAACACTAACGATGCGGCTGGATTTGGTGCATTTTTTGCGACTGTCAACACGTTACCACCGCCCGGCATACCAAATTGTGGCACATAGAATTTCAGACGTGGCGTGATTGCGCCCTGTTTTTGTAGACTAAACAGGTGATCTTGCCACGCAGCAACCACATCCAGCTCACCATCATTCAAACGGGTCAGGCTGTCGGCGTTGGACGAAGTACGGGTCAAATTCTCTTTGTTATCCACAAACCATTGCCACGTTTTATCCCATTTGGCAATCTGCTCCGGATTTGGCTCGGTGTTACGGTAGTCATATTCACCGCTGACATTGATTGATGCACGCTGAATAAATGCCCCACCTGAGCCGCCACCGTTTGGATCAGAATAGCCGAATTTTTTCGGGTTGGCTTTGATATACGCTTCCAGATCCTGCCAGCTTTGTGGCAATTTATCTTCACTGATTTTGAGCGGATCGTAGGCAAAACCGGTCTGATTTCCCCAGAAACCAACCGCATAATTGCCGAAATCGATGCCTTGCAAGCTGTGGTTTAATTTCGGGAATTCTGGCATTTGATTGATTTCAGCTAACGCACCCGATTTAACAATCGACGGGAGTTTTTCTGCGCCGAAAGCCACCACGTCCATTTTCCCTTTGGTTTGATTCTGCTCGGCAAACAGCTTGTTAATGTTACCGTCGAGCGTGCCTTCTGGAATTTTGACTTTAATGCCGTACTCTTGCTCAAACTGTTTCACAAAGGTGCGGAATTGCGGCTGCAAATACCAGATACTAACCGTCACATTACCCTCTTTTTTCGCTTGGGCTTCAATCTCGCTCCACGACTTACCGGCAAGATCGTTGGCATAAGCCGTTGAAAAAGCGGCTGTTGCAAGGCTGGCTAAGGTCAGTTTAGTTAAGGTTTTCATAGAGAATCTCCTCTGTTGGTTTGGTAAATTTTTGGCGGAATAAGACCGCTTGTGTTTTTTAATTCTGCCCCATAAGCGGGGGCAGAATATGTTGAGCTCATTCGGCTTAGATTACCCCTTGCCATTCGAATGCGATAAATAATTCCCTTTCAGCAATTTCTCGATCAACATCATCAGCAAAATGTTCGGTACGAGTAAAATCAGGGAAACCACCGCTGCATTCGGGCGGATAAACGAGTAACCTAAGAACGAGTAGAGAATAGTCGGCACTGTGATGAAATCCGGCGAGCCAATCACAAACGAAATTGAAAACTCCTCGATACTTTTCACTAAGCAGAAAATAATCGCCGCCAAAAAGCTCGGTTTCAGCATCGGCATATAAACATCTTTGAAGGTGGTCAGCTTGCTTGCGCCAAGGTCGCGGCTGGCATCAATCAGATCTTGCGGTACAGAAGCAAAGCCGGCCGAGAGAATACGGATCGCATACGGCAGTGTCATTACCGTGTGGCCGATCACAATCCCGATAAACGGGCTGCCAATGTTTAAATCCAGCAGCATTCGGCTAAAAAACAGCGCAATAATCATCCCCGGAATCACCAGCGGAATCAGAGTGAGTAACTCCGCAATCCGCTTGCCACGAAATTCCATCCGCCCGAAAGCGTAAGCGGTTGGAATCGCCAGTAAAATAGCAATGGCTGCCACTGTTGGCGCAATGGTATAGCTGTTTAGCATCGCCTCCGGCAGCGACGTGTTTTGCCACACGCTGATCCAGCGTTCAAACGAGAGCGACTGCGGAAACATATCGGGGTACGCCCACGGATGGTCAGGATCAACAAACGACCATAGCCCTGCCATTAAAAACGGAATAAACAGCCAAATCGCATTCCCGAAGATAAACAAACCGAGTGCAATTCGCCCAATCAGCTTGCCGTTTTTGGTTTGTACACTCATTTGATCTCTCCTTTTTTGGTTGCAAGCGGTTTAATCAGTAGCGAAATCAGAATAGTCGCGACCGCTGAAGTGGCCATAATCGTCAGCGCAATCACCGCACTTTGATTCCACTCTTCAAACTGATAGGCGGTCATCTGCATCAGTTTCGCCAGCGAGTAGGTATCGCGCGGGCCGGCAATGCTGTAAAAGGCGAAGTCGCCGAGTGCGCCGATAAAAATCAGGATAAATGACACCTGCACTGCACCTAAACTGAGCGGGAAAATCACATAGCGGAAACGTTGCCACGCATTCGAGCCAAGGTTGGCAGCAGCATCGAGTAAATCGGTACGAATCCCGTTAATTGCACCACCGACTAAAATCAACGCAAACGGAATGTTTTTCCACATCTGCAAAATAATTACACCCCAGCCGTACTCATCGTTTTGCAAGGTTTTCGGGCTATCCCAAATGCCGAGCCAGACCAAAGTTTCATTCAAAATGCCATGGTAGGAGATCATATTGATGAACAAAAATGCCGCCACCAAACCCGGCACCAGCATTGGCGCACGTAAAATCGTTACAATGACAATCTTGCCTTTAATCGGTTTACTCAACCAAATGGCAATCGGATAGGCGGCGATAATTGAGAACAGCGCACCAAACAGGGCGATTTTCAGCGAATAGACGTAGGCTTTGTGGAACACCGGATCAGCAAGCACTTTTTGCCAATGGGCAAAGGTCAGCAGGCTCTCTTCGCCGCCCATATTGTAAAGCCCTAAACTTTGCGCCACGACAATGTAAAAAGTTGAGCCCATCAGCACCACAATCGTGCCAACACCCGAAGCAAGTAGCAGCCAAGCCTTTAGATCATTTCTGAGACTTTTCATTGCACCGCCTCCAAGAAGCAGATCGCCTGCGGGTCAATACTGAACGTCAGTGTGCCATCCGCATTGAGTTGTGGGAATTTGGTCAATTGCAGCCGCACCATCTGTTGCTGCTCGCCATTGCTCACTACGCCCTGAACTTCGGTCAAATTGCCCATAAACGCGGTGTGGGCAACTTTCACCGTGATTTTGTTCGGTTTGTCACTATCGCTACTAACCAACTCGGCATTTTCAGGGCGGAAGCAGAGATAGACTCGCTCTGCGCGCGGTGCAATCTCGGATTGAATTTCAAACTCGCCAAACACTGATTTTGCAAGATATTTTCCGTTTCCGACCGCTTGTACGCTGGCTTCGGCAATGTTGGCAATGCCGATAAAGTCAGCCACAAAGCGGTTAATCGGGCGGTGATAAATTTCCTGCGGTGAGCCGATTTGCTCAATCCGACCTTTATTCAGCACAATAATTTTGTCGGACATCGCCAAGGCTTCGGCTTGGTCGTGGGTCACATAAATACTGGTAAGATTGTGCTGTTTGGAGAGCTGTTTGATCTCAAATCGCACACTTTCGCGTAATTTCGCATCAAGATTGGAGAGCGGCTCATCAAACAAAATCACATCAGGACGGGTCACCATTGCCCGTGCCAACGCAACACGTTGCTGCTGTCCGCCCGAAAGCTGGTTCGGCAGTTTTAAGCGATGGATTTCCAAATCCATTTGACGAATAGCCACATCAAGGCGGGCTTTCTGCTCGTCAATCGCAATTTTGCGCTGTTGCAAGCCGTAACAGATATTGTGCGACACATTCAGGTGTGGAAAGAGTGCGTAGGACTGAAAACACATCGCCGTGTTGCGTTTTTCCGGTGGAATCGGGTTCACATTCTTACCGCCAATCAGAATTTCACCCTCATCAGCAATATGGAAACCGGCTATCAGTTTAAGCAATGATGTCTTCCCACAACCTGACGGCCCGAGCAGGGTTACAAACTCGCCCTCTTCGGCAGTAAACGAGATATTGTTTGCAGCGTAAAAGTCACCGAATTTCTTGGTAATATTTTTGATTTCAAGTTTTGCCATTGGTCAAACCCTCTTGTCTATTTGATTACCATCATCGTACTCAACTTTATCTCATTACGCCATTAGAATTTAATTTTTAAACTCAAATTTTATTAAAAATGTGATCTACTGCACAAAATAAAATGTATAGAAAGTGAAAATTGAGAGAATGTAGAAGATCAGAATCAATCTTCTACAAATCTACTCTTTAGCAGAATATAAACTCGCCAACTTCATATTATCCGTAATCACACTATCTACGCCATTTTCAAATAATGCTGCCACGTCTTGTTCATCATTTGCGGTATAAACCATCACAAATCGTTGAATTCTATGACATTTTTCAACCAATTCTTTACTGGCAATTTTATAATTAAGTACAAAGCCGCTACACTCTAATGCACTGACGGTTTCCCAAGCAGATTCTCGCCATTCTTCTAATAACAAAGCCCTTGGGATTGTGGTATCTGCATCGTAAGCACCTTTGAGGGCATCTTCACTAAACGATGAGAGTAAAAACGGGCAATGTTCGCTATTTGGATCCACAAATTGTTGTAGAAACTTGGCACATTGCATTCCCGTTTTATAGTCCTGATTCGGGTTGGGCTTAATCTCCACATTCAGAAAAGCATTATTCTCCAAAATAAAGGGCACGATTTTCTCTAATAAGGGTATTGGCTCTTGCTGAAATTCATTACTGAACCAACTACCGGCATCAAGCTGATTTAATGTTTGCCACTCAATTTTTGCACTGCCCTGACCTGAAGTTGTTCGATCTAAAGTATCATCGTGTAATAAAAATAACTGTTCGTCCGCAGATAATTTGGCATCGCATTCAAACATTTTATAACCTTTTTGTAAGCCAAGTTGAAAAGCGGCTAAGGTATTTTCGGGCGCTTGGTTGCCACCGCCACGATGGGCGATCAGTTTTGGATATGGGTATGACATAAAATCTTTCTCTATTTTGTTATTCTTGGCGTAATCCGGTGTTGGTATTAAACCAGTGGAGTTGTGAAAAATCCGCTTCAATATGTAACGTGTCGGAAATCTCGTGATGTAACAGATCCGCACGGATTTGATTATGACGGATAATCAGCGGCTGCTTGCCTAATTTGCCGTAAATTAGCTGCTCTGAGCCGAGCAATTCACTAATCGAAATGGCGGTTTGCCAACTTGTTTCGGTGGCAGTATCTACCAAAGTGATATGCTCGGGGCGAATGCCTAAAATCCACTTACTACCGCCAAGTGCTTTGATGCTATTCGGTACAGGCACACCATTTAAAAGCTGACCGTCACAATAAACACTGTTGCTCTTCACTTCAACATTCAATAAATTCATTGCCGGTAAACCGATAAAGTTAGCAACAAAGGTGGATGCCGGTCGAGAGAAGATATTTTCCGGTGTATCGAATTGCTCTATTTTCCCTTTATTCATCACAATAATGCGATCCGCAAGCGTCATTGCCTCTGTTTGATCGTGGGTAACATAAAGTGAGGTAACCCCAATTCTATTGTGGCGACGGCGAATTTCCAAACGGGTTGAAGTACGCAATTTTGCATCTAAATTTGAGAGTGGCTCATCAAATAAAAAGAGGATTGGTTTACGCACAATGGCTCGCCCCATTGCGACACGCTGTCTCTGACCGCCTGATAACTCTTTTGGTTTTTTATCTAAATAGGCTTCAAGCTCTAACATTTTAGCTGCTTCGTTGATGCGTTGCTCAATTTCAGCCGCAGGCATTTTGGCAAGTTTGATACCATACGCCATATTTTCACGCACAGTCATATGCGGATAAAGAGCATAGTTCTGAAACACCATTGCGATATTGCGTTGTGAGGGTTCTAATTGCGTGACATTGCAATTTCCAATCAAAATATCACCGCTTGTAGGGGTTTCTAAACCGGCAATAAGGCGTAATAGCGTGGATTTTCCACAACCAGATGGTCCAACAACGACAATAAACTCCCCCGCTTCAACTTCTACATTGATACCTTTTAAAATCAAATCTTGCGGTTTTTTTGCCGTTCCATAATGTTTGGTAATATTTTTTAATTCGAGTGTTGCCATAAAATTTCCTTAAATTATTATTTTTCTGAATCAATTAGTCCTTTCACTAACCATTTTTGCATCAATAAGATCACAAAGGTTGGTGGGATAAGCATTAACATCACACTTGCCATCACCACATTCCAGCTAATAGGTCCACCGCCTGTATCAAGCATTTTTCGCACGCCGATACCTAACGAGAACATATCTTCGCTGGTTGTCATCAGTAATGGCCATAAATATTGGTTCCAGCCATAAATAAATTGGATGACAAACAATGCTGCAATACTTGGAATGGAAAGGGGTACAAGAATATCTTTAAAGAATGTCATTGCTTTTGCGCCATCCATTTTTGATGCTTCCAATAACTCTTGCGGCACAGTAGCAAAAAATTGGCGGAATAAAAATGTTGCGGTGGCAGAAGCAATCAGCGGTATGGTTAAACCTGCATAGCTGTTAATTAAGTGTAAATTAACCACCACCTCATAAGTTGGGATAATTCTGACCTCAACCGGTAGCATCAGCGTGACGAAAATCAAGATAAAAATTAACCCCCTGAATGGGAAACGGAAGTACACAATCGCAAACGCAGAGAGTAAAGAAATCGTGATTTTTCCCACCGCGATTAGCATTGTCATCACAAAGGTTACCCAAAGCATTCGAGAAACCGGCAATGACGTAGCTGAAGATTCGTTACCCCAAAGGGCAGCCGTATAATTCTGAATCATTTGATCACCCGGCAGGAGTGAAATCGGCACTGAAATCACATCAGTTTCTGTATGCGTAGAAGCAACAAATGCCAGATAAATCGGAAAACAGATCAGCAATACTGCAATCCATAAACTGCAATGCGAAAAGAAATTTAGCAAAGGACGATTTTCAACCATTTTTAATGTCCTCCCTTTTTATCCATATACTTAAATTGCACCAAGGTCAGCAATAATACTGCTACCATTAGAATCACCGATTGTGCTGCAGAACTGCCGTAATCCATTGATTTAAAACCTTCCACATAAATACGATAAACAAGTGTCGATGTGGATTTACCCGGACCACCTTCTGTTAAAGAATCAATAATGGCGAAAGTATCAAAGAACACATAAACAATGTTAATCACGCAAAGGAAGAAGGTTGTTGGCCAAAGTAGCGGGAATTGAATGGTAAAAAAACGTCTCCAAGGACCTGCACCGTCTATCGCAGCTGCCTCAATCAGTGATTTAGGAATCGCTTGCAAGCCTGTATAGAAAAATAGGAAATTATAAGAAATTTGTTTCCATACTGAGGCTAAAATCACCAGCCACATCGCCTGCGAATCATTCATTTGGTGATTCCACTCAATGCCGATTTGCTTTAATCCATAAGCAATCACCCCAAAAGAGGGAGAAAACATAAATGCCCATAAAACACCGACAACAATAGGTGAAACCGCATAAGGTAAAATTAAAAAAGTGCGGTAATAGACAACACCCGTTGTAATGCGATACATAAAAAAGGCAATCAGCAAAGAAAGTAGTAACGCAAGTAAGGTTACCCAAAAGGAAAAGTAAACTGTGGTGTAGACCGATTCCCAATAAGTTGGATCATTCCATAAACGCTTGAAATTATCGAACCCTACCCAATACGTTGTGGTACCAAACATATCTTGCATTTGAAATGATTGGTATAACGCCTGTATTGTCGGCCAGTAGAAAAAAATACCGATAATCAATAATTGGGGCAATAACAGTAACCACGGTAAAAAACGATATCCTGTATATCTTGTCATAGTTATTATTCCTAGAAATAAATATACTCTCCCATCAAATATCGATGGGAGAGAAATAGTAGATATTATTTATTTACACTTCTAAATCTTTCTAGTAGCTCATTACCACGCTTAACTGCATTATCAAGTGCTTGCTGAGCTGTTTTTTTACCTGTCCAGACTTGCTCTAGTTCTTCATCAACAATCGTACGAATTTGCGGCATATTACCTAAACGAATACCACGAGTACGTTCAGTTGTTTTACGAACCATTTGCTCTACAGGTACATCTGTCCCTGGGTTTTGTGTGTAATACCCTGATTTTTCCGTGATTTCATAGGATTTCAACGTAACCGGCAAATAACCTGTGGTCATATGGCTTTTTGCTTGTACTTCAGGTTTAGAAAGGAAATCAAAGAATTGTGCAATACCTTTGTAGTTAGCTTCCGGCTTACCTGCCAATACCCACAAACTTGCACCACCAATCATCGTATTTTGTGGAGCAGCTGCAACATCATCGTAATAAGGTAAGGTGGACTCGCCGAAGGTAAATTTGGCATCACGTTTAATGCCTGAATACGAGCCTGACGAACCGATGAAAATCGCACACTCGCCTGAAGCAAACGCAGGTTGCGAGCTACTTTCACGGCCTTTGTAAACAAACAAGTTGTTTTTTGCCATATCGGCTAAGTTATCAATATGGCGGACGTGTAATGCTGAGTTAAAGGTTAATTCTGCATCTAAACCGTCAAAACCATTATTTTTAGTGGCGAAAGGAACATCGTGCCACGCAGAGAAGTTTTCTAATTGTGTCCAACCCATCCAAGATACGGTTAAAGGACAGGTGCTACCAGATTGTTTCAATTTTTCGGTTACAGAACGAACATCTTTCCACGTTTTAGGGGCTTTCTCAGGATCTAATCCTGCTTTTTGGAAAGCGTCTTTATTGTAATAAAGAACTGCTGTCGAACTGTTGAAAGGGAAAGAAAGCATTTCACCATTTGGGGCTGTGTAATAGCTGCTTACAGCCGGAATATAATCTGACGGGCTAAATTTTAAGCCTGCATCCTTCATAATTTGTGTAACCGATTTTGTTACCCCTTTTGCATAGATCATTGATGCAGTGCCGACTTCATACACTTGTAGGATATCCGGTGCATTACCGGCTCTTACCGCAGCAATCCCCGCAGCCATTGCTTCCGGGTAAGCACCTTTAAAAACAGGCACAACTTTATACTCTTTTTGGCTGTCATTAAATTCTTGTGCTAAACCATTCACCCAATCATTTAATGCTCCACCCATCGAGTGCCACCATTGAATTTCTGTTGTCGCATACGCCGGGGTTCCTAATGTGATTGCAGTGATTAATGCTGTTTTAGTCAATAAGCGTTTCATCTAGACCTCGCTATTATTTATTAAGTTAATTAAGAGTTGTGCATTTCGCACACAGGAAGAATAGCGAAGATTTATGACAGTTTTATGACAATACCAAAATATTCATTTATTTTTTAATAAGCTATAAATCAGCATCTACAAGCGGTTAAAAAAGCACAATTTTTTGCAAAACCAATTATTTAGAAATGAAAAAATAAGAATAATAAAATCAATTAGTTATGATTTAATTGCAAGATTAGATTTATCTTTAGCTATAAAATAAATGAACTTTTATAAAACAATCTGTACTAACTAAACAGAAGCTGTTGCTTCTATTGTTAAAATTACTTAAGGAGAAAACTATGAAATTAGTCAAATTTGTTCCTGCTCTAGCAGCAACTTTAGTATTAGCAGCTTGTTCTAATGCAAATAACCAACCGGCTCCTCAGCCAACCGTAGATCCTGTAACAAAAGTAGCTGACCAAGCAGCTCAACAAGTAAACGAAATTGCAGGCAATGCAGCTCGCGGAGCAGCAGCTGTTAAAGTGGAAAAAGCGACTGATGGCTCAAAATCTATCGTATATCGTTGTCAAAGCGGTAAACGTGTAACTGCAACTTACGCTTTCCAAGGTGACGAAGCTAAAGCAGTAAACTTAGTGTTAAAAGAAGGCAGAAAATCACAAAAAATCCCAACTCTAACACGTAATACAGAAAACCAAGACTTTGCCTCATTCGTATCTGATGAATACATTTGGAACGTAGATAGCAACTTCTCTCTTGCTAATGCAACCAAAGAAACTACAGGTATGCTGACCAAAAAAGGCAAAGATTCTGATGATATCTTGGCAAAACTTTGCGACGTAAATAAACAATTAACGAAAAAATTAAATAAATAGCATTGATTAATTAGACCATAAGCGAGAAGATATACCTTCTCGCTTATTTTATTTATAACAAAGAAATGGCTATTATTTTAGGAATTGACCCCGGCTCTCGAGTAACAGGTTATGGGGTAATCTGTCAAAACGGACGACATTTAGAATATCTTGGTAGTGGTGCAATTCGTACAACTGTGGACGATCTACCTACTCGTCTTAAACGCATTTATGCTGGCATAAGCGAAATTATTACCCAGTTCCAGCCCGATATGTTTGCCATTGAACAGATCTTTATGGCAAAAAACCCTGATTCTGCCTTAAAACTAGGGCAAGCTCGAGGTACAGCAATTGTAGCTGCAGTTAATCACGATCTGCCTGTATTTGAATACGCTGCAAGATTAGTAAAACAAACGGTTACAGGTATTGGTTCTGCAGATAAAATTCAGGTGCAAGATATGGTAACTCGAATGTTACAACTTTCCGCTAAGCCACAAGCTGATGCAGCTGACGCCTTAGCTATTGCAATTACTCACGCCCACTCTATACAACATTCTTTAATTGTAGCAAAACAGAGCCAACAAAACGTAAGAAATGAGAAAGAACAGATTTTAGCCTTGATGAAAACCCGTTATAGTAGGGGCAGGTTTAGGTTGAAAGGATAATAGAAACCGCTTGATAGTTTCACTAACAAGCGGTTCTTTTTGTAGAAAATTTTGCAATTACTCGCCTTCAAATGGTGCAGAGAAACGTTCGATCCTCGCACCAATGCCACGTAATTTTTCCTCAATGTGTTCATAGCCACGATCGATATGGTAAATTCGATCTACAATGGTTTCACCAGTTGCAATACAGCCGGCTAATACTAAGCTAATTGAAGCACGAAGATCAGTTGCCATCACTTCTGCTGATTTTAAGCGATCCACGCCATAGCAAATGGCTGTATTGCCTTCAATTTCAGCTTTAGCACCCATACGGATCAATTCCGGAATGTGCATAAAACGGTTTTCGAAAATCGTTTCCGTAATACGGCTTGTACCGTCTGCCACTGCATTTAAAAGCGTAAATTGTGCTTGCATATCCGTTGGGAAGCCAGGGTGTGGCATTGTGCGGATATTTACCGCTTTCGGGCGACGACCAAGCGAATCTAATGTAATAGTATCTTCTGTAACATCAACTTGCATTCCTGCTTCACGCAATTTTTCAATTACTGCATCAAGCGTGTCTGCTTTGGTATTACGACAAGTAATACGACCACCTGAAATTGCAGCAGCAACAAGGAATGTTCCCGTTTCAATACGATCCGGTACCACGCTATGTTCACAACCACCTAAATGTTCGACACCTTCAATAGTGATCATATCAGTCCCTGCACCGGAAATTTTCGCACCCATTGCATTTAAGAAATCTGCAGTATCCACAATTTCAGGTTCACGGGCAGCATTTTCAATCACAGTTGTGCCTTTAGCTAAAGTTCCTGCCATCATAACTGATAAAGTTGCTCCTACGCTCACTTTATCCATATACACTCTTGTACCGTTTAAACGACCATTTGAGGTTGCCTTTACATAGCCTTCATCTAGCTCAATTCTAGCACCCATTTTCTCTAAACCTGAGATGTGCATATCTACCGGTCTTGCCCCGATAGTACAACCACCCGGCAAAGATACTTGTCCTACGTGGAAACGAGCTACTAAAGGTGCTAACGCCCAAATTGAAGCACGCATTGTCTTAACTAATTCGTATGGTGCAACATAATTATTGATATTGCTTGCATCAATATGCACAACACCTTTTTCCTCTGCTTTTTCAACAACTACGCCTAATTGACGTAAGATTTTAAAGGTGGTATCAACATCTTTTAAATCAGGTACATTTTTTAATGTAACCGGTTTTTCTGCCAAAATAGAGGCAAACAAAATAGGCAGGGCTGCATTTTTTGCACCGGAAATATCTACCGTTCCACTCAAAGAGAATGGACCGTACACACGAAATTTTTCCATTTGGGATTAGTCCTAAAATTAAGAAATAGTAATTTGTAACGAAATATAAGCGGTCGCAAAAATCATCGTTTTTGAACTATGGCTTTGCCAATCGTAGCGAAGCTGTGCACAATCCTTACAAAGGATTGTGAATAATTTTTACTAGAAATTTGCAAAAAATATTATTTTTTAACCGCTTGTAAAACTTGGTATTAACCCACCATATTCAATAAACGCTCAGTTTTCCATTTTTCTGTACTGAACACTTTGATGGTCAATGCGTGAATTTCATTTGTGGTGAAATAATCTGCTAAGGGAGCATAAACCGCTTGTTGTTGTTTTACTTTTGAAAGTGTGGCAATACTATCACTCACTACAATTACACCAAAGTGGGCATTTTCGCCTTGTGCGTGAACTTCGGCTACATCGGTTAGGTTTTGTTTTAAAATTTCTTCAATTTGTGATGGGGTCATTATAAATCCTAATTATTTAAATAATAAATTGTTCAAACCAACCGTCTAAATCATAAAGTTCTGCTAACGTTCTCACAGAATTTGGCGTATTAATTAAACTGTTTGGTGTAATTTTATGGTAATGATTTAATAATTCAGCAAGTAATGTAAAACCGGCAGAATCCACCCGAGTAATCTCTTTTAAATCCCAATATAACGTTTGATTACCTTTAATAGATAAAAAAGAAGCACGTTGCTTCCATAACGGAAGCAACGTGTCACGAGTTAATTCGCCCGACAGTTTCACAAATAGACTTTCATTGTTTTGCTGAATGTCCCATTGTAATGTTTTTTGAGGCATAACTAAACTACTTATTTTAATGTAATCGGTTGTTTTGCAGATTGAGCAACTTGTGCCGTTAAAGCATCAATGCCTTTTTGACGAATTACACCTGCCCATTCGTTTTGTTTGGTTGCCACCATACTCACGCCTTCAGCAGCCATATCGTAGGCTTGCCATTCACCGCTTTTGCTGTTTTTACGCCATTTAAAATCTAATTTAATCGGCTGTGCAGCACCGTTTGCCAATACGTTTACACGAATGCTTACAATTGATTTGCCATCTACTGATTTCGGGCTTTCAATTTGAACGGTTTGATCTTGGTATTGAGTTAATACTTGTGCATAAGATTGCTCAACAAATTGACCAAAAGCAGCAAAAAATGCTTCTTTTTGTGCATCGGTTGCAGAAGCTAAATTTTTACCTAACACTAATTGACCTGCATATTTGACGTGAACGTGCGGCATTAAATCGTTACGCACGATAGTACGCAAATATTCAGGATTTGCTTTGATTTTGCTTTGATTTGCTTTGATATTGCCAAATAATTTATCTGCTGTTTGCTGCATTAATACATAAGGGCTGGTTTCTGCAAATGCTGTAGTTGAGAATAATGCGGAAACTGCTACTAAACCTGTTACGATAATTTTTTTAATGTTTTTTAACATTATTGATAATCTCCAAAACTCTAATTAGAGGTGCTTGTTACTTAAATTACTCTGCTTTTGGTTCTGCAGAGTCACTTGTTTTTTCATCTTCAGTTTTATCTGACTTTTTATCGCCATATAAGAACTGACCGATTAAATCTTCTAATACCATAGCGGAATTGGTATCCACAAAGGTATCGCCGTCTTTCATCATTGCGGTTTCGCCTTCCATCACAAAGCCGACATTTAACGCAACATATTGTTCGCCTAATAAACCGGAGGTTTTAATTGAGAGTGAGCTGGTATCCGGAATTTGGTTAAAATTCTCATTTACTGCTAAGGCTACTTTCGGTGTATAGGTTTTACTATCAAGGGAAATATCTGCCACTCGACCTACTACCACGCCTCCAACTTTAATTGGTGCACGAACCTTTAGTCCACCAATATTATCAAAAGTTGCGTAAAGAGTGTAAGTTTTCTCACTAGAGAGGCCTTGTACGTTTGCTACTCTCAATCCTAAAAAGACTAAAGCCCCTAAGCCAAGCAGTACAAATAAACCTACCCAGAATTCATATTTAATTGATTGACGCATTGTCTGTTCCTTTTCCTAAAATCAACCGCCGAACATAATCGCAGTTAAAATAAAATCTAATCCCAAAATCACAAGTGAAGCATTTACCACAGTTTTTGTCGTCGATTGGCTAATCCCTTCTGAAGTTGGCACACAATCATAGCCGTTAAATAATGCGATCCACACTACAGCAAAAGCGAAAATCACGCTTTTAATAAAGCCATTGATTAAATCGCTGGCATTAACAGAATTTTGCATTACAGACCAGAAACTACCGCCATCAACACCTTTCCAATCTACCCCGACAAGTGAGCCCCCCCAAATACCAATAGCGGTAAAAATGGCTGCCAAAATCGGCATTGAGATCACACCAGCCCAAAAACGAGGGGCAATAATACGTCTGAGTGGATCAACCGCCATCATTTCAAGGCTGGAAAGTTGTTCTGTCGCCTTCATTAAGCCGATCTCTGCAGTTAATGCCGAACCGGCACGCCCTGCGAATAATAATGCGGTAACTACAGGTCCGAGTTCTCGTAATAATGAGAGAGAAACCAATGTGCCTAGACTGCTTTCCGCAGCAAAATCCACCAACACCACATAGCCTTGTAAGCCTAATACCATACCGATAAATAAGCCCGAAAGCATAATGATTAAGAGAGATTGCACACCGAGTACATAAAGTTGCTTAATCAGCAACGGCGTATGTTTTCTAAATTCAGGCTTACCGATTAATGCTCCCCACAACATAAAGGCTGAACGCCCTAAGGTACGGATAAAATTAATCACAAAAGCCCCGATTGAGCTAATAAAACTAACCATTAAATAGCTCCTCTGTATACTCTTTTGCCGGATAGTGGAAACGCACAGGACCGTCTGCTTTACCCGATAAAAATTGCACAACTTGCGGATCTTGGCTTTCTAACAACATTTCCGGTGTGCCTTCCGCAATAATACGTTTATCCGCCACAATATAGGCATAATCAGCGATACTTAACACTTCTTTCACATCGTGAGATACCACAATAGAGGTGAGATTTAATGCTTGATTTAGCTCTTTGATCAACTCCACAATCACACCCATACTAATCGGATCTTGCCCTGTGAAAGGCTCATCATACATAATCAGATCAGGATCAAGTGCAATCGCACGAGCAAGTGCTGCTCGACGAGCCATACCGCCTGATAACTCGGAAGGCATTAAATTTGCCGCACCTCGAAGCCCAACCGCTTCAAGTTTCAACAACACTAATTTTCTAATGAGTTCTTCAGGTAAACGCGTATGTTCTCGAATTGGGAAAGCTACATTGTCAAAGGTAGAAAGATCGGTAAACAATGCACCTGATTGAAACAACATTCCCATTCGCTGACGAATTTCGTAAAGTTCTTTATTGTTGGCTTTACAAATATCTCTGCCATCAAACAAAATTTCTCCCGACTCGGGTAAAATTTGCCCGCCAATTAAGCGTAATAAGGTCGTTTTACCAATGCCGGACGGACCCATAATGGCAGTTACTTTACCCTTTTGCACTTGCAAATTGAGATTGTCATAAATCACCCTCTCCCCTCTTTTGAAGGTTAAGTTCTTTACTTCAACCAAATTTTCCGTTTTAGACATCAAAATAGGACTCAAATTAATAAAAGTGATGTATGGTCTATTAAATTTAAGAGAATGTCAAAAAACTTTTAATAAGCTGACAAAACTTTGGTTTACAAGCGGTTCGATTTTAGAAAAATTTTGCAAATTGATGAACTGACAAAAAAAGGGATTGTCTTAGTAAACACGAGTGATTTCACTCGTAGATTATAAAAACATAGGATATAAGGAACATACACAATATGAATAAAACACTCAAAAAATCATTTTTAACCGCATTAGTTTTAGGCTCAAGCATCTTAGCAATGCCAATGGTGGCACAAGCAGCATTACCCACTCAAGTGGATGGTCAGGCAGTGCCTAGCTTAGCACCGATGTTAGAAAAAGTTCGCCCTGCTGTAGTAAGCATTGCAGTTGAAGGCAAAACAAAAGGCGATTCTCGCCGCACTCGTGATATCCCACCCGAATTTGAATTTTTCTTCGGTCCGAATGCGGATTTCTTTGGTGATCGTCAATCAGCACCTCGTAACTTTCGTGGTGTAGGTTCAGGCGTTATCATTAATGCAGAAAAAGGCTATATCATCACAAATAATCACGTTATTGATAATGCAGATAAAATGACAGTAAAACTGGAAGATGGACGTGAATTTAATGCGAAATTAGTCGGAAGTGATCCACTTTCAGACGTAGCCTTAATCCAGATTGAAAATCCGAAAAACTTAACTGAAATTAAATTTGCTGATTCCGATAAATTACAAGTGGGCGATTTTACAGTCGCAATCGGTAATCCATTTGGTTTAGGGCAAACGGTAACATCAGGCATTGTTTCTGCACTTGGTCGCTCAACAGGCAAATCAGATGAAGGTTATGAAAACTATATCCAAACCGATGCAGCAGTCAATCAAGGTAACTCAGGCGGTCCGTTGATTAACTTAAAAGGAGAATTAATCGGTATCAATACTGCGATTATCTCTCCTAGTGGCGGTAATGCAGGTATTGCTTTTGCAATCCCAAGTAATATGGCAAACAACCTTGTAAGCCAAATTATTGAATTCGGTGAAGTAAAACGTGGAATGTTAGGTATTAAAGGCGGAGAATTAAATGCCGATTTAGCCAAAGAGTTTAATATTTCTACCCAGCAAGGTGCATTTATCAGCGAAGTATTACCTGATTCTGCCGCAGCTAAAGCAGGCTTTAAAGCTGGCGATGTAATTACTGAAATCAACGGTCAAAAAATCCGTAGTTTCAGTGAATTACGAGCCAAAGTTGCTACTTCAGGCGTAGGTAAAGAGATTGAACTCACCTACTTGCGTGATGGCAAAGAAGACAAGGCAAAAGTTACCCTACAATCAGATTCAGAAGCTAAAACCACTGCAGAAAACGTCATTCCTTCATTAAAAGGAGCGGAGTTTAACAACTATAGTTCAAAAGGAATGAAAGGTGTTGAAATTTCAAATGTGGAAAAAGGCTCTATTGCTGAAATGCGTAGCTTGAAAAAAGGCGACATTATTATTGGCATAAACCGCCACTCTGTTGAAAATATTGCTGATTTACGCAAAATTTTAGATGCGAAACCATCTGTGGTTGCACTTAATATTGTGCGTGATGGGGCAAATTTCTATGTGATTTTGCAATAAATGAATAAAGGTGGGGTAAAACCCACCTTATCTTTAGAAAATAAAGCTATTACCATAGCTCTAAGAGTTAATTTATAATCCAACCCAATAAAAAACAGTAATTCCATTCTCTTCCGATATGTTTATATTTGGATTTTCATATAACCGGATATTTTTGTGCGAAACCAGATTCCTAACTTTTTGGGAAAATTTACTGTCATTTCTACCACATAAAATATCAGCATCATTACCGGTAGGATTCATCAATTCCTCAAGTTCTCTAATTAATTCTGTCGTAGTTATTTTTCTTTTATTTTGGATCACACCCAATGCAACTTGTGCTATTTCTCTCTCTGAAAAATTACTCATATTTTCTCCTTAAAACAATTTACCTCTTTAAAAGATTATATAAATTTAATTTCCCACTTCAAGATCTGAATCTATTTTTCTTTTTGCCCTTCCAGCATCTGCCTCGCCATCTCCATACTTTGAATAATCACTCGGCGGTTAATAGCATCATTGTTGCTATCTAGCACTTTTCTCCAGTAATCAAGTGCTTGCTGGTAGTTATTATTTAGAAAGCCATCTGAGGCTCGTAGCAACAAACTGGCACTTTCATTTTTATCTAAGCTCAAGGCTTCATCAATAATAGCATCAATTTCTGTGGTCATTTTCTGCCCGTTATCGTAATAACGAGCGGTAGCAACTGCCCCTAAAATAGCGGCTTTTTTACCAAGTAGTTTTTGGGCATTGCTGTAGCAAACTAAGGCAGAGTCGAAGTCATTGCTTAACATATAAGCCTGCCCTAATTCATACCACAAGTCTCCATTATTCGGATTTTCTCTTAGCTGATTTTGTAGACTGATAATGTAGCGTTCATTTTTTGATGTGCCGTGCTGCTCGCTTACTTGTTGCTGGAAATCTTTGTGGACTTTCAAGCCTTCTTGTACAACTTGATAACGCCCTGAGAAAGCATAGTAAGCAGTTCCTAACAATAAAATTGCGATAAGTGAAAGCATTGCCATTTTAACAAGCGGTCGATTTTTAACGTTATTTTGCAACTCACTTTTTTCAAATTGAGCCTTCTCAAATTGGTAACACTGCTCTGCCTCACGCTCATATTCTTGCTTCACATCATCTGCAAAATATTGAGCAAATTTGACCGCTTGTTGATAATTTTCTCTGCTTAATTGATCACGGGTTTCCATTGAATTTACTCTTATTTGGTTCTATTTTTTCGAGTTCGCCATAAAATCGCAATAAACAATAAGCCGAACAATCCAACCGGTAAGCCCCAGAGCACCCACGTTTGTGGTGTAAGCGGTGGCTGGTAATTCACAAAATTGCCGAAACGTTCGGTCATAATGCGGATAATTTCCTCATTACTTTTGCCTTCATTTACCATTTCATACACTTCAATCCGCAAGTTATAGGCGGCAGTTGCGTTTGATTCCACCAAATTTTGGTTTTGGCATTGTAAGCAACGTAAAGAGCGAGCAAGTGAAATTGCCCTTACTCGGTCTGCTTCATTTTTGAATTGGAATGTATCTACCATATCTGCTTGGGCAGTGTTAATGCAAACACTCATCGCAAATGCAAGCGGTAAAATTTTGGCAATTTTTTGCAAAAGTGAAAATAGGTTATTTATCATTCACTATTTTTCCTTCCTAAGTGCCTCTAATCGTGGCAGAAAATCTTGGGCAAAATCCGGGTTGTAGCCTTTTTGTTGATAACGCACCACGCCGTGTCGATCAATTAAATAGCTCGATGGAGCTGATGAAACTTTAAGTGTTTGAATTAAATAGCCTTTTTCGTAATCATCAATAATCAAGCTAAACGGATTTCCCCAGTTTTGTAACGCTTTAAGAGCATCATTTGGGCGGTCGCTATAGGTTAAACCGACAATCGGCACACCTTGCTGTTTGAGTTCCAACAAAATCGGAAATTCTTTAATGCACCAAGTACACCAGCTTGCCCACACATTGAGAATATAAGGCTCTTGAGGCAAGCTGTTGTTATTTAAATGAGCATTGCCATCAAGTAAGTTTTTGCCCACAAATTCAGGGAAAGGCTTACCCTGCCAATCTTCGGTTGGTGAAAGTGCATCTTTATTCATTAACGGCACGGCAAGAAAGCCCACAATCATTACAAGTATCAAAATAGGAATAAGTAACAGTGCTTTTTTCATTTTTTATGTTCTCTACGATAGCCGAATAATGCCAAAATGGAGGCAATAATCATAATAATACCACCCAGCCAAAGAGCTTGCACATAAGGCTTGTAATGCAGGCGGAAAGCGTATTCTAAATTACCGAATTTATCGCCCATAACAATGTAAATATCGTCTAAATAGTGGTGATAAAGCCCGACCTCTGCCATCGTCATCGTACGCACATCATAATAACGTCTTTCCGGCGTTACTGTTGCAAGCACTTTTTCATCTTTACTAATGGAAAATACCGCTTGTTCTGAGGTGTAATTTGGACCAATTAGATCGTGGTAATCTTGATATTTGAAGGTGAAACCTGCTAATTCTGCCTGTTCATTTGGTTTTAAACGCACGCCGATTTCATCGCCATAATAGCTGTTCATCATCGCTCCAATCACGCAGATCGCAAAGCCGATGTGGGCTAATCGCATTGCAAGCGGTTTTATTTTGAACATAAATGGCAAATAAGGGATATGGGTTAAAATAATCCATACCGCGAAACTGATGAACACAATTGGCAGTAGCACGAAATCAAAATGCGGTCTTTGTGAAATAGAGGTGTAAATTATGCCAAGAGCCAAGCCTACTGCCACAGGGAATAACCATAATTTTACTAAAATCTGTTTAATTGGGATCTGTTTCCAGCGTAGCACTACTGCAAATCCCATCACTACCATTAGCAGTAAACTAAGCGGAGCAAAAACACTATTGAAATACGGAGCACCAACCGAGATCGCTCCCCAATTCATTATGGTAAAGATCATCGGATAAAATGTACCTAACAATACGACACAAGCTGCTACACTAAATAAGCCGTTAATCAGTAGGAATGCCGTTTCTTTCGAAAGCAAATCAAAACGAACTTTGCCTTGCCATAAATTGGCTCTAAAGGCGAAAAGAGCTAAAGCAACAAAACTGAGACTAAAAAAGAGGATAAGAATTGCCATTCCTCTATCGGGATCAACCGCAAAAGCGTGAACAGAGGTTAGAACCCCGGAGCGAACAATAAATGTGCCTAATAAACTTAGGGCGAAAGCAAAGATTGCAAGTAGAATTGTCCAGTAGTAGAACACTCCTCGTTGTTGGCTCACAATCAAACTGTGCACTAATGCGGTGCCTAATAACCAAGGCATTAATGAGGCATTTTCGACAGGATCCCAGAACCACCAGCCGCCCCAGCCGAGTTCATAATACGCCCACCAAGCTCCTAAAATGATGCCTGCAGTGAGAAATCCCCACGAAATCATCGTCCACGGGCGAATCCAACGCATTACTGCCGCATCCATTCCACCAGAAATTAATGCCGCTACAATCATCGCAAAACTCACCGCAAAGCCTACATAGCCTAAGTAAAGTAGCGGAGGGTGGAAGATTAAACCAATATCTTGCAACATTGGATTGAGATCTCGCCCTTCCGGTGGTGGTGGAAAACCTCGCTCGAACGGGCTAGAAACTAACAAAATGAAAAGCAGGAAACCAAGCGAAATCAGCCCCAGCATTACCAGAGTTCGATTGGCAAACAAGCGGTCAATTTTTTGGGAAAATTTGCAAAATACCGCAGACCAAAGCACAAGAGCGGTAAGCCAAAACAGCATTGAGCCTTCGTGTCCGCCCCAAGTAGCAGCAAATTTAAAGAAATCAGGAAGTTGGCTATTGGAATGGGCTGCGACATAGATAACCGAAAAGTCATCTGTCAAAAAAGCATAGGCTAAAGCGGAAAAGGAAATTGTGGTAAAAGCAGCTTGCAAATAAGTAAACAAAGGCGATAACGCCAGCCAATGATATTGCTTGCGTAGCTCTCCCCAGAGTGAAAAACCAATTTGAAAAACCGCTGAAATCGCAGCCAATAAAAGTGAAAAATAGCCTAGTTCAGGTAGCATAAATTATCCAAAGATGACTGCGTTTAGAATAAAACGGGAGGGTTAAAACCCTCCCCTACATTCATTAGACTTTCCTTTTAGCTTGCAACAGTAAGCTGCCCTGCATAAAGGATAAAGTAACGTAAACAGAGTACACCGATTAAGTCGAAAACGGAAATCAAGATAATAAATTTCACGTTGTGTTTCAAGCGGTGGCTACCAAAAATATTTGCCGTTAATGGAATAGCGATACCAATTAACATTACGCCGATCCAGAATACGCTACCCCAGAAACCTGACAGAGCATTTGTTAAAGCAAGTGATTTATCTGCCCCACCGAAGTGTAAGCCCACAAAGAATGCCACAATTAAACCTAATTCGGTTACCATAATCGGCACTTCAAATTTGTGCATAAAGTGGACTTCGTGGCTTTCCCCCGATAATTTGCCTGCAATCAATACCATAAGGAATGTTGCCGCAATACCAGAAGATGCACCGGATGCTAAGAATAGTGCCGGTAACACAGGGTTGTTTAACATCGGATAGCTGACTAAGGCTGATAGTAGGAAGCCTGTGTAAGCCCCTAATACCGCCGCTAACACGAATAAGATAAATTCAATCGGTTTTAACAGTTTTGCTTCGGCAAAATCGATCCAACCTAAAGCAAATTTAAACATTGGTAGGTAGCGACTAATAAAGCAGGCTAACCAATCTTTAAACATAATTGCAATCCAAACAACGAGAACTGCCATATAAAGTTGGAATAACATCACCCCCATCGACATTACCGATGAAAAGTTGTAGTTGAACATTAATTTCCAGAATGTCCAAGGTTTGGTCAAGTGGAAAATTAGCAACAACAAACCAATGATGGTTGGTAATGTACCAAGAATTGCCGCACTGCGGATAATCCAGTTTTGGCTTGGTTTTTCGATTTTTACACCGCTATTACGGTAAGCAATCGCTAACTGTACCGCACCTGATGAAATACCAAGTAGGAATAAATAGATAGCGATGGTGCCGTCCCAAACAAGGTTTGGGGTTTGGAAAGGTACATATTCATTCATTATCTATGTTCTCCTTTACCAAATGGAATGTGATACAAGTTCGGCTCTGTACCGAGCGATGTTTTCGTGCGATAAACAGGGTTGTTTTTCACTTTGTGGAAAATATCGCTGGTTGGATCGTTCATATCACCGAAGGTTAATGCTTTGGTCGGACAAGCCTCAACACAAGCCGGTTGTTTGCCTTCAGCCAAGTTGGTATCACGGCAGAAGTTACATTTATCTGCGGATTTTTTCTCTGGGTGAATGAAACGTACACGGTACGGACACACCGCAATACAATATTGACAGCCTACACATAAATCTGCATTTACATCAACAATGCCTGTTTCAGGGTCGATGAATGAAGCACCGGTCGGGCAAACACTCACACAAGGGGCATTGGTACAATGTTGGCAAGATTGACGGAAGAATTCGTATTGTACGTTAGGGAATTCGCCAAACGGCTCACTACGGATAATTTCTAAACGAGAAACACCTTCAGGCACGTTATTAGTGGTACGGCAAGCGTCCATACAAGCCGTGCAACCGATACAAGCAGTTTCATCGTGTACCATCGCATAGCGGATTTTCTTTTTTTCTTTCTCAGTAGCAAGAGTTATAGAGGTGGCAAGCCCTGTACTTGCCACAACTGCGATAGCACCTGCCCCTGAGACAAAATCTCTACGGGTGCAAGTCATTATTTTGTTCCTTTTGCTTCTGTGGCTTTCATTTCAGGATTTTTAAATTCGCCTGAATGAATTTTGGTATGACAATCCGTACAAAGTTTAATGCGATCTTTTTCAGGAATGTCCTTCATCGGATCTTTTTCCGGGTGAATCTCGTGACAGTTCGTACAAGTAATTTTCGTTGCGTGTGTGTCGTGAGCCCAGAATGTTTCACGCAATTTCTCCGGGGTATGGCAAGCCACACAAACTTGATTTTGCTCATTTACAGAACGCTCAAGATCTGGGTTACTTGCTTTGCCGTGAGGGTTAAAACGCATTACATCTTTTACCCCTTTACGATGGCTTTCAGAGATATTTCCGTGGCAACTCACACAAGTAAGTTGCTCGCCTGTATTCGGGCTTTTCACCTCTTTTTGGAAATGTTTTCCTGCGTGATGGAAAGGTTTACCCGTTGCATTTGCTGATTCGTGGCACTGCGTACAATATTTGTTTGGATCACGTCTTGCATCAGTTACAACTTGGCTCTCTTGCGTTTGTGGCTGCTCTGATTGCCAAAGTGGTTTTGGACGTTCAGGCATCACCGCATTTGCACTGGAGATTGCAAAAAAACCTGCAAATATGACCGCTTGTGCTAGGGCGATCGCTCGCCCTGTTTTTGACATTAAGTTTTTCATAGTTCACCTCAAGCTACATTATTTTGCATCTGCTTTTGGTGCATCTTCTGCCGGCAATAAGCCTTTAGCACGAGCTTCTTTTTCCCATTGTGGCACAACTGTTTTTAAGAACTCATCTTTCGCCGCTTTTTCTTTAGGAATATCTAAACCGATAGCAAGCTGTGCTTTTTCTTTAGTTGAAATATCAGGAATTGCAACCGGTGTGCTTACATTATGTTTCGCTAATACAACACCTAACTCTGCACGAGCATCTGCTGCACGCTCAAGACCTGTTGCAATAGTGCGTAACATTACATCTGGTGCGTGGAAGTGGTTTCCGTGCCCTGCTGCTGAGTAGTCCCAACGCCATTGAGCGTGGCGGATTGCAGTTAAGATATTTTTCATCTCTTCTTCTGTTGCACCTGAATCCCAAGCTGCTTTCGCTTCAAAGTGAGCTTTCACTAATTGATCTTCTAAGCGAATCATTGCATCTCTGATATCGTGTTTATATTGTGCTACACGTTTTTGTAATGTTTCTTTACTTTGCTCGTGGCAAGTTTTACAACTTGCTTCAAAATTATCGAATGGATTACCAATTTTGTGTTCAGTATAAACTTTACCGTCTTTATCTTTCACTTTAGGCATATGGCAATCTGCACAGGTTACGCCATTTTTACCGTGAGTACCTTGTGCCCAAACTTCAAAGTCAGGATGCTGAGTTTTCAACATTGGAGCTTTAGATAAAGCGTGTGTCCAGTCAGCAAATTTGATTTCATCATAGTATTTTTCAATGCTATCCACATCAATACCGTTTTTCCAAGGGAAGGTTACGTCTGTTTTATTTTTAAAGTAGTACTCAACGTGGCAGTTTGCACACACTGCAGGACGCTGACCGTGTTTGTCTAACTCTTCAAATTTCCAACCGATGGTATTTAAAGCACGCAAAACGTGAGGACGTGCAACACGAAGTGCCGCTTTGCCTTCTTTGAACTCTTCTGAAGCTGTATCGTGGCAGTCTGCACAACCGATTGAGTTTACGACTTCTGAACCATATTTTGCCCATTTAGGATCAAAATAACCACGCTCGCCTTTTTCTTCAATTAAACGTGCAACATCGGGACCTTTACACGCCCAGCAAGCTGAAGGCTGTGGACCGTCGTTTTCATCTTTAGGTGCTCCGGTACGCAAAATATCACGCACATCGGTAACCGCATAATAGTGCCCGCGTGGTTTGTTATAGTCTTTAGAGAATGCATAACCTGCCCATAAAATCACAAAACGAGGATCGTACTCTAACGCACTACCACGATCGGTTGATTGAGAAGTTGCTTTCCAAGAATTGTATTGGAGCGGGTACTTCTCTGCAAAAAGGTGGTTTGCAGACTCAACCGTTACACCTAATTTTTCATGTTTAACGGCTTTATCTGTTAAAGATTCTTTTTTGGCTTCTTCAGCTAATGCCGGTTGTAAACACCCCAATATTGAAATTGTCGCCATCACAAGGCTTTTCGTGAATAATTTCATTTTGGTTCTCCCACTCAGGTAAAAAAATCATTAAATATAAATAAGAATTTTTCCTATTACACTAATAAGAAAATTCTAATAATTCATTGAGGAGAATATGAAATTTAAATCAACTCTACTATCGCAAAGTGAAGATTTTTTGAATTAAATCAAGAAAATTCCGCAAAATACCCCTTAAGAGTTAAATCCTTATACCACCTAAATAAAAACGACTTTTATTTGCTTAATCATAGATAAAATCAATTCTTACTTTAACCAAAATTAAAGTTTAAAAAATAGTGAATTTGTGGTATCTATAACGACTTTAACAAAGAATAAAAAATGCAAAGGACACAACATAATGAATGGTGCAAGATTTATTACTGAGAGCCTAAAAGCTCACGGTGTAACTAATCTTTTTGGCTATCCGGGTGGAGCAATAATGCCAACCTACGATGCCATATATGATTCGGGCTTAGAGCATCTTCTCTGCCGAAATGAGCAAGGTGCTGCAATGGCAGCTATTGGTTACGCTCGCTCAACAGGAAAAGTGGGCGTTTGCATTGCTACCTCAGGACCGGGAGCAACCAATTTAATTACCGGATTAGGTGATGCGGCACTAGATTCTATTCCTATCGTTGCTATTACAGGGCAGGTTGCAAGCCATTTGATCGGTACAGATGCCTTCCAAGAAGCAGACGTTCTCGGGTTGTCGCTCGGCTGTACTAAGCACAGCTTTATCGTTCAAAATATTGAAGAGCTACCTGAAATTTTAGCCCTTGCGTTCCAAATTGCTCAAAGTGGCAGACCGGGTCCTGTATTAGTTGATATTCCACGAGATATTCAATTAGCACCTATTAATGCACAGCCTATTGTTTATACGAAAGAAGAAGCCCCTACACAAAATGCTGAAAAATTGGCTGAAGCGAAGAAATTATTAGCGGAAGCTAAACGCCCTGTGCTTTATGTAGGGGGCGGTGTTGGAATGGCTGATGGCGTGCAAGCGGTCAGAAATTTCGTGAAAATTGCAAATATCCCCTCAGTTTCTACTTTGAAAGGTTTAGGAACTATTGATCCAACCGATCCGCTTTATATGGGTATGATTGGTATGCACGGTACTAAAGCTGCCAACTATGCAGTGCAAGAGTGCGATTTACTGATCGCTTGTGGTGCAAGGTTTGATGACCGCGTTACCGGTAAGTTAGATACATTCGCCCCACACGCTAAAGTGATCCATATTGATATCGACAGTGCTGAAATCAATAAACTCCGTAAAGTGCAAGTGGCTTTACAAGGCGATCTGATCGAGGCAATAAACTATTTGGCTCAACCGCTTGCGATTGAGGCGTGGCGTGAAGATGTACGTAATTTAAAACAGCAATTTGACTTCCAATATCAAGATAATGCTGGCGAGGGCGATATTAATGCAGTGGCATTATTAAACACGCTTTCTGAGCGTAAAGCGAAAAACAGTGTCGTAACAACCGATGTTGGTCAGCACCAAATGTGGTCGGCACAACATTTAACTTATACCGATCCGAAAAACTACATTACCTCAGCAGGCTTTGGTTCAATGGGCTTTGGCTTACCGGCGGCAATTGGGGCTCAAGTTGCTCGTCCTGAAGATCAAGTCATTGTTATTACTGGTGATGGTTCAATTTTAATGAACATTCAAGAGCTTGGCACAATTAAACGAGCGAATTTACCCGTTAAAATTTTACTACTTGATAACCAACGTTTAGGAATGGTTCGTCAATGGCAATCGCTTTTCTTCCACGGTCGCCACAGCCAAACGATTTTAGATGATAACCCGAATTTCGTAATGCTGGCAAAAGCCTTTGATATTGAAGGAGAACGCATTGAAAAAGCAGCAGAAGTGTCTGATGCGATAGAGCGTTTCCTCAATTCAAAAGGGGCTTACCTACTCCACGTTTGCATTCCACAAGAAGATAACGTATGGCCGCTAGTTCCACCGGGTGCTTGCAATGCCGATATGCTAGATGACGATGTATAGGAGAGGTACACAATGGAACAGTATCAATTAAGCATTAAAGCCAACAAACGCCCGGAAACTTTAGAGCGTATTTTAAGAGTGATCCGTCATCGTGGTTTTGAAGTAAAAAGTTTGAAGGTTGAAGCAAATAATGCAACATTTGAATTAGAATTGACTTTAGTAAGCCAACGCCAGATTTCACTTTTAACCCATCAATTAGAAAAACTGTTTGATGTTATAGAGATCAATTAGTCAAACTTTTCAAGACCGTGTGTTTTCTACACGGTCTTTTTTTCGCCAAAAATTTACAATTCTCTATCTTTTTGATTTTATTCACATCTTCAAATTTCAATCTATTTTTCTTGTTTTTTGCTCTTTACTTTTTAAACCCAATAGATCTAACATACCATATATAGTGTTAAACAATGTTAAAAAACACAACATGTTGTGTTAATGATAAAATGGAAAACCTCAGATTCAGTTCAGAACAAATTGTTTGGCAAGAAGTGCCGAATGAAACTTCACTGGCTTTTCTCATTACAGGCTGTCCGCTTGGCTGTAAAGGCTGCCATAGTGTAGAGAGTTGGAAAGCCTGTGAGGGAAAAGAGCTAACACTTGATTATCTCAATGAACGCCTAAAACGCTATCAAGGTTTAATTAGTTGCGTGCTATTTATGGGGGGTGAATGGCAAGCGGAAACATTACTCTCTTTATTAAAACGTTGTAAGCAACAAAAGCTACAAACTTGCCTCTACACAGGCTTAGAGCGGCACGAAATTCCTCCTTGTTTACTGACTGAATTAACTTACTTAAAAACAGGTCGTTGGATTGCCGAGCAAGGAGGATTAAACAGCCTGACCACCAACCAACGTTTTATTGATTTACGCAATAATGAAAATCTAAACCACTTATTTATCAAAGGAGCAACGCTATGATTCGCTTAGAAGCGGAACAAATTTCAGAAAAATTAGCTTTTATTGACCATTATATTCAGGCTAAAAATGCGGCTGATGGCTCAAAAATGGACGCTAATGCCAACGTAACACAAAAAAACATTGCCACAATGGAAAATGAGCTGATGAAAGATTTTTTTGTGCAAATTAATCGTGCAAAAGTGAGCCAGAAAATTGCAAAACTTTTTGATAAAGAGACCGCTTGCGAATACTTACGCCAAATTGAAGCACACGAAATTTACGTTCACGATGAAACCAGCCTCAAACCTTATTGTGTATCGGTAACAATGTATCCGTTTTTGCGTGATGGCTTAACCAAACTGGGGGGCGAATCCAAAGCTCCAAAACATCTGGCTTCTTTTTGTGGCTCTTTTGTCAATTTTGTCTTTGCAGTGAGTTCACAATTTGCAGGGGCAGTCGCTACAGTTGAATTTTTAACCTACTTTGACTACTTAGCCCGTAAAGATTATGGCGATAACTACTTAGAAACCCATCGTTCCGACATTGAAAACCACCTCCAACAAGTGGTCTACAGCATTAACCAACCTGCCGCCGCACGAGGCTATCAAAGCGTATTTTGGAATATTTCGGTTTACGATAAATTCTATTTTGAGGCAATGTTCGGTAACTTTGTGTTCCCTGATTTTGAAAAGCCCTGCTGGGAAACCACCGCTAAATTGCAACTTTTCTTTATGCAGTGGTTTAACAAAGAACGTAGCAAAGCTATTCTTACCTTCCCTGTAGTAACTGCCGCAATGCTAACTGAACAAGGTAAATGCAAAGATGACGAATTTGCCAACCAAATGGCAAATGAACTGGCACAAGGTAATTCCTTTTTTATTTATCAGTCGGATAACCCTGATTCCCTCGCTTCTTGCTGCCGTTTACGCAATGAAATTAGTGATCACACTTTCTCTTACTCACTCGGTGCTGGCGGTGTAGTAACAGGTTCGATAAATGTGATTACGATTAATATGAACCGTTTAGTGCAAGATAAGCGTGATTTGAGCTCAGAAGTCATCAAGATCCATAAATATCAATATGCTTACCGAAAATTGATGGAGGAATATTTAGCCAACGGAATGCTGCCTGTTTATGATGCTGGATTTATTTCGTTAGATAAACAATTCCTCACCATCGGCATTAACGGTATGGCAGAAGCGGCTGAATCTCAAGGCTTGAAAGTAGGTTACAACCCTGAATATATTGAATTTGTGCAATCTCGCTTAAAAACGATTTTTGAGGCAAACCAAGCTGCCAGCCAACAATATGGTGTGAAGTTCAACACTGAATTTGTGCCTGCCGAAAATTTAGGGGTAAAAAATGCGAAATGGGATAAAGCAGACGGCTATTTCGTGCCTCGTGATTGCTACAACTCCTATTTCTATGTGGTAGAAGATGAAGAAACTAACGCTCTCGATAAATTCTTACTGCACGGCAAAGAGCTCATTGAATGGCTAGATGGTGGTTCAGCCTTGCATTTAAACCTCAATGAAGCCTTAACCGCCAACGGCTACCGTTCACTATTAGACACCGCCGCTAAAACAGGCTGCAACTATTTCTGCATTAACGTCAAAATCACGATTTGCAACGAATGTAGCCATATCGACAAACGCACTTTGCATCGTTGCTCCAAATGCGGCTCGCAAAATATTGACTACGGCACACGAGTTATCGGCTATTTAAAACGGGTTTCTGCCTTTAGTTCTGCCCGCCAAAAAGAGCACAGTTTGCGGTTTTATCATCGAGAAGCGGCTTAACGTTTAAGGTACTTTACAACCCTTTTCTAAAGTTTTATATTGAGCTCTCATTTAGTCGGGGTGCTTGTTTACTCAAATAAAGCAAGCTGAGAAATACCCGTTGAACCTGATGCAGTTAGCACTGACGTAGGAAACTAAAGGCTTAAAACCGATCTATTCCCGTTCGTGTTGGTGCATTGTTTTTTCAATACAATGAGGAATAAACGATGACCACATCTACCCCATTTCAATCAATCTATTTGCAAAAAATCCGGCAAAATCGACCGCTTGTTCATAATATTACCAACATTGTTGCCGCCAACTTTTCCGCTAACGGTTTATTAGCTCTCGGGGCTTCGCCCATTATGGCGGCTGCCATTGAGGAGATGGAAGCTGTGCCTCAATTAAGTTCGGCTGTGGTAATTAATATCGGCACATTAATCGGCAAAGAAGTGGAAGCAATGGTGCTTGCCGGTAAAACGGCAAACCGTTTAGGCATTCCTGTAATTCTTGACCCTGTCGGCGTTGGAGCAACACCTTTTCGCCGTCAAACGGTTGAAATCTTGCTTAACGAAATCCAATTCACCGCTATTCGAGGCAATGCAGGAGAACTTGCCACCCTCGCAGGCGTAAAATGGCAAGCTAAAGGTGTTGATGCTGGCGAAGGCTCGCATAGCCTTGTGGAAATCGCTCAACAAGTTGCTAAACGTTATAAAACCTTAGTTGCCATTAGTGGCGAAACCGATGTAGTAAGCGATGGCTTACGCACTGCGTTACTTAAAAACGGCAGCCCAATGTTCCCACAAATTACCGCTTCAGGCTGTTTATTAAGTGCCGTGTGCGGTGCATTTTTAGCCGTTGCTGAGAAAAAACGCTATTTCAACGCACTGGTTGAGGCTTGTACCGCTTATGCGGTTGCCGGTGAAGTTGCATCAAAATCACTCAAACCCACTCAATACGGACAATTTGCAGTCAATCTTTTAGATGAACTAGGCTCTTTAACGCCAGAAACCGTGGAACACTATGCGGAGGTAGAATATGTCTAATATTCAATCAAGCCCAACTAAAGTTGCCGTTGCTTCAATGGTTGGCACTGCTATTGAATACTTTGATAACTATATCTACACAATGGCTGCCGTATTGGTGTTTAATGTGCAGTTTTTCAATAGTGACGACCCAGTTTCCAACCAATTAATGTCGCTTTCCGTTCTTGCCCTTGCCTTTTTCACTCGCCCGATGGGGTCGATTATTTTCGGGCATTTCGGCGATAAATATGGGCGTAAACAAACCCTGATTGCCTCACTTTTATTGATGGGTTTATCAACGGTAGCGATTGGTTTACTGCCTAACTATGCAGCTATCGGCATTTGGGCAACGGTACTGCTCTGCTTATGCCGTATCGGGCAAGGTTTAGGCTTAGGTGGCGAATGGGGCGGTGCGGCATTAGTTGCAACCGAACACGCACCGAAACACAAGCGGGCATTTTTTGGGATTTTTCCGCAAATGGGGGCTCCCATCGGCTTGCTATTGGCTAACGGAGCATTCTACTTGGTTAATCTCATTTATGGCGAGCAAGCCTTTCTGGACTGGGCGTGGCGAATTCCGTTTGTTGCTTCTATTGTGATGATTTTTATCGGCTTATATATCCGCATTAAAATCAGCGAAAGCCCGATTTTCCTCAAAGCAGAGCAGCAAGGCAAAAACCACCATACTCCGCTTAAAACACTCTTTAGCAAGCATTTCAAGCCGTTTATAATTGGCGTATTAATTGCCACCGCAGGCTATGTGCTATTCTATATTTTAGTTGCCTTTACCCCGATTTTCGTGAAAAGCCCTGTTGCAGTCTCTAAAGCAGGCTATACGACAGGTTTGGGCTTACCGGCAAATATGTACACACAATATTTACTGATTACTTCGGTGATTTTTGGCATTGCAATTTTCTTCTCAGGTCTCTATTCCGATAAAATCGGTCGCCGTCTATTATTACTCATCGCCACAGGGGCAACGGTAATTTACGGCTTAATAATGCCGTTTTTCCTAGAAAACGGCACACCAACCTCAATCTTTATTTTCTTAACCATCGGAATGATCTTAATAGGCTTAAGTTTTGGACCAATGGCGGTTATTCTACCCGAACTCTTCCCGACGGAAGTACGTTACACAGGTGCTTCTCTTGCCTACACCGCAGCAGGTATTTTAGGGGCGAGTGTGTTTACCATTATTGCGGTTAAAATTAACGAAAACTTCGGATTATTTGGGGTTGGCGGATATTTATCAGCAGCTTCTCTGCTCAGTTTCTGGGCGTTATGGCAAGTTCACGAAACCAAAGATTTGGAATTGGCTGAGATTTAATATTGATTAACTTACTACAAGCGATCAAATTTTGTTAAAAATTTGCAAAAGTTGACCGCTTGCTTTTACTTAGTTTTACAGTATCGCTATTCCCTTTTAGGAGGAAAGAGCTATAATTTGCAGTATTACTAAGAGGTCTTACCTCATTATTTTATGGAATAACCGATCAGGAAATCAAAATGAACAAAATCTACCGAGTTATTTGGAATAACGCAACCCACTGCTGGCAAGCAGTTTCCGAATTAACAAAAGGACATTGTAAATCATCTTCTAGCAAAACTTCTGTTAAAGAGCAAATCAAAGAATTATTACCAGCAACAATCTCTTTTAGCCTAACCGCCTTTGCACTCCAAACATTTATCTTGTTTGGAGCAATGCCTATTAATGATGCTTATGCAGCACAAACTCAAGGAACTTGTGTACAAAGTACTAAATTTAGTCTTGGACCGGTAAACATTACAGGGATAACAGCGACTTCATTTAATAATGCGATGAATAACCCAACTTTTGTTGCTATCGGTGGTTGTATCTCTAGTGATCTCTCTCCTACAGTTAATGGTAGAAATTCCATTGCAATCGGTCCAGAATCTAAAGTGAGAGGTGTAGATGGCTATGCAATGGGTACAGGAGCAGTAGTAGAGATAGATGGACAAGATAATAATGCCAAAGCAGATGCAATTGCCCTAGGTAATAAAACGTATGCTAAGGGGCAAGGTGCAGTAGCACTTGGTGGTGCATATAGTGGAACAGGTAGTGGAGCTAGAGCCGAAGGAACTAACGCTATTGCGATTGGTCATCAGGCTGTTTCTTCTCATAATAACAGCATTGCCTTAGGCTCTTCCTCGAAAACAGGGATAGGGGAAACAACGTCTAATTTAAGTTATACAAATTCTCAAAATACCACCCAAACCATTAGCTTTGCAGGAAACACCATTCACGGAGTGATCTCTGTAGGGAATTCTGCAAATAATATCTATCGCCAAATCCAAAATGTGGCAGCAGGTAGAATTAGCTCAAGTTCAACCGATGCTATAAATGGTAGCCAGCTCCACGCTGTGCAAACTATGGCACAAGAGGGAATTAATACGTCAAGATCTGCTTTAAGTACAGCAAATGCAGCTCAAGCTACCGCCCAAACCGCACAGAATATTGCAAATAGTGCTGCTAGTGCCGCTTCTAATGCCCAAATAACGGCAAATGCAGCTTCAACTGCAGCGTCTAATGCTCAAACTAAAGCAGAAGCAGCATCTACCGCAGCTCAAGCTGCACAAACCACAGCAAATAATGCTTCAACAGCTGCAGCCGCTGCATCAACCGCAGCTTCTAATGCACAAACGACTGCTAACAACGCACAAGCTAAAGCAGAAGCGGCATCTACCTCAGCTCAAGCTGCACAAACTACAGCAAATAATGCTTCAACAGCTGCAGCCGCTGCATCAACCGCAGCTTCTAATGCACAAACAACTGCTAACAACGCACAAGCTAAAGCAGAAGCGGCATCTACCTCAGCTCAAGCTGCACAAACCACAGCAAATAATGCTTCAACAGCTGCAGCCGCTGCATCAACCGCAGCTTCTAATGCACAAACAACTGCTAACAACGCACAAGCTAAAGCAGAAGCAGCATCTACATCAGCTCAAGCCGCACAAACCACAGCAAATAATGCTTCAACAGCTGCAGTGGCTGCATCAACCGCAGCTTCTGATGCTCAAATAACAGCAAATGCAGCTTAAACTGCAGCTTCTAATGCTCAAACGACTGCTAACAACGCACAATCTAAAGCAGAAGCAGCATCTACCTCGGCTCAAGCTGCACAAACCACAGCAAATAATGCTTCAACAGCTGCAGCCGCTGCATCAACCGCAGCTTCTAATGCACAAACAACTGCTAACAACGCACAAGCTAAAGCAGAAGCGGCATCTACCTCAGCTCAAGCTGCACAAACTACAGCAAATAATGCTTCAACAGCTGCAGCCGCTGCATCAACCGCAGCTTCTAATGCACAAACAACTGCTACCAACGCACAAGCTAAAGCAGAAGCGGCATCTACCTCAGCTCAAGCTGCACAAACTACAGCAAATAATGCTTCAACAGCTGCAGCCGCTGCATCAACCGCAGCTTCTAATGCTCAAACGACTGCTGATGCTGCACAAGTTAAAGCAACAGCGGCTTCTACCGCAGCCCAAGCTGCACAAAATACCGCAGATCAAGCATTGGAGGGATTAAACACAAAAGCTGATGCAAATAACACCTTCAAATTTAATGTTAAAAATGAGGGGGAGGAGCAAGCAAAAGAAGCTGAAAGTTGGATGCTTTCTACTAATGATAATATAACCTTTGCTGCAACATCAGATCTTACTGTGAGTGGAGCAAGTGGCGTAATCACTTATGGTTTATCACAAACAGCGAAAAACGCTATTAGTGCCGCTTCAACAGCTGCCGCAACTGTTACAACTAATTTAGCCAAAATTGAAGGAGCAGTGAGTACCGCAGTTGCAGCAGCCTCTGCAGCAAGCAATTCTGCAACGTCAGCGGCAACTTCAGCTTCTGCTGCAAGCAACTCAGCAACGTCAGCGGCAAATTCAGCGACTGCAGCGAGCAATTCTGCAACGTCAGCGGCAACTTCAGCTTCTGCTGCAAGTAACTCTGCAACATCTGCAGCAGACTCAGCGATTGCGGCAAGCAACTCAGCAACGTCAGCGGCAACTTCAGCTTCTGCTGCAAGTAACTCTGCAACGTCAGCGGCAGACTCAGCGATTGCGGCAAGTAATTCTGCAACGTCAGCGGCAACTTCAGCTTCTGCTGCAAGCAACTCAGCAACGTCAGCGGCAACTTCAGCTTCTGCTGCAAGTAACTCTGCAACGTCAGCGGCAACTTCAGCTTCTGCTGCAAGCAACTCAGCAACGTCAGCGGCAACTTCAGCGATTGCGGCAAGTAATTCTGCAACGTCAGCGGCAACTTCAGCTTCTGCTGCAAGCAACTCAGCAACGTCAGCGGCAGACTCAGCGATTGCTGCAAGCAACTCTGCAACATCTGCAGCAGACTCAGCGATTGCGGCAAGTAATTCTGCAACGTCAGCGGCAACTTCAGCTTCTGCTGCAAGTAACTCTGCAACGTCAGCGGCAACTTCAGCTTCTGCTGCAAGTAACTCTGCAACGTCAGCGGCAACTTCAGCTTCTGCTGCAAGTAACTCTGCAACGTCAGCGGCAACTTCAGCTTCTGCTGCAAGCAACTCAGCAACGTCAGCGGCAACTTCAGCTTCTGCTGCAAGCAACTCAGCAACGTCAGCGGCAACTTCAGCTTCTGCTGCAAGTAACTCTGCAACGTCAGCGGCAGACTCAGCGATTGCGGCAAGTAATTCTGCAACGTCAGCGGCAACTTCAGCTTCTGCTGCAAGCAACTCAGCAACGTCAGCGGCAACTTCAGCTTCTGCTGCAAGCAACTCAGCAACGTCAGCGGCAACTTCAGCGACTGCAGCAAGTAACTCTGCAACATCTGCAGCAGACTCAGCGATTGCTGCAAGCAACTCTGCAACATCTGCAGCAGACTCAGCGATTGCGGCAAGTAATTCTGCAACGTCAGCGGCAACTTCAGCTTCTGCTGCAAGTAACTCTGCAACGTCAGCGGCAACTTCAGCTTCTGCTGCAAGTAACTCTGCAACGTCAGCGGCAACTTCAGCTTCTGCTGCAAGTAACTCTGCAACATCTGCAGCAGACTCAGCGATTGCGGCAAGTAATTCTGCAACATCTGCAGCAGACTCAGCGATTGCGGCAAGTAATTCTGCAACGTCAGCGGCAAATTCAGCGATTGCGGCAAGTAATTCTGCAACGTCAGCGGCAACTTCAGCTTCTGCTGCAAGTAACTCTGCAACATCTGCAGCAGACTCAGCGATTGCGGCAAGTAATTCTGCAACATCTGCAGCAGACTCAGCGATTGCGGCAAGTAATTCTGCAACGTCAGCGGCAAATTCAGCGATTGCGGCAAGTAATTCTGCAACGTCAGCGGCAACTTCAGCTTCTGCTGCAAGTAACTCTGCAACATCTGCAGCAGACTCAGCGATTGCGGCAAGTAACTCTGCAACATCTGCAGCAGACTCAGCGATTGCTGCAAGCAACTCAGCAACGTCAGCGGCAACTTCAGCGACTGCAGCGAGCAATTCTGCAACGTCAGCGGCAGACTCAGCGATTGCTGCAAGTAATTCTGCAACGTCAGCGGCAACTTCAGCTTCTGCTGCAAGCAACTCAGCAACGTCAGCGGCAACTTCAGCTTCTGCTGCAAGCAACTCAGCAACGTCAGCGGCAACTTCAGCGACTGCAGCGAGCAATTCTGCAACGTCAGCAGCAGACTCAGCGATTGCGGCAAGTAATTCTGCAACGTCAGCGGCAACTTCAGCTTCTGCTGCAAGCAACTCAGCAACGTCAGCGGCAACTTCAGCTTCTGCTGCAAGCAACTCAGCAACGTCAGCGGCAACTTCAGCGACTGCAGCGAGCAATTCTGCAACGTCAGCAGCAGACTCAGCGATTGCGGCAAGTAATTCTGCAACGTCAGCGGCAACTTCAGCTTCTGCTGCAAGCAACTCAGCAACGTCAGCGGCAGACTCAGCGATTGCTGCAAGTAACTCTGCAACTCAAGCAGGTAATTCAGCTACTGCAGCTGCTAATTCAGCAACCTCAGCCGCAAGCTCAGCAACTGATGCAAGTAACTCTGCAACTCAAGCAAGTACTTCTGCTACCGCGGCTGCTAACTCGGCAACCTCAGCCGCAAGCTCAGCAACTGATGCAAGTAACTCTGCAACTCAAGCAGGTAATTCAGCTACTGCAGCTGCTAATTCAGCAACCTCAGCCGCAAGCTCAGCAACTGATGCAAGTAACTCTGCAACACAAGCAAGTACTTCTGCTACCGCGGCTGCTAACTCGGCAACCTCAGCCGCAAGCTCAGCAACTGATGCAAGTAACTCTGCAACTCAAGCAGGTAATTCAGCTACTGCAGCTGCTAATTCAGCAACCTCAGCCGCAAGCTCAGCAACTGATGCAAGTAACTCTGCAACTCAAGCAAGTACTTCTGCTACCGCGGCTGCTAACTCGGCAACCTCAGCCGCAAGCTCAGCAACACAAGCAGGTAATTCCGCTACCGCTGCTGCTAACTCAGCAACCTCAGCCGCAAGCTCAGCAACTGATGCAAGTAACTCTGCAACACAAGCAGGTAATTCAGCTACTGCAGCTGCTAACTCTGCTACATCAGCCGCAAGTTCAGCAACTGATGCAAGTAACTCTGCAACACAAGCAAGCAATTCCGCTACCGCTGCTGCTAATTCAGCAACCTCAGCCGCAAGCTCAGCAACTGATGCAAGTAACTCTGCAACTCAAGCAGGTAATTCAGCTACTGCAGCTGCTAACTCTGCTACATCAGCCGCAAGCTCAGCAACTGATGCAAGTAATTCTGCAACACAAGCAGGTACTTCTGCTACCGCGGCTGCTAACTCTGCTATATCAGCCGCAAGCTCAGCAACTGATGCAAGTAACTCTGCAACGCAAGCAGGTAATTCAGCTACTGCAGCTGCTAACTCTGCTACATCAGCGGCAAATTCTGCAAATGCTGCGGCAACTTCAGCTACTGAAGCGATAAATTCGTCTAAATCAGCAGCCTCTTCTGCTTCTGCTGTTGAACAAACAGCACAGCGTTTATTAGGGGAAGATGATGGCGATGTTTCTACAACCCAATATGGTTCTGAAGCCAAAGTCTCAGCAAGCAATGCTTCTGCATTTGGACAAAAAGCAGCTGCTTCTGCTCCTAATAGCACTGCAGTTGGTCAGAAGGCAAGAGCAACCAAGAAAAATGCAACCGCAGTTGGGCATAATGCACAGGCAAATGCAGAAAATTCTGTTGCATTAGGTGCGAATTCTGTTGCTGATGAAGTAAATACGGTTTCGGTAGGAAGTGTAGGCAATGAACGTCGTATAGCAAACGTGGCTGATGGTGTTAAACCAACCGATGCGGTTAATAAGCGTCAATTAGATAAAGTATCTGCGGATCTCGATAAAACCAAACGCAAATTAAAAGCAGGCGTTGCTGGTGCTGTTGCAGTTGCTAACATTCCACAAGTAACGCAAGCTGGGGCTAACTTATTGGGTGTTGGTGTAGGTAACTATAATGGAGAAAGTGCAATTGCTGTAGGTTACTCTAAAGCATCAGATAATAATAAAGTTATCTTAAAAATGAGTGCCGGAGCAACTACACAAGGTGATTACACCTTTGGAGCCGGTATGGGTTATCAGTGGAAATAAAATCAATTTAGGCTATCTGAACTCATCTATACACAAATATAGATGAGTTTTTTATCAGGAAAGAGAATGGAAAAGCGTTATAAGATTGGGATTACCTTTAACTTAGAAGCCAAGATTACTGATATTTGGGCGAATGGTGCGTGCCAAAATATTATTTTTCTGTATCAATTACTCAAAGCATCAAACATTGTTGAAAATATTGTGCTTGTTTCTTGGGGACCAGAGAAACGCTCTACCCCTCCAGAAGGTTTTATGATACACGATCTGGGGCTAACCTTTGCTTATGTAGAAGATGTAATTGATGATCTTGACTTATTAATTGAGGGCACATTAGTGATTGAGGCAGAAAAAGCCAAGCGAGTTCGACAGCACGGTGGTAAAGTCGTTGGCTATAAAATCGGCAATGATTTTGTAATGGATATTGAATATGTGCTATTCAATAAACCTTCCGGTAGAGTATTTAATGGTACTTATTTTGATAGTGTTTGGACATTACCACATCACGAAAACACTTGCCGTTCTTACTTCTCAACGCTTTATCGCTGCCCGACTTATGTTGTACCAATGATTTGGTCTCCTCTATTTTGCGATAAAGTGATTGATCGATTAAAAAAAGATCATAATCTTACCTTTGGCTATCAACCCGATCTCAATGCCAAAAGTAAGCGGATTGCTTCATTTGAGCCGAATATCAATGTAGTTAAAACCAGTTTTATACCTATTTTGATTGCTGAACAAGCCTATCGAGCCGCACCTGAAAAGATTAAGCACGTTTATATGTGCAATACGTTTGATAAAAAAGATAACCCAACTTTCTTTAATTTTATCGGATATACCAATCTTGTGCGTGATAATGTAATGACGGTGGAAGCTCGCTATCAAATGCCTGATTTTCTAACTCGTTATGTTGATATTGTACTGAGTCATCAATGGGAGAACGGACTAAATTATGCCTATTTTGATGCTTTATATGGCGGATATCCGTTTATCCATAATTCAACTTTTATCCCCAAGGGGGTAGGCTACTATTACGATCAATTTGATGCATTTGAAGGAGCAAATGTATTACTTGATGTAATTGAAAATCACGATAAGCAGCATAGTGAATATGTGAAACGAGCTAATGAATACTTAGCTTCCTTACTCCCAACAAATCCTGTTAATCTATATTATTACGAAAAAGAGATTAAAAGACTATTTGAATAGTTTGCAATTTTTGCGTATTTTTATACCACTTATAAGTAAAAAGAGTAGTAGCCTAAACTACTCTTTTTTCAATGAACTAAGCGTTATCTACGCCACTTGCAAATTTTTCCAGATTTTTAACCGCTTGTTGCCAATCTGTCGCCTGCGTAATGGCACTTACAACCGCCGCACTGCCTACGCCTGTGCTCATCACATTTTCAATTCTATCTTCATTAATTCCGCCAATTGCTACCGTTGGAATTTGAAGTGGTGCAACCAGATCGACATATTTCGCTAAATTAACCAGTCCCTGTGGCTGCGATGGCATTTCCTTTGTTTGCGTTGGGAAAACGTGTCCAAATGCAATATAAGAAGGTTGAATTGCTAAGGCTCGCATAATTTCAAAATAGCCGTGAGTGGAAACGCCTAAACGTAATCCTGCTTGTTGGATAGCATTTAAATCTGCTGTGGCTAAATCTTCCTGCCCTAAATGCACACCGTAAGCCTGATATTTCACTGCAAGCTGCCAGTAATCATTCACGAACAGTCGCACATTGTGTTGTTTTGCAAGCTCTATTGAATGTGCAATTTCTGTTTCAATCTCTACAAGCGGTCGATTTTTCACACGAATTTGCAAAGTTTTTACCCCAGCTGAAATTAAACGTTCAACCCACTCAAAACTCTCTACCACAGGGTAAAGCCCAAGCTGATAATCAGTTGCCGCAAAAGGTTTTTTCGGCAAATTGAGCGGTGCAGAAACCAGTGCGGTTTGAGGGAAGAAATCAATATCTTCCGGGTAGCCTGTGTGGCATAACGAACTTAGTGCAGTTTGCCCTCTCCCTTCTTTTTCCGATAAACCTTTTTGTAAATACGCAGTAGCAACGGTTACGGCATCAGGCAAATCAAAACCTTTGGCTAACATTGAACCTACCGCAGAAGCATAGGTACAACCTGTACCGTGTGTATTAACACTTTGCAGTCTTGGGTGGGAAAAGGAAAAAATTTCTTGGGAGTTAAACAGATAATCACTTACCGTTTCACCCTGCCATTCAAAATGCCCGCCTTTAGCTAAAACCGCCTTCACACCTTGTGAAATAAGCATTTGAGCAGCTATTTTCACATCATCAAACGTATTAATTTCAGTCTCACTCAATAGGGCTAATTCAGTTCCATTTGGTGTAATCAGATCAACTAACGGATAGAGTTTTTCTTGCACTACGGGTAATAAAATACTGTCTGAGAGAGACTGTCCGCTACTTGCTACCGCAACAGGATCGTAAACCACAAAGCAATAGTTTTTACTTTCTAATCGAATTTTTTGGATATATTCACATAAAATCTCAACTTGAGCCTGTGAACAAAGTAAGCCAATTTTGATTGCATTTGGATAGCCTTGCATTAATAGGGCTTCAAACTGCTGGCGGAAGGTGTGATCATCAATAGGTGTTACACAAAGCACGCCGTGTGGATGTTGGGCGGTAACAGACGTAACCACCGAACAACCAACTAAATTAAAATCGTGAAAGGTATGTAAATCGGTTTGTAGCCCTGCTCCGGCACAAGAATCTGAACCGGCAACCGTCCAAATCACTTTAGGTTGATGGGTATTAGAAATAGACATCGCAAAATCCTCTTTTTTAAAGTTAGGGTTTGCTTGTCAGAGATGTGGCAATAGGTAAAATTGAATGTTAAAACTTGTTCCCTACGCAGGTACTAACCTACAGGTTCGACGGATCTCGCAGTTGCGATCTCAGCCTTATGGCACTCCGACAAGCGCTTTTAGTATAGCTTACAAGCGGTTATTTCCACAAAAAATTTGCAAAATTTTCTGAAAAATAAACCGCTTGTTAGCATTGATTAATTTACTTTTCCACAATTTAAACAGTAGAGATACATCTGCTTTGGATCGTTAAAGCGGGAAAGCATTTCTACCTGTTTCTGCGATTGCTTCAGCACAGGTAAATCAAGCCAGTTTGTCAGGCTCACTTGTAGCTGAGTTTTGAAATCACGGGCAAGCGTGCCAAATAGGCTGTCGTCTTGTTCGGCAAACCATTGTAAGCCGAATTGCTCAACTTTTGCTTTGCTCTGTGCTTCACGTTTTTGATTGATTAAATCGGATAATCTAACAAAAGCTACATTAAAATTGCCTAATTCATCAACTAAACCGTGTTTGAGTGCATCAGAACCTAACCAAACTTGCCCTTGAGCAACCTTATCCACCGCCTCTTTTGGCATTTCCCTGCCACGAGCAACAAGCTCTAAGAAGCGGTCATAACCATTTTCAATGCCGATTTGCAGCACTTCACCTTGCTCTTTCGGTAGGCTTTTCAAACCGATTGGCTCAGCAAGTGCAGAGGTTGCAATACCATCTTCATTCACACCTAAGTTTTTAGCTGTTTTTTCAAAAGTTACGGCTAAACCAAAAATACCGATTGAACCGGTGATGGTATTTGGGCTGGCGATAATTTTATCGCTGGTTGCCGCAATCCAGTAACCACCTGATGCTGCCATTCCGCCCATTGAAGCGACTACAGGTTTCCCTTGTTTTTGCAATGCGTCTACTTCTTGGCGAATAAGCTCTGATGCTACCGCACTTCCACCTGGGCTATTAATGCGTAAAATTAAACCTTCTACGTTTTTATCGGCTCTTGCTTCCTGCAATAATTTTACGATGGTTTCACTGCCTACACCTGTTTGGTCGCTCTCACCTGTCATAATTGCCCCTTCCACATTCACAACAGCAATTTTAGGGGCGTTGATGTAAGCAAAACGGTCATTTAGCTCAAGTTCGTAGTCTAAAAACTCAATGTGGTTATAATCACCTTCACTGTTTTCGCCAAATTGTTCTATCAATTTTGCTTTGCTCTCTTGGTTAGACACCAGCTGTGTTACCCACTTTTGATTTAAGGCGAACTGTGCATCATCGCCTTTTGCTGCCTTATATTTTTCAATATAGGTTTCGGCAGATAAATTGATTTCTTGTGGGGAGATTTTGCGGTTGTGAGCAATCGTCTCCACTACTTGTTGCCAAGTACCATTGAGCCAGCCTCGTGCATTTTGTTTAGCTTCTTCAGACATATCATCACGCATAAAAGGCTCAACCGCTGATTTGTAAGTACCTACACGGAAAATATGTGGCTCAGCTTCAATTTTATCTAACAAGGTTTTGAAATAGGTATTGGCATAGCTTAAACCTTGAAGCTCCACAGAACCTACTTTGTTCAAATAAATTTCATCAGCAAAAGAAGCCAGGTAATATTGCTTTTGTGAATACTGCTCGCCAATAGCAATGACTGGCTTGCCTGATTCCTTGAAGTTATTGATTTCATTACCAATAAAGTCTAAAGAGGAAAAATCGGCACTTTGCAGATTATGTAAATCTAACACCAACCCTGTAATTTGCGGATCATTTTTTGCTTTGCTAATCGCTTGCACCACATCAAAAGTCGAAATTTTAAATGGCTCACTGCTGCCTAATTCTGACTGCAACAAGCGGTAGAAATCGGTAAATTCTTCACGGTTATCCGCCAAATAGCCGTCTAAATTTAACCGTAATGCCCCTTGCGTAAAAACCGGCTTTTGTGTGCTTTGAGAAGAAGCAATAAAGCCTACCACAGGCACTAATAGTAGAATAAATAAGACAAAAAAGAGGTTTATCACACACTCTCTAATGCAACGAAACATTCGGTAAATTGCTTTTAAAATATTAAACATCGGAATTTCCTAGAAATAAAATAATCGGCACAGTATAAAGCAATCACGGAATGAATAAAATATGCTATGCTTTAAGTCAAAAGACATTCATAAAAGGTAATTTTTATGCAAATTATAGATTTATTACATCACCGTCGTTCCAGCAAAAAATTTGGCGATAAAGCCCCAACTCCAGAACAACTGGAAAAAATATTAAAAGCAGGGCTTAGAGCTCCGGATCACGGAAAATTAAAACCTTATCATTTTGTCGTCATTGAAAAAAGTGGAATGCCACAACTCTACGAGCTTTTTAAAGCTGCAGTTGCAGAATTTGATATGGGTGAGGAACGCTTAAAAAAAGCGGAGAAATTAGCAAATCAAGCCCCGATGATCATTGGTGTGGTTGCGAAGTTAGATCATAGTATTGCAAAAGTACCGGCTTGGGAGCAGATGATAACTGCCGGTTGTAGCAGCTATGCCATTCAATTGGCAGCAAACGCATTAGGTTTTGATACAGTCTGGATTACCAATAAATGGGTAAACGGCTCAGCACTTCGTTCTGCTTTTGGCTGCCAAGATCAAGATAAAGTGATTGCCTTAATAATGATTGGTTCTCCTGAAACGGAAGAGCAAATTACACTTGCCCCAGAAAGTGAGAGTTTAGACGGTTTTGTAAGCTATATTAGATAAAATGAAAACGATTTTAATCACAGGTTGCTCTTCCGGTATTGGATATGCTACTGCACACTATCTCAAAGATGCAGGCTGGCGAGTGATCGCCAGTTGCCGAAAAGAGCAAGATGTCGAGCGGTTGAAATCAGAAGGATTTGAATGTCTTTTGCTTGATGTAACCCGGTCAGCACATATCCAAAATGCCTTTGAATACATTCAAACAAGCGGTCAATTAGATGCAATTTTTTGCAATGCCGGTTACGGTCAGCCCGGTTGTGTAGAAGATGTGCCAAGAGAAGCCCTGCGTGAAATTTTTGAAACGAATGTGTTCGGCACTTGGGAAGTGATTAATCAAGCGATGAAAATTTTTCGCGCCCAAAACTATGGCAGAATATTAATCAACAGCAGTATTTTAGGTTTTGCGGCTATGCACTATCGTGGAGCTTATAATGCCACTAAGTTTGCGTTAGAAGGGCTTGCTGATACTTTACGTTGCGAACTATACGGCTCAAATATTTATGTTTCGCTGATTGAGCCCGGTCCTATTCAAAGCAACTTCCGCCCAAACTCGGTAGCAAAATTAGAGCAGTATATTGATGTGGAAAATTCCTATCATAAAGAGCTAAACCAAACGCAATATCAGCGTTTAACTACAAAAGGTAATGCAAATCCTTTCACCTTACCTGCCTCCGCCTGTGCTGAAGTCTGCTTAAAAGCCCTGAATGCCGAAAAGCCAAAAGCACGCTATCAAGTGACTTTTCCGACCAAACTGTTTTGGTGGCTAAGACGAGTTCTACCTATCTCAGCATTTGATTATATGAATAGGAAATTTGGTGGCTAATAGGAAATAAAAAACGGTCAAATAGTAAGGAATTCCTAAAATTTGACCGCTTGTTATACCTAATTGAGAAAATTTAGTTTAATTTTTCTACGCTGCGTGCATCAACTTTCACTCTGCGAATTTCTTTATCCACTTCTCCGCTAATACGAATAGTATCTGCAGCTGTTACTTTTAAACCATTCCAAAGGTGTCCATCAATTTCCACCTCAATCTCTCCGGTGCTATCTGCAACAATATATTCATCGCTCTCAACCTGACGAACAATTTTGCCGGTAAAAGTTACTAACGCATCATCACGTTGTTGTTTTACTTGAGCAATATTCAATGTTGCCTGAGATTTTTGCCCGAAAACCTGTTCCTGTGCAGCAGGCGTACTAACAGATGCAGTATTTGAAGAACACGCTGCTAAAAATGCAGATGCTAAGATTGCTGTAAAAGTTAATTTTTTCATCTTTTTTCCTATATCTAAATTGGGAGCTGTACTCTAACAATAATTTAATTTTTTGCAATAATATCATCAAACAATTAGGCTACTTTTTCCACCCTTTCAACGCATCAGCAAAAGCATTATTACCAAATGCGTTGCGGTTATCACGTTGCAAGCGGTCATTTTTCGGCGGATTTTTGCGAATTTCTTGCGAATTTCGACCGCTTGTCGCCTCACTTTTGGCGGCAGGGCTGTCATCTAAACGCATAGTTAAAGCAATACGTTTGCGTACAGCATCCACCTCCAGCACTTTCACTTTTACCACATCACCGGCTTTCACCACCGTATGTGGGTCTTCCACAAAAGAGTTGGAAAGCATTGAGATATGCACTAAACCGTCTTGGTGAACACCAATATCCACAAATGCCCCAAAGTTAGCCACATTGGTCACGGTGCCTTCTAAAACCATTCCAGCTTTCAGATCGGAAATCTCTTCTACGCCGTCCATAAAGTTGGCAGTTTTAAATTCACCACGCGGATCACGCCCCGGTTTTTCGAGCTCTTTGAAAATATCATTCACCGTTGGCAAACCAAACTGCTCGTCCACAAAATCTTTGGCATTCAGCGAGTGAATTTTAGTGGCATTGCCCATTAACTCTGCCAAGGTGGAAGTCGTCGCTTGTAAGATTTTCTCTACCACAGGATAGGCTTCGGGGTGAACACTAGAAGCATCTAAGGCATTTTTACCACCTAAAATTCGCATAAAGCCGGCACATTGTTCAAACGCTTTTGGTCCTAAACGAGGGACTTTTTTCAGTTCTGAACGGCTGTTAAAGCGACCATTTTCATCACGGAAAGCGACAATATTTTCCGCTAAGGTTTTTGTCATGCCTGCTACTCTAGCAAGTAAAGGGGCAGAGGCAGTATTCAAATCAACCCCAACAGCATTTACACAATCTTCCACCACTGCATCTAATTTACGAGCTAATTGGGACTGATTTACATCGTGCTGATACTGCCCCACACCAATCGCTTTCGGCTCAATTTTCACCAATTCTGCGAGAGGGTCTTGCAAACGACGGGCAATGGATACTGCCCCACGCAGAGAAACATCTAAATTCGGGAACTCATTAGCGGCAAATTCTGATGCCGAGTAAACCGACGCACCCGCCTCGCTCACGACCACGGTTTGCGGTTTGTTTTCTTTGATCTCTTTAATCACACTCTTAGCAAAACGCTCGGTTTCACGGGAGGCAGTACCATTACCAATCGCAATCAGCTCCACATTATGCTTTTTAATCAAGCTAAAAATGGCAACTTGAGCTTCGGCTTCTCGCCCTGTATGTGGATAAATGGTCGCAGTATCAAGTAGTTTGCCGGTGTTATCCACCACTGCTACTTTCACACCGGTACGCAAGCCGGGGTCTAAGCCCATTGTATTTCTTGCTCCTGCAGGTGCAGCCATCAATAAGGCAGAAAGGTTGCGAGCGAAAACATCAATTGCCTCTTCTTCCGCTTTTTCACGCAAGCTACCCATTAGTTCGGTTTCTAAATGCAGTGCGGCTTTGATTTTCCACGTCCAAGCAATCACTTGCTCACGCCATTTATCGGCAGGCTGGTTGTTGAAAATCACCCCTAAGTGGCTGCGAATAATCTCTTCACAGTGGCTGGTTTTGCTCCCTTCTTCAGCCTCAGGATCGGCATTTAGCGAAAGGGATAAAATGCCCTCATTACGCCCACGGAACATCGCCAATGCTCGGTGGGAAGGCACGGTTTTAAAGGGTTCGCTGTGCACGAAATAATCACGGAACTTCTCCCCCTCTTCCTCTTTCCCCTCAATCACTTTTGATTCCAAGGTGGCGTAAGCGGTCAAATATTGGCGAAGTTTTGCAAGTAATTCCGCATCTTCGGCAAAACGTTCCATTAAAATATATCTCGCACCGTCTAAAGCAGCTTTGGTATCAGCAACGCCTTTTTCAGCATTGATAAACTGCTCGGCAAGTAATTCTGGTGTGTGGGTCGGGTCGTTCCATAAAGTTTCCGCCAACGGCTCTAAGCCTGCCTCAATCGCAATTTGCCCACGAGTACGGCGTTTTGGTTTGTACGGTAAATAGAGATCTTCTAACTCTGTTTTACTTTCGCAATTTAAGATTTTCTCTCTTAATTCATCAGTGAGTTTGCCCTGTTCTTCAATAGATTTCAGGATCGTTTGACGGCGGTCGTCCATTTCACGCAGATAGATTAAACGCGTTTCAAAATGGCGTAATTGTGTGTCGTCCAACCCACCTGTGACCTCTTTACGATAGCGGGCAATAAAGGGAATGGTGTTGCCTTCATCCAATAAGGTCATTGCTGCTAAAATTTGGTGGGAACCCACATTTAATTCACCGGCAATAATTTGGCTGATTTGACGATTTAACTCACTGTTTAATTGGCTCATTGATTTTCCTTCAATAAATTCGCTCGAGCTTTATCTAATTTTTCGAGCTGGGTTAATGTTTCGTTCAATTTCTGCGGATTTGGCTCTTTTTTCGCACACAGAATGATATTTTCTAAGCTATCTGCTTGATGATAATAGGGTTTTGGGCTTTTTACAGCCTGCTCAAATTGTTGATATGCCTGTTCAAATTGACCTTGTTTGCATAAAAAAGTGCCGTAATTATTCAGCACATCAGGACGATTTTCACTTAAATTGAGGGCTTGTTGATAGGCTTTTTCGGCATTTTCTACCTCGCCTGTCTGTTGGTAATAGTAAGCAAGCACCGAGTAAGGCAGGTAATCTTTGCTGTCGTGGGCAAGGGCTTTATCAATATTTTGTTTCGCTTTGGGGAAATCATTTTGCTCTAAATAAGCTAAAGCAAGATTAATGCGGGCTTTCACCGCTTCTGAACGGTTAAATTCAGGCTCAACAGAAGGCTGAGGGATAGAAGAACAGGCTGCCAATAAAACTATCGCCATACAAGCGGTTATTTTTCTAAAAAATTTTGCAAACATAGCGTGCTCCTATCATCAAAAGGCTAAATTTTACTGTTCAACACCCTATAAGACTAGAGATTTTTTCATAAAGAAGGAAATTTTTAATACGAATTTTTCGATGCAGATCGCAAAAATGATGATTAGGGATTGTTTTATCTTCCTCTTTTTCCCAAGATACTTGACATCCTATAAAACCACTCTAAACTAATCACTTATGATTACAAGGAATTGTGATGGCAAATCCCCAAAATCAATCTTTAGTATACTTTGATGTTTTCCTTACAAAACAAGCTCACAAAGAATTCTTAGCACTACCTGTTTCACTCCAAGCAGCAACTGCCGATGTTATTAATGAGCTAAAATTATACGGAAATACGCTTAGTGAACCAGAAGTAAAATCTTTTCAAAATGGGCTTAAAGAACTAAGAGCAAAATCAAGAGAGGGGATTTCTCGTAGCTTCTTTTTCTTTATTAAAGGTAAGCAAGCCTATATCGTGCACATTTTTCAGAAAAAGAGCCAAAAAACACCTAAGCATAACCTCGAACTTGCCATTGAACGTATGAAGAAATTAAAACAGGAATTAGAAAATGACGAGAGATCTTGATTTAGAAGTTATCCCTTTTAATACAGTTTTAGAACAAGCAATGCAAAACGCTCAATTTAAAGAGGAATTTGATGAGCTAAGAGTACAGAGAGAATTAGCTCAAATGCTAAAACAGGCTAGATTAGATAAAAATCTCACACAAGCACAAGTTGCCGAGCTTTCAGGTATTAATGTGAAAAATATAAGCCGATTGGAGCGAGGCATAATTTCCCCTAAATATGCCACGGTTGTCCGCTACTTAAACGCATTGGGCGGCTCGTTTCAATATGTTCCAAATTTAGGATAAAAAACAAAAAGGCAGAATACCCTGCCTTTGATCTTAATTAATGCGTTTTGACATCAATCCCTTGTCCAAACTTACGTTTTTCTAGGGTACGTTTGGTGCGGTCGATAACATCACCGGCAAGCTGTCCGCAAGCGGCGTCAATATCATCGCCTCGGGTTTTACGCACTGTAACCGTAAAGCCATATTCCATTAAGGTTTTTTGGAATCGGTCTGTACGAGAATTTGAACTCTTACCATAAGGAGCTTCCGGGAACGGGTTCCAAGGAATCAAATTAATCTTACAAGGTGTATTTTTTAGCACTTCCGCAAGCTGGTGTGCGTGATCGGTACTGTCGTTTACGTGATCTAACATCACATATTCAATCGTTACTTTACCGTGGTTAGCGTTAGACACCTCTAGGTATTTATTTACCGAGTCCATTAACATTTTGATGTTATATTTTTTATTAATCGGCACTAAAATATCACGCAATTCATCATTCGGGGCGTGGAGAGAAATCGCCAATGCCACATCAATTTGCTCACGCATTTTATCTAATGCAGGCACCACACCTGAGGTAGAAAGGGTCACACGGCGTTTAGATAAACCGTAGGCAAAATCATCTAACATAATTTCCATTGCAGGAATCACGTTGTTCATATTGAGCAACGGCTCGCCCATTCCCATCATTACCACATTGGTAATCGGACGTACACCGGTTACGCCAAAGTTACCGATAATTTTAGAAGCTCGCCATACTTGCCCGATAATTTCCGACACACTTAAGTTACGGTTAAAGCCTTGTTGTGCTGTTGAACAGAAAGTACAAGCCAATGCACACCCCACTTGCGAAGAAACACAAAGGGTCGCTCGATCATCTTCAGGGATATACACGGTTTCGATTTGCTGCTCCCCTACTTGCATCGCCCATTTGATTGTACCATCTGCCGAGCGTTGTTCTACTGCCACTTCCGGTGCTTTGATTTCCGCAATGCGTTTTAATTTCTCACGCAATACCTTATTGATATTGCTCATATTATCGAAATTATCTTCCCCAAAATGGTAGATCCATTTCATTAGCTGATCGGCACGGAAAGGTTTTTCCCCCATTTCCGCAAACAGCTCACGCATTTCTTGGCGGTTTAGGTTTAATAAATTGATTTTTTCTTTCGGTTGGTCTGCTGCTCCACAGGCAGCATTAGTGATTTGTTCTGACATAAAATTTGAAAGCCTCGTTATTACACGGATTACGGCAAAAGGTTGGGGCGAACTGCCCTTGTTTTGCAATGATTTTTAAAGCCAGCAATTTTACTGGTTCTTTTGTTTTAAGGCTAGTGCTTTTTAAGTCAAAATGTTTTTGGATAAATAATATCCTTATAAAATATAAGACTATTTACATTAATCTAAATGATCTATAGAATACCCAACGATAATAATCATTCTCAATAACAAAAGGAGGCTGAAGATGAAATTATCAACAATCAAAAAAGCATTAGTCTTAACCTTTGGTTTAAGCTCTGCAATGGCAATGGCAGAACCGTTTAAAGTTGTAACTACTTTTACCGTTATTCAAGATATTGCTCAAAACGTAGCAGGTGATAAAGCTGTGGTTGAATCAATTACTAAACCCGGTGCGGAAATTCACGATTATCAACCTACACCAAAAGATATCGTAAAAGCCCAAAAAGCCGATTTAGTATTATGGAATGGTATGAACCTTGAGCGTTGGTTTGAACGTTTCTTTGAAAATGTAAAAGGTAAGCCTGCTGTTGTTGTAACCGAAGGGATTACACCAATGCCAATTACTGAAGGTGAATATAAAAATCTACCAAACCCACACGCTTGGATGTCCACTGACAATGCATTAATTTACATTGAAAATATTCGTGCAGCTTTAGTAAAATACGACCCTAAAAATGCCGAAACTTACAATGCTAATGCAAAAGCCTATGCTGAAAAAGTCAAAGGCATTGCTGAGCCACTTCGCCAACGCTTAGCCTTTATTCCTGAACAACAACGCTGGTTGGTTACAAGTGAAGGGGCATTCAGCTATCTTGCAAAAGACTACAACTTAAAAGAGCTTTATTTATGGGCAATCAACGCCGAAGAGCAAGGCTCACCGAAACAAGTTAAAAAAGTGATTGATGGCGTGAAAGCGAATAAAATCCCTGTTGTCTTTAGTGAAAGTACCGTTTCAGATAAACCTGCTAAACAAGTAGCGAAAGAAACCGGTGCGTTATACGGTGGTGTGATTTATGTAGATTCACTTTCAGAAAAAGATGGTCCTGTACCAACTTATTTAGATCTACTGAATGTTACCATCAGCACCATTGTTGAAGGTTTCGAGCGTAGTAAAAAATAACCAGAGTTAAAATGACAACACATTCAACCTCCATTTCCGTCGAAAATTTATCCGTCCGCTACAATAACGGACACATAGCCTTGCACGATGTTTCATTTCATCTTGAAGATGGCACAATCTGTGCATTAATCGGGGTAAATGGAGGGGGTAAATCCACACTTTTTAAAAGTTTAATGGGGCTGGTAAAACCGCTTACCGGCTCGGTTAAACTAAGTCAATTACCCATTTCTAAAGCCTTAAAGCAAAATTTAGTCTCTTATGTGCCACAAAGTGAAGAGGTAGACTGGCAATTCCCTGTTTCTGTTTATGATGTCGTAATGATGGGGCGATACGGCTATATGAATTTCTTGCGTATTCCTCGTGGAATTGACAAACAAAAAGCAGAACAAGCAATGGAGCGTGTCGGTGTTTTGCATCTGAAAGAACGACAAATTGGTGAACTTTCCGGCGGGCAAAAAAAGCGTGTCTTTCTCGCCCGAGCCTTAGCCCAAGAAAGTAAGATTATTTTGTTAGATGAACCTTTTACAGGTGTTGATGTAAAAACTGAAAATGCCATTGTTGAATTGCTCAAACAGCTCAAAGAAGAAGGGCATTTGATTTTAGTTTCTACTCATAATCTTGCCAGCGTGCCAAGTTTTTGCGATCAGGTGTTAATGATCAACCGAACATTATTAGCCGTAGGCAAAACAGAAGAAACCTTTAATAATCAAAACCTAGAAAGGGTATTTGGTGGTTTATTGCATTATCAAAAATAGTGTTTGAACAATAGGGAGGCTAACGCACTCCCTATTTTTTATTTGTGTTAGCGGATTTTAGAATACGCAAAACTTAGGAAAAAAATGACCGCTTGTACTAGAATGATAGTCGGACCTGTAGCAGCATCAATATGGTAGCTTAGTAAAGTGCCAAATACAGATGAACCGACTGAAATCACTAACGCAATGGCAAGCATTTTATCAAACCGCTTTGTGAGCAAGTAAGCAGTAATCCCCGGTGTAATCAGCATTGCCACCACTAAAATCACCCCTACAACTTGCATTGCACTGATAATAGTTAAAGCTAATAGTGATAGCAAGCCATAGTGCAATAATTTCACCGGTAAACCAACCACTTTGGCTTGGTTCATATCAAAACAATAAAGTAAAAAATCTTTACGTTTGAGCAGCATAACTGTAAAGGTGAAAAGGCTGACTACTACTGTTTGGATTAAATCGCTTTTCGTTACACCCAATAAGTTTCCAAATAAAATATGGGTTAAATGTTCACCCGTATTAAATACGGTAAATAACAGAATCCCAAAGGCAAACATCCCCGAAAACACAATCCCCATAATGGTGTCTTCTTTTAAACGACTGTTCTCTTTTAAATAGCCAACCGATAACGCACAAAATAAGCCTGAAGAAAATGCACCAATCGCAAGTGGTAAACCTAATAATGAAGAAATAACGACACCCGGCAATACTGCGTGGGAAATCGCATCGCCCATTAAAGACCAGCCTTTTAATACCAAATAGCAAGAGAGAACGGCACTCACACTCGCCACCAAAATAGCTGTGATAAGGGCAGTTTGCATAAACTCAAACTGAAGAGGTTCTAAAATCCAATCAAGCATTTTGCTCCTCTCCCTTTAGCTCTTTTTCTTTCACAAATTGACGTTTTTGCGACACTAAACCATATTTAGGAGCGAAACAAAATGCAGCGAGAAAAATCAAGGTTTGCAGGCATACAATCACCGCCCCTGTTGCCCCATCTAAAAAGTAACTTAAATAAGCCCCCAGCCCTGAAGTAACTGTGCCGATAATCATTGCAATCATCACGACTTTAGAGAAACGATCCGACAATAAATACGCCGTTGCTCCCGGTGTTACCACCATCGCAATCACTAAAATTGCCCCAACAGTTTGTAATGCCACTACCACACAGGCACTTAACAGGGTAAAGAAGATGACTTTATAGCGTAATGGCGAAATACCCACTGAAAGAGCGTGGTGCTCGTCAAAAAAGACGAGTAGCAAATCCTTCCAAAATAGGATCAAACCGAGTAACGAAATGGCGATAATCAGTACCACTTGCCACAAATCTTCATCAGCAATCCCTAAAATATTTCCCATCACAATGGAATTTACATCCACTGATGTCGGATTTAAGGAAACAATAAACATTCCTAAGGCAAAAAAGGTGGTAAAAATAAAGCCGATGACAGCATCTTCTTTAATTTTTGTGAGGCTTTTTACCCAAAGAATTGATAATGCCGCCAAAATCCCCGAAAAAAACGCCCCAACGGCATAAGGTAATTTTAACGCATAAGCAATGGCAACTCCCGGCACGACTGCGTGCGACAAGGCATCACCAATTAAAGACCAGCCTTTTAACATTAAAAAGGCGGAGAGAAAAGCACAAACCAAGCCCACTCCCATACTCACAAAAATCGCTTTTTGCATATAGTTGTAGGCAAAAGGTTCTAATAAAACATCAAGCATAAAATCCTAATAAGTTGTTGATAATAGTTCGCATATACTATCACATAAACCACTTAGTATGTAGGGATTAAGTCTGTATTTTGCTAAATATCCAACTTAAAATCATAAGGATTAGGATAACGGTACACAAAGCCCAATTCTTTGCAAATTTTTTTCGCCTTTACCACTCTTACAAGCGGTTGATTTTCTTCAGAAAATTGCAAATCTCTCAAGTCAAAACGTCTTGCCATTTCACTATAATACGCTTTACGAGTAGGGTGCTGCTCTGCACATAAATGGAAAATGCGTTGCCCGTTTGGTTTTGCTAAAAGCAGGGAAATTGCCGCAATGCAATCCTCTAAATGCACTAAATTCACAGGCTGCTCTGCCCCACTTAAATTTTGCTTACCTGCTAAGTAAAAAACAGGGTGGCGTGTTTTGCCCACAAGCCCCGCTAAACGCACAATATCGCAATGAATAGGTAAGCTAAGCAACCAATGTTCTACTTTAGCTAAAAGAGAAGTTGGCTCAATTTCCGCATTTTCATCAAAAACGCCCGCTTCCATTGGCAAAACAGAAGTCGAACTGGTAAAAATGATATGCTTTAAGCCTTTTTCTATTGCGGTAGAAACCAGATTTTGGATACCTACGAGGTATTTTTCCGGCTCTATTTTTGAGGGAGGTAATGCAATAATCATTGCATCAACAGTTAATAATTTTTCAATATGATTATTGATAGCTAAGTTATTCAAATCAAGCGAATAGCACTCAATCGACATATCAGACACCGCTCTTTTCGAGCCAATTACTTTCCAGCCCTCTTTTTGCATATGCTCCGCCAATGGCAATCCAAGCCACCCTAAGCCAAGAATAGTCAGTTTTTTCATTTCATTTTCACTTATTTATTTGAAACTCAAACAGGTAATACCAGTTAATCCGCAACCTTAAATTGCTCAAAAAAAAAACAATTGTGTATAATGCTTCTGTAACTTAAAAACAGAGTTACTCCATAAGCTATAAGCCATCATCGGCTATTTTGCTTAATTTTACAAATTAATATGAGGATTTTTTTATGAAAAAATTAACACTCGCACTCTTTATCTCAGGTTTTGCATTATCAGCACAAGCAAGTGAATACCCTGCTAAATGTAAAGAACTAATTGATTTAACCTTTGAAGCGGCTGAACTACAACCAGAAATCAAAGCTCAATTAGGTATGACTAAAGAAGAGATGTTAAAAGTGTCTGAAGATGCTTGGAAAACAATGAGCGATGCAGACAAACAATCAGCACTTGCAGGCTGTAAAGCAGCTGCTGAACAACAAAAACAAGTAGTTGAAGCATTAAAAGCTCAGAAGAAATAATCTTTCAAATCAAATCCATACTACGGTATGGATTTTTTATTGCCTAATAAAATTGAGATATAAAAAAAGCACCTTCTGGTGCTATCGTTCTTTAGATTGGAGCGGGAAACGAGGCTCGAACTCGCGACCCCGACCTTGGCAAGGTCGTGCTCTACCAACTGAGCTATTCCCGCATATTTGGTATTTTTTTAAATTACCGAAATGGTGCCCGAGGCCAGACTTGAACTGGCACGCCCCGAAAGGCGAGGGATTTTAAATCCCTTGCGTCTACCGATTCCGCCACTCGGGCTTCGATAATTTTTTGATTTTAAATTGTTATTTTTCTAAATGGTGCCCGAGGCCAGACTTGAACTGGCACGCCCCGAAAGGCGAGGGATTTTAAATCCCTTGCGTCTACCGATTCCGCCACTCGGGCGACACGATATAGAAAAATTGGAGCGGGAAACGAGGCTCGAACTCGCGACCCCGACCTTGGCAAGGTCGTGCTCTACCAACTGAGCTATTCCCGCAAATTTTAAATATTGATTTCTAAATGGTGCCCGAGGCCAGACTTGAACTGGCACGCCCCGAAAGGCGAGGGATTTTAAATCCCTTGCGTCTACCGATTCCGCCACTCGGGCAACACGATATAGAAATTGGAGCGGGAAACGAGGCTCGAACTCGCGACCCCGACCTTGGCAAGGTCGTGCTCTACCAACTGAGCTATTCCCGCATTTAAAAACGCTACGAAGCTCGTAGCGTTTCAACAGGTGCATATTCTATGGATTTCCGCTTCAAAGTCAAATAAATTTGCAGGAAATCTTTAAAAAATAGTTTAACTGGCGAAAAATAATGCTTTTTACAAATTTTTTGCCAAATTTAACCGCTTGCGATCGCTTTATTTGGCGAAATAGTATTCAGCAAATTTTTGGCTGATTCCAATAATCACTTTCGCCGCTTTTTCCATCGTATCGACCGAAATAAATTCAAAACGTCCGTGGAAATTTTCGCCACCGGTGAATAAATTCGGGCAAGGCAAGCCCATAAAGGAGAGACGTGAACCGTCTGTACCACCACGGATTGGCTCTAAATTCGGCTCAATGCCCTGCTCACGCATCACTTTTTCTGCAATTTCAATCAGGTACGGATAGCCATCTAGTACCTCACACATATTTCGATATTGTTCAACAATCTCGACTTTTCCGCAATTTTCGCCATAAATTCGTTGCATTTCGGTCATCGTTTGCGTCAGATAGCCCCCTAATGTTGCTAACTCTTCACGGGAGAAGCTACGCAGAATATAGTGAATTTCCGCTTTATCAATTCCGCCTTCAATGCCGTGTAACATAATGAAGCCTTCACGCCCTTCGCTAGTGGCAGGGGTTAAATGTGGCGGTAAACGATGCTGAAATTCGCAAGCACGTTCTAAGGCGTTGATTATTTTGCCTTTTGCCGTGCCGGGGTGAACGCTGCGACCGAAGAAGGTTACTGTTGCCGCATCTGCGTTAAAATTCTCATATTGCAACTCGCCGAGTGGACCACCGTCGAGGGTGAATGCCACATCTGCACCAAACGCTTTTACATCAAAATGATCTGCACCACGCCCGATCTCTTCATCGGTGGTAAAGCCGACTCGGATTTTGCCGTGTGGGATTTGTGGGTTGGCTTGCAAGTATTCGATTGCAGAGAGAATAATCGCAATGCCCGATTTGTCATCTGCACCAAGTAGGCTTGTACCGTCGGTGGTTACGAGCGTGTTGCCAATGAGCTTGTTTAAATTCGGGAAATCCTGTGGCGATAGGCGATCACCACTCCCTTTTAACAGAATATCCCCGCCCTCATAGCGTTCGATTACCTGTGGCTTCACATTTTCGCCATTAAAGTCAGGTGAAGTATCGACGTGAGCAATTAAGCCAAGCACAGGGATTTCCTTGTCGGTATTCGCCGGAAGAGTGGCAAACAGATAGCCGTTAGGGTCGAGATAAATCTCGGTCAATCCCATTGCTTCCACCTCTGCTTTCAACAGATTGAGCAAATCCCATTGTTGAGGCGAGCTTGGCACGCTGTTACTTTTCGGATCGGAGGTGGTATAAATTTGGGTATAACGCAAAAGGCGGTTAAGAAGAGCTTGTTTCATATCGTGTCCTTAATCATAAAATTTGCAATATTTTAGCCAAAATCGACCGCTTGTTACCAACTAATTGTGGGTTTTCGTTTCTCTGCGACACAATCTTTTAAATAAAGATTGATCAAAGTTTGGTATGGCAAGTTCACTTCTTCGGCAAGCTGTTTGAAATAGCTAATCACCTCATCTTCAATCCGAATTGTTACCACACTTTTGCTTTTTAACCCTTTTGCATAAGGGTTTTGCACACCGTTAGAAAAATCGTATTCTTCTCTCATTTAATGTACTCCTCTATATTGTCGGCTTTCACGTTTAGTTGCCAAGCGAGCCGAAATAATCCGAATGTTAGTGTTTCTCTCGCAATGTACTACAATTTGCTCCATTGCCAGTTTACTCCCTCTTTAATGTAAATAAAATATATTTACAAAGTATTTTTTAGGTAATAAACAGGCTAAATGAAATTCTCGGTTTCATAATAAACAAAAACGATTTTTACGACACAGATCGCAAAAATCGTTTTGGGGATTGACTTCGTTATTCGCCTAGAATCTGTTTTAGCAAACTTTCCACAAATTCCAACCGCTTGTTGTTTTCTTCAAGCGGTAATCTAAACTTAAACTTCACTGCCCCTTCAAAGCTGTAAACCGCTGGTTGTTTTTGAATAAGCTGAATAAACTTCATCGGATCCGGCTGGGCGGTTGGTTTAAATTCCAAATAACCGCCGTGGATGCCGGCATCGATTTTCTTCAAGCCGAGCGGTTGGGCGGTAAGGCGGAGTTGGGTAATCGCAAACAGGTTTTTAGTCGCCTCGGGCAGTAATCCGAAGCGGTCGATCAGCTCGATTTTGAGATCTTTGAGCTGTTCATCACTCTCGGAACTGGCAATACGTTTGTAGAACGACAGTCGCATATTCACATCCGGCAGGTAGTCGTCCGGAATTAATGCCGGCACTCGCAACTCAATCTCAACTTGGTTTTGGGTGATTTCGTCCAAGGTCGGTTCACGCCCTTCCTGTAAGGCTTTCACTGCATTTTCGAGCAAATCCATATAGAGCGAGAAGCCAATGCTCTCAATCTGTCCGCTCTGTTCCGAACCGAGTAATTCGCCCGCCCCGCGGATTTCTAAATCGTGGGTCGCAAGGACAAAACCTGCACCGAGATTGTCGATAGTACTCATCGCCTCCAAGCGTTGCTCAGCGTCTTTGGTCAGTGTTTTCGGGTGTGGAGTGAGCATATAGGCGTAGGCTTGGTGGTGGGAACGCCCCACACGCCCACGCAGTTGGTGGAGCTGTGCCAAGCCGAATTTATCCGCCCGTTCGATAATAATTGTGTTAGCAGTTGGCACGTCAATCCCGGTTTCGATAATGGTCGAGCAGACCAGCAGATTAAAGCGTTGATGATAAAAATCGCTCATCACTCGCTCTAATTCTCGCTCACGCATCTGCCCGTGACCAATCACCACACGGGCTTCCGGCACCAGTTGGCTCAATTTTTCGGCACAATTTTCAATCGTAGCAACATCGTTATGCAGGTAGTAAACCTGTCCGCCACGCAGAATTTCACGCAAAATCGCTTCTCGAATCACCGCTTCATCGCTTTGTCGCACAAAGGTTTTAATGCTCAGACGACGAGCCGGTGGGCTGGCGATAATCGAGAGATCACGCATACCGTTCAACGCCATATTCAGCGTTCTTGGAATTGGCGTGGCGGTGAGCGTGAGAATATCGACATTCGCTCGCAGCTGTTTGATTTTCTCTTTTTGACGCACGCCGAAACGGTGTTCTTCGTCAATCACCAGCAAGCCGAGATCACGGAAAGCGACATCGTCCTGCAACAGTTTGTGCGTGCCGACTAAAATATCCACCTTGCCTTCCGCCACTTTTTCCAAAATCGCTTTCTGCTCTTTGGCGGTTTTAAAACGGGAAAGCACTTCCACGTTCACAGGATAGTTCGCAAAACGGTCTTTAAAATTCTCGTAATGTTGCTGGGCAAGCAAAGTGGTCGGGGCGAGAATAGCAACCTGCTTATGGTTCATCACCGCCAAGAACGTTGCCCGAATGGCCACTTCGGTTTTACCGAAGCCGACATCGCCACACACGAGCCGATCCATCGCCTTCGCTTGGCACATATCGCTGATCACCGCATTGATCGCCATTTTCTGATCGTCCGTTTCCTCGTAGGGGAAAGTCGCACTGAAACGGTCGAATTCCGCTTTGTCGTAAGCAAAAGCGAAGCCAGTCTGGCTCTCTCGTTTGGCATAAACATCGAGCAACTCCGCCGCTACATCACGGATTTTCTCCGCCGCTTTTTGACGGGTTTTCGCCCACGCTTCCGAGCCGAGTTTGTGTAATGGAGCGGTTTCGTCCGCACCGCCGATATAACGGCTGATTAAATGTAATGACGCCACCGGCACATAGAGTTTGGCATCGTTGGCGTAATGTAGCACGAGATATTCCGCTTTCATTCCACCTGCGTCCAGCACGGTCAAACCGCCGTAGCGACCCACGCCGTTTTCCAAATGCACTACCGCTTGTCCGATTTTGAGTTCCGCTAAGTTGCGGATTAGGGTGTCAGGATTGACGGTTTTACGGTTTTTTTCGCTGCGTTTTTGTTGGACTTTTTCGCCAAGCAGATCGGTTTCGCAAATAATTGCCAAATTTCGACCGCTTTTTTCAATCACAAACCCTTGATCCAAATTGGAAATCATCAACGCAAGCGGTTCAATTTCATCGGAAATTTGCAAAATCTGCTTCGGCTTCACCCCCAACGGAGCAAGCAGATCCAACAAGGTTTCACGCCGTCCTTCACTCTCCACCGAAAACAGAATATCGCCCTTGAATGTTTGGCGGAACTGTTGGAAAACGGTAAACGGCTCTTTTGCCCCTGATTGAATTGCTAAATCAGGTAAATTCGCTACATTTGCATTCATTTTCGCCGCAGATTTACGGATTTTCTCGGCGGTTATGCTTAAACGTGGGTAACCTTTGAGCCAACTGTTCACTTCATCAATCGCAAACCAGAGATCGCTCGGTGGTAATAACGGACGCATCGGATCGACTCGGCGACTTTCATAGCGATTTTGCGTATCTTGTTGAAATTGTTCAGCTTTCTGCTGAATGTCGGCGTAAGTGATAAACAGCGTATTTGGGTTGAGGTAGTCAAACAGGCTTGCCATTTCCGCAAAAAACAGCGGTTGCCAATACTCAATCCCAGCGTTCAAAATGCCTTTGCTGACCTGCTGGTAAATATGCTCAGGCTCACGGCGGATTTCGCCGAAAGTTTCACGGAATTTGGTGCGAAAATGCTCAATACCGTTGCTATCTGTCGGGAACTCGTGAGCCGGTAGTAGATTGATTTCGGCAATTTCTGCCTTCGTACGTTGGCTATCGACATCAAAGGTGCGGATAGTGTCGATTTCATCGTCAAAAAAATCCAAGCGGAACGGCTCGTCCGCCCCCATTGGGTACAAGTCGAGAATTGCCCCACGCACCGCATATTCGCCATATTCCAGCACCTGATCCACCGCCCGATAGCCGGCATTTTCCAACTGCAAACGCAGGTTTTGAATCGAAAAACGGTCGCCTTTTTTAATCAGCAACACATTGTTGGCAAGATAACTCGGCGGACAGACCTTCTGCATTAAGGTGTTGATTGGTAACAAGAAAATCTGCTTACGCCCTTGTTGTAGCTCGAACAGGGCGGAAAGTCGGGCGGAAATAATATCTTGATGTGGCGAAAAATTATCATACGGCAATGTCTCCCAATCAGGGAAAAGTTGCACCGGCAGATTGGCAAATTGCGGCAACGATTTTTCCAGCCGTAACGCCGTGCGGGTATCAGGGGTAACGACTACCGTCAAACCGTTAAACTGTTGAGCAGCTTGGCTAATGGCAAGCGTGTCAGAATGCCCGACTAAATTACCGAGCGTTTGGTGATCTTGAAAATTGCCGCCAATTTGCGGCAGATTAAATGAAATTAGAGACATACAAGCGGTCTATTTTTGATAAAAAATTACAAATTGTCTCTAGTTTACTAAAGCCAACTAGATTGTGCAAAATAAGCTGAAAAATTATTCTATCTCTCCCGATAGCATTGCTGAAAATTTCTGATAGAATAAATTCCCTTTTTAATTTACTCAAAAAAACTATGAAAAATAAAATCTTAGGAAGTGCATTAATGATTGCAGGCACCACAATCGGTGCGGGTATGCTTGCAATGCCGCTAACCTCTGCGGGTATGGGTTTTGGTGCAACTGCTTTATTACTCATTGGGTTATGGGCATTATTGGCTTATACAGGCTTGTTATTTATGGAGGTATATCAAACCGCTCCACAAAAAGATGTGGGGGTAGCAAGCCTCGCGGAGCAGTATTTTGGTTTGTTCGGACGTGCTTTAGCGACTTTTAGCTTGCTTGTTCTACTCTATGCATTACTTTCAGCTTATATTACCGGCGGTGGTTCACTGCTTAGTGGTATTATGCCGGAAATGGTAGATGCTGATATGAAACTTAAAATCAGCATTTTAATTTTTACAGTGGTATTAGGTTCCTTTGTTGTAGTTGGTGTGAAATCCGTTGATGGTTTAACCCGAGTGCTGTTTCTTGGAAAAATCATCGCTTTCATTGCCGTGTTAGTGATGATGTTACCAAAAGCGAAACTAGAAAACTTAACTGCTATTCCGTTAGATAATTTATTAGTGCTTTCTGCTGTGCCTATTTTCTTTACAGCATTTGGTTTCCACGTGATTATGGGAACAATCAATACCTATTTAGATGCTGATATTGGCAAAATCCGTAAAGCTATTTATATCGGTACAGCTATTCCGTTAGTTGCTTATTTATTATGGCAATTGGCTACGCACGGTGTATTAAGTCAAAACGAATTTACGACTATTTTAAAACAAGACCCTACTTTAAACGGCTTAGTAACTGCAACCAGCCAAATTACAGGTAGCACAATTTTAGGCGAAATGGTTCGTTTGTTCTCTGTACTTGCATTAATTACCTCATTTTTAGGTGTTGCAATGGGAATTTTTGAAGGTGTAGGTGATTTATTAAAACGCTTGAACCTACCAAACAATCGTTTATGGCTAACCGTTGCAACTTTTACTCCGCCACTGTTGTTTGCGTTGTTCTATCCGGACGGTTTTATTATGGCTTTAGGTTATGCAGGTTTATTATTTGCCTTCTATGGAATGATTTTACCTATCGGTTTGGCGTGGAAAGCTCGCAAACAGCACCCAAATCTGCCTTATCGTGTGATTGGCGGTAATTTAGCCTTAGTTATCGCCTTAATCGCAGGTATTTGCATTATGGTCATTCCATTTTTAATTCAGCTGGGTTATTTACCACAAGCTGTGGGTTAATAAACCGATAAAGGCTACGATTTATCGTAGCCTTTTTACAAGCGGTTAAATTTGAGTAATCTTTTGCAAGTTAGCCGATTAATTTATATAACGCCCTGATTTGATCTTCTTTTAATGCCCCACCTACTTTTTCTCTGCCAACAAAAATCTTAAACATCGCATTCCCTTTTTTGTTGATAAACACCAACGAAACCGTGCGTTTTCCCATAAATGGACGATCTAATAGATAAATTTTAGCACAATTTTCATAGCGTAAATGCCCTTGTAAACCGCCATTCTCTTTGTGTTCAAAATTGTAAAATCCACGAGAAATTGAACCGCTTGGTAATTTACCAACAAACTCAACAATCGTATCTTCCGTATGCGAAATAAAGGTAATTGCATCGTCCCATTCGTGAATTTCTTGTAGAATTTCAGCGAAACGCTTTCCATCTGTTACTTTAAGCATATCCTGGGGGAGGCTAAGCATTACTTCTTCCAGCGAACATTGATATTTCGAAGCAATCATCTCTAAAATTTGACCTGAATTTTCATTTAATTCATTGCGTAAAGTGGCTTGTTGTTCTAGAGTTAAAACTGACATTGTTTCTCCTTTAATCAGATAAAAATCGGACACATTAATGTATCCGAATATTTCATTAGAACTTAATCTCTATTGATGCTGAGTAATTACGACCCGGTGCATAGAAACGCTGTAAACCTTTTCCGTCTCTATCTACTACATTGGTTGTGCTATTTGCATTAATACCTCTTAAGGCGTCCCAAGTGTGGTAGGTTCGGTTAAACAGGTTATAGACACCCGCCCTTAACGTAATATTTTTAGTCGCTTTATAGTATCCAAAAAGATCAAACACATAGGCTGATTTATTGAGATATTTATAGGTGGTAACTTTGGGAGCATAGCCTCTTGAACTATAAACATTTTCAACAACCTGAGCATCTTTGGCTTTTTTCGCTCCAAGATAAGTTAAGCGATTGAAAATACCCCATTTACCGTCCGCAACTTCATAATCTAAACCAAAAATTGCTTTAACAGGTTGAATAGATAATAAACTACTTTCGGTAGAAAGTTTCCCTTTACTATAACCAACTGCACCTGATACTTTCCAGCCATTCAAATGTTCTGTAAATGAGCCAAGATTGAGAGCTAATTTTGCTTCCAATCCCCTAATTCGGGCTTTATCAATATTGACCATTTGCTGTCTAGGTGTTTCAAAATATCTTGAACAACCATAATAAGCACATTGTCTATAGTAAATATTGTAGTTTTTAACGATAGTTTCTTGCTCAAATAAGAAATCTTTATAGTTGCTTTGATAAAGATTTAAATCAAAGCTCCCTTTCTTATCTTCCGCAGTAACTGAAAGCGTATGAGTAATGCTACGCTCAGCTCTTAAATCAGGGTTAGATTGCCATTTTCCATAAGGGCTATCAAAGGTAAAATACATCTCTGATGCGGTTGGAATACGGTAACCTGAGCCAACGTTATAACCCACTTTCCAAACATCATTAAGCTGAGCTTCTAAATCAAGAAAGCTACTTACTGTTTTAAAAATAGCCTTATCAGGCTTACCCTCACGTTTACACGCGGCACTGCAAGCTGCATTTAACTCTTGTGGCGTTAATTTTTCATAATTAAAACGTGAACCAAACTGAGCGGTAATAATAGGCGACCAGTTATCAAATGTAGGATTCCAGACTACTTTATCCTTAATCGTTACTCCTAACTGAATTGTTCTCACAGGATACTGAATAGTGTATTCACTGGTTGGTGCCCCAATAATCGTATCGTAATTGATGTTTTTAAAATCCCGTCTACCGACAAAGGCTGACACCGCAAGCTGATGTTCACCCAAGGCTTTATAAGGAAACTCAAACGGCTGGCTATCCGCTTGCATACTCACTCGAGTATATTTTGTTTTCATTCGGCGATCATAAATTTCCATCAACTCTTTGGGATTGCTCTGGTTTGTGAGAAAGTTCCAAGATCTGAGACCTTTATAATTTACTGCTGCCAAATCTGTATATTGGTAGTCAATATCGGTTTTAAATAATGCTAAATACCTAGATTCAGGGGTAAAAGCGTAATTTACATTCGCATTAACACGCTTGTTCTGGTCATCAGCTTCACGCCATAATGAACCTATTGAAGTATAAGAAAGCTCGTCAGTATAACGGCTACCTTTTTGTCCATTAATCGAAAAAGCAACTCTATGCTCCGGGTTAAAGGCATAACCTAACTTGAATAAATAATTGTTGGTACGATGTCTTACCGGATCCGGCTTTTGTCTGGCACTAAATAATTCAATATCGCCACGCCCATTACTCTTGAGCTCGTGCCCTGCTCGATGGGAATAGAGCAATGCAACATCCAACTTTTCACCAAGATAGCCGACACCAACCGTTTTAACCCATTCTCTGTTTTTACTTGAATAGCCTGCTTTCGCTAAACCACCAAATCGATTTCCATTAGATACTAAATCAACTGCATCTAAGGTTTTATAGTTTACCGAACCGCCTAACGAACCACTGCCACTATTAAAAGAGTTTGCTCCTCGATAAATATCAATACCCGTTGTTAATTCAGGATCAATACTTAGTCTGGAAGAGTTAAAATTACCATAGCGACCATATAATGAGTTTTCTTCCGAATCAGGCAAAGAAACCCCATCTATACTAATACCAACACGGTTTCCCTCAACGCCCCTCATTGCAAAGCCTTTTAGATGGCGACCATTATCACTAATACCGACATCTGTTGTATAGCGAACAAGATCTCGGCTATCATTGATCATCTCTTGCTGAACTGCTTTACGTGATTTCTGAATTAAATTTGCCTTAGTTTCTTTTTCCGTAACCACAACTTGCTCAAGTTCTACCGCTTCCTCAGCGAATACAGGCTGAATTGCAAAAAAACTGAAAAAAAGACCGCTTGCAATAGATTGTTTTTTATTCATATCAAATCCTATTTTGCTCCCCTTTTAAAATTAAAGGGGAGAGCCTTTTTTACTGTTTCGTTACACCAAATACACCCTGAACTTTATCTGATTGGTAAATACCTGATAGATATTTCGCATCATCGCCAAAGAAACCGGCTTGCATTTTGACCTCTTTATTTTCATTAGCAACTCCCGAAATAGAGTTCTCGGTGATTTTACTGTCAAAAGTGTAAGCATCTACTTTCGCATTAACAGAACGATCATTTTGAGTTGCTGCAAACTCCGTATTCAACTCAACACGAACCGTTTTATCTGCAAAATTCACTTTAGCATAAGCTGATCCGCTGTCTGCCCCCCAAGAACCATATTTATGCGAAACTTGCCCCACATTTCCTAAATAAGTAAATATCCCTTCTTTAGGCATATTAGAAACCTCTGTGGCCTTACCTTGTGAATACACATAACCTTTTTCCGTTCCTTCGTGGTGATAAACGCCATAACGGACAGTTGCACCAGAGTGATCCCATCGGCTTGCTCCCCCTAAATTATTTCTCCAGCCGGTATATACAGCATCAATACCAACATCAACTGCACTCCCTCTATCATCAATTACCGTAATATAACTAATTCCTTCTCGAGTATCCGGAGCATCTATAGATGAAACTGTGCCATCTTTATCTTTTACCAAAACACCACCAGAGAGTTTACCGCTCGCTGCCGTCATTTTTCCTGACGCTCCCCCAAAGATTTTATCGCTAATTGGTGCTCGAGATTTTGCCTCTTCTAAATCTGCTTTCGCTTTATTTAAGTCCTCTTGTGCTTTTGCTGCATCTTCTTGTGCTTTTTGAGCATTATTAATTGCATCGTTAGCTTTTTTAGCTGCGTCATCTGCTTGCTTTTTAATGGCTGCCACTTCTTCTTGAGATTTAGCCAAAGCCTCTGCCAATCTAGCATCACCAGCCTCTGTTGCAGCTTTGATAGCATTTTTTAATTGTTCATCTAATTGTTGTACTAATTCTGCAGTTTTCGCTTCATTTCCCTTAGCTTCTGCTAATTGGGCTTCTAATTTTTCAATTTCACTTTTACTGACAGATTGAGATGAAGCCAGCCTATTTTGTAAACGTTGTAATGTACTTTGTAGATCAGATAAAGTGGAGTTTAGATCCGTTACTTCGCTTTTTAGAATTTCATACTCTTGTTTATCTACTTTGTTATTAGAACCACCACTAGAACTGCTGGAAGAACAAGCTGACATACCTAATGCACAAAGAACGGCAAAAGTTGATAATATTATTTTTTTCATACAAATCCTCTTAGGTTTATTCAATTTTAATAAGCATTTAATAATATAAATATCGGCAAGGAATATAATTCAAATAAAAACTATTTTCAATATCATTCTTATTGATCGAACACTCATTTTTTCAATATAATAAATAGGCTAACCCAATCATTAATAAGGAGAAATAATGACAACAAACCGCCAAGAGGTTTTACAAAACCGTTTAGGTCCTGAACTAGAAGAACTAAAACAACAAATTAAGACGATTGTAATGGCAACAACAGATAAAGATGGCACTCCAAATGTGAGCTATGCTCCTTTTGTTATTCACAATGGCGAATATAAAGTGCTTATTTCAATTATTGCCCGCCACGCACGAAATTTGCAGGAAATACCTAAAGTTTCCCTAATGCTGATTGAAGATGAGAACAAAAGTCGCCAAATTTTTGCACGTCGTCGTTTAACCTTTGATGCAACAGCCCGTATTATTGAACGCGATCAAGAGGAATGGAATATAAGCATTAATGCACTTAAAGCCAGACACGGTGAATTAATTGATGATCTATCTAATATGCAAGATTTCAAACTCTTTAGCTTTAAACCAACCGCAGGTTTATTTGTGAAAGGTTTTGGACAAGCATTTGATGTTGGCGTTGATGATTTAATCAGCTTAGTACATCTCGATCAAGGGCATCAAACTCTATAATTCCAATACTTCCCAAACGGCTATAAATGACAATATTTATAGCCGTTTTGTTTGATACAAGCGGTCATATTTCTTGGAAAATTTGCAATAAATTTAGTACAATAACCAGCACTATTCTAGCGGCGAAATGCCAATCAAAAAGGAAATCCTATGCAACCTAAAGCAAGACTAAGAAAAGATTATAAAGCACCAGATTTCACTATTACTGATATTTATCTTGATTTTCAACTTGACCCAGATCGCACCTTTGTAACCTCAACCTTAACTGTTGAACGTAAAAATAGCGAAGCAACTACACTTAAATTAGATGGTCATAGTTTTGATTTCCTTTCGATTAAATTTAATGGTGAGCCATTTTCATCTTACGAAAAAGATGATGAATCTTTAACCTTGAATTTAGCAGAAGTAAAAGCTGATCGCTTTGAACTTCAAATTGAGACAGCCTTAAACCCTGCACAAAATACCTCACTACAAGGTTTATATAAATCGGGCGACGGACTTTGCACACAGTGTGAAGCTGAAGGTTTCCGCCAAATTACTTATATGCTTGACCGCCCTGATGTACTTGCAAAATACACGACAAAAATCACCGCTAGTAAGAACAAATATCCTTACTTACTCTCTAACGGTAACCGTATTGCTCAAGGTGAATTGCACGACGGCAGACACTGGGTGGAATGGCAAGATCCATTCTTCAAACCAAGCTATTTATTTGCATTAGTGGCTGGCGATTTTGACCTCCTACAAGATAAATTTATTACTAAAAGCGGACGTGAAGTTACCTTAGAAATCTACGTTGATCGTGGTAATTTAGACCGTGCCCCTTGGGCGATGGAGAGCTTAAAACGCTCAATGAAATGGGACGAAGACCGCTTCGGTTTAGAGTACGATTTAGATATTTATATGATTGTTGCCGTTGATTTCTTCAATATGGGAGCAATGGAAAATAAAGGCTTAAATATTTTCAACTCTAAATTTGTATTGGCAAAACCGGAAACTGCAACTGATACCGATTATTTAGATATTGAAGCAGTTATCGCCCACGAATATTTCCATAACTGGACGGGCAACCGCATTACTTGCCGTGATTGGTTTCAATTAAGCCTAAAAGAAGGTTTAACCGTTTTCCGTGATCAGGAATTTACTTCGGATTTATGGGCTCGTTCGGCAAAACGTATCGAAGATGTACGTCTATTGCGTACAGTGCAATTTGCCGAAGATGCCAGCCCGATGGCACATCCAATTCGTCCGGAAAAAGTCATTGAAATGAACAATTTCTACACTGTAACTGTGTATGAAAAAGGGGCAGAAATCATTCGTATGATCCACACCCTATTAGGCGAAGAGAAATTCCAACAAGGAATGAAGCTCTATGTAGAAAGACACGACGGTTCAGCCGCTACCTGTGAAGATTTCGTTAAGGCAATGGAAGATGCTTCAGGCGTTGATTTAGAACAGTTCCGCCGTTGGTATAGCCAATCGGGAACACCTGAACTCACGATTTCCGATGAATATGATGAAGCTCGCAAAACCTATCGCTTACATATTTCACAAATGACACCAGCTACTCAAGACCAAATGGATAAGCTGAATTTGCATATTCCACTAAAAATTGCGTTATATGGTGAAAATGACGGAAAACATATTCCATTACAGTATGAACTATTAACGGTAAGTGATGTATTGGACGTTACCGCTGAACATCAAACCTTTGAGTTCCACAATGTAACGCAACGCCCTGTGCCTGCGTTATTATGTGATTTCTCTGCCCCTGTGCGTTTAGATTACAACTACACCACCGAACAGCTTTTAACCTTACTTAAACACGCTGAAAATGATTTCATACGCTGGGATGCTGCACAAATGCTCTACACCAACGAACTGCGTGAAAATTTAAGCCGTTATCAGCAAAATCAGCCGTTTAGCTTCTCAGAAGGTTTAGTCGAAGCCTTAACTTTCGTGTTAGATAATTCAGCCAAATCGCCTGAATTAACCGCATTAACGCTCACATTACCGAAAGAAACTGAATTTGCCGAGTCGTTTAAAACCATTGACCCAACGGGTATTTCTCTTGTCCGTGAGTTTATGCAACATTCGATTGCTCAAGCATTACAAGATAAATTATTAATTGTTTATAACCAAAACAAATGTGATGCTTACCAAGTGGTCGCAGAAGATATTGCTAAACGTGCGTTACGCAATGTCTGCTTAAGTTATTTAGCCTTTACTGACTTAGGTAATACCCTTGTGCATAAACATTACAATAATGCAGACAATATGACTGATACGCTAGCCGCATTACAAGCAGCGACTAAAGCACAGCTAAGTTGCCGTGATGCATTATTGGCAGATTTTGAGGAAAAATGGAAACACGATGGCTTAGTAATGGACAAATGGTTTATGCTCCAAGCCACCCGCCCGGATGAAAACGTATTGGCGATTGTACAAAGTTTAATGGAACACCCAAGTTTTAACTTTAACAATCCAAACCGACTACGTTCATTAGTAGGAGCATTCTGCGGTCAAAACCCGAAAGCCTTCCACGCTATTGATGGCTCAGGTTATCGTTTCTTAGTCGATACCCTTATCAAACTAAATGAAAGCAACCCACAAGTGGCTGCACGACTTATTGAACCACTCATTAAACTCTCTCGTTACGATAATCAACGCCAAACCTTGATGCGTCGTGGTTTAGAGCGTTTACGTGAGATGGATAATCTCGCTCGTGATTTATTCGAGAAAATCGAAAAAGCGTTAGATTAGATAACCTCAAACTACAAGCGGTCGAATTTTGTAAATTTTTTACTAAAAACGACCGCTTGTTTGTTATTTTTAACCTTTTATCTCAAACCTATCAAAGGTTTCTCCACTACTATAATCACTAACGATCACTCGCTCTACTTTTGCAGAAGGTGAACCTTGATGTAACCATTGTTCAAACTGAGCCATTGCTAACTCATCTGCCGTTGCAATAACTTCTACCGAGCCATCATTGCAGTTTCTCACATAGCCTTTCACTCCCAATTTTTCAGCTTCTTTTAACGTGAAAAAACGAAAAGCAACACCTTGAACCCGACCATAAATCGAAAACCGTTTTACTACCATATTTTCCTCAAAAAATTAGGCTGCTTATTTTTCAATAAGCAGCCTAAACCTAAAAATGATTATTTCACGATGTATAAGTTACGAAGTAAAATATCATCTTGTGGATCTTTACCTTCATAGCCTTTCACATAAGGTTTCACCAAGCGTGGATTGACATAGTTGTAAATCGGCATAATAGCAAAATCTTTCGCTAACTGCTCTTCTGCTTTCGCATAAGCAGCTGCACGACCTGCGGCATCGGTTGCTTTGTAAGATTCTGCTACCGCAGCATCGTAGGCTTGGTTCTTATAGAATGCCGTATTGTTGCTGGAATTCGATAAGAAGTACTTAATGAAGGTCGAGGCTTGGTTATAGTCTGCCGCCCAGCCAGCACGAGAAACATCGTAGTTTGCATTACGGCGTGTATCTAAGAATGTTTTCCACTCTTGGTTCTCTAATTTCACATCCACAATACCATCTGTACCTTGTTTCCATAAGGACGAAACCGCAATCGCAATTTTCTTGTGGTTATCGTTAGTATTATAAAGAACTGTGAATTTCAGTGGGTTCGATTTGCTATAACCCGCTTCTTCCAACAATTTCAATGCTTTTGCTTTACGTTCTGCCATTGGTTGCGTTGAATACGCCGGCTGCTGGATTTTATCCCCTTCGTGGATATAAGGAGGCGTAAACACATAGGTTGGAGTTTGACCTTGCCCTAATACTTTATCGGTGATGATGTTACGATCTAAAGCTAAGTTTAATGCTTCACGCACTTTCACATTATCAAATGGAGCACGTTTGTGGTTAAACTCGTAGTAATAGGTTGAAAGTGTTCTTGCTGTGAATACTTCATTTGGAATCTCTTTTTTAAGAGTTGCAAACTGCTCCGGTGGTAAGGAATAGTTCGTCATATCCAAATCACCCGCACGATAACGAGCTACATCAGTTGTCGCATTAGGAATAGCTAAGAAAGTCGCTTTATTAATCACAGTTTCTTTGTCGTTCCAGTAATTCGGGTTACGGGCAAAAACGATTTTCTCATTAATGATGTGATCTGCTAAAGTATAAGCACCATTACCTACTAAATTTCCTTTTTTCACCCACGCATCACCTAATTTTTCTACTGTTGCTTTATGCACAGGTAAAACAGAAGAGTGAGTTACAAGCTCTGCTGCATAAGGAATTGGCTGGCTTAATTGCACTTGGAAAGTGTGATCATCAACCGCTTTCACCGCTAGCTCTTCCGGTTTTTTCTTTCCATCAATAATGTCTTGAGCATTTTCAACATTCAAATAAGTTAAGTAACTTGAGTAAGGTGAAGCAGTGAGTGGGTTCACTAAACGCTGCCAAGAGAAAACGAAATCGTGAGCGGTTACCGGCTCGCCGTTAGACCATTTAGCATCTTTACGTAATTTAAATGTCCAAGTCTTATAATCCGGTGTGCTTTCCCAAGATTCCGCCACCCCCGGTTGGATATTACCATCAGCATCTTTGGTCACTAAGCCTTCAAAAAGCTGATAAGCAACTTGAGACTCAGGCACACCTTCAATTTTATGCGGGTCAAAACTTGAAGGCTCAGAGCCGTTATTAATAACAATTTCTTGTTTGTCTGCTAATGCTGTACCTTCCGGCACTTTGGCTGCAAAAACATTAGCTGATAAGCCTAATACTAAAGAGGTGGCTAACAATGAAAGACGGAATTTTGACTGCATAATTTAAGCTCCATTTATAAATAAAGACTGGGTTCAAAATAATATTTTTCAAATTAATTTTTTTAAGTCTAGGGATTATTATTTTAATTGCAAGGGGATTTTTAAAAAAATGTGATAGATATCTCCTTTTAATCTAAAAAATGATGAAAAATATGTCAAAGAAAATAGCTCTATAAACTGTAATAATGACTAGATAACTTGCTGTAACAATTCAACAAATCAGCATAATATGCTAAACATTGATTATTAAAGCTATTTTTAGCTTGATTTAACAGAATAAAAATCCTTATTTTCTGTAAAAATACTATTTTACTTTCATTTTTTTAGTCGTTATATTCATATCCATCATTAACAAGCGGTCAATTTTGCAAAATTTTTTACAAATCTAACCGCTTGAGTACAAAATTATCTTATTGAGTTGGACTATTTTATGCAGCAAGCTAAAACCCTATATCAGAAACTTTTCGATTCACACGTTGTGTATGAAGCCGAAGGCGAAACGCCGATTATTTATATCAACCGACACTTAATTCACGAAGTAACCAGCCCACAAGCTTTCGATGGTTTGCGTGTTGCGGGTCGTCAAGTTCGCCAAGTGAGCAAAACCTTCGGCACTATGGACCACAGTATTTCTACTCAAGTGCGTGATGTGCAAAAATTGGAAGGGCAAGCGAAAGTTCAAGTATTAGAACTCGCCAAAAACTGTGAAGAAAACGGTATTTCGTTGTTCGACATCACCAAAAAACAACAGGGCATCGTACACGTTATGGGACCGGAACAAGGCTTGACTTTACCCGGAATGACCATTGTATGTGGCGATTCCCACACTGCTACCCATGGTGCTTTCGGAGCATTGGCATTTGGTATCGGTACATCTGAAGTAGAGCACGTTTTAGCTACTCAAACCTTAAAACAAGCCCGTGCGAAAAGTATGAAAGTAGAAGTGCGTGGCAAAGTGAACCCGGGTATTACCGCAAAAGATATCGTGCTTGCGATTATCGGAAAAACTACAATGGCTGGCGGTACAGGCTATGTGGTGGAATTCTGCGGTGAAGCCATTCGTGATCTTTCAATGGAAGGTAGAATGACTGTATGCAATATGGCAATCGAATTTGGTGCTAAGGCTGGTATTGTTGCCCCTGATGAAACTACTTTCGCTTACTTAAAAGATCGTCCAAATGCACCGAAAGGTAAGGACTGGGACGATGCCATTGAATATTGGAAAACGCTAAAAACCGATGAAGGTGCGGTTTACGATGCCGAAGTGATTTTAGAAGCGAAAGACATTGCACCACAAGTCACTTGGGGTACTAACCCTGGGCAAGTAATCGGGATTGATGATGTCATTCCAAACCCTGAGGAAATGGCAGATCCTGTTACTCGAGCTTCTGCGGAAAAAGCCTTAGCTTACATCGGCTTAGAGCCACATACAGATATGAAAAATGTGCCTGTTGATCAAGTCTTTATCGGCTCTTGCACCAATGCCCGTATTGAAGATTTACGTGCAGCAGCGGCAGTAATGAAAGGTCGTAAAAAAGCAGATAATGTTAAACGCATTCTTGTTGTACCGGGCTCTGGCTTAGTAAAAGAACAAGCGGAAAAAGAGGGTTTGGATAAAATCTTTATCGAAGCCGGTGCAGAATGGCGTAATCCGGGTTGCTCAATGTGTTTAGGAATGAATGATGACATCTTGGGCGAATGGGAGCGTTGTGCTTCAACCTCTAACCGTAACTTTGAAGGTCGTCAAGGGCGTAACGGTCGTACCCACTTAGTCAGCCCTGCAATGGCAGCCGCAGCAGCCGTATTTGGTAAATTTGTTGATATTCGTAATGTTTCATTAAACGCATAAGAGGTATAAAAAATGGCAGGTATCAAACAACATTCAGGCTTAGTCGTTCCTCTTGATGCAGCGAACGTGGACACTGATGCAATCATTCCAAAACAGTTTTTACAAGCAATTACCCGAGTAGGCTTTGGTAAACACCTATTCCACGAATGGCGTTATTTAGATGCGGCAGAAACCCAGCCTAATCCGGATTTTGTGCTGAATTTTCCACAATATCAAGGAGCAACAATTCTTCTTGCTCGCAAAAATTTAGGTTGCGGCTCTTCTCGTGAACACGCTCCTTGGGCATTGGCAGATTATGGCTTTAAAGTGATGATTGCCCCAAGTTTTGCGGATATTTTCTACAACAACAGCCTTAACAACCATATGCTTCCAATCAAATTAACCGAAGAAGAAGTGGAAGAGATCTTCCAATGGGTGTGGGCAAATGAAGGCAAACAGATCCACGTTGATTTAGAAGCAATGACCGTTACCTCTGGCGATAAAGTATATACTTTCGAGTTAGATGAATTCCGCCGCCACTGTTTACTCAATGGTTTAGATAATATCGGCTTAACACTTCAGCACGAGCAAAAAATTGCGGAATACGAGAGTAAAATTCCTGCATTCTTACGCTAATTTCTCAATAAAAAACGGCTAGAATTTAAATTTCTAGCCGTTTTTTCTATTCTCAACTAGCCTTCCCGACACTCTAACCAAGGCAGATTATGTTTGTAATAAACCGATTTAAACTCCCGAGCCACTAATTCTACGTAACTGCCCTCAATCGGCTGATAAGAGCGATAACGCACCTCAAATTTCGTGCCTCTAGCATTTAAATTAATATTCGCAATATGGTCGAATGGATACAGTTTCCCGCCGTCTAATTGGAAATAGATACCAAAATTCTCTTGCTTACGGCTCTCAGACCACAATGGGAAATAAGTTGCCAAATAAGAGCTGCCACCTGTGGTAAAATTCTTACAGTAATAGCTATAGCGTTTATAATTTTTCGGATTATTCAGCTCAGCTTGGCTGATATTCTCTTTTAAATAGCCTACCTGTTGCTTATGTTGCGTTGTTTTTGGTGATTGTAGTGGCGTACAAGCAAATAAGCCAATAACCGTTGTTGCCATTAAGGCAATTTTAAATTTTTTCATAAAAATCCTAATTAAATAATCCTTAAACCTGATATTTAGTTTTATCGCCAATATCAAAATGCAGCGGCATTCGCCATTTTTGAATGCTTAACACTAACAGTAACAAGCCACAGGTAACACTTAAAATCTGAACAACTACAATCCAGCCTAAAGCAAAGGCAATCCATAAGATGACCATCAAGATCGGCTGAAAATTCAAACCAAATACTCTAAAACAAAAATACTCTTTATAGCTTAATCCACCAATAACCAGTAGCATTGCACCTAAAGCTAACAACGGAAAATTAAAAATATAGAACAGTAAACCTAACCACGCTGAGAATTGGAAAATCAGGCGGAATATTTTGGCATAAAGATGTAAAGATGAAGCCAACATTGTGCCTGCTATCAATAAACCAAGTTGAGCCATTGATGTGTAATAAGGCAGCAAAAACAGCATTAATGTAGCTAGTACAAAACCGCTACGATAAACAATAACAGTTAAATAATCCCAAAAATCCATTGGCGATTTAATATGCGGATCTGCCATATTCACTCCTCCATCTTATCTGATAAACGCTAGAGCTTGTTCAACAACTTCTACGCCCGCCCCTTGTTTAGTCGCATTTTCGCTTAAATGACGACGCCACTGTCTTGCCCCTTTGCAATTTTGGAACGCCCCGAGCATATGACGAACAATATGATTTAAATAGACACCTTTTGCCAGCTCCCGTTCAATGTAAGGAAACATCTTTTTCACCGCTTCTTTAGCCATTACAAGCGGTCGATTTTCACCAAAAATTTGCAAATCAATCTCGCCTAACATCGATGGATTTTGATATGCCTCACGCCCTACCATCACGCCATCAACAAACTGTAGATGCTGTTTGATTTCCTCAATAGTTTTAATTCCGCCATTAATTGTGATATTGAGATGCGGAAAATCACGTTTGAGTTGGTAAACACGCTCATAATCCAGAGGTGGAATTTCACGGTTTTCCTTCGGGCTTAAGCCCGTAAGCCACGCTTTGCGGGCGTGGACGATAAAATCATTGCTATAAGGCTGCACTTTTTCAATAAAATCGCAGAGAAACTCATAGCTATCAAGATCATCAATTCCTATACGGTGTTTGACGGTAACCGGAATGTCTACCACATCTTGCATCGCTTTAATGCAATCGGCGACTAAATCGGCTTTTGCCATTAAGCAAGCCCCAAACATACCGTTCTGCACACGGTCAGACGGGCAGCCAACATTTAAATTGACTTCCGCATAACCTCGCTCTTCTACCAATTTAGCACAATGAGCAAGCTGAGTAGGATCACTTCCACCCAATTGCAATGCAACAGGATTTTCACTCGGGTCGTATTCCAGCAAATCATACTTGGCGTGCAAAATAGCCGGGGCGGTGATCATTTCAGTATAGAGCAACGCATTTTGGCTGAATTGACGGTGAAAATAACGACAATGACGCGTTGTCCAATCTAACATTGGTGCAACCGAAAAACGTCCACGATAAAATTGTTCAGTCTTATTCATAAAAATTCAAATAATATTGGTAAAAAATAGAAAAAAACGACCGCTTGTAACTTATAAAAACAGCCAAATATCATACTCGAAAAAGGAAGCTAAACATAGTTTTATCAAGGCTTTCTTAATTTATTGCATACTTTTGAAACAAACGATAAAACACAATATCTAGTGGTTAGACCATAAAATAAACACAATATATTGATATAAAAATTTACAAAATTATTTTCCTTTATAAATCAATAAGCTAACAAAAACGAAGTAAAAAGGTTGTTTGTCAAGTCTTGTCTTGAAACTTTTTTTGCATACAATCATCTCCCAGATTGAAATCAAACTTTAAGATAGAGCCTAAGAATATGTCTAGAAATCTTTTCCAAAAACGCTTAAATATTAAGCCGTATGAGTATCCTGAGCTTCTTGAATTTAAAGATGCTATCCGCCATTCTTACTGGTTACATACCGAGTTTAACTTTACCGGTGATATTCAAGATTACCGCACTACTATTAACGATCACGAACGCCACGTTTTAACCCGTGCGATGCTTGCTATTTCGCAAGTAGAGGTGAATGTAAAACGTTTCTGGGGTGAGTTATACCGCTATTTCCCCAAACCGGAAATGGACGATGTAGGCGGTACTTTCGCAGAAAGTGAAGTACGTCATAAAGATGCGTATTCATTCTTATTGGAAAAGTTAGGCTTAAACGAAATGTTTAGCCAAATTCACGATATTGAACCATTAATGAACCGTATTCGTTATATGGAAAGTTTTATGAAAGATAAAGATGCAGGCAAAGGCGAGTTTGTATTGTCTTTAGTGCTGTTCTCTTTATTTGTAGAGCATATTTCGTTATTCGGTCAGTTCATTATTATGATGTCATTCAACAAGCATAAAAACCTATTTAAGGGGATTTCAAATGCGGTTGAAGCAACCTCTAAAGAAGAGGAAATTCACGGAAAATTTGGTATTGCGTTATACGAAATCTTGCGTGATGAACACAGTGAACTTTTCACGCCGGAATTCTTTAGAGACTTAGAAACTCTTGCTACTCAAGCATTTGAGGCAGAAAAAGGGATCTTAGACTGGATTTTCGAAGAGGGCGATTTAAGCTTTATCACCAAAGCAACGGTAGAAAACTATATTAAGAACCGTTACAACAATTCGTTGAGTATTTTAGGTTTAGAACCGCCACACAATATTGATCCTGAATTGTTAAAAGAAACTGAGTGGTTTGATATTGAAATTCTTTCTACCAAAGAAACCGATTTCTTTAACAAACGTAGTACCGATTATTCTAAAAAAATGAAGCAGATTACCGCAGATGACTTATTCTAATACAGACCGCCCAGACTTCCACTGGTTAAATGAAGACAGCCGTTTATTCTTACAACGTGGCTATTTATTGGAAGGCACTACCGCATTAGACCGTATTCGTTTTATTGCCGAGCACGCAGAACGTAAACTTGGCATTGAAGGCTACGCGGATAAATTCTATCACTATATGGCGAGAGGCTATTTCTCACTTTCTTCACCAATTTGGTCAAACTTTGGTTTAGATCGTGGTTTGCCAATTTCGTGCTTCGGTAGCTATATTGGCGACTCAATTCACGAAATTATGGTAACCACCGCTGAAGTGGGTATGATGAGTAAAATCGGTGGCGGTACATCAGCGTATTTTGGTGATATTCGCCCACGTGGTTCTTTAATTAAGAATAATGGTAAATCAGACGGTTCATTTAACTTCAGTAAGTTATTCGATACAGTAATTGATGTGATTTCTCAAGGAACATCACGCAAAGGTCAATTTGCCGGCTATATTGATATTGAACACGGTGATATTGATGAATGGTTAGATATTCACACCGAAGGCAACCCAATCCAATTAATGTATTACGGTGTTTGCGTTGGACACGATTGGTTAGAATCAATGAAAGCAGGCGATCCATACAAACGTCAGCTTTGGGCAAAATTACTGCAACGTAAAACTGAAACCGGTATCCCATATTTATTCTTTAAAGACAATGCCAACGCAGGGCGTCCTGATGTCTATAAAGATAAAAATATGACGATTCACGCATCAAACTTATGTACTGAAATTATGTTGCCTTCAAGCAACGATGAAAGTTTCGTATGCTGTTTATCGTCAATGAACCTACTCTATTTTGATGAGTGGAAAGATACCGATGCACCGGAAACATTAACCTATTTCCTCGATGTGGTAATGAGTGAATTTATTGAGAAAAGTCGTTCAATTCCATTCTTAGAGCGTGCAAATCGTTTTGCGGTTCGCCACCGTGCATTAGGTTTAGGCGTGCTAGGTTGGCATAGTTACTTACAAGCGAACAATATTGCCTTTGATAGCTTCCAAGCAATGCAAAAAAACAATGAAATTTTCAAAACATTGCAACAAAAAACATTAAAAGCATCACAAGAATTGGCACAACGCTTTGGTGAGCCGGAAATTTTAGAAGGTTATGGTCGCCGCAATACTACTTTAATGAGTATTGCCCCAACTAAATCCAGTAGCTTTATTTTAGGTAGCGTTTCGCCATCAGTCGAACCGTTTAAATCAAACTACTATGTAAAAGATTTAGCGAAAATCAAAACTGTGTATAAAAACCCATTCTTAGAGAAACTACTCCAAGAAAAAGGCTTAGATACGGAAGAAATTTGGGAATCTATTTTACATAACGATGGCTCTGTTCAGCATTTAGAACAACTTTCCGAGCACGAAAAAGAGGTGTTTAAAACTTTTGCGGAAATCAGCCAATTAAGTGTCATTCAGCAAGCAGCTCAACGTCAGCAATATATTGACCAAGGGCAAAGTATTAATGTGATGATCCACCCTGCAACACCTGCACGTGATCTAAACCAACTCTACTTAACCGCTGAAGAGTTAGGCTTAAAGTCCATTTATTACCAAAACTCAATGAGTGCTGCTCAAGTGTTTAACCGTAACCTACTAAGCTGCTCAAGTTGTGAAGGATAATTGAAAGCGTAAAAATAAAAATGCTGAATAATGAACGTTATTCAGCACTTTTTATTTAATAAAACAAATCGTTATTTACCCCTGCTGCTCTCGACACAACTTTAGTGTTGCTTGAATTAACTCAAATGCAATTGTGCCTTTTTGTGGGATTTCGGGAAGTTCATCATCACAATCAAACCACTTCGCATCGCAAATTTCTTCTTCCTGTAGCTGAATTTCGCCACTTTCATAATCTGCCAAAAATCCAAGCATTAGAGAATTAGGAAATGCCCACGGTTGGCTACCAAAATAACGTACGTTTTTAACTTTCAATCCTGTTTCTTCAAATATTTCACGATGAACCGCATTTTCAACAGGTTCGCCCGCTTCCACAAAACCAGCTAAAGTAGTGTAAATCGTGCCTTTATGGCGTAAATGATTTGCCAGCAAAATTTGTCTGCCTTTACGCACAGCGACAATAATTGATGGGCTAATAGTTGGATAAACCCGATTACCGCAAGCATTACAATGAACCGCAATTTCATTATCTGCCAGTACGGTTTTCTCACCACATTTCCCACAAAATTGATGGGTGTGAAAGAAATGATTTAACGATACAGCCCTATGCAATAAATGACTTAATTCCGGCTCTCGCCCAATTTGCGTTCTTAAATAAACGAACTCTCGATAATTATCTTCCTCAGTTGCTTTCACTAAATAAACAGGCAAATTTTGATAAATCCCTATCGCTAATTTTTCACGCTCACTTAAGCCAAATTCTTCTGCCAAACCGCAAGGAATTTCGCCATTCACTAATGCAATATCAAAATCCCTAACAATGATCCAATATCCTTTATTCATCTTTTAATCCTAACTGTTTGAACAATTTACGTTTTTCACTTTCTGATAATATTCGGTATGCTCCACTGTCTAAATCTGCCAATTCAAAATCACCTAAACCGACACGGATCAGCCGTAAAGTTGGAAAACCAATATGTGCCGTCATTCGTCTGACTTGGCGATTTTTGCCCTCGTGAATAATCAATTCAACCCAGCTGGTTGGAATGCTTTTTCGCTCACGAATTTTGGGAGCAGATTGCCAATGATAGTTTGGCTCAGAAATCGCTTTTGCTTTCGCGGGCTGGGTTAAACCATCTTTTAATTCCACACCTTTTTCTAATTTCGCTAAATCGGTAAGAGTAGGAATGCCTTCTACTTGCACCCAATAAGTTTTTTGTTTCTCAAATTTTGGGTGAGCTAAACGATGTTGTAGCTCGCCATTATTGGTTAAAAGCAATAAGCCTTCGCTATCTCTGTCTAACCGACCTACAGGGTAAACATTGGGAATAGCGATAAAATCCTTTAACGTTTTTCGCCCTTGCTCATCGGTAAATTGCGTAAGTACATCGTAGGGCTTATTAAAGAGCACGACGGTCGTTTCAGCAAAAGTAAGCGGTCGTTTTTTCTCCCGTTTTTGCAAATTTTTAGCAAAATTTGACCGCTTGTTTGGTGCTCTTTTAAAGATTGGTTGTTTCATTTTTTCAAATTCGCCCACGCAACAGAGAGTAAAATAATTGCTCCGCCGATAATCATCTTAAGCGTTGGTATTTCACCAAAACAAATCCACGCAATTGCAATCGCGTAAACCGGCTCAAGTGAGATAATCATTGAAGCGGTACGTGCATTAATGGTATCAAGGCTTGAAATAAACAAAGTATAAGCAAGTGTTGTACACAAAAAGCCAATGCAGAAAATCCAAAACCAATCTTGTGCAGACACACTAGGCAATTCAGTTAGCGAAAAAGGTAGCAGTAAAATCGTTGCAAAAATATACTGCCACCAACTTGCCTGCACACCGGAAATTTTGCTCATTGTATTGCGGTTAAATACCGCAAGAATGCCGTAAACTAATGCCGAAAAAACACCCCAAAGTAAGCCTTGTGTGGCTTCATTACTGAAAGTAAATTCAGGAGTAACTAAAATCAAACCGATGGTAATTGCAATCAGTAATACGACTTCTCGAAAACGTAATTTTTCACGGAAGAATAAACTTTCAAACAACGCCACAAAGGCAGGGAAACTGGCAAAACCCAGCGTTGCAACCGCTACGCCTCCAACTTTAACGGCAATAAAAAAAGTTACCCAATGGGCTGATAATAATGCAGCAGAAACGACTTGTTGCCCTAATTGTTGAAAAGTGAGTTTTGCAAGCGGTTGCTTTTTCCATAAAAAATACAAAGAGATCATCGCAAATGCGATCATCACCCGCCCTAGCACGATGGTTTCGGCAGAACTTTGAATTAATGCTCCGAAAATACCTGAAGCACCGAAAAACACTGCTGTGCCGTGTACTTTCAACAGAGCAAGCGTTCTTTTATCCATTATTTGATCCTTTTGGTTTCATCTTGAGGCTCAGGCTTATGTTCAAACTCAGCATCAAACGTGTTGCTATCTTGTGGTGATTGTGAATGAAAATGGGTATTTTGCGAGGTAAAACGCATAAAAACTTTATTTTTCACACTATTAATCACAAAGGCTTGAATAAGTTTTCGGCTAAATGGCAGCACACATAAAATCGCCAAAATATCGCTTAAAAAGCCGGGAATAATCAATAAAATGCCTGCTAGAACAAACATTATTGAATTACCTACTGCTTCTGTTGGCATTTTGCCTTGACTGAGCTCCTGCTTAATTGAGTAAAGTGTGTAAACTCCCCTCAGCTTTACAAACCATAAGCCTAAAAAAGAGATAGCAACTAATAATAAAATGGTGGCTAGCACACCAATTTCAGAGCCGATGCTAACCAGCAGTGAAATTTCACAATAGATATAAAAGAAAATTCCAAAAAGGATTATTAAAATCGGCATTATTTCCTCACATTTAATTCTGCTTTTGCGGTTAAGTTTTCCGCACCTGTTGCACGTATCACAATATTATCTTCAGTACGAATACCGCCAAAGCGTTTAAAATCATCAATTTTCTGCCAGTTGAAAGCAGAAGAATAAGCACTATTTTTCCAGCTATTCAGCAACATATCAATAAAATAGAAACCCGGCTCAATAGTCAGTACCATATTTTCCTGTAAATCACGGGTACAACGCAGGCTAGGATAAGCCTCTGGTGGTGCTTTATGACTACCTCTTACATTTTGTTGAAAACCTGCCACATCGTGAACCTGAATGCCAAGTAAATGCCCTAATCCGTGTGGGAAGAATGTTCTGCTAATGCCTTCTTCAAAAATCTGCTCTGCCGGTAAATGAATAAATTGATGTTCGGCTAAGAGCTGAGAAATCATCTGCTGCATTCGGGTGTGATAATGTAAATAATTAATGCCAATCGATAAATCAGCAATAATCTCTAATTTGAATTGCTCCATTTTAGCCACCAATTCCGCAAATTCCGATGAACTATCAAAGGCATAAGTTCGAGTAAGATCAGAGGCATAGCCATTTACCGTTGTACCCGCATCAATTAAAAAGCTATGGCGTTTTGTTTCAGTATCAAAATCTAATGCCGTATAATGTAATATTGCTCCGTTTTGATTGATCGCCATAATATTGCCGTAAGGGACATTTAGATCAGACTGCTGAGTGGCTTTTAAATATTCAAGATTAATTTCAAACTCACTTTTGCCTGTAAAAAAGGCTTCTTTAGCTGCTTGATGTCCTTTCAACGCTGAAAATTGAGCTTGGTAAATACTCTCGATCTCAAATTCAGTTTTAATCGAACGCTCAAAATTAAGAATATTCAGGATTTTTTGCGGATTAATTTGGCTAAAGCCAAATGAATTTGCAAGCAGACTATCCTCTCCAATAAAAGCACAAGCGGTCGGATTTTGGATAAATTTTGCAATTTCAGTTTCAGACTTAAGTAAAACCCATTCAAATTCAGTGGCAAAAAAAGCTTCCGTCGGTATTTTTGGAGTAGAAACCCAATAATCTTCAGGGGCATAAAAGTAAATTGTTGGCTTATTTTTACCATCTAGGAATAACCAGCAATTTTCAGCTTGGGGATAAGGGAAAAAGTAATTAAAATAAGGGTTAATTTTAAATGGTGCAGTTTGATCGTCTAAAAACAATGTTCTTGCTTTGCCCGAATAAATCCACAAGCCATCTAAAAAGGTTTTCTCGAGTAAGTCTTGTACGACATTTTGCAAGCGAGAGAGATGTTTAGAAAATAATGTTTTCATAAGGAATAGAATGAATAAGTTAATTGTAAATAGAGAATTAGATACCTTAGGGCTACGCTGCCCGGAGCCGGTAATGCTGACCCGTAAAACAATCCGCACAATGGAAGATGGCGAGGTTCTACATATTATTGCCGACGACCCTGCAACTACTCGCGATATTCCGAGTTTTTGCGAATTTATGGATCATCAGCTTCTTCAAAAAGAGATTTCTTCCTCGCCATATCACTATTGGATAAAAAAAGGATTATCCTAAATGCAAGACAAGCGGTGAAATTATGCAAAAAATTTACATAAATCCACCGCTTGTATTTTTAATGACGAGTTGGTTCGTCATCAAAATCATCGTCTTCGTCGAAGAACTCGCCATCATCACCGTACTCATCGTCATCAGCATTTGGATCTTCAAAGTAAGTTCCCCAACCTTCATATTCAGCACCCGCTTTTTCAATTAAAGGCAGTAATTCTTTCTGTTGTGCCGTAATGAGATCTGCATTTAAGTTAATTTCACTCACGATATCACACACAAAAATGACTTTGCCATTTTCTTCTTCCACTTCTTCCGCTTCAGAAATTTCATAGCCAAGTTTATAAGCATCAACCACTAATTTCTCTAATTTATCAAAGTCTCGATGTGCAACGTGATGCTCAATAATATAAAGTGCATCAGGATCTGAACCGTCTTTTAATAAATTTTCAATAATTTCATCGGTTTCAGCTCGTAATTCTTCTAAATTGTACATACTCAATTCCTCATTTATTCTGCTTCAAAAATAGGGGCAAACCAGCTATCTAATTTAGCTGAGAGCTTATCCACGCCAATTTTATTTAATGCCGAGTAAGCCTCAACTTGAATATCGCCTTGAAAAGGCAAAATTGCCTCTCGCACCATTTTCACTTGTTTAGAGCGAGCTGATTGACTTAATTTATCCGCTTTGGTCAATAGTAATAAAACGGGTAAATCTGCTGAAACTGCCCATTCAATCATCTGTTGATCAAGATCTTTTAATGGATGTCGAATATCCATTAAAACCACTACACCACCTAAGCATTCTCGTTTTTGTAAGTATTCACCCAATGCCTTTTGCCATTGAATTTTCATTTGTTCTGGAACAGCTGCATAACCGTAGCCCGGCAAATCCACCAACTTACAATTCGGTTCTACTTCAAATAAGTTGATTAATTGGGTTCGACCCGGCGTTTTAGAGGTACGAGCTAAACTTTTTTGATTCGTTAAAGCATTTAATGCCGTTGATTTGCCCGCATTAGAACGGCCGGCAAACGCAATTTCCACACCTGTATCTTCCGGTAAGTGGCGAATATCAGGAGCGGAGGTTAAAAAATGGGTTTTATGATAATTTAATTTCATTTTATTCTCTTAATTTAAATGATAAGCCTCGCTCACCGTACTGGTTTGGATTTGGGTTTCCTTTAAAAATACCCCATTCTAAGAAGAGGATCATCGCAATAAAGGCAGGCATTACATTGCCAAGTAATACTTTCATTATACCTTGAGTATAGCCTGATGCCAGATAGCAAATAATCGGCACTAATACCATTAACAGGGCTTTACCTGAGCGGTCTCTATCGTGCAAACGTTTCACAATAATCGCAGATAGGCTAAATACTGAAACCCATAACGGTAAAAAACTAAAAAAAGTTAAATTAGCCAAATCTGCCAGAAAAATAGCGACTATCAATAGAAAAACAAAGTTAATCAAAAAGCCTGTCCAAAAGCCTTGTCTGTTTAATCTACCTTTAAAACCAAAAAGTGCATTATACCAAATCATACCTTACCCTAAAGCAACATCTAATATCATCATTACCACAAAGCCTAGCATTAAACTTAAGGTTGCAATATCGGTATTACCATTGCTTTGTGATTCAGGAATTAGCTCTTCTACTACCACGAAAATCATCGCTCCAGCGGCAAAAGCAAGAGCATAAGGTAGAATTGCCGTCATCGAAAGCACAAAAATCGCACCAATAACCGCTGCAATAGGTTCAACTGCCGCAGACATAGCTCCATACCAAAAGGCTTTTTTTCTACTATGCCCCTCAGCCCTAATTGGAAGAGCAAGAGAAGAACCCTCAGGTATATTCTGTAAACCAATACCTATTGCTAAGCCAATCGCTCCCATAATAGAAGCATCTACACTCGCCATTTGGCTTGCTAAAGCTCCAAAAGTTACACCAATAGCCAACCCTTCTGGAATATTATGGATCGTAATGGCTAAAAACAGTAAAGTAGTTTTTGACAACCCTTTTGTAAGCTGCTTATTTCCTTCTGCTTGCTCAATAGGCTTACTAAGGTGTAAATGTGGAACGATATAGTCAATTAGTCTGATGAAAGCACCACCAGCAAGAAAGCCAATCGCTGCCGGCAGCCAAGCTAGCTCACCATAATCAGCTTCGGCATAATCTAAAGAAGGTGAAAGCAAAGACCAAAATGAAGCTGCAATCATCACACCGGCAGCAAAGCCCATCATACTGTCCAATAATTTTCGATTTACCGATCTAAAAAAATAGACAAATGATGAGCCTAAAATTGTACATCCCCAAGTAAATAACCCGGCTAAAAATGCCTGCCATACAGGAGAAAGCGAAAGGAAATATTCAAACAAAGCAAATTAGCCATAAAAAATCAATATGTATTTATTCTATCAAATATTCAGATCTATTAATATAGCGTAAATATAGCTATGATGATGATTCTATTTGTAAAATTTAATAAAAAACCCCAAGTATTCTTTACCTTGGGGCTTGGGGTTCGTTCTTAATCTTTTTGCTTCTTTAAGAAGCTCACTAAATCGAATTTGAGATAGGTTACTTAAACATTTTCAACAGGCTCGCTAAACCACCTAATCTAGATAAAGAAAATATTTTCTGAACTGTTATAAATCGCTTTTCGCAATTCCACTTGTTCATTTCTTTAAATGATATATCGATATCATTAAATGCCATAAATATTTCTATGGAATCATCATATCCATTACTTACGAGATAATTCATACCATCACGAGTAAATGCAATAAGACCTCGTTTAACAATTCTCACATTTTCATAATCTGCTTCTTCTAAAATAGACACTAATTGTCTATCCGTAAATTCATCAAAAACTTCTTCATAAGAACTACTCATAGATACCTCCACCATTTTTATCTCTAGTCAGATTTAGCGATAATTGATCTCTCATTTGAGCATCTACATCTATTTTATAACTAAGTTGGTCACTTGGATCAGTTAAATCATATTGGTATTTATTTCCTATATTATCGGTATAAAACCATTTACCATTTTCAAATTTCATTATCAGCATTATTGGGTTCCTATATAAAAACCATATTAACTAAACAAAATATCTCATTATTTTGTCAGTACTTTATTTGTTCTACTTGCATAGCAAGTAGAACAATGGGATTATCCCATTGGCTGTCTAATTTTTATCCCATCTTCATTTTGCAAATTTCAGTTATAAAAAAACCGCTTGCTACCTCATTTCAGGCAACAAACGGTTATTTTTTCCTGCTCTTTAAAATAATAAAAACCCCTAAGTATCTCTACTTAGGGGCTCTTCTCTCTATCTATCTTCTCTTATGTATTCGGTAAAACCCGATGATGCTCTACTCTCACATGGCGAAACACCACACTACCATCGACGTTACTGCGTTTTACTTCTGAGTTCGGAATGGTGTCAGGTAGAACCACAGCACTATGGTCATCGGGATAATTCAGTTAAAATCTAAAAACAAGCTGCTACTTTGAGTATTCTTCTCTTTGTTTGTCTTTTCTTCATTCGTCTTTTTTGTTTAGTCTTTACTTTACTTCGCCTTGTGTCTTCTTGTTTCTCTATAAAAACACTTGAGCGTTGTATAGTTAAGCCTCTCGGGCAATTAGTATGGGTTAGCTCAACGTCTCGCAACGCTTACACACCCCACCTATCTACGTCGTAGTCTCCAACAACCCTTACAGACTTATAGTCTGGGAGAACTCATCTCTTGGCAAGTTTCGTGCTTAGATGCTTTCAGCACTTATCTCTTCCGCACATAGCTACTCGGCAATGCGTCTGGCGACACAACCGAAACACCAGCGGTGCGTCCACTCCGGTCCTCTCGTACTAGGAGCAGCCCCAACCAATTCTCCAACGCCCACGGCAGATAGGGACCGAACTGTCTCACGACGTTCTAAACCCAGCTCGCGTACCACTTTAAATGGCGAACAGCCATACCCTTGGGACCTACTTCAGCCCCAGGATGTGATGAGCCGACATCGAGGTGCCAAACACCGCCGTCGATATGAACTCTTGGGCGGTATCAGCCTGTTATCCCCGGAGTACCTTTTATCCGTTGAGCGATGGCCCTTCCATTCAGAACCACCGGATCACTATGACCTGCTTTCGCACCTGCTCGACTTGTCTGTCTCGCAGTTAAGCTTGCTTCTACCATTGCACTAACCTCACGATGTCCGACCGTGATTAGCAAACCTTCGTGCTCCTCCGTTACTCTTTGGGAGGAGACCGCCCCAGTCAAACTACCCACCAGACACTGTCCGAGTACTCGTTCCGAGTACTTCGTTAGAACATCAAACGTTAAAGGGTGGTATTTCAAGGACGCCTCCACAATCACTGGCGTGACTGCTTCAAAGGCTCCCACCTATCCTACACATCAAAATTCAATGTTCAGTGTCAAGCTATAGTAAAGGTTCACGGGGTCTTTCCGTCTAGCCGCGGGTACACCGCATCTTCACGGCGATTTCAATTTCACTGAGTCTCGGGTGGAGACAGCCTGGCCATCATTATGCCATTCGTGCAGGTCGGAACTTACCCGACAAGGAATTTCGCTACCTTAGGACCGTTATAGTTACGGCCGCCGTTTACTGGGGCTTCGATCAGGAGCTTCTCTTTCGATAACACCATCAATTAACCTTCCAGCACCGGGCAGGCATCACACCCTATACGTCCACTTTCGTGTTTGCAGAGTGCTGTGTTTTTAATAAACAGTTGCAGCCAGCTGGTATCTTCGACCGGTTCAACCTTCATCCGCAAGGGACTACAATCTACGCCGGCGCACCTTCTCCCGAAGTTACGGTGCTATTTTGCCTAGTTCCTTCACCCGAGTTCTCTCAAGCGCCTGAGTATTCTCTACCTGACCACCTGTGTCGGTTTATAGTACGGTTTAGATAAACCTGAAGCTTAGTGGCTTTTCCTGGAAGCGTGGTATCGGTTACTTCAGCACCGTAGTGCCTCGTCATCATCTCTCGGTGTTAAGAATGTCCGGATTTGCCTAAACATTCCACCTACCAACTTAAACAGGGATATCCAACACCCTGATAACCTAACCTTCTCCGTCCCCACATCGCAGTTTATCCAAGTACGGGAATATTAACCCGTTTCCCATCGACTACGCTTTTCAGCCTCGCCTTAGGGGCCGACTCACCCTGCCCCGATTAACGTTGGACAGGAACCCTTGGTCTTCCGGCGAACGAGTTTTTCACTCGTTTTGTCGTTACTTATGTCAGCATTCGCACTTCTGATACGTCCACCGGACTTCTCAATCCAGCTTCTTCCGCTTACAGAACGCTCCCCTACCCAACAGTGTTACCACTGATGCCGCAGCTTCGGTGACTAGTTTTAGCCCCGTTACATCTTCCGCGCAGGCCGACTCGACTAGTGAGCTATTACGCTTTCTTTAAATGATGGCTGCTTCTAAGCCAACATCCTAGCTGTCTAAGCCTTCCCACTTCGTTTCCCACTTAACTAGTACTTTGGGACCTTAGCTGGCGGTCTGGGTTGTTTCCCTCTCCACGATGGACGTTAGCACCCACCGTGTGTCTCCTGAGTATCACTCTTCGGTATTCGCAGTTTGCATCGGGTTGGTAATCCGGGATGGACCCCTAGCCGAAACAGTGCTCTACCCCCGAAGGTGTCCGCTCAAGGCTCTACCTAAATAGATTTCGGGGAGAACCAGCTATCTCCCGGTTTGATTGGCCTTTCACCCCCAGCCACAAGTCATCCGCTAATTTTTCAACATTAGTCGGTTCGGTCCTCCAATTAGTGTTACCCAATCTTCAACCTGCCCATGGCTAGATCACCGGGTTTCGGGTCTATACCTTGCAACTACACGCCCAGTTAAGACTCGGTTTCCCTTCGGCTCCCTTATTCAGTTAACCTTGCTACAAAATATAAGTCGCTGACCCATTATACAAAAGGTACGCAGTCACAGAATTAATCTGCTCCCACTGCTTGTACGCACAAGGTTTCAGGTTCTATTTCACTCCCCTCGCCGGGGTTCTTTTCGCCTTTCCTTCACAGTACTGGTTCACTATCGGTCAATCAGGAGTATTTAGCCTTGGAGGATGGTCCCCCCATCTTCAAACAGGATATCACGTGTCCCGCCCTACTTGTTGTTAGCCTAGTACCACAATAAATACTTCGGATACGGGATTATCACCCTCTACGATTGAGCTTCCCAGCTCATTCTCCTGTATTTACTGCTATCACTAACTGGCTCTTTCGCGTTCGCTCGCCGCTACTAACGAAATCTCGGTTGATTTCTTTTCCTCGGGGTACTTAGATGTTTCAGTTCTCCCGGTTTGCCTCATTATCCTATGTATTCAGATAATGATAGTAGATTCTTCATCTACTGGGTTTCCCCATTCGGATATCTTGGATTAAACGCTTCTTATCAACTCATCCAAGCTTTTCGCAGATTAGCACGTCCTTCTTCGCCTCTGATTGCCAAGGCATCCACCTTGTGCGCTTAGTCACTTAACTATACAACCTCAAATGTTTTCTGTTATTTCAATCCAGAGAAAGAAAAAACAAAACACTTAAAGTTAGTTTTTAAACTAAACACTTAGCTGCTTTTGTTCAGCTAAGATTTTTGAACTACTCAGACTTTCTTTCGAAAATCTCTCAGTTTTTCAGCTTGTTTCTAAATTTTTAAAGAACATTAAGACAATAAAAATCATCTTTAAATGGCGTCCCCACGGGGATTCGAACCCCGGTTACCGCCGTGAAAGGGCGATGTCCTAGGCCTCTAGACGATGGGGACAACATTTAAAGATGCTTTCCACTTTTCCATTTTGGGTTAAACATTTTAGCGACATTTGCAAAATCTTGCAAGATTTTAACCGCTTGAATGTCTAAATCTCATTCATCTTGTCCTACTGCTTTATCAAACAATCTGTGTGAACACTTGCTGTCGTTTCTGCTCCACTTCGCTCTCGCTTAGCTTCGCCCTTGATTTTTGGTAAGGAGGTGATCCAACCGCAGGTTCCCCTACGGTTACCTTGTTACGACTTCACCCCAGTCATGAATCATACCGTGGTAAACGCCCCCCCGAAGGTTAAGCTATCTACTTCTGGTACAACCCACTCCCATGGTGTGACGGGCGGTGTGTACAAGGCCCGGGAACGTATTCACCGCAACATTCTGATTTGCGATTACTAGCGATTCCGACTTCATGGAGTCGAGTTGCAGACTCCAATCCGGACTTAGACGTACTTTGTGAGATTCGCTCACCATCGCTGGGTCGCTGCCCTCTGTATACGCCATTGTAGCACGTGTGTAGCCCTACTCGTAAGGGCCATGATGACTTGACGTCATCCCCACCTTCCTCCGGTTTATCACCGGCAGTCTCCTTTGAGTTCCCGACCTAATCGCTGGCAACAAAGGATAAGGGTTGCGCTCGTTGCGGGACTTAACCCAACATTTCACAACACGAGCTGACGACAGCCATGCAGCACCTGTCTCTAAGTTCCCGAAGGCACAAACTCATCTCTGAGTTCTTCTTAGGATGTCAAGAGTAGGTAAGGTTCTTCGCGTTGCATCGAATTAAACCACATGCTCCACCGCTTGTGCGGGCCCCCGTCAATTCATTTGAGTTTTAACCTTGCGGCCGTACTCCCCAGGCGGTCGATTTATCACGTTAGCTACGGGCACCAAGCTCAAAGCCCAATCCCCAAATCGACAGCGTTTACGGCGTGGACTACCAGGGTATCTAATCCTGTTTGCTCCCCACGCTTTCGCACATGAGCGTCAGTACATTCCCAAGGGGCTGCCTTCGCCTTCGGTATTCCTCCACATCTCTACGCATTTCACCGCTACACGTGGAATTCTACCCCTCCCTAAAGTACTCTAGACTCCCAGTCTGAAATGCAATTCCCAGGTTAAGCCCGGGGCTTTCACATCCCACTTAAAAGTCCGCCTGCGTGCCCTTTACGCCCAGTTATTCCGATTAACGCTCGCACCCCCCGTATTACCGCGGCTGCTGGCACGGAGTTAGCCGGTGCTTCTTCTGTAGTTAACGTCAATTGATTGCTCTATTAAAACAATCACCTTCCTCGCTACCGAAAGAACTTTACAACCCGAAGGCCTTCTTCATTCACGCGGCATGGCTGCATCAGGGTTCCCCCCATTGTGCAATATTCCCCACTGCTGCCTCCCGTAGGAGTCTGGACCGTGTCTCAGTTCCAGTGTGGCTGGTCATCCTCTCAGACCAGCTAGAGATCGTCGGCTTGGTGAGCCTTTACCCCACCAACTACCTAATCTCACTTGGGCTCATCTTATGGCAGGTGGCCCGAAAGTCCCACCCTTTAGTCCTTAGACATTACGCGGTATTAGCTACCGTTTCCAGTAGTTATCCCCCTCCATAAGCCAGATTCCCAAGCATTACTCACCCGTCCGCCACTCGTCACCCAAGGAGCAAGCTCCTCTGTGCTACCGTTCGACTTGCATGTGTTAAGCCTGCCGCCAGCGTTCAATCTGAGCCATGATCAAACTCTTCAATTCAAAAAGTTTAATCGCTCAATATGTACTGACATAAAATCGCACTTTCAAACTTAGCTCAACTTAAAAAAGTTCAGTTAAAAGAAAGTAATGAATTTCTAGTTAAGCACCTATTAAGACTTCAAAATTAAAAAAATAGTTTTAAATCAAGTCTATCAACAAGTGCCCACACAGATTGTCTGATAAATTGTTAAAGAACAAAAAAGAACGACGCACTGAATATTAACTTAACTGTTCACAACAGTGCGTCGTTGTGTGCGGTGCATTATAGAGAAATATTAAATCTACGCAAGTGTTTTTTGCAAAAAATTTTAAATTTTTTACCGCTTGTTGAATTTACAATCATATTGAAAATAATTTCATCAAATATCGCTTTCTATTACATCAATAAAAATGATGCCCCTTAATACCAAAGTATCAAGGGGCAGAGCATTACGGTAATTCTTTCGAATTCCTTATTGTAGCAACGTTTCTCATTTCGCAGTACTACACGGCATATTCTAACTGTTGTATAATTTTTGTCAAATCTATTTGATAGGAGAAACGCAGATGAAACAGCTTCACTATATTCTTGGTCTTGATTTAGGCATTGCTTCCATTGGCTGGGCAATAGTAGAAATTGATGAAGATGGCTTTCCGATTCGGTTGATTGATGTCGGTGTACGTACCTTTGATAAGGCAGAAGTTGCCAAAACCGGTGAATCACTCGCCCTTGCCCGTCGTCTTGCCCGTTCAACCCGCCGTTTAATCCGTCGCCGAGCCTTTCGCCTATTAAAAGGGAAACGTCTATTAAAACAATATAATATCATTAGTAAAGAAGAACTTGCTAAATTGCCTATTGATTGCTGGGCATTACGAGTGAAAAGCTTAGATGAACGTCTTTCACCCCGAGAGTGGTCCGCCGTCTTACTTCATCTGTTAAAACATCGTGGCTATCTTTCTCAACGTAAAAATGAAGCGAAAAGTGCGGATAAAGAAATGGGTGCATTGCTTTCTGGTGTGAAGGACAACCATCAATTATTGATTGAAAACCAATTCCGCACACCGGCAGAAATTGCGGTGAAAAAATTTGCTCTTGAAGAGGGACATATCCGCAATCAGCGAGGGGCGTATACGCATACTTTCGACCGTAAGGATCTACTCGCTGAAATGCAACTACTCTTCCAAACCCAGCGAGAACTCGGAAACCCACATACAAGCGGTCAATTAGAGCAGGAATTTTGCAATTTGCTAATGTGGCAAAAACCGGCGTTATCAGGCGATGCGATTTTGAAAATGCTCGGCAAATGTACCTTTGAAACCAACAAATATAAAGCCGCCAAACACAGCTACACAGCGGAACGTTTTGTGTGGCTGACCAAACTCAATAATTTACGGATTTTGGAAAACGGCTCGGAACGTGCCCTAAATCTAGAAGAACGGACGTTGTTGCTCAATCAGCCTTATGAAAAAGCCAAACTCACCTACACCCAAGTGCGTAAATTATTGGGTTTATCGGAAGAGGCTCGTTTCAATGGTGTGCGTTACGGCAAAGAGAAAGCCGAAGATGCCACACTGATCGAGCTGAAAGCCTACCACGCTATTCGTAAAGCGGTGGAAAAGGCGGATAAATCAGCGTGGGAAACCTTGAAAAATCAGACCGCACTTTTAGACGAAATCGGCACGACATTCTCTATTTACAAAACCGATAACGACATCACTGAACAACTCAACGGAAAATTGTCTGAGACAGTGCTAAACGCTCTGCTGGAAAACCTCAACTTCGATCAATTCATTCAACTTTCCTTAAAAAGCCTCTACAAGATTGTGCCGTTGATGGAACAAGGATTGCGTTATGACGAGGCGTGCCAACAGATTTACGGCGACCATTTTGGTAAAAAATCAGGGGAAATTAACCGCTTGCTACCTCCAATTCCTGCTGATGAAATCCGCAATCCGGTGGTATTGCGTTCACTCAGCCAAGCCAGAAAAGTGATTAATGCCGTGATCCGCCTTTACGGCTCACCGGCTCGTATTCATATTGAAACCGCACGAGAACTGGGAAAATCCTATAAAGATCGCAAAGAAATTGAAAAACGGCAAGAGCAAAACCGTACCGAACGAGAAAAAGCGATACTTTCGTTCAAAGAACGCTTCCCCCATATTTTGGCAGAACCCAAAGCTAAAGATATTTTGGCATTACGTCTTTACGATCAACAAAACGGACAATGCCTATATAGCGGAAAAGCACTGGATTTACACCGTTTGTTAGAAAAAGGCTATGTAGAAATCGACCACGCCCTGCCGTTTTCCCGTACTTGGGACGATAGTCAAAATAACAAAGTATTGGTGCTTGCTGGCGAAAATCAGAATAAAGGCAATCAAACGCCATTTGAGTGGTTGAGCAAAGATGAACAGCGGTGGGCGTTATTTATTGCTCGGGTCAATGGTTGCCGTTTTCCGTATGCGAAAAAACAGCGAATTTTAACCCAAAAATTAGATGAGCAAGGCTTTATTGAACGCAACTTAAATGACACACGCTATATTGCCCGTTTCTTAGTGAATTTTGTGCGTGATAACTTGCATTTAACCGGCAAAGGAAAAAATCGGGTGTTTGCCTCAAACGGTCAAATCACCGCTTTCTTACGTGGGCGTTGGGGCTTAACCAAAGTGCGAGAAGAGAGCGACCGCCACCACGCCCTTGATGCAGTTGTGGTTGCCTGCTCTACCGTGGCAATGCAACAGAAGATTACCCGTTTTGTGAAATACCAAGAGGGTAATCTTAAAACGGCTGAACGAATTGATTATGAAACCGGCGAAATTATTCCGTTGCATTTCCCTGAACCGTGGCATTTCTTCCGCCAAGAGGTGATGATCCGCATTTTCAGTGAAAATCCACAAGAAGATCTGATTATCCAACTGCCGGATCGCCCTGAGGCAAACCACGAATTTGTACAACCGCTGTTTGTATCCCGTATGCCAACCCGCAAAATGAGTGGACCAGGGCATATGGAGACGATTAAATCTGCTAAACGCTTAGCTGAAGGGGTGAGTGTCTCCAAAGTGCCACTCACTCAGCTCAAATTAAAAGATCTGGAAAATATGGTCAATCGTGAACGGGAAAAAGATCTTTATGAGGCATTAAAAGCCCGTTTAACTGAGTTTAAAGACGATCCTTCCAAAGCTTTTACCGAGCCGTTCTATAAAAACGGCGGACAACAGGTGAAAGCCGTGAGGGTCGAACAAGTACAAAAATCAGGCGTAGTGGTGCGTAATGGCAATGGCGTAGCCGACAACGCCTCAATGGTGCGGGTTGATGTGTTTATTAAAGGCGGAAAATACTTCCTTGTGCCGATTTATACTTGGCAAGTGGCGAAAGGGATTTTGCCGAATAGAGCGGTTATTCAAGGTAAACACGAAGATGAATGGGAAATTATGGATGAAACAGCCCAATTTCTATTCTCGATGTTCCCGAATGATTTAATCCAAGTCAAAACGAAGAAAGAAACATTCTTTGGTTATTACAATGGATTAGATCGTGCAACAGGTGCAATTAACCTCAAAGAACCCGATAGTAATATCAACAAAGGTAAGTCGGGCTTACATCGTGGCATTGGAGTAAAAACCGCTCTTTCCTTTGAAAAATACCAAGTCGATGAACTCGGTAAAAATATCCGCCCTTGTCGCCCAAGCAAACGACAAGGTGTTCGCTAATCCAATCCCTGCCCCGTTCTGCGGTGCAGGGATTTTTTTATAGGAGATAAAAACAATGAGCTGGCGAAGTATTTTAATCAGCAAAGGCGGAAAATTATCCCTTCGCCAAAATCAAATGGTGATTTGGCAAGAAGAGCAGGAATTTAGTGTGCCATTGGAAGATATTGCCGTGATTGTAATCGAACATCGGGAAACCGTGATCACCACGCCCTTACTTTCTGCCCTTGCCCTTAACGGCATAACCCTACTGACCTGCGATGAGCAATTTATCCCGTGCGGACAGTGGTTGCCGTTTGGACAATATCACCGCCAACTGAAAACCTTAAAACTGCAACTGGAAATGAGCCAACCGCTGAAAAAACAGCTTTGGCAGGTAATTGTACAGCAGAAAATCCGCAACCAAGCCTTCGTTTTGAGCCAAACCAAGCGGTCAGATATCGCCGAAAAATTGCAAAATATGGCAAAACGGGTCAAATCCGGTGACAAAGAAAACCTAGAAGCCCAAGCCGCCCTTCTCTACTTCCAAACCGCTTTCGGTAAAAATTTCCGCCGTTGGCAAGAAAATGCGATCAATGCCCATCTCAACTATGCCTACACCGTTCTACGTTCAGCAGTAGCACGCTCGCTAGTGCTCTACGGCTGGTTGCCTACCTTGGGCATTTTTCACCATAGCGAACTCAACCCATTCAACCTAGCCGATGATTTTATCGAACCGTTTCGACCACTGGTGGACTTACAAGTGTGGGACCTGTGGCGACAAGAGAAATTAAGCGACAACCTAAACCCTCACACCAAACAGAAATTAGTCGGACTGTTACATTATCAATTGCATTTCCAAGACCAAACATTCAGCACTCTGGCGGCAATTGACCGCACGGTTGGCTCATTCCAAGCCGCTATATCCCAACGAGATCCGAGTTTGTTGAAACTGCCCGAAATTCTGCCGTCAAAGGAACATCATTATGAGTGAGGCAACATTTATGCGAATTATTGTTTTCTTTGACCTACCGGTTACCACCAAAGCCAAACGCAAAGCCGCCAACCAATTTAGGCAATTTTTGCTAAAAGACGGCTATCAAATGCTGCAACTTTCAGTTTATACACGGATCGTACGAGGTCGGGATTCACTCGAAAAACATAACAAACGCCTAACCCAGCATTTACCGGAAGAAGGCTCAGTACGTTGCTTGGAAGTAACCGAAAAGCAATTTACTTCAATGTTATTGCTCGTCGGCGAATTAAAGCCACAGGAGGAAAAAGTCAATGCAAACCAAATGCTACTCTTTTAGCAAAAATACAGACTAGAAATTTTTTTATGCCACATCGTTAATTTTGGTTTAATTGCTACATTTTTAATCAAAACACAATACCAAGATAGTTATTTTTATCCCTTTTCAGCAAAAAGCAAGCGGTTATTTTTCTAAAAAAATCTGCAAAATTTGCAAAAAATTTCAGGAAAATAACCGCTTACAAACGACTTTTTACTCAATTTTTTATCGAGCTATTCCTAGCAAAACCCTTGATAAATAAGGCTCTGAGCGAGGTCTATTGTAGCACTGCGAAATGAGAAAGGGAGCTACAACAAATAATAATCTTTATTACTTACTGTCATCATTGTAGCACTGCGAAATGAGAAAGGGAGCTACAACTGGGAGTTGCAATGGGGGCAAATGCGGTTAATTGTAGCACTGCGAAATGAGAAAGGGAGCTACAACACCACCCGCCCTCGTAATATCGCATTCCAAATTGTAGCACTGCGAAATGAGAAAGGGAGCTACAACAGTAGAATTGGTAGAAAGTGAGAGCGGTTTATTGTAGCACTGCGAAATGAGAAAGGGAGCTACAACCGTGGCGACCGTTTTTAGCTGGTAAGATAAATTGTAGCACTGCGAAATGAGAAAGGGAGCTACAACACCAACTCTTTGCTGATTGGCATTTGGTTAATTGTAGCACTGCGAAATAATAAATACTTACCTCAAACACTAAATCAGATAAAATAAACATTCGCAATTTTCTTTCACAAGCGGTAGAATTTTATCCAACTTTTACCAATTAAGGAGTAGATTATGGAACATTTTATCGGTTTAGGTGTAGCTGGTAATTTTGCGGGGCACTTGGAGCAAGCTGGTGAGGCTGCGGATTTTATGAAAGTCAAAACGGCTGAAGCTATTCAACCAAAAGCAATTTTTCCATTTTATGTGCCTGCGGAAAATTTAGGGGATTACCAATTCTTATCCACTTATCCGCTTTCAAATACCGCGATTAATTTTCCTGAAGATGCAGATAATCTACAAATTGAACCTGAAGTAGCGTTGATTTGTGCTATTGGCTATCAAGATAATCACGTTGTTTCCCTTACTCCAACCCATTTTGCCGCTTATAATGACTGTTCTATTCGCCGTCCGAATGCAAACAAAATCTGTGAAAAGAAAAACTGGGGGGCTTCGTCTAAAGGGCTTTCTGCCACTTTGCTTGAATTAGATAATTTTAACGAAGGGAGCACATTAGATAATTATAATATCGCTTGTTTTCATAAACGTAATGGCGAGTTGAATACTTATGGTATTGATAGTCCTGCCGCGGAATACAGCTACTTCCATCAAAAATTATTAGATTGGATTGTGGATAGAATGAATAATCAGCCGGACGAAGGTCCGATGAATAATATTGCTGAAATGTTAAAACAGGCAAATTATCCAACCAAAGCGATTATTAGCATTGGGGCAACACGTTATACCCCTTTTGGCGAAACCAATTTCTTACAGGTTGGCGATGTGAGTATAGTCGTGGTTTACAATGCGAAAAAATATTCTCACAGTCAAATTGAAGAAATGGCGAAGTTAGAAACCTTTAGCGAAGATATTTCTGCCTTAATTCAAACAGTTCGTTAATTACAAGCGGTCTTTTTTGAAGCAAATTTTGCGATCTGCATCGAAAATTTGAATTTCTTTTCTGACGCTTTCCTTCCTTTACTTTATAGTGCCTTCAACCGTTGGAGGCACTATGAAAAAATTTCTCTTTTTATTACTACTCTGCCCTTCTCTTTTTGCCAAATCACCCGATTTAATGTTACTTGGGCAATATAAAGATCAAGATATTACCGGCTGGGTAATGAGCGAGAAGCTTGATGGCGTAAGGGGCTTTTGGAACGGTAAGCAACTGATTAGCCGTCAAGGCTATCCGCTTAATCCGCCAGATTATTTTATAAAAGATTTTCCCCCTTTTGCCATTGATGGCGAACTGTTTAGCGAACGAGGAAAATTTGAGGAAATTTCCTCTATCGTCCGTTCTGTTGAGCCTAAAGGTTGGCATAAACTCAAATTACAGGTTTTTGATGTGCCTTATGCCAAAGGTAATTTGTTTGAACGGCTAAATTCATTAAAGCAATATATTGCTCAGCACCGCTCTCCACATATTGAGATCATTGAACAAATACCAATTCAGGATAAAACCCATCTTAATACCTTTTATCAGGCTATTATAGTAAAAGGCGGAGAAGGTGTGGTTGTACGTAACCCGAATGCTGAATATATTCAAGGGCGATCAGCACAAATTCTAAAAATTAAACCCGTTTTAGATGAAGAGTGTACTGTTATTGCTCATCACAAAGGTAAAGGAAAATATGCTCACAAATTAGGGGCGATTACTTGTGAAAACCAGCGAGGTCGATTTCGTATTGGCTCAGGTTTTAAAGATAAAGATCGAGAAAATCCGCCGCCGATTGGTTCAACTATTACTTATAAATATCGAGGATTAACAGAAAGTGGAAAACCAAGATTTGCAACCTTTTGGCGAATAAGAAACGAGAACACTTCTAAAAAATAAGAGCTATCTCACATTTTCAACAAAATAAAATTGACAGATTAAATGTATCGGCGTAAAAAGTTGTTACCTTTTTTTAACAATCTGTGAACAATTTTATGCTAACTATTCATCATACCAGTGAACATAGTTTGCTCTGCTTAGCAGTTCCACCTGCCGAACTTTCTAAACAACAACAAATCTGGGCAGTGGCTGAGCAAGCAAGAGCACAAGAAAATGTAGTAGAAGTGGTAGTAGGAATGAATAATTTCACTATATTCCACAACTTATTAGCGAATTCAAACACTCTCATTTCGACTATTCAGCAACTGTGGCAAAATTATCAAGCTCAAGTAAGTCAAGCACCTCGCTTAATTGAAATCCCTGTTCATTACGGTGGAGAATTTGGCGAAGATCTGTTTGAAGTGGCAAAATTCCACAATACCACTGCCGAAGAGATTATCCGCCGTCATACCGAACCAACCTACACCGTGTTTATGATTGGTTTCCAACCAGGCTTTCCTTATCTCAATGGCTTACCTGAAAATCTTCATACGCCTCGACGTGATGTGCCGAGAACGAAAGTACCAGCGGGTTCCGTTGGTATTGGTGGTAGCCAAACAGGTATTTACCCTTTTACTTCACCCGGCGGCTGGCAACTACTCGGACGCACCGAGCTACCTCTATTTAACATTCAGCACAATCCGCCAACACTACTTTCGGCTGGCGATAATGTTCGATTTGTCGCGGAGAGCATTACCCTATGATTTATATTGAAAAAGTACAAGGCTTTGCCCACATTCAGGATTTAGGGCGCTACGGTTATCGTCATTTAGGGGTAAGCCACGGGGGAGCAATGGATACTCTTGCTCTTCAAGCGGGTAATTTATTGTTAAAAAATGCAAACAATGCCCCAGCCCTTGAAATAACCGCAGGTGGGCTAACGCTAACTTTCGATTGCAACACCCCATTCTGTTTTACCGGTGCTTTGGTAGAAGCCGAATTAGATGGAATACCGGTCTTTTCCTACTTTCGCTATACTGCAAAAGCTCGCCAGACCTTAACGCTAAAACGGATTGCAACAGGCAATTATGCTTACTTATGTGTTTCAGGCGGTTTCCTTGTACCACAGGTGCTAGGTTCAGCAAGTACCGACTTAAAAGCCCAATTCGGTGGTTTTCAAGGCAGAATGTTAAAAGCAGGCGATAACTTACCCACCGGTTTAAGAGATACCCAACTCTCAATGCTCGCTATTGAACCGATTGATTTCACTTCCCGAATTAGAGCAACAGCTTCCAGCGAATATGAAGCCTTTACCGCAGACAGTCGTGAACGCTTTTGGCATCAAGGTTGGAAGCTACAAGCGAACAGCAACCGTATGGGCTACCGCTTTGCAGAAAAAGCGTTGAAATTAACAACTTCCCTGGAAATGCTCTCATATGCTGCCCCAAGTGGCACGGTTCAAGTTCCTCCTGACGGACAGCCGATTGTACTATTGGCGGACGCTCAAACGACGGGAGGCTACCCCAAAATTGCTTGTATTATCCAAGCCGATCTAGGGAGACTTGCCCAAAATCCGTTTGGTTCAGCAGTGCAATTTGAGCAAGTTAGCCGTGAACAAGCAGTCAAAATTTATCAAAGAGATCAAGATTATTTAGATAGTATCCGGAGAAAAGTAAATGAAGCACGTTGATTTAAATGTGGATTTAGCCGAAGGCTGTGGCAATGATCATCGCCTGTTACAACTGGTTACCTCAGCCAATGTCTGTTGCGGTTTACACGCAGGCGATTACAACGAAATACGTAAAGCTATTTTATGGGCAAAAGAAAACGGAGTACGAGTTGGAGCTCACCCCGGTTTTCCCGATAGAGAAAATTTTGGACGTACCAATATGCAACTGTCTGATGATGAGCTCAAAGCGTGCCTACTCTACCAACTCGGTGCAATTAAAGCCTTATGTGATACCGAAAATGTAGCGATGGATTATGTGAAACCACACGGAGCTTTATACAATATGGCAGCAAAAGATCCTCACTTAGCCGGATTGATTGCTCAAACGGTGAAACAGTTCGACCCTGCTCTTAAATTAATGGGCTTATCGGGTAGTTTAATGCTCACTGTTGCTGAACAACAGGGGTTACACACTATTTCCGAAGTATTCGCCGATCGCCACTATTTAGCTGACGGCTCACTTGTGCCACGCACCCGTGATGATGCTATGGTAGAAAGCGATGATGAAGCGATCAGCCAAGTATTACAAATGGTATTAGAAGGCACAGTACCAACTGTTGATGGTAGCAATGTAGAGATAAAAGCAGATAGCATTTGCCTACATGGCGATGGTGAACACGCAGTAGAATTTGCAGAACGGATTAGAAGGGAACTAGAAGTGAAAGGAATCTCAGTTAAGGCATAACTGTAATCAGCTGCCATCTCAGCACTGTTTACCCCTACTAGGTCTATTACAAGCGGTCAAATTTCACTAAAAAATACCCATTTTTGATCAAATCCAAAAACAACAAAAAGGAACTAATACAATGTCCAAAAACAATAATCGCAGTGCTTTACTTGGAGCAGCATTCTTAATGGCGACTTCCGCCATTGGACCCGGATTTTTAACCCAAACGGCAACATTTACCCAAACCCTTCTTGCCAGTTTCGGTTTTGTGATCTTACTCTCAATCCTGCTTGATATCGGTGCACAACTGAATATTTGGCGAATTGTTGCGGTATCTGAAAAGAAAGCCCAAGACATCGCCAATGCAGTATTACCGGGTGCGGGTTATTTTCTTGCCCTATTAATTGTAATGGGCGGTTTAGCCTTTAATATCGGGAATGTCGGTGGTGCAGGCTTAGGTTTAAATATTCTAACCGGTCTTTCGCCTGAAATGGGGGCGATTATCAGCGGTGCAATCGCGGTTGGGATCTTCCTGTTCCGTGAAGCCGGTAAAGTAATGGATAGATTTGCTCAAATTATGGGCTTTGTGATGATTGCCTTAACGATCTTTGTTGCAATTAAAGCTAATCCACCTATTGGCGATGCTGTGGTTCATACTTTTGTACCAGAAAAACTTGATGTCATTGCGATTGTAACTCTTGTAGGCGGTACAGTTGGTGGCTACATTACCTTTGCAGGTGCTCATCGTTTACTTGATGCAGGCATTAAAGGTAAAGAAAATCTCAAAGAAGTGAGCAAAAGCTCCGTATCAGCCATTCTAATTGCTTCAATTATGCGAGTTGTGTTGTTCTTAGCAGTACTTGGAGTGGTGTCAATGGGTGTTCAGCTCGATCCGAAAAACCCTGCTTCAACCCCATTTGCCCACGTTGCCGGCAATGTTGGCTTAATGATCTTCGGTGTAGTAATTTGGGCGGCTTCAATTACCTCCGTTATCGGTGCGGCTTATACATCCGTTTCTTTCATCACTTCATTTTCACCATTTATCGAAAAACATAAAAATTGCTTTATCGTCGCCTTTATTGTGATCTCAACTGCGGTATTAGCAACAATTGGACGTCCTGCACAAGTACTGGTTTTTGTCGGTACGCTGAACGGCTTAATTCTGCCAATTTCACTTGGTTTAATCTTACTTGCAGCACATAAAACTAAAATTGTGGGCGACTACAAACACCCTGTGTGGATGACCATTTCAGGAGCTATTGTGGTCGTTTCAATGGCAATATTAAGTGCAATGACACTCTCCAAATATATTTCAGGGTTGATGGCTTAATCATTAAATTTTAACAAGCGGTCAGATTTCAACAACTTTTTGCAAGTAGAATCGCAAAAGGTTTACAAAATCTGACCGCTTGCTATTTAAGTTTGTGATCTATCACAAATTTTTATACTAAATCATTTGAAATTAAGCCGGAATTTTTCTACATTTCATATATCACTTTTATTATTAAGGATAACTCTATGACAAACGCAGAACTATTTGGCGAAGGGGTAAATCTGATGTTTGCAGGAATGGGTTTTGTGCTCCTGTTCTTATTCTTACTTATTTATGCCATCAGTTTTATTTCTACGCTCATCAACCGATATTTCCCAGAACCAATCTCTGTTCCAACACAAAAATTGCCAATCTCACAGACTCAAGATGATTTAGAACGTTTACGTCCTGTCATTGTAGCGGCAATTGCTCATCATCGTAGAATTAACAAACAAAATTAGTACAAATTATAGTTTAGAAGGAATTTAATATGAAAACTCAACCGAAAAAAATTGCGATTACTGATGTGGTCTTGCGTGATGCTCATCAATCTTTATTTGCCACCCGTTTACGTTTAGATGATATGTTACCGATTGCGGCTGAGCTAGATAAAATCGGCTATTGGTCGTTGGAAACTTGGGGAGGAGCAACTTTTGATAGCTGTATTCGTTTTTTAGGTGAAGATCCTTGGGTGCGTTTGCGTGAGCTGAAAAAAGCGATGCCAAAAACGCCAATGCAAATGCTGCTACGAGGTCAGAATTTACTTGGTTATCGCCATTATGCTGATGATGTGGTAGATAAATTTGTTGAGCGTTCAGTGGCTAACGGAATGAGCGTATTCCGAGTGTTCGATGCGTTAAACGATCCTCGCAATATGCAAGCGGCACTGCAAGCGGTGAAAAAACACGGTGGACACGCACAGGGTACATTAAGTTATACCACAAGCCCGGTTCACACCTTAGAAACTTGGTTAGATGTAACAGAACAATTATTAGAAATTGGTGTGGATTCTTTAGTCATCAAAGATATGTCGGGTATTTTAACTCCAATGGCAGCTTACGAATTAGTGAGCGAAATTAAAAAACGCTATGATGTGGAACTTCACTTACATTGCCACTCCACCACCGGTATGGCTGAAATGGCGTTATTGAAAGCAATTGAGGCAGGTGTTGATGGCGTAGATACCTCGATTTCTTCAATGTCTGGCACTTACGGGCACCCGGCTACCGAATCTATTATCGCAACCTTACAAGGTACACCGTATGACACCGGCTTAAATATTCCTGAACTCGAAAAAATTTCAGCTTACTTCCGTGATGTACGTAAAAAATATGCAAAATTTGAAGGGCAACTTCGTGGTGTAGACAGCCGTATTTTAGTCGCTCAAGTGCCGGGCGGAATGCTCACTAACCTTGAAAGCCAATTAAAACAACAAAATGCTTCCGATAAACTTGACCTTGTATTACAAGAAATTCCTCGTGTACGTGAAGATTTGGGTAATATTCCGCTTGTAACGCCAACCTCTCAAATTGTCGGTACACAAGCAGTTATGAATGTGTTGATGGGCGAACGTTACAAAACGATTGCTAAAGAAACCGCAGGGATTTTAAAAGGTGAATATGGTCGTACACCGGCACCGGTGAATAAAGCATTACAAGACAAAGTGCTTGAAGGGGCTGCCCCAATCACTGACCGCCCTGCTGATCATATTCCACCGGAATTGGATAAACTTGTGGCAGAAGTTACTGCTCAAGCGAAAGAAAAAAGCATCACACTTGCTGAAAATGCCATTGATGATGTGTTAATTGTGGCACTCTTCCAGCAAATCGGTTGGAAATATTTGGAAAATCGTAATAATCCTTCTGCCTTTGAACCTGTACCAAGTGCCGATGATGTAAAAGCTGTGCCAGTCGCAGCACCAAAAACGCAACCACAATCCGGATCTGCGGTTTACACCGTTGAACTTGAAGGCAAAGCCTTTGTAGTGAAAGTGAGCGAAGGTGGGGATATTACCAACATCGCCCCAACTACCGCACCAAGCAGTACAACACCGGCACCACAAGTGGTCAATTCTGTTCAAAAATCTGCAAATGCCGAACCGGTGAATGCTCCAATGGCAGGGAATATCCTCAAAGTAGAAGTGAAAGAAGGTCAGCAAGTGGCTGAAGGCGATGTGTTATTAATTCTTGAAGCAATGAAGATGGAAACCCAAATTTGTGCGGCAAAATCAGGCACGATTCAAGGCATTAATGTGAAACAAGGCGATGTGGTTGCTGTAAATGACACCTTAATGAGCATTGCGTAGAGGTGATGTATGGAAGGTATTATCGCTCTATTTAAAGGAATGGGGATTATGCACATTGAGTGGGGGCAAGCCGTAATGATTGCGGTGAGTGTGCTTCTGCTTTGGCTTGCGATCGCCCGTAAATTCGAGCCGCTGTTGCTCGTACCAATCGGTTTTGGTGGTTTGATGTCCAATATTCCGGAAGCCGGAATGGCAATGACAGCATTAGACAATCTACTGCATAGCGGTCAAACTGAACAACTTGCGATTATTGCTGCGAAAGTAAATAGTACAAGCCTTGATGTCCAAGCTATTAAAGACGCCATTGCTCTTGCTGCCCCATCGGTTCAAAACGAACTTGAAGTAATGGCAGGTGATATGGGCTATACCGCCGGTGTGTTAGCACTATTCTATAAAGTCGCTATTGGCTATGGAGTTGCTCCATTAATCATCTTTATGGGTGTTGGAGCAATGACTGACTTTGGACCATTACTTGCCAATCCAAGAATGTTGTTACTTGGTGCAGCAGCACAGTTTGGGATTTTTGCCACAGTATTAGGAGCTTTAGGCTTGAACTGGTTAGGAATTATTGATTTTACCTTACCACAAGCGGCAGCTATTGGGATTATCGGCGGTGCTGATGGTCCAACCGCAATTTATTTGGCAAGCAAATTAGCCCCTGAATTATTGGGTGCAATTGCAGTTGCCGCATACTCTTATATGGCATTGGTTCCGCTAATCCAACCGCCGATTATGAAAGCCTTAACCACCGAACAAGAGCGTAAAATCAGAATGACTCAGCTACGCAATGTCAGCAACCGTGAAAAAATCATCTTCCCGATTGTGCTATTGCTATTAGTTGCATTGTTACTGCCTGATGCTGCACCGTTACTTGGTATGTTCTGCTTCGGTAACTTGTTACGCACCAGTGGTGTGGTAGAACGCTTAAATGATACCGCTCAAAATGCGTTAATTAACATCGTGACTATTTTCTTAGGCTTATCGGTTGGGGCAAAATTGGTTGCCGATAAATTCTTACAACCACAAACCTTAGGGATTTTAGTGCTAGGTGTGATTGCATTTGGTATCGGGACTGCAAGCGGTGTAATTATGGCAAAAATTATGAATCGCTTTAGCAAACATAAAATCAACCCGCTTATCGGTTCAGCTGGCGTGTCAGCTGTACCAATGGCAGCTCGTGTATCCAATAAAGTCGGTCAGGAATACGACAAACAAAACTTCCTATTAATGCACGCAATGGGACCAAATGTTGCCGGCGTAATTGGCTCTGCCATTGCCGCCGGTGTAATGTTGAAATACATTGCGAATATGTAGTCGTTATTCAAAAGTTAAAAATGCCTTCGAAAATCCTCTCTCAAAGGCACTTTTAATTTTGTTGATAATAATTCTCAAAAAGTTATTGACTTATTATTTGAGAACCATTATCATCAACTCACTTCAAAAATAATAGGTAATCACTCCAACTCTTTACGCCGTATTCCCCCACAAAATACGGCGTTTTTTTTGCTTATCCGCCAAAACCCCTATTAATTTCAATTCATACCGCTATAATAGAACCATTTTTATTGATAAAAAGAGAAGGAAGATCAATGACTCAATCTAGCGAATCGCTCCTTGCCGAACTTAAACGTGGCGTGGAAAATATCTATTCAGAAGAAGATTTAATCGCAAAACTTAAAGAAAACCGTCCGTTACGCATTAAATTAGGGGCAGACCCAACTGCACCGGATATTCACTTAGGGCATACTGTAGTGTTAAACAAACTTCGCCAATTCCAACAATTTGGGCACGAAGTCTATTTCTTAATTGGTGATTTCACTGGTATGGTGGGCGATCCGTCAGGTAAAAACTCTACCCGTCCGCCACTAAGCCGTGAAGATGTATTACGTAACGCTGAAACTTATAAAGAGCAGATCTTCAAAATTTTAGATCCGCAAAAGACTAAGATCGTGTTCAACTCAGATTGGTTAGGTAAATTAGGTACGGAAGGAATGATCCGCCTAGCCTCAAATTACACAGTGGCTCGTATGCTTGAACGTGAAGATTTCAAAAACCGCTTCACTAACCAACAACCTATTGCAATTCACGAATTTATCTACCCACTATTACAGGGGCACGACTCCGTTGAATTAAAAGCAGATGTAGAGTTAGGTGGTACAGACCAAACCTTTAACCTATTAGTCGGTCGTGAATTACAAAAATCGGCAGGACAAAAACCACAAGTCGCGATGACCTTACCGCTCTTAGTCGGCTTAGACGGCGAGAAGAAAATGTCAAAATCACTCGGCAACTACATCGGCGTAACCGAAGCCCCAAGCGAAATGTTTGGTAAAATTATGTCAATTTCTGATGATTTAATGTGGGATTGGTATAACTTACTTTCATTCCGTCCATTAGACGAAATCGCCCAATTAAAAGCAGATGTTACCAACGGCAAAAACCCACGTGATGTGAAAATTCTGTTAGCGAAAGAAATCATTGCTCGCTTCCACGATGAAGCCGCCGCTGATGCCGCAGAGCAAGAATTTATCAACCGTTTCCAAAAAGGAGCAATTCCGGATGAAATGCCTGAATTTACCTTTGAGGGCGAAATCGGCTTAGCGGCACTGTTAAAAGAGGCAGGTCTTGTGCCATCAACCTCTGAAGCAATCCGCTCGGCACAACAAGGCGGTGTGAAAATTGATGGCGAGAAAGTCGAAGATGTGAAGCAAAATGCACAGAAAGGCACTTTCGTCTACCAAGTAGGTAAGCGTAAATTTGCCCGTATTACCGTAAGATAATCCTTCTATGTAAGCAAGCGGTCATAATTTGCAAATTTTTTACAAATTATGAATGCTTATAAATAAAACTGCCCCAAAATGAAAATTCTGGGGCAGTTTTATTTATTTTATACAGTATTATAAACGCTGATTATTTGAACTCATAACGTCTGATTGTTTTTAAATCTTCGTGTTGGTTTTTGAGTTCATCAGCTAAATGAACGCGTGCACCCACTGCTGCGTGAGCATCATATTTACGAGTTAACGTTACTTTTTCGCCATTATCACGTTGAACAACTAATTCCACTACTTCATTTGATAATGGTTTGCTTGATAATACTGTTGCATTACCTTTATCAGAATAAACATCTGCAGTACAAGCTGCTAAAGCTAATGAAACTAATACCGCTAAAGAAAGTTTTTTCATTATAAAAATATCCTATAGGAAGAATTAAAAATTAAAGCAGAGAAACATTCAGATCTGAGTTAGACCCGACAATTCTCACACGTTTGCCAGGAACAAAACCGTCTTCTTTCTTCTGAACGACCACGATTTCTTTACCATCATCTTTACGAATCACCATTTCTAAAGAAGAAACTTGGCTCGCTTTTTGTTCTACTTGGTTACCGATTACAGAACCTGCAATCGCACCTACTGCTGTTGCAATAGCTTGACCTGTACCACCACCTACTGTGCTACCGGCAATGCCACCTAATACGCCACCGCCAACAGTACCAATTACACCTTGACTATCTGCTTGGATTTTAACATCACGCACAGATAAAATCGTTCCATAAGAGATAGAGCGAGCTTCTTTGGCTTGTGCTCCAGAGTAAACGCTACCGCTATAAATATCTGTATTGGCACAACCAACTAACACAAAACTTGACATTAACGCCGCTGCTAAAGCTAATTTTTTCATTTTAATTCTCCGAAATACCAAAAATTACATTTCTGACATAATTATGCTGTTTATATCATAAGGGTGCAGCTTTAGACAACAAGGATTACAAAAAGTTACATTTCTCAAGGTTATCGCAATACTAGGATTAGGTAAACGCTCCCCTTCTACTTGCGGTTGACTAATTTTCAGTTTGGTGTCCGGATTTTCCGATAAATTAAAGTACGACAAGGCTCTCTCCACCCACTGCTCGGTATTTTCGCCCTCTAAAAATGGAAAAACCACCTCAATATGCTCCCACCCTTCTTCTGGATAAACCTTGCCTTTAGGAAAAGGTAACTCAACAAGTTTTACAAATTGTCCACAAAATTTGACCGCTTGATCTAAGGTAAATAAACCAATCGGTCTGCCGTTCACTTCGCTTTCTTTCGACAAGTTAGCCCCTTCTAATAAAAGGCTTTTCCATTGTTCCGCTGTATGTTGCTCATTCATACGAACAGCAAGATGATCGATTTGATAAAGGGATAAATCAATACCGGCGATATCGGCAATTTGTTGAATTTTTTGCTCAAATTGAGATAAATCACCAAAACAAGCGGTCATTTTCTCGAAAAATTTTGCATTTTCTGCTATAATCTCGTCCATTTTTGTAAATCGAATTTAATAGGTTAAATCAGTGAATATTCAACAAATTTTAGCAGATAAAATTAAACAGGCAATGATTGCGGCAGGAGCAGACGAAAATGTAGAGCCATTAGTGCGTCAATCTGGCAAACCGGAATTTGGCGATTATCAAGCCAATGGAGCAATGGGTGCAGCGAAAAAATTGGGTATGAACCCTCGTGAGTTTGCTCAGAAAATTTTAGATAACGCCAATCTCAACGGTATTGCCGACAAATTAGAAATTGCCGGTCCGGGTTTTATCAACATCTTCTTAAATCAAGAATGGTTAGCACAAAATGCCAATAATGCGTTACAAGCGGTCAATTTTGGCATAAAAACGGCAAATCCGCAGACCATTGTGATCGACTACTCCTCACCAAACGTAGCAAAAGAGATGCACGTTGGTCATTTACGCTCAACCATTATTGGTGATGCGGTAGTTCGCACTCTTGAATTTCTAGGCAATAATGTGATTCGTGCCAACCACGTGGGCGACTGGGGTACGCAATTCGGTATGTTGATTGCCTACCTTGAAAAAATGGAAAACGAACACGCCAGTGAGATGGAATTAAGCGATTTGGAAGCTTTCTACCGTGCAGCCAAAGAGCATTACGATTCCGATGAAGTCTTTGCCGAAAAAGCCCGTAACTATGTGGTGAAACTGCAAAGTGGCGATGAGTATTGCTTAACGATGTGGAAAAAACTCGTGGACATTACAATGCACCACAACCAAGAAAACTACGATCGTTTAAATGTGACCTTAACCGAAAAAGATGTGATGGGCGAAAGCCTTTACAACCCAATGTTGCCTGAAATTGTGGCAGACCTCAAAACCAAAGGCTTAGCGGTGGAAGATGATGGTGCATTGGTGGTATTCCTAGACGAATTTAAAAACAAAGACGGCGACGCGATGGGCGTGATCGTACAGAAAAAAGATGGCGGTTTCTTATATACCACCACTGATATCGCCGCCGCAAAATACCGTTATGAAACCTTAAAAGCTGACCGTGCATTAGTGTTCTCAGACAGCCGCCAAGCACAACATATGCAACAAGCGTGGTTGATTACCCGCAAAGCAGGCTATGTACCGGATTCATTCAGCCTTGAGCACCCATTCTTCGGAATGATGCTAGGCAAAGACGGCAAACCGTTTAAGACCCGTAGCGGTGGCACAGTGAAGCTGAAAGATCTATTAGACGAAGCAGTAGAGCGTGCCGATAAGTTGATTTCAGAGCGTTCTACCGACTTAACCGCAGAAGAAAAAGCAGCAGTGGTGGAAGCGGTAGCAATCGGCTCGGTAAAATATTCGGATCTGTCGAAAAATCGTACCACCGATTATGTGTTCGATTGGGATAATATGCTAACGTTTGAAGGCAACACCGCTCCTTATATGCAGTATGCCTACACCCGTATTCGCTCGATTTTCGCTCGTGCAGGCATTAATGCTGACAGCTTAAATGCGGAAATTCAGCTTGGTGAAGATAAAGAACGTGCCTTAGCAGTGAAATTATTGCAATTTGAAGAAGCTTTAAATGGCGTAGCAAAAGACGGTATGCCGCATATTCTCTGCCAATACTTATACGAATTAGCCGGCAGTTTCTCAAGTTTCTACGAGGCTTGCCCGATTCTTAATGCAGAAGAAAACGTGAAAAACAGCCGCTTAGCCCTAGCCGCCTTAACCGCAAAAACGTTAAAACAAGGTTTAGATTTACTCGGCATTAAAACGGTTGAGAAGATGTAAGAATAGTTCCCCTCTTTATCTAAAGAGGGCAGATATTATAAGGAACAATGTTAAATGAAATTTATTGATGAAGCCCTGATTCGTGTTGAAGCAGGCGATGGCGGAAACGGTTGTGTCAGCTTCCGCCGTGAAAAATATATCCCAAAAGGCGGACCTGACGGTGGTGATGGTGGCGATGGTGGCGATGTTTACTTAATCGCAGACGAAAACCTCAATACCCTTATCGACTACCGCTTTGAAAAACGTTATGCCGCCGGTCGTGGTGAAAATGGTCGCAGTGCCGGTTGTACAGGTCATCGTGGCAACGATATTACGTTACGTGTGCCAGTCGGAACTCGTGCTATCGACAACGACACCCAAGAAGTAATTGGCGATCTAACCCGCCACGGAATGAAAATGTTGGTGGCAAAAGGCGGTTATCACGGCTTAGGCAACACCCGCTTTAAATCTTCGGTAAACCGTGCTCCACGCCAAAAAACCAACGGCACACCGGGCGAAAAACGTGATTTATTGTTAGAGTTAATGCTACTTGCCGATGTGGGGATGTTAGGCTTACCAAATGCCGGTAAATCGACCTTTATCCGTAGCGTTTCTGCTGCTAAACCGAAAGTGGCTGATTATCCGTTTACTACGCTTGTTCCAAGTTTAGGTGTAGCTCGTGTTGGGGCAGATCGCAGCTTTGTAGTTGCCGATATTCCGGGTTTGATCGAAGGTGCAGCAGAAGGGGCTGGTTTAGGGATCCGTTTCCTAAAACACTTGGAACGTTGCCGCATTTTGATTCACTTAGTGGATATTATGCCGATTGATGAAAGCGACCCGGCTCACAATATTTCGGTCATTGAATCTGAGCTATACCAATACAGCGAAAAACTGTCCGAAAAACCGACTTGGTTGGTGTTCAACAAAATCGACACCATCGGCGAAGAAGAAGCCGCTGAACGAGCCAAAGAGATTGCCGAGCAAATCGGTTGGGAGGGTGATTACTACTTAATCTCCGCCGCCACCGGTCAGAACGTGCAAAACCTTACCCGTGATATTATGGATTTCATCGAAGCCAACCCTCGTGAAGTGGAAGAGGAAAACAAAGAAGCGGAAGAAGTGAAATTCAAATGGGAAGATTATCACAACGAAGCAATGCAAAACCCAGTTGAAGAAGAGTGGGACGACTGGGACGATGATTGGACCGAAGAAGATGACGAAGGCGTAGAGTTTATTTACGAACGCCGATAAAATACAAGCGGTTGTTTTTAACTGGAAATTTGCAAAATTTCGGGGGAAAACAACCGCTTGTTTATTTAAGGAAAACCGATGCTTAGTTCAAAATCTTGTGAGATCTTTAATATTCCGTTCTTCCAATTTGCTCAGCTGAAAAAATATTGTCCTGAGGAAATTCCTCGTATCAAGGCTGATTATAAAACCCATTGGGAAATTTGGAAAAACTTGCATCTTGAGCTCCATCGCCAATTAGGGCAACCGTTTAGCGAGCCTCATATTGAGCGTTGGTGCAATGGCTGGCAAGTGCGGGCACATTTTTTTGCCTACTATAAATATGAATTTAATAAAAATTCAGCCGCAATTATTTCAGTGATTTTAAATCGCCGTCGTTTGCAGGTAAGCCTTGATTGGCATTGCTATCGGGCAGATAGATCGCAGATTAACGTGCATCAATACAATCAATGGTGGGATAATTTAGATCGGAAACGCTTTGCCGATTTTGAGATTTGGAACGGAAGTGAGAGTGAATACGCTGACTTTCGTCAAGTAAATGCCTTTTCAGAAAACGAATTTGTATTAAAAGATGCAGACGATTTTTGGTGCATCGGGCGGAATTTGGAGAAGGACGATTTAGATAAAACCGATATAGTAGAATTTATTTATCAGACAATTCGAGAGCTGTTGCCGCTTTATGAAAAATGTCATCAATAAATCCTAAAACAAAAGGACTAAGCGGATAAGCTTAGTCCTTTCAATTTATGCAGTTACTGCTTCTTTATTTTGTAGGCGTAAACGATAGCGTTTGTCCATCATACAGAGTAAACCGCCTAACGCCATAAAGAGTCCACCAATCCAAATCCAGCGGATGAACGGTTTATAATATAAGCGAACCGCCCAAGAATTATCTTCAAGTTTTTCTCCTAATGCAGCGTAAAGATCACGGGTGAAGCCCCAGTCGATTGCTGCCTCGGTCATCCCCATTTTACTGACGTTGTAGAAACGTTTTTCTGCATTGAGCATGGCTTCATATTTGCCGTGTCGGGTGATTTCAAGTTCAGCCGTACCGCCTTGATAGTTCGCTCCATCACTAATTTTGATCCCTTTGAACTCAAATTGGTAATCTAAAATTTCCGCTTTATCCCCCACATTCATTCGCACATCTCGTTCGACACTGAAGTTTTGGCTAAAAGCAATACCAAATACCGTCATCGCCACACCGAGGTGAGCTAAAACCATTCCCCAATGTGAACGGGAAAGTTTGAAAATACCACTTAAGAATGAGTGACGGTGCGTTGCACGTTGGTGCAATTCATATAAGCTCAATAATACGATAAAGACTGACATCATTGTGCCAAGCACTACGCTAATAGTAATCGTATTGCGGAATAGATAAGGAAGAGCAAAGCCAAGCACAGCCATTAAAATCAAGGTAATAATTACTGGTTTACGAATAGCTGAAACTTGATCTCGACGCCATTTCACAAGTGGACCAATACCTAACACAAAAGCAAATGGCACCATTAAAATCATAAACATTTGGTCAAAGAACGGTGCACCGATTGAGATTGTACCTAAACCGATTTGCTTATGAACAAGCGGTAATAAAGTCCCCAAGAATACTACCGATAAAAATGCCATCAATAAAATATTATTGATTAATAACATTGTTTCACGCGAATAGCGTTCGTAGTTATCAAGACTTTTAATTTGAGAGCCTTTAAACGCATATAACAATAATGAACCACCTACTACCACAACTAGATAAGCCAAGATATATAGCCCTCTCGTTGGGTCTGATGCGAAAGCGTGAACTGAAACTAAAATACCTGAACGAACTAAGAATGTCCCAACCAAACAGAGTGAGAAGGCTAAAATAGCTAATAACACCGTCCACGCTTTGAATGTGCCACGTTTTTCAGTTACCGCTAATGAGTGAATTAAGGCTGTACCGGCAATCCAAGGCATCAAAGAGGCATTTTCAACAGGGTCCCAAAACCACCAGCCGCCCCAACCAAGTTCGTAATACGCCCACCAAGAGCCTAGCACGATACCAAGTGTTAAAAACACCCAAGCTGCCATTGTCCAAGGACGAGACCATCTTGCCCAAGCGGTATCTAAGCGACCTGTCATTAATGAGGCAATCGCAAACGCAAAAGCGACCGAGAAACCCACATACCCCATATAAAGCAACGGTGGGTGGAAAATCAAGCCCACATCTTGCAACATTGGGTTTAATTCTCTGCCATCAACCGGGAAATTCGGAAAAGTTCTATCAAATGGATTTGAGGTAAAAATAACAAATACCAGAAAACCGATACTAATCAGCCCCATTAAACCCAATACTCTGGCAACCGCTTCTTCCGGCATTTTACGGGTAAACGTCGCAACGCCTATCGACCAGAGTGAAAGTAACCATACCCAGAGCAATAATGAGCCTTCGTGCGCCCCCCAAACCGCAGATAAGCGATACTGTAGCGGTAATTTACTGTTAGAATTATTCACCACATATTGCACGGTAAAATCATTTATCGCAAATAAGTAAAACAGTGAACCAAAAGAAACCGTTAAGGCTAAAAACATCGCCCAAGTCATCGGTCTAGCTAGGGCAATTAATGTGCTGTTATGTTTTTCTGCCCCCCAAATCGGTAAAATTGCCAGTAATACTGAAATTGCCAGCGACAACGCCAAGGCATAATTGCCTAATTCTGCAATCATTTGGTTTCCCCTTGAGTATTGGCTTTTTGGGCTTCTTCTTCCGCTTTCATTTTGCGATCAGTTTCAGATTCGCCTTTTAAATCCTGCTCTGAAACTCCCGATTTTTTATGTTGATCTTTTAATTTATCCCCCAATTCTGGTGGCATATAGTTTTCATCGTGTTTTGCCAATACTTCAGTTGCTTTTAAACGTGTTGGCTCAATGAGCACACCTTGTGCCACAATACCCTGTCCTTCACGGAATAAGTCCGGCAGAATACCTTCGTATTCCACAGTAATGGAAGGTCCAACATCATTTAAATCAAACACAACTTTTAAGGTTTTATCATCACGTTTAACCGTATCTTCAACAACCATTCCGCCAACACGAATACGCTGCCCGACTTCCGGTTTTTGTTTAGGATCATCATTTTTACCATTGACAATTTCAGATGGTGTGTAGAAAAGATCGATATTTTGGCTTAACGCATAAAGTGTCAATCCTGCTGCTACAGAAAGACCAAGCAATACTGAAAGTACTACTTTCAATCTTGATTTTCGTCTTGGATTCATCGTAATCACCCTTATAAAAATAAATGCCTAAAATAAATGCTATTGCATCAAAAAATTAAAAATATAACCAACTGTAAGAATAACAAAAAATCGCAAAACATTCCCTAAATTTCAAGGAAGTTTTGCGATTTCTCAAACTAAATACCTATAAAGAAGTATTAATGAAATATTTGCAAAATTTTAACGTTTTTTAACCGCTTGTACTGTCTGTTAAAGTGGCTGCTTGAGTTTTTCTTCTCTTGCCAGTTCTTTTTTAGCTTGAGCTAGAATTGCTTTATGTTTACGACGGCTTAACCAAATCAGCCCACCCATTGCAATAAAGGTAACTGTATAAGAGAGCCAAACATAGAAGCCATAACCACCCATTGCGAAGAAATCGCTAATTGATTGAAATTGAAACGTCATTTTTCTCTCCTTATTCCACTTTTGCCAAGGCTTTCACCCACGGGCGTTTTTGTTCGTCTTTCAGTAAAGCAATGCGATAACGCCAAATGCTGAACCAAATCATAAAAATCATTGAACCGAAAATCGCTAAAAGTAGTGGAATCAACATCTCCACCGCCATTGATGGTTTGTCGAACTTAGTAATGGTTGCACCTTGATGTAACGTGTTCCACCACTCTACCGAGAAGTGAATAATCGGCAGATTAATTACCCCAACCACAGAGAGTACCGCAGCAGCTTTTGCTCCTGTTTGCTTATCTTGGAATGCGGAATAAAGAGCCATCACGCCAATATAAAGGAAGAAAAGCACTAAAGCAGAGGTTAAGCGAGCATCCCATACCCACCAAGTTCCCCACATTGGTTTACCCCAAATCGCCCCGGTTGCAAGGGAAAGAAAAGCAAATACTAAACCGATAGGCGCCATTGAAATCATTGCTAAATTTGCTTGGCGAATCTGCCAAACTAGGGCAACTAAACCTGCCACCGCCATTGAGCCATATACGCCCATAGACCAAATTGCTCCCGGAACGTGAATAAAGATGATACGGTAACTATCGCCTTGTTGGTAATCTTTTGGTGCAAACCCAAGCCCCCACACAAAAGCTACTGTTAGCATAATCAAACTTAACCAACCTAAAAATGGTTGGATTTTCCCCAGCAAATGATATTGTGTTTCAGATTTTGCATAAGGGTGTAGCCATTTCCACATAGAAAAACTCCGTAATAAATGAAATGTTTATTTACTTATTTTTGTAAAATTACTGCTTTCAAATCTCCCCTAGCCCCTCTTTTCTAAAGAGGGGGACTCAATCTAGGCGTACCAAACATTCATCTTTCTTCGATACATTCCCCCTCTTTAGTCAAAGAGGGGGTTAGGGGGAGATTTGTAAAATCTAGTTCAAACTAATCCTTAACGCCCCTGCAATCGCAAATGGCGAAAAAGTTAAGGTAATTGCTAAAATTGCCCCAAGAATGGCAAGTTGTCCGTTATATCCCATATTCAAAGTTGCAGCCTCTAGCACAGCAGCGGCAAAAATTAATACTGGCAGAAATAGCGGTAAAATCAACAAGCTCAATAAAGTCCCACCCTTACGTAAGCCGACTGTTAAGGCAACGCCTATAGCCCCTAAACAACTTAAAATAGGTGTGCCAAGTAATAATGTCAGCACCAATGCCCACCAAACGTTGGTTTCAAGGGAAAGCAAAATTGCCGCAATCGGGGAAAGTAAAATCAATGGCAATCCGGTTAATGCCCAGTGAGCAACCACTTTCGCCAATGCAACTTGCGGTAAGCCTACCGGCAAGAGCATTAGTTGTTCAAGTGAGCCATCTAAATAATCATCTCGGAATAAACGTTCGAAGGAAAGCAGTGCGGAAAGTAACGCCGCTACCCACGCAATGCCACCGGCAATTTTGCCCAATAATTCAGGGTTTGGTCCCATTAAGATCGGGAATACGGTAATTACCATCAAAAAGAACCAAAGCGGATTTAAAATTTCCGATGGTTTGCGAAAGGCAATGGTTAATTCTCGCTGAATAATAGTGAATAAAATCATACTTTAAATTGATCTAAAGAAATAATAGCAACTTTATCGCTCTCAGCCGTTTGATGGCTGGTAAAAATGACTAATCCGCCTTTGGCACAATGCTGCTCAATGTGAGCAATTAAATCTGCTACCCCTTTTTTATCAATGGCGGTAAAAGGTTCATCTAAAATCCAGAGTTTAGCGTTCGTTAGCCACAATTTAGCCAACGCAACTCGGCGTTGCTGTCCTGCTGACAATTGAGAGCAAGGTAAATCTTCTCGTCCGATAAGGGAAACTTTGTTCAATGCCTCCCACAGTGCCTCGTCATTTTGTGGCAGTTGTTGTACTTTTTGGAAAAAACGCAAATTTTCCCACGCAGTCAGTTCCGGTTTCACGCCCGAATAATGCCCTAAATAAAAGAGTTCCGAATAATATTCATCACGTTGCTTTTGAATAGGAATATCATTCCATAACACTTCGCCTTCAGCAGGTAACGAAAGACCTGCTAAAATGCGTAAAAGGCTGGTTTTTCCAATCCCGTTATGCCCTTCAATTTGCACCCAATCACCACTGTTTACAGTAAGATTACACCCTTCAAATAAACGGGTTTCGCCTCGCTCACAAGCGATATTCTGTAATTTAAGCTGATATTGGGTTGTTTGCTTCATCATAACTCAATGGGTAGAAAAATATTAACTGAAGTGTAACATAAGCTATTCTTTTAACGTAGCAAATAAGTTACTTATTTAGAGGTAGCAAGCGGTTAAATTTTCAAAAAGTTTTGCAAATTTTGATAAGAATCAAACCGCTTGTTACAGAGAAAGGGCTTCCTTTACAAAAGGAATGGTTAATTTTCGTTGAGCTTGGAGAGATGCGTGATCTAATTTATCTAATATTTTGGACAATTCTTCCAAATCAGACCCTATTTTTTTCAGCAGAAAATGAGCAACTTCATCGGATAGCTCAATTCCTTTTTGATGTGCATTGGCTTGCAAAATATGGCATTTTTGCTCGTCGGTGAGATCACTTAATTGATAAACTTCCCCCCACGTTAAACGGGAACGCAAGTCCGGCAATTTAATATTTAATTGATGAGGCGGACAATTCGCACTGATTAATAACAAGGTTTTTATACCATCACTAAATAACCCTTGTTGCTCTCGAATTTGATTGAATAAGTTGAAAATGGCTAATTCCCATTCCTCATCGCCAGCAATCGCTTGAATGTCATCTAAACAAATCACATTCAGCAGCTCGGCATTATCTAAAACTAATGGAGAGAAATAATGAGCTTTTGTTAAAGGAATGTAACTTGAAGTTTGCTGGTTTAAAAGGAAGTGATTGCTCACGGCTTTTAACAGATGACTTTTACCACAGCTTTTTTCGCCCCAAATATAGAAAAACGGCTGTTGTACATCGGCAAAATTCCGTTTGAGAGATTCAAGCAACACTTCACTATTTTCTGCGTAAAAATTATCGAAAGTGTCTTCATCAATTTGATAAATCGGTAGAGGTAACTGCAAAAATATTCCTTAACGCCAGCCATCAAAACCTTGTAAGAATATCGGAAAACTACCGTTTTGAGAAGTGGAAATTGTTCAATCGAATTTCATTTGTAAATTTTGATAAAGTCCTACCTCTATTTGTTAAAAAAAGATTGCAGTTCTCTAAAAAAATTGTATATTCAAAACTTCACACAAAAAAAGTAATTCAACCTATAAATAAAACTCAAGGAGTGAAAATGAAACACCTAGCTAAACTTTCATTAATCGCTATGGCAGTAGCAGGTTCTGCAACAGCAATGGCAGCACCAAAAACCTTCGTCTATTGCTTGGAGGCATCACCTTCAGCAATGAGCCCTGTTCTTGTAACAGACGGTGCAAGCCTTGATGCCAACGCTCGCCCTATCTATAACAAGTTAGTGGACTTTGCAGAAGGTACAACCAATGTAATTCCATCATTAGCAGAAAAGTGGGATATTTCTGAAGATGGTAAAACCTACACTTTCCACCTGCGTAAAGGCGTGAAATTCCACGACAACAAAGAATTCAAACCAAGCCGTGAGTTAAACGCTGACGACGTGCTATTCTCAATCAACCGTCAGCTTGATCCTAACCACCCGTTCCACAAAGTATCTGGTGGTAACTATGAATACTTTATCGGTATGGATATGCAAAATATCATTGATAAAGTGGAAAAAGTGGACGATTACACCGTTAAAATCAGCTTAAAAGTGCCAAATGCCCCGTTCTTAGCAAACTTAGCAATGGACTTCAACGCTGTCTACTCCGCTGAATATGCAGAACAATCATTAAAAGCGGGCAAACCGGAGCGTATTGATACGAACCCGATCGGTAGCGGTCCGTTCCAATTTGTTGATTACCAAAAAGATGCAACAGTTCGTTACAAAGCCTTTGAAAACTACTGGCAAGGTAAAGCAAAAATTGATCGCCTAGTATTTGCAATTACACCGGATGCTTCTGTACGTTTAGCTAAATTACAAAAAGGCGAATGCCACGCAATGCCATATCCTAACCCGGCGGATATTGAAGCATTGAAAAAAGATACGAATATTGAGTTAATGAGCCAATCAGGTATGAACGTAGGTTACCTTGCATTGAACTCATCAATCAAACCGTTAGATAACCAAAAAGTTCGTCAAGCATTAAACCACGCAGTAAACAAACAAGCGATTGTTGATGCAGTGTATCAAGGTGCAGGTCAAGTTGCGAAAAACCCAATTCCACCAACAATGTGGAGCTATAATGACGCAGTTCAAGACTATGACTACAACCCTGAAAAAGCAAAAGCATTATTAAAAGAAGCTGGTTTTGAGAACGGCTTTACAACCGAACTTTGGGCAATGCCGGTGGCTCGTCCGTACAACCCAAATGCTCGCCGTATGGCTGAACTTATCCAAGAAGACTGGAAAAAAGTCGGCGTGAATGCGAAAATCGTAAGCTACGAATGGGGTGAATACCTCAAACGTTTACGTCAAGGTGAAGCAGCAACTTCAATGATCGGTTGGACCGGTGATAACGGTGACCCTGATAACTTCTTGAACACGCTATTAAGCTGTTCAGCAGTGGAAGCAGGTTCAAACTATGCGAAATTCTGCCACAAACCGTTTGAAGAAGTGGTGGTTGGTGCTGCTCAAGAAAGCGATAAAGCAAAACGTACCGAGCTTTACAAACAAGCTCAAGTAATCTTCAAAGAGCAAGCTCCTTGGATTACCATTGCTCACTCAACCGTCTACTTCCCAGTTCGTAAAGAAGTAAAAGGCTATGTAATGAGCCCGTTTGGCTTACATAACTTCTACAATGTGGATTTAGCGAAATAATCCGTTTAACAAGCGGTCAATTTTGCAGATTTTTTGACAAATTTGACCGCTTGTTTTCGCTATCGTAGGGGCGGGTCCTGTGCCCGCCCGATAACTTACTGATATTATGGGCGGGCACAGGACCCGCCCCTACACATTAAATATAGTCGTGCAATCAATTGTACGCAACATTTTCATTATGTTCCAATTTATCCTTAAACGCGTATTAATGGTGATTCCCACCTTTATCGCAATTACTTTAATTACTTTTGCCCTTGTGCATTTTATCCCCGGTGATCCGATAGAGATCCGAATGGGAGAGCGTGGATTGTCGCCAGAGGTTCATCAACAAATGATGGAACAACTCGGATTGAACCGCCCATTGTTTGAGCAGTACATCAGTTATATTCAAGGTGTACTACAAGGCGATCTCGGCAGGTCATTTCGTAATAACGAACCTGTACTGAAAGAATTTTTTACCCTTTTCCCTGCAACGGTTGAGCTGGCGTTTTTTGCATTGTTATGGTCGCTCATTTTAGGGATCTTCTTAGGCGTGATTGCGGCGGTTAAAAAAGAGTCTTGGATTTCTCACACCGTTACCACTCTTTCACTGACCGGCTACTCAATGCCGATTTTCTGGTGGGGCTTGGTGCTAATCCTTTATTTTTCTACCCCGCTAGGCTTACCCGCTTCGGGACGTTTACCGTCTGAATATTGGATTGAAGCCGAAACAGGTTTTATGCTGATTGATACTTGGCGTTCAGACGAACCGGGGGCATTTTTAGCAGCGATAAAATCATTAATTCTACCTGCTATTGTACTGGGTACAATTCCACTTGCGGTAATTACCCGAATGACACGTTCTTCAATGCTTGAGGTACTGGGCGAGGATTATATCCGCACTGCAAAAGCTAAAGGTTTGAACACAACACGCATTGTGGTTGTGCACGCCCTGAGAAATGCGTTAATTCCTGTGGTAACCGTTGTCGGTTTGATTGTAGGACAACTTTTGTCAGGGGCAGTTTTAACCGAAAATATTTTCTCGTGGCCGGGCATCGGCAAATGGATTATTGATGCTATCAATAGCCGTGATTACCCTGTGTTACAAGGCTCTGTATTAATCATAGCCACTATTATTATTTTAGTTAATTTAACCGTAGATTTAATATACGGTATTGTAAACCCAAGAATCCGCCATTCATAACAAGGTTTCAAGCGGTTAATTTTGCTTATAAATTTGCAAAAAGTATCTAAAAACCAACCGCTTGTTCTCTAGGATTTGGGATCTTTTTATTTTTGGAGTGATGAATGTCTTCAATAACATTATCTGCACCTAAACCAAAAACGCCATTACAGGAATTTTGGTACTATTTTTGTCAAAATCGAGGTGCATTAATCGGACTTGCCTTTATTGCAATAGTCTTTGTAGCCTGCGTTTTCGCACCTTGGGTTGCCCCATTTGATCCAATTGAGCAAAATCGCAGTGCATTATTACTGCCTCCCGCCTGGTTGGAAGGGGGAAATTCCGCTCATTTACTGGGTACTGATGATATCGGGCGTGATATTCTGTCTCGTATTATTTATGGTGCAAGATTATCTGTCTTTATCGGCTTAATCATTGTGTTACTTTCTTGTGTATTCGGGGTAATTTTAGGCTTAGTTGCCGGCTACTACGGCGGTATGCTTGATATTATCATTATGCGATTTGTGGATATTATGTTGGCTATTCCAAGCCTGCTATTAACTATCGGGGTAGTGACCATTCTTGGTCCATCGCTCACCAATGCGGCAATTGCGATTGCGGCAGTGTCCATTCCAAGTTATGTACGTTTAACTCGTGCTCAAGTATTAAGTGAGAAAAACCGTGATTATGTAACCGCTTCCCGTGTAGCCGGTGCAAGTGTGTTCCGCTTAATGTTTGTAGTTATCTTACCAAACTGTTTAGCTCCACTGATCGTTCAAATGACAATGGGGATTTCAAATGCGATTTTAGAACTTGCCGCACTCGGCTTTTTAGGCATTGGGGCTCAGCCCCCAACACCTGAACTGGGTACGATGTTGGCAGAATCACGTGGCTTTATGCAATCCGCAAACTGGTTAGTTACCATTCCGGGTCTAGCTATTTTATCGTTAGTGTTAGCCTTCAACTTAATGGGCGATGGTTTGCGTGACGCACTCGATCCAAAACTAAAACAATAGGAGGGACAAGATGGCATTATTAACTGTTAATCAGCTTTCCGTCCATTTTGGCGATGAAAAAACGCCATTTAAAGCGGTGGATCGCGTAAGCTACGAAATCAACGAAGGCGAAGTATTAGGCATTGTTGGCGAGTCAGGTTCAGGGAAATCGGTGAGTTCATTAGCAATTATGGGCTTAATCGACTTTCCCGGTCGTGTAATGGCGGAAAATTTACATTTTAACGGCAATGATTTGTTGGCATTAAAACCAAAGCAAAAACAGCAAATTGTAGGTGCTGATGTGTCTATGATTTTCCAAGATGCAATGACTAGCCTCAACCCAAGCTACACTGTTGGTTATCAGATTATGGAAGCGTTAAAAGTCCATCAAGGAGGTTCAAAAGCAAGTCGCCGTGAGCGAGCTGTTGAGCTACTTACAATGGTGGGTATTCCGGATCCTGAGTCTCGTTTAGAGGTTTATCCGCACCAACTTTCAGGCGGTATGAGCCAGCGAGTAATGATTGCAATGGCGATTGCCTGTAACCCTAAATTATTGATTGCCGATGAGCCAACCACCGCATTAGATGTAACCATTCAAGCACAGATCATTGACTTACTTTTAGAGTTACAACGCAAAGAAAATATGGCGTTAATTCTGATTACTCACGATCTTGCTCTTGTAGCAGAAGCGGCTCACCGTATTATCGTAATGTATGCAGGACAAGTGGTTGAAGAAGGAAAAGCAGCAGAAATTTTCAGCTCGCCACTTCACCCTTACACCCAAGCATTGCTGAAAGCCTTGCCTGAATTTGCCGAAGGGAAATCTCGTTTGCAATCTCTACCAGGCGTTGTACCAGGTAAATACGACCGACCACAGGGCTGTTTGCTCAATCCTCGCTGCCCTTATGCAACGGATAAATGTCGTGTAGAAGAACCTCTAATGCAGACTATCAATGGCAGACAAGTAAAATGCCATACCCCTTTAACACTTGCGGGCACACCACTTGCATTTGAACAACATCTGAGAGGTTAAAATGAGCGATTTACAAAAAAATAATAAAAACGCACCGCTTCTCGATGCGATTAATTTAAAAAAATATTACCCGGTTAAAAAGGGAATGTTCTCGCCACCAAAGCTGGTTAAAGCGGTTGATGGTGTGTCATTCACGCTTGAACGTGGCAAAACATTGGCGATTGTAGGCGAATCGGGCTGTGGAAAATCAACTTTAGGGCGAATGCTCACAATGATTGAAAGCCCAACTGAGGGAGAATTATTCTACAACGGGCAGAATTTCTTAGTAAATGATAAAGAAACCACCCAGTTACGCCGTAAAAAAATTCAGATTGTGTTCCAAAATCCATATAGCTCGCTCAATCCTCGCAAAAAAGTAGGGGCGATTTTGGAAGAACCATTGCTGATTAATACCGATTTATCTGCAAAACAGCGTAAAGAAAAAGTATTAGAAATGATGGCAAAAGTCGGGTTAAAACCTGAATTTTATGACCGCTATCCACATATGTTCTCCGGTGGACAACGCCAGCGAATCGCCATTGCTCGTGGTTTGATGCTACAACCTGACATTGTAGTGGCTGATGAGCCCGTTTCCGCCTTAGACGTTTCGGTTCGAGCCCAAGTGCTTAACTTGATGATGGATCTACAAGAAGAAATGGGTCTGTCTTATGTCTTTATTTCACACGATTTATCTGTTGTTGAACACATTGCAGATGAAGTGATGGTTATGTATTTAGGGCGTTGTGTTGAACAAGGCGACACTAAAACGATTTTTAGCAACCCTCGCCACCCTTATACACAAGCCTTGCTCTCAGCAACACCACGTTTAGATCCAAATCAACGTCGTGAACGCATTAAGCTAACAGGTGAATTACCAAGCCCGCTTAAGCCACCGAGAGGCTGTGCTTTTAATGCTCGTTGTCGTTTTGCAACTGATCTATGCCGTGTTAGCCAGCCCGATCTCAAGACCTATGCAGATGGCACTCGCATTGCCTGTTTTGTGGTAAATGAGTAATAAAAAGCGGTTTAATTTTGTAAAAATTTTGCAAATTTAAACCGCTTATAAAACTTATAGTAAGGAGAAACAATGGCAAATATCATTCAAAAAACATTTGGTGGGTTATCACTTAATTACTATCTAAGACATTTCTTATTTGGGCTACTAATTCTTGCCTTATTTATCTTTGCTGGCGTAAAGCACCCTAAAACAGGCGACTGGAATATACCATTACTAGCAATCCTTATTATTAGCCAATTTCTTTACCCTTACGCACGTTTTGTGTATGAAAGTATCATTGACTATATTTTAGGCAATAATATATTCTTTGCGAATGCAATTTTAGTTTTGATTGTAAAGTTATTTACGATGCTCTTTTGCTATAGCTTTGCGATTCTTATCGCACCTATCGGGCTAATTTACCTCTATTTTTACCATACTAAACAAGAAAAACAGCATAATAACGTATAAAATGAAAAGGCTGAACTCAATAAAGTTCAGCTCTTTTGTTTGACACTACATTATCGTTGAACGACCTTTATTTAAGATCTTAGTTAACACATTTTCCGCAGATTGTTCTAACTGTGAGCCGATTTTCTGGCTCAATTTCTTCTTCTCTTTATATTTCAATTCAATCACCTCTTTCTCAAAGATTGCATTTAAAATAAGATCATCACTGGTTGCAATTTCATCTACTAAATTTAACTCAATCGCTTGCTGTCCGAACCAATGTTCACCTGTTGCTACTTTTTCAATATCTAATTGTGGGCGGTGTTGAGCGACAAATTGTTTGAACAATAAATGAGTTTCTTCCAATTCTTGTTGGAATTTTTGCTTACCTTTCTCTGTATTTTCGCCGACTAAAGTTACTGTACGTTTATATTCGCCTGCAGTCATCACATCCACATCAATATCGTGTTTTTTCAGGAAACGATGAATATTTGGCACTTGAGCTACAACACCTACCGAGCCAATCACCGCAAACGGAGCAGACACAATTTTATTTGCCACACAAGCCATCATATAACCACCGCTTGCAGCAACTTTATCCACCGCTGCAATTAAAGGAATATTGCGATAACGCAAGCGTTGCAACTGTGAAGCTGCTAACCCATAACCGTGAACCACACCACCTGGGCTTTCTAATCTGAGCAATACTTCATCTTTTTCTGGATTAGCAAGGCTAATCACTGCATCAATTTCTCGGCGTAGAGAATTAACCTCGTGTGCCATCATATCGCCATTAAAATTCAGTACAAACAAGCGAGATGGGGCTTCTTCGCTTTCTCCACCTTCTTTTAAACGTCTCTTCTCAGCTTTTGCCTTCTCTTTCTCCGCTTTTTTCTCTTGCTTTTCTTGATGCTTTAGCTCTGCTTCACTCAAGAAAAATCCTGCAAGTGATTTTTGCTGTTCCTTATATTTTTTCGTTAAATTTGTAATAGATACTGTACCATTCTCAGTTTGTTTTTTGGACTCCAAAATCAACATTACTACCACTGCAATAATGCCGAAAACCGTTAATAATTCTAATAAGAAAATCCCATAATTAAGTAAAACTTCTTTCCACATACCTCTTCCCTTTTTGCAAAAAAATCAATAAATATGACCGCTTGTAGAACTATTTAATAAATCAACAACCGCTTGAGCCGCTTGCTCATCTGCATTACATTGAATTGACTTGTGCAACTCAACAAATCGCTGCTTTAAAGCTGACTTCTTAGTTTGGCTTTCTATATCATCTGCAAGGAAAACCGTTAAATGTTTTGCCAAATTCTCCGGATTACACTCCTCTTGGATTAACTCTGGCACAAGAAGCTCTTGAGCAAGTAAATTAGGCAGAGAAATATAGTCTGTCTTAACCAACCTTTTTGCCAACCAATAAGTAAGCGGTTTCATTTTATAGCCAACAACCATTGGCGATTTGCACAGCATTGCTTCTAATGCAGCCGTGCCGGACGCTAAGAGCGTACATTCCGCTGCAATCATCGCTTCACGAGCCTTGCCTTGAATAATAGTAAGCTCTAGTTCTGGAGCAACTTGTGCTTTAATCTCATTAAATTGCACAAATCGCTTTTCATTAACCATTGGGACTAAGAATTGCAAATCAGGAAAGCGAGCCTTTAGAAGTTGAGCTGTTTTTAAAAATGGCTCAGCTAAAAATTGAATTTCGCTACCTCTACTTCCCACCAAAATTGCCATATAGCGTTTGCTTTCATCAATATTAAGAGATAAACAGGCTTGCGAACGATCCTGTTCTAAAGGAATTGCATCAGCCATTGTATGACCAATAAAACGGCAAGGCACATTAAACCTATCGTAGAATGCCTTCTCAAACGGCAGAAATGCTAATACCAAATTAGTCGCTCTACCAATTTTAAACACCCGCTTTTGACGCCACGCCCACACCGATGGGCTCACATAATGAATAGTTTTAATACCACTCGCTTTGAGTTTTTCTTCAACAGTTAAGTTGAAATCCGGTGCATCAATACCAATAAAAATATCGGGCTTTAATTGAAGCATTTCATCAATCACTTGCTTACGACGTTTCAGTAATCTTGGAAGATGTTTAACCACCTCAGCTAAACCCATAACCGAGAGTTCTTCCATATCAAATAAAGTCTCGCAACCCTCTGATATCATTCGTGGACCGGCTACCCCAATAAAACGAGCATTTGGATAATGCACTTTTAATGCTTTAACTAACCCTGCTCCGAGAATATCGCCAGATACTTCCCCTGCCACTAGAGCAATAATAGGTGATTTATTTTTCATAGTTAGATTTATAAAATATAAATATTTAAATTTTACTATTATAGCCAATCATTATAAAAACTGATCATTTTTTTACATATTCACCAAACAGAACTCACAGTTTTAGCCATTAACCGTTTGAAATAACAAAAACCCCTAAGTATCTCTACTTAGGGGCTCTTCTCTCTATCTATCTTCTCTTATGTATTCGGTAAAACCCGATGATGCTCTACTCTCACATGGCGAAACACCACACTACCATCGACGTTACTGCGTTTTACTTCTGAGTTCGGAATGGTGTCAGGTAGAACCACAGCACTATGGTCATCGGGATAATTCAGTTAAAATCTAAAAACAAGCTGCTACTTTGAGTATTCTTCTCTTTGTTTGTCTTTTCTTCATTCGTCTTTTTTGTTTAGTCTTTACTTTACTTCGCCTTGTGTCTTCTTGTTTCTCTATAAAAACACTTGAGCGTTGTATAGTTAAGCCTCTCGGGCAATTAGTATGGGTTAGCTCAACGTCTCGCAACGCTTACACACCCCACCTATCTACGTCGTAGTCTCCAACAACCCTTACAGACTTATAGTCTGGGAGAACTCATCTCTTGGCAAGTTTCGTGCTTAGATGCTTTCAGCACTTATCTCTTCCGCACATAGCTACTCGGCAATGCGTCTGGCGACACAACCGAAACACCAGCGGTGCGTCCACTCCGGTCCTCTCGTACTAGGAGCAGCCCCAACCAATTCTCCAACGCCCACGGCAGATAGGGACCGAACTGTCTCACGACGTTCTAAACCCAGCTCGCGTACCACTTTAAATGGCGAACAGCCATACCCTTGGGACCTACTTCAGCCCCAGGATGTGATGAGCCGACATCGAGGTGCCAAACACCGCCGTCGATATGAACTCTTGGGCGGTATCAGCCTGTTATCCCCGGAGTACCTTTTATCCGTTGAGCGATGGCCCTTCCATTCAGAACCACCGGATCACTATGACCTGCTTTCGCACCTGCTCGACTTGTCTGTCTCGCAGTTAAGCTTGCTTCTACCATTGCACTAACCTCACGATGTCCGACCGTGATTAGCAAACCTTCGTGCTCCTCCGTTACTCTTTGGGAGGAGACCGCCCCAGTCAAACTACCCACCAGACACTGTCCGAGTACTCGTTCCGAGTACTTCGTTAGAACATCAAACGTTAAAGGGTGGTATTTCAAGGACGCCTCCACAATCACTGGCGTGACTGCTTCAAAGGCTCCCACCTATCCTACACATCAAAATTCAATGTTCAGTGTCAAGCTATAGTAAAGGTTCACGGGGTCTTTCCGTCTAGCCGCGGGTACACCGCATCTTCACGGCGATTTCAATTTCACTGAGTCTCGGGTGGAGACAGCCTGGCCATCATTATGCCATTCGTGCAGGTCGGAACTTACCCGACAAGGAATTTCGCTACCTTAGGACCGTTATAGTTACGGCCGCCGTTTACTGGGGCTTCGATCAGGAGCTTCTCTTTCGATAACACCATCAATTAACCTTCCAGCACCGGGCAGGCATCACACCCTATACGTCCACTTTCGTGTTTGCAGAGTGCTGTGTTTTTAATAAACAGTTGCAGCCAGCTGGTATCTTCGACCGGTTCAACCTTCATCCGCAAGGGACTACAATCTACGCCGGCGCACCTTCTCCCGAAGTTACGGTGCTATTTTGCCTAGTTCCTTCACCCGAGTTCTCTCAAGCGCCTGAGTATTCTCTACCTGACCACCTGTGTCGGTTTATAGTACGGTTTAGATAAACCTGAAGCTTAGTGGCTTTTCCTGGAAGCGTGGTATCGGTTACTTCAGCACCGTAGTGCCTCGTCATCATCTCTCGGTGTTAAGAATGTCCGGATTTGCCTAAACATTCCACCTACCAACTTAAACAGGGATATCCAACACCCTGATAACCTAACCTTCTCCGTCCCCACATCGCAGTTTATCCAAGTACGGGAATATTAACCCGTTTCCCATCGACTACGCTTTTCAGCCTCGCCTTAGGGGCCGACTCACCCTGCCCCGATTAACGTTGGACAGGAACCCTTGGTCTTCCGGCGAACGAGTTTTTCACTCGTTTTGTCGTTACTTATGTCAGCATTCGCACTTCTGATACGTCCACCGGACTTCTCAATCCAGCTTCTTCCGCTTACAGAACGCTCCCCTACCCAACAGTGTTACCACTGATGCCGCAGCTTCGGTGACTAGTTTTAGCCCCGTTACATCTTCCGCGCAGGCCGACTCGACTAGTGAGCTATTACGCTTTCTTTAAATGATGGCTGCTTCTAAGCCAACATCCTAGCTGTCTAAGCCTTCCCACTTCGTTTCCCACTTAACTAGTACTTTGGGACCTTAGCTGGCGGTCTGGGTTGTTTCCCTCTCCACGATGGACGTTAGCACCCACCGTGTGTCTCCTGAGTATCACTCTTCGGTATTCGCAGTTTGCATCGGGTTGGTAATCCGGGATGGACCCCTAGCCGAAACAGTGCTCTACCCCCGAAGGTGTCCGCTCAAGGCTCTACCTAAATAGATTTCGGGGAGAACCAGCTATCTCCCGGTTTGATTGGCCTTTCACCCCCAGCCACAAGTCATCCGCTAATTTTTCAACATTAGTCGGTTCGGTCCTCCAATTAGTGTTACCCAATCTTCAACCTGCCCATGGCTAGATCACCGGGTTTCGGGTCTATACCTTGCAACTACACGCCCAGTTAAGACTCGGTTTCCCTTCGGCTCCCTTATTCAGTTAACCTTGCTACAAAATATAAGTCGCTGACCCATTATACAAAAGGTACGCAGTCACAGAATTAATCTGCTCCCACTGCTTGTACGCACAAGGTTTCAGGTTCTATTTCACTCCCCTCGCCGGGGTTCTTTTCGCCTTTCCTTCACAGTACTGGTTCACTATCGGTCAATCAGGAGTATTTAGCCTTGGAGGATGGTCCCCCCATCTTCAAACAGGATATCACGTGTCCCGCCCTACTTGTTGTTAGCCTAGTACCACAATAAATACTTCGGATACGGGATTATCACCCTCTACGATTGAGCTTCCCAGCTCATTCTCCTGTATTTACTGCTATCACTAACTGGCTCTTTCGCGTTCGCTCGCCGCTACTAACGAAATCTCGGTTGATTTCTTTTCCTCGGGGTACTTAGATGTTTCAGTTCTCCCGGTTTGCCTCATTATCCTATGTATTCAGATAATGATAGTAGATTCTTCATCTACTGGGTTTCCCCATTCGGATATCTTGGATTAAACGCTTCTTATCAACTCATCCAAGCTTTTCGCAGATTAGCACGTCCTTCTTCGCCTCTGATTGCCAAGGCATCCACCTTGTGCGCTTAGTCACTTAACTATACAACCTCAAATGTTTTCTGTTATTTCAATCCAGAGAAAGAAAAAACAAAACACTTAAAGTTAGTTTTTAAACTAAACACTTAGCTGCTTTTGTTCAGCTAAGATTTTTGAACTACTCAGACTTTCTTTCGAAAATCTCTCAGTTTTTCAGCTTGTTTCTAAATTTTTAAAGAACATTAAGACAATAGGCTTTCGCCTATCATCATACCTAAAATCGCAAAAATCTCGGTATTTTCTACCGCTTGCAACCTTAGGTATGATGATTGGTGGAGATAAGCGGGATCGAACCGCTGACCTCCTGCGTGCAAGGCAGGCGCTCTCCCAGCTGAGCTATATCCCCAATTTCATCTTTCGTTGTTTTCACTCTTCAGTTTGCTTTCGCTCTCGTTTAGAGTGGTGGGTCTGAGTGGACTTGAACCACCGACCTCACCCTTATCAGGGGTGCGCTCTAACCACCTGAGCTACAGACCCAACGGATGACCTTCAGTTTGTCTTCTATTTCATCTATCAAACAATCTGTGTGAACACTTGCTGTCGTTTCTGCTCCACTTCGCTCTCGCTTAGCTTCGCCCTTGATTTTTGGTAAGGAGGTGATCCAACCGCAGGTTCCCCTACGGTTACCTTGTTACGACTTCACCCCAGTCATGAATCATACCGTGGTAAACGCCCCCCCGAAGGTTAAGCTATCTACTTCTGGTACAACCCACTCCCATGGTGTGACGGGCGGTGTGTACAAGGCCCGGGAACGTATTCACCGCAACATTCTGATTTGCGATTACTAGCGATTCCGACTTCATGGAGTCGAGTTGCAGACTCCAATCCGGACTTAGACGTACTTTGTGAGATTCGCTCACCATCGCTGGGTCGCTGCCCTCTGTATACGCCATTGTAGCACGTGTGTAGCCCTACTCGTAAGGGCCATGATGACTTGACGTCATCCCCACCTTCCTCCGGTTTATCACCGGCAGTCTCCTTTGAGTTCCCGACCTAATCGCTGGCAACAAAGGATAAGGGTTGCGCTCGTTGCGGGACTTAACCCAACATTTCACAACACGAGCTGACGACAGCCATGCAGCACCTGTCTCTAAGTTCCCGAAGGCACAAACTCATCTCTGAGTTCTTCTTAGGATGTCAAGAGTAGGTAAGGTTCTTCGCGTTGCATCGAATTAAACCACATGCTCCACCGCTTGTGCGGGCCCCCGTCAATTCATTTGAGTTTTAACCTTGCGGCCGTACTCCCCAGGCGGTCGATTTATCACGTTAGCTACGGGCACCAAGCTCAAAGCCCAATCCCCAAATCGACAGCGTTTACGGCGTGGACTACCAGGGTATCTAATCCTGTTTGCTCCCCACGCTTTCGCACATGAGCGTCAGTACATTCCCAAGGGGCTGCCTTCGCCTTCGGTATTCCTCCACATCTCTACGCATTTCACCGCTACACGTGGAATTCTACCCCTCCCTAAAGTACTCTAGACTCCCAGTCTGAAATGCAATTCCCAGGTTAAGCCCGGGGCTTTCACATCCCACTTAAAAGTCCGCCTGCGTGCCCTTTACGCCCAGTTATTCCGATTAACGCTCGCACCCCCCGTATTACCGCGGCTGCTGGCACGGAGTTAGCCGGTGCTTCTTCTGTAGTTAACGTCAATTGATTGCTCTATTAAAACAATCACCTTCCTCGCTACCGAAAGAACTTTACAACCCGAAGGCCTTCTTCATTCACGCGGCATGGCTGCATCAGGGTTCCCCCCATTGTGCAATATTCCCCACTGCTGCCTCCCGTAGGAGTCTGGACCGTGTCTCAGTTCCAGTGTGGCTGGTCATCCTCTCAGACCAGCTAGAGATCGTCGGCTTGGTGAGCCTTTACCCCACCAACTACCTAATCTCACTTGGGCTCATCTTATGGCAGGTGGCCCGAAAGTCCCACCCTTTAGTCCTTAGACATTACGCGGTATTAGCTACCGTTTCCAGTAGTTATCCCCCTCCATAAGCCAGATTCCCAAGCATTACTCACCCGTCCGCCACTCGTCACCCAAGGAGCAAGCTCCTCTGTGCTACCGTTCGACTTGCATGTGTTAAGCCTGCCGCCAGCGTTCAATCTGAGCCATGATCAAACTCTTCAATTCAAAAAGTTTAATCGCTCAATATGTACTGACATAAAATCGCACTTTCAAACTTAGCTCAACTTAAAAAAGTTCAGTTAAAAGAAAGTAATGAATTTCTAGTTAAGCACCTATTAAGACTTCAAAATTAAAAAAATAGTTTTAAATCAAGTCTATCAACAAGTGCCCACACAGATTGTCTGATAAATTGTTAAAGAACAAAAAAGAACGACGCACTGAATATTAACTTAACTGTTCACAACAGTGCGTCGTTGTGTGCGGTGCATTATAGAGAAATATTAAATCTACGCAAGTGTTTTTTGCAAAAAATTTTAAATTTTTTACCGCTTGTATGGTTTTAGTACAATCTGTTTATTTCTTTAGCGAAAAATGGTGATTTATTCAAAAGTAGTACTTTTATGCCTCCATAATCTCTGAGTTATTTTATAAAAATGTGATCTATATCACAAAATTATTTACTCTTTTGAAGTTGTTACTGCTATTATTTGCAAAATTATTTTCGTTATTAACATCATATATAAGGAATGAATATGAGCCAATTAGATGAATTGCGTAAAGTAACCGTTGTTGTTGCAGATACAGGTGATATTGAGGCAATGAAACTTTATAAACCTGAAGATGCAACGACAAACCCATCTTTAATTTTAAGTGCTTCTGCATTACCGCAATACGCTCCATTAATTGAAGATGCTATTGCTTATGCAAAAACACAAAGTAGTGATAAAGATCAACAATTAGTTGATGCAGAAGATAAATTAGCAGTAAATATCGGCTTAGAAATTTTAAAACTTGTTCCTGGTCGTATTTCTACCGAGGTGGATGCTCGTTTCTCTTACGATACAGAAAAGACAATTTCAAAAGCACGCAAATTAATTGCATTATATAACGATGCAGGTATCAGTAATGATCGTATCTTGATTAAAATTGCTTCTACTTGGCAAGGCATCAAAGCGGCAGAGCAGTTAGAAAAAGAAGGAATTAACTGTAACTTAACATTATTATTCTCTCAAGCTCAGGCTCGTGCTTGTGCAGAAGCGGGAGTTTACTTAATTTCTCCATTCGTTGGTCGTATTCTAGACTGGTATAAAGCGAATGAGGGCAAAGAATATGCCCCAGCTGAAGACCCAGGTGTCATTTCAGTAACCAATATATACAATTACTATAAACAACACGGTTATAACACTATTGTAATGGGAGCAAGTTTCCGTAATGTAGGCGAAATTATTGAGCTAGCTGGTTGCGATCGTTTAACTATCTCACCTTCTTTATTAAAAGAGTTACAAGAAAGCGATGAAAAATTAGTTCGCAAATTAGATTACAAAGGCGAAATCAAGCCTCGTCCAGAAAAAATAACTGAAGCAGAATTCTATTGGGAACATAACCAAGATCCAATGGCGGTTGAGAAATTAGCGGAAGGTATCCGTAAATTTGCTATCGACCAAGAGAAATTAGAAGCAATGCTTGCTGAAAAACTATAATAATTAATTTATAATAAAACCCACTTTAGCATTTACTTTAAAGTGGGTTTTCTATTTATATTATTTATGTAAAGGCTTTAAAATCAATGATAAGTCATTATCAATTACCTTGAATAATAAATCAATGTTTGGGTGTTTTCCTACATTAGCTTTAGCATCTTCAGTATGCTCTGCAAACCATTCAAGTCCTTGTTTTGCTGTATTGGCATCTAATTTTCCATCAAATTTCTCGTAAAGTGCATAGTAGAGTCTTAGTGAGCCTAATTTGCCTTCAATTGCCGGAATATGTTGCATTACCTCACCACTATTAATCACATCTAAACCTGAAAGATGCTCGATGGTCGGAAAAGTCGCTAAATAATCTTTGAATTGCATTTGGTTCTCCCTGATAAAGATAAAGGCAGATATAACATCTGCCTTTTGATTATATGCTGTTATGATTAAAATTTATAGCAAAATTAATTCCAATGTAATTGCCCGTTTACGGCAGTTGCTTTCACATTGAATTGGTTATCAAAAATCGCTAAGTTGGCAATTTTGCCTACTGAGAGTGAACCAAGTTTATCCTCAATCCCAATCGCTCTTGCCGGGTAGAGGGTACTCATACGAATGGCTTCATTCAGGCTGATATCGCAATGTAACACTACATTGCGGATCGATTCGATCATCGTGATCGCCGCACCGCCTAAGGCTCCAAATTCATCAAAGCATTTGCCGTCTTTTACGGTGACTTTCTTGCCGACAAAGATAAAAGATTCAATGTCACTACCTGCAGCAGCCACCGCATCGCTTACGATCACTAATTTATCGCCTTTGGCTTTTTTCGCAATGCGGATATTGCCCCATTCAACGTGCAAACCGTCGCAGATAATGCCAGCGTAAATATCACTGTCTAACACTGCACCTACTACCCCACCTTCGCGTCCGTTACTCACCGGCGACATCGCATTGTGTAAGTGAGTAGCAAAAGCTGCCCCTTCAGCAATTCGCTGTTTAGTTTGGGTGAAAGTCGCATTCGAGTGACCGATAGAGACAATTATGCCTGCATCGTTAAAACGCTTGATGTGATCTGCGGTTGAGTTTTCTGCTGCAATCGTGACTTTGGTGATTACATCGCCATTGGCACATAAGAAATCTAACATTTCCGGGCTGATTTCACGGATAAATTCCGGGCGGTGAACGCCTTTTTTCGCCACGCTTAAATAAGGGCCTTCAAAATGTAGCCCCAATGCTTGGTTTTTATGTTTGGCGAGGTATTCACGCATGACCACCACCGCCTCTTTCATTCCCTCATCAGGCGAAGTAATAAAAGTCGGTAAATAGCTGGTGGTACCTGAACGCAAGTTAGTTTCTTGCATAATTTCAAGGGTGCGGATGCTGATGTCTTCATTAAACATTACCCCTCCGCAGCCGTTGAGCTGTAAATCAATAAAACCTGCCGATAAATTCGCCCCGTTCAAATCCACTTTTTCGAGGGCTTGCGGTAAATTTTCTTCAAGAATGATAGATTCGATTTTGTCGTCTTTTACCACTAATGCGTGTTGGTACAACACTTCTTCGCCTGTGTAAATCACACAATTTGTTAAGGCATAATGGTTCATATTTTGTTCCTTTAGATTGTAGCAAGCGGTCGTTTTTACAAAATTTTTTGCGAAAATAACCGCTTGTTATCAAGCACTAACGTGCTACATTTTTCTCTAACTCTTTGAAATATTTAACTGTTTTTACTTTCAATTCTTGCGTTGCCGGTTCATCACATACCACAATACCACGGCGGTGTAATTGCAAGCAACTGATGGTCCAAAGGTGATTTACCGCACCTTCCACACACGCCTGTAAAGCTAATGCTTTATTATGACCTGTAACTAAAATCATCACCTCTTCCGCATCAAGCAGTGTCCCCACGCCTACAGTTAAGGCAAATTTCGGCACTTGACTGACATCATTATCAAAGAAACGGGAATTTGCAATGCGGGTATCTTCCGTTAATGTTTTGATGCGAGTGCGAGAAGAGAGCGAAGAGGCAGGCTCGTTGAATGCAATATGTCCATCAACGCCCACGCCGCCCATAAAGAGGTGGATTTTGCCGTAAGAGCGAATTTTCTCTTCATAACGTGCACATTCTGCGTCCACATCTTCCGCCATACCGTTTAGAATATTAATGTTTTCAAGTGGCACATCAACGTGGTCAAAGAAATGTTTGAACATAAAACTATGGTAGCTTTCAGGATGTTCCTTAGGTAAGCCAACATATTCATCCATATTAAAAGTAACCACATTTTTAAAGCTGACTTCCCCTGCTTGGTAGAGTTTAACTAATTCTTTATAGGTTTTTTCAGGGGTGCCGCCTGTCGGTAAGCCAAGCACAAACGGTTTCTCTTTAGTCGGTTTGAATGCATTAATACGATCAACAATATAGCGAGCAGCCCAAACACTCACATCTTGAGCAGTTTCTAACGGAATTAAACGCATAACATCTCCTTAAATTTTATTTTTGAGAAAAATACTTCATTTTTTTCATTTTAATGAAATATAACTTCAAATGCTATGCTTTATACGGTTTATTGTGATCTAGATCACATAAAATGTAAGCGGTTTAATTTTCGTAAAAAATCACAAAAATCAAACCGCTTGTCACTTAAATAGACTGAGCCGAAACCGCATTTTGGTAGCCAAACTGCCGCCACGCCTCATACACCACCACCGCCACAGAATTGGATAAATTCATACTGCGGCTGTCTTGGCACATTGGAATACGGATTTTTTGCGACATCGGCATTTCTGCTAACAGCGGTTTTGGAATCCCTCTACTTTCCGGACCAAACATTAAAAAATCGCCCAATTCATATTTCACATCACTGTGATTTTGCTCGCCACGCGTGGTTAAGGCAAATAAGCGTTTCGGCTTGGCTCGCTCTAAAAAATCCTCAAAATTTTTGTATTTTTGGATATTCACAAATTCGTGGTAGTCCAAGCCCGAACGGCGGAGTTTTTTGTCGTCCCAAGCAAAGCCAAACGGCTCAATCATATGTAAACGGAACCCGCAATTTGCACAAAGGCGGATAATATTGCCGCTGTTTTGCGGAATTTCCGGTTCGTATAAAACAATATCTAACATTTTAAATTTTTCGCCCTATAAATGTTTCACAATCCAACAATTATGAATCTGCGGATTACGCTCAAAATCAAGCGATAGCGTTTTGTGGGAAATATTTTCCGCTTGTAACCCCAGCTCTGCTAAGCCATCAAAATCCATTTTAAAACCACGTTTGTTATTGGAGAAAACAATAGTGCCGTCTGTAGTTAAAATGCGTTTAAGCTGTTTCATTAGCTCAATATGATCCCGCTGAACGTCCCAACTGTTTTCCATTCTTTTTGAATTTGAGAAGGTTGGCGGATCAACGAAAATCAGCTCAAAACGCTCACGGCATTCAGCAAGCCATTGCAAGCAATCCGCTTGGAATAAACGATTGTTGCGAAGCGATAAATTGTTCAGCTCTAAATTCTGTTCAGCCCAGTTCAAATAGGTGTTAGACATATCCACCGTAGTGGTCGATTTCGCCCCATTCAATGCAGCGTGAACTGTTGCCGAACCTGTGTAAGCAAAGAGATTAAGGAAGGTTTTACCTTTCGCCATTTCACCGACCATTTTACGGGTTAAGCGGTGATCTAAGAACAAGCCGGTATCCAAGTAATCGGTTAAATTTACCCACAGTTTCGCCCCATATTCATTGACGAAGAAATAGTCGCCTTTATTCGCTAATTTTTCGTATTGGTTCGTGCCTTTTTGCTTTTGGCGAACTTTGAGGACTAATTTATTGGTTTCCACACCTGTTACCGAAAGTGTGGCAGAAACGGCATCCAACAAGCGTTGACGAGCCTTTTGTTCGTCAATATTTTTCGGTGCTTGGTATTCTTGCACAACGATATGATCGCCATATCTATCCACCGCCAAATTATATTCCGGCAAGTCAGCATCGTATAAACGGTACGCATCAATACCCTGTTGCTTCGCCCATTTTTCTACTTTTTTGATGTTTTTCGCTAAACGGTTGGCGAAATCAGGTGCTACTTGGGCATTTTGCTCAAATTGCAAATTTTCGGTTAAATCTGACCGCTTGTTATTTTCGCTAATCAGATAATTTTTCTGCACACAATCTAACGGACCGTTTTTCGCTTTAAATTGGCGAGCCGAACGTAAACGCAGACAGTTTAACAACTCTGGCTCGCCACTAAAAATGGAGGCATTCCAGCCGGCAAATTGTTGTTTTAAGCGTTGCCCGAATACGGAATAAAGGGCGATTAACGCCGGTGTTGTGCCTAAACGCTCACCGTATGGTGGGTTACACACCACAGTGCCGATCTGCTCAGGCATTGGATTTTTCAATGCAGCGATATCGCCCTGTTGCCATTGAATTAAATGATCCACCCCGGCATTTTTTGCATTCTGTTTGGCTTTAGCGAGCACTCTATGATCGAGGTCAAAGCCGAAGAAAAGCGGTTGAATGTCATCATTTTTTTGCGAAAATGCTTCGTCTAACACCTCTTTCCAAATAGCTTGTTGATGCCCTTTCCACGCATTAAATCCCCAATATTTACGATGAAGTTGCGGAGCAATATTGGCGGCCATTTGTGCCGCTTCAATTAACAGCGTGCCGGAACCGCACATCGGATCGACCAACGGTGTGCCTTTTTGCCAACCGGAACGTAGAATAATCGCCGCCGCCAAGGTTTCACGCAAAGGGGCTTTACCGGTATCTTCACGATAACCTCGAATGTGTAACGCATCACCACTTAAATCCAGCGAAACCACCAGATTTTCACGATCTAAATAGACGTGAATTCGCACATCGGGGTTCTCTTTATCGACCGTCGGGCGGGCGAAACCTTTACGCTCAAAATAATCGACAATGCCGTCTTTCACTCGCATCGCCCCAAATTGGGTGTTGCGGATCTCTCGGTTTGTACCGTTGAAATCAATATAGAACGTATCTCTCGGGTCAAAAAGTTCAGCCCAATTAAAGGCGATAATGGAGGCGTATAAATCGCTATCGCTAAAAATTTTAGTGCTGATTAAAGGCAATAAAATGCGAGAGGCTAAACGGCTGTGTAAAAGTGCCTGATATGCCCCTTTTTGGCTGGTGGTGAAATGCACGCCGCCTTGTGCGACTTTACATTCTGCATTGCAGATCTGCTCAAGTTCGGTTTTAAGCATTTCCTCAAAACCTCGGGCTGCGGTGGCGAAATAAGTAGTTTGATTTGTCATTCTGGTTTTCTCATAGAAAATTTTGCCCATTATAGCCGAACAAGCGGTCTTTTTCTTGCAAAGTTTTGCAATTTCTTTTGTGTAAAAAATTAGCACAGATCAAAAAAACCGTGTTTTATAAGAGGGCAAAACTTGCTATTTTTAATCAATGATCGCAAAATTAGTCGATTAAATGAGGGAAGAAAACGGGAGAAACAAATGACTACTCCAACTCGTATTTTATTGATTGACGACCACCCGCTGATGCGTCAGGGAATGCGTCAGCTATTGGAACTTGACGATCAATTTTCAGTAGTGGGCGAAGCCAGTAACGGCACAGATGGCATCAAACTGGCATTACAACTTGAGCCGGATGTGATTATTTTAGACTTAAATATGAAAGGCATCTCTGGGTTAGATACCTTACGTTCATTACGTTCTCAAGGCGTAGATGCCCGCATTATTATGCTAACGGTTTCTGACGAGCAATCAGACGTGTTCGCCTTAATGGATGCAGGTGTTGATGGCTATTTATTAAAAGATACCGATACCCCGGAATTGTTGGATAATATTCGAAGAGCTGCCGCAGGCGAAGTAGTATTAAGCGAAACCGTTCGCCAGCACTTGTTAAACCGCCAACCGGAAAATGATCCGCTAAGCTGCTTAACCGATCGTGAGCTGGATGTATTGCAGTGGATCGCAACCGGAATGTCGAACAAGCAGATTGCAGCCCAACTCTTTATTTCTGAAGAAACGGTAAAAGTGCATATCCGCAACTTGCTGCGTAAGCTCAATGTTCACTCTCGAGTGGCTGCAACCGTGCTATATTTAGAACAACAAAAAGGTTAATAAGATTTCAAGGCAAAATGCTGAATAGCGTAAAGTTATTCGGCATTTTTATTTATAGTGCGGATCGAACTTCGTAACACTAATTCAGGCTCTAGCATAATAGTCTGAAATGCTGTAGATTTAGTACGAATTCGCTTTAACAAGGTTTCTACCGCCAATTTACCAAGTTCAGCTTTCGGTTGGCTAATGGTAGAAAGTGGTGGAGAGAGATATTTTGCCAGTTCAATATCATCGTAGCCAATAATTGAAATATCTTGCGGTACACTTAAACCTTGTTGCCAAACAGCTTGGTAAGCACCCAGAGCAATCGTATCACTACAGGCGAAAACCGCCGTTGGTTTTTTAGATTGAGTAAGCAAAGTATTCATTCCATCTACACCACCTGCAAAATCAAAATGGCTTTCAATAATCCAATTTGGGTTAAGTGGAATATTAGCCTCCGCTAGGGCTTTTTTGTAGCCTTCTAAACGGTTTTTTGCCAATGATTTTTTTAGATTTCCTGTAATAATCGCAATATTAGAATGCCCTGCATCAATTAAGGTTTTTGTGGCAAGATAGCCACCGGATGTTGAATTTTCAAAAATTTTATCCGCATTCAATTCCGTAAACCACCAGTCCACAACGACCATTGGTAGAGGAATATTTAGGTTATCATCAGCATTCAATCTGGCATCGCCACACATTAGTAGTAAGCCATCAACTTTACGTTGAATAAGCGTTTGCAAATGATGTTGTAAACGCTCAGCATCACCATTGGTAGTGGCAATAATCAGGTTATAGTGGTGTTGCTGGCAATATAGCTCAACACCTGCCATCACTTCTGCAAAAAATGGGTTGCTGGTTGCAGTAACCAACATTCCAATGGTTTTAGTTTCATTGACTTTTAGGCTGCGAGCCAATGCAGAAGGCGTATAATTTAGCTCTTTAACCACCCGCTGAACTTTTTCCCGAATTTCCTCACTCACAAAACGACTGTTGTTGATAACGTGGGAAACCGTTGAGGTCGAAACCTGTGCGAGGCGTGCAATATCCTTCATCGTTGCCATTTGCAAAATTCCTTAGAAAAACGACCGCTTGTTACTGCTTACTCAAAAAATCTAAGGTTTCTTGACGGCTTGGAATAGACGGCTGGGCTCCTTTTCGGGTTACGCTAATCGCAGCGGCTGCGTGTGCAAAACGAATTGCCTCATTAAGCGGTTTATCTTCTAACATTGCGGTAACCAATGCACCGTTAAAGGTATCTCCTGCTGCGGTCGTATCAACTGCATTAACACGAAAACCCGCTACAATTTCGCCTTGTCCGTTTTCACTCACAAAAACACCTTTTGAACCCAATGTAATCAGCACTTTCTCAATACCTTTTTGGTGGAAGGCTTGAGCTGCCAGCTTCGCACTTGCTTCATCAACTACTTTTATACTCGTTAAAATTTCCGCCTCTGTTTCATTTGGGGTAATCATATCTAGCAGGCTTAGTAGCTCATCAGGTAATGCTCTGGCAGGTGCAGGATTCAGCACTACTTGCGTGTTATTTTCTTTAGCGATTTTCGCTGCTTGAATAATCGCAGGTAAAGGGGTTTCTAACTGCATTAATAAGCAATCAGCTTGTGTAATTTCCGATTGAAATTCAGCCACAACAGTTTCATCTAAATGCCCGTTTGCTCCTGCCGAAATCACAATACTGTTTTCGCCCGATTCTGCTACTTGAATCATTGCAATACCGGTCATTTCATTTGCCACGGATTTGATCGGGCGAGTATTAATACCATCTTTCTCAAAAGCGGTTTTCATTGCTTGACCGATGCCATCATCACCAATGCAGCCGATAAAAGATACTTTTGCCCCAAGCCGAGCTGCAGCAACCGCCTGATTCGCTCCTTTACCGCCATAAGCAATGTGATAGCTATGCCCAGTCAAAGTTTCGCCCGGTTTAGCAAAATAGGGAACGGAAATAACGTGATCAGCGTTAATGCTGCCGAGTACGGTGAGGTTTTTCATAATAAGTCCTTAGTTGCCAAAATCTTTGCTTGCCCAGCACGGCAAAGCCGTACCGGGTTAAGCATAATTCAGCCCTTCTGGGGCTGTAAAGCGATTATTTTGTGATAACTTTTAAATCTACTGGGATTTTCGCTTCTACTTTTTCGCCTTTTAACACTTTGTCAGCAGTTTCCACGCCAAGTGAGCCGATTAAGTCTGGTTGTTGAGCGATAGTTGCCGCTAATTTACCACTTTCTACTGCTTTTACACCATCATCTGTACCGTCAAAGCCAACGATTAATACCTCTTTCTTCGCCGCACCTACTGCACGTAATGCACCTAATGCCATTTCATCATTTTGAGCGAAAATCGCTTGTACATCCGATTTACTCGCTAATAAGTTTTCCGTTACATTCAAACCTTTTGTGCGGTCAAAATCGGCTGGCTGGCTTGCCAATACATTGAATTTATGAGCATCAATTGCTTGTTTAAAGCCTTCGCCACGTTCACGAGCCGCTGATGTACCTGCAATACCTTCTAATTGGATAACTTTCGCACCCTCACCTAATTTTTGTGCGATGAAATCACCAGCCATTTTACCGCCTGCTACGTTGTCTGATGCAATATGGCTGACTACATCGCCTTTTGCTGCACCACGGTCAAGCGTAATTACAGGGATTTTATTACGATTTGCAATTGCTACCGCATTTCCGACCGCTTCTGAATCAGTTGGGTTAATTAGCAATACTTTCGCACCACGTACGGTTAAGTCTTCCACATTAGAAAGCTCTTTTGCCGGGTCATTTTGTGAATCAAGCACCACTAATTTGTAGCCTAATTCATCAGCTTTCTTTTGAGCACCATCTTTAAGGCTCACGAAGAATGGGTTATCTAACGTTGATACTGCTAATGCAATAGTGTCTTTTGCTGAAGCCGTAGCCGCAACAGATAAACTCAACATAATTGCTGAAGCGATAGTTGTTAATTTTTTCATAGAAAATCTCCTTTGAAGATGATTACACTTTTTTAGTACCTAAATAATTATCAGCTAATACGGCTGCTAAAATCACCAATGCTTTAGCAATCATCTGATAATATGAAGAAATATCCAATAAGTTGAGTGCATTGTTTAAGAAACCGATAATTAATGCCCCAACTAATGTGCCCATTACACGTCCTTTACCCCCCATTAAACTAGTTCCACCAACCACAACTGCTGCAATTGCATCTAATTCATAAGAAACACCGGCTGTTGGCTGTGCAGAAGAAAGGCGTGAAGTTACAATTAAGCCTGCCAGTGCGGATAAAAAGCCGCTTACTGCAAAAACGAAAATTTTTATTTTATTAACATTAATTCCTGAAAGCTGAGTTGCTGCTTCATTTCCACCTAAGGCATAAATATAACGACCGATCGGCGTATGTTTCAAGATATACCACGCTATCGCAAACACAACTGCCATAATCCAAATAGGGAACGGAATACCAAATAAATAACCTGTACCAATAAAAGAAAACGCATCGGCTTGATCAGAAAAACCTGTACTAATTGGTCTGCCATCGGTGTAAACCATTGTGATACCACGCAGTAATGTCATTGTAACTAATGTTGCAATAAAGGCTTGGACTTTACCTTTCGCCACAATCGCACCACTAATTCCACCAAAAGCTGTACCAAGTAATAACACTAATGGAATAACAAGGAAAATCGGTAATTCAGAACCGACTAAAGAGGCGGCAACCGCTCCTGTTAAAGCTAAAACAGAACCAACCGATAAATCAATCCCGGCGATTAAAATCACGAACGTCATTCCTACTGCAATAATCGCATTCACAGAAGTTTGGCGTAAAATATTGAGAATGTTATCTACACTGAAGAAATCAGGGTTAATCATTGAAACAATGATGATTAAAATAAATAAGGCAACAAAAGAGCGTTGCTCTATTAAAAATTTGCCTAGTTGAAATTTATTTGCTTGAGTTGTCATAAGAACACCTTAATTTAATACCGTATTTTTACCGATAGCTGCTGCCAACAATTTTTCTTGAGTTGCTTCTTCACGCGAAAATTCTGCACTAATTCTGCCTTCGTGCATCACTAATATGCGATCACTCATTCCAAGCACTTCCGGCATATCAGACGAAACCATCAAAATACTCAATCCATCTTTTTTAAATTCATTAATTAATTGGTAAATCTCTTTTTTCGCCCCAACATCAACACCACGTGTTGGTTCATCTAAAATCAACACATTTGGACGAGTCATCAAGCCTTTGGCAATCGCCACTTTTTGCTGATTACCGCCAGACAGTAACCCAATTTGTTGATCTCGACTTGGCGTTTTGATATTAAACATCAAGATAAAATCATCAACCGCCAATCTTTCTGCATCGTGTCGAATAGAGCCACCTTTGGAAAAATGATCTAATGAAGTCAAAGACATATTTTCTTTTACCGACATTCCTAAAATTAGCCCATCGCCTTTACGATCTTCTGAAATATACACGATGCCGTTATCCAATCCATCTTGCGGACATTTGTTGGAAATCGCTTTTCCTTTTAACTCAATCGTACCTGTAGTTTTCGGTAACGCCCCATAAAGCACTTTCATTAACTCGGTACGCCCTGCTCCCATTAAACCGGAAATCCCTACAATCTCACCTTTATGTAACTGGAATGAAACCCCATTTACACCACTTCCACTTAGGTTTTTCACATCAAGAAGGAGCTCGCCACGCTCTTGCTGTAAATGAGGATACTGTTCTTCTAAGCGGCGACCGACCATCATTTCAATCAATTTATCTTCATCAATATCTGCAATTACTTGTTCTCCGATAAACTGACCATCACGAAGCACAGTAACATCATCGCAAATCTGGAAAATTTCTTTTAAACGGTGTGAAATATACACAATGCCTCGATTTTCTGCTTTTAGCTCGTGAATAACCTTAAATAGAGCTTCCGTTTCCGTATCAGTTAAAGCATCGGTTGGCTCGTCCATAATGATCACTCGAGATTCAAAACTCAACGCTTTAGCAATTTCCACCATTTGCTGTTCACCAATTGATAATTCTGAACAAAGTTGATGACTGCTATGTTTTACACCTAAACGAGCCAATAATTTATCTGCCTCAGCGTACATTTTTTTCCAGTCAATCGCTCCCCAAGCAGTTCTAAATTCACGCCCAAGAAAAATATTTTCGGCAATAGTCAAATTACCCACTAAGTTAAGCTCTTGATGGATAATGCTAATTCCGGCTTCTTGCGAATGTTTCGGACCTTTAAAAGTAACCTCTTGACCTAAATAAGCAATTGAACCTGCATCTTTACTGTAAATCCCCGTCAATACTTTCATTAAAGTCGATTTACCGGCACCATTCTCCCCCATTAATGCCATTACTCGCCCTGCATACACAGACAAGCAAGCATTACTGAGTGCTTTTACCCCCGGGAAAGATTTATCAATCCCATTCATTTTTAATAAGGTTTCCATCATTCCACCTTAAAACGGTACACCTGAATATAAAATAATGTTGGCATAAGGCGAACATTCACCTGTACGTACAACGGCTTTGCTATGGTGTGTCTGCTCTTTAAAGATTTCGTGATTAACATAATCCACTTGAATTTTATTCTGTTGGACTTGCTCAAGCTGAGCTAAACGCTCTAAGAGAGCAGCTAAAATCTGTGGATTTTTTTGCTTAATTTCTTCTGCAATTAATACACGCTCAACAAAAAGCTCATCTACCACAACATCAAACGTCTGTAAAAAACCCGGCACACCGGCAGTTAACGCTAAATCAATTCTCTCTACTTCATTTGGAATAGGCAATCCTGCATCACAAATAGTTAAACTGTCGGTATGACCAAGCTTAGCAATACTATGTGAAAGTTGTGCATTAAGATTTGTTGTTTTTTTCATCTCAATTCCCCTTTATTTCGCTTCATTACATTTGGAAAACACTCCATCGAAACGTTTCGATGAGATCATAAAAAATTTTTCCCCAACGATAAACAACCAAATTGCAAAAATGTGAAGTAGTTCAAATTATTTTGCTTTATAATAGGCAAAACCTAGTTACAAGCGGTCGATTTAGTAAAAAAATTTACAAATTCTACCGCTTGTTTAATTTTATTTTCTCCACACAAATTTATGGCTTTATTAATTACCCACAAATGTACCAACTGCGATATGTGCTTACCGGAATGCCCGAATGATGCGATTTCGGTGGGCGATGATATCTATGTTATCGATCCCATATTATGCACAGAGTGCGTTGGGCATTATGATAAACCAACCTGCCAAAAAGTTTGCCCAATCACCAACTGCATTATTACAGATCCTGATCATATCGAAACCGAAGAGCAACTTTGGGAACGATTTGTGATGATCCATCACCCTGATAAAATATAAAAAAACGGTCATATTACTATGACCGCCTCTTTTACTCACTTTCTTCCAAACTATACGGCAGTTTTACTACCTGCAAATTCACACCTTTTACTCTAAATTGAGCATCAGGTTCTATATCTTTATTCAGCACAACTTGCACCCATAACATATTGCTGTGTGTTGAACTCGCTAATATTGTTCCTGTGCATTTCCAGTTTCCACCTAGTTGCATTTCCACTGCTGAACTTGGTTCAGGTAGAGCGACATTGTCTTCAAATTTGCCGGCAAGGGTAAACAAAGCTCGTTTGTTTGCTCCACGATATTTGGCACGAGCAACAGTTTCTTGCCCGATATAGCAACCTTTAGTGAAAGAAATTGCATTTTCCAATAGTTGTAAATTCGCCGCTTGTGGAATTAATTCAAATTGATTTTCCTTCAATAACACCGGAATACCGTCTTGAATATCCATTAACGTCCAAAGACTTTCATCACCATTTGGCTCGAGGTTTTCGCCCCACACAAAGGCACGTTTTTGTCCCTGAATGAGGGTTAAAGCGGTCGAATTTTCACTTAATTTTGCAACTTGCTCCGCAGCCACGCCATAAATTGGGGTATCTAATTCACTAAAGGTAATTTTTGAAAATACCGCATATTTTTTCAGTTGGGTTAAGGCTTCCGGCAGTAGGCTTTGATGGATTACTGCAATAAATTTCTCTTGTTCCGCACGGTATAAGCGGAAAAGGGAACTCATTTTGCCTTTCGGATCACAATGGCTGGTTAGGGTGTGATCACCCACCGCAAGTTTTGCCACATCACAGGTTAATTGCCCTTGTAGGTATTTCTCAGCATCAACACCTGCCATTTCAATTAAACGATACTGAGAAAGCTGCACGCAGAGCGTTGGGTAAGATCCAATAATTTGATTGCACTCACATTTCATAGTTTATTCCTACTCTAAATTTTGAATTTGCTCACGCATTTGTTCGATTAATACTTTCAATTCCACCGCAGAATTAGTTACCTCTGCATTAATGGATTTTGACGCAAGCGTGTTCGATTCACGGTTAAGCTCTTGCATCATAAAATCTAATTTACGCCCCACTGCTCCACCTTTTTTCAGAATATTGGTGGTTTCTTTAACGTGGAGTTGCAAGCGGTCTAATTCTTCCGCCACATCAACACGTTGAGCAAGCAGTACCATTTCTTGCTCTAAACGTTGTGGCTCAAGCTGTAAATTCAGCTCATCAAAACGTTGCTGTAAACGCTCTTTCTGCCATTGCAGAATTTCAGGCATTAAGGTTTGTACTTTCGCCGCCTCAACAGAAATTGCCTCTAAACGCTGTTGAATTAAGGCTTGCACGTTTTCTCCCTCTCTCGCACGCATTGCGATAAAGTCCGCTAAAATTTGCTCAAAACCGGCTAATAAATCTTGGGCGATTTGGTCTAAATCTTGGCTTTCCGTATCCACCACGCCCGGAAAACGCAATACATCAACAAGGTTGATTTCGCCCTCATTTGCAGTTTCTTTAATCCATTGTAGCGATTGGATCACTTGTTCGGCATAGGCTTTATTTAAGGCGATTTCACTATTTTGAGTTTTGCTTAAATCAATACGCAGACTACATTCCACTTTACCACGGGTCAGCGTTGCACGTAGGCGTTCACGCAAAGCCATTTCAAGGTTGCGAAACTGCTCCGGTAGGCGGAAATAGGTTTCTAAAAAACGCTGGTTTACCGAGCGAATTTCCCATACTGCATTTCCCCACTCCTTTTTAATTTCTAAATGGGCAAAGGCTGTCATACTATAAATCATTGTTATTCCTTGTGTTTTTATATTATTGGGCGGAAAACATTCCACCTCTACTCATCTTACTAAAGAAAAATCACATTCTACTGTTTTCTTTGTTAAAATGGTAAAAATTTTAGCAAAAAGGAAAAGAAAATGCGTCCAAATAATCGAGCAAATAACCAAGTTAGAGAAATTAAAATTACCCGTAACTACACTCGTTACGCTGAAGGTTCGGTGTTAATTGAATTCGGTGAAACCAAAGTGCTATGCAATGCCACAGTGGAAGACACTGTGCCCCGTTTTTTAAAAGGTCAGCAACAAGGCTGGGTTACGGCTGAATATGGAATGTTGCCTCGTGCCACTCACTCTCGCACCCAACGTGAAGCGGCAAAAGGCAAACAAGGCGGACGCACAATGGAAATTCAACGCTTAATCGCCCGCTCTTTGCGTGCGGTAGTGGATTTAAAAGCCTTAGGCGAACGCACCGTAACAGTGGATTGCGATGTTATCCAAGCAGACGGCGGCACTCGCACCGCATCTATCACGGGGGCTTGCGTCGCATTATATGATGCAATGAATAAATTAGTGGCAAACGGCACATTGAAAACTAACCCAATGAAAGGTTTAGTGGCGGCAATTTCTGTCGGTATTGTAGAAGGCGAAGCCGTGTGCGATTTAGAATATGTGGAAGATTCCAACGCTGAAACCGATATGAACGTGGTGATGGTGGAAGATGGTCGTTTGGTGGAAGTACAAGGTACAGCCGAAGGTGAGCCGTTCTCTCACGAGGAATTACTGACTTTATTAGATTTAGCGAAGCAAGGAATTAACCAGTTAGTTGATGCTCAACGTAAAGCGTTGGCATCATAGTATTTGCAAATTTCCAGCAAAAATTAACCGCTTGTAGATGAAAATCTACAAGCGGTTGCCTTTTTAAGGTTACAATAAATACATTACATAGAACATTAACTTGGTTTTAAGAAAACCTTAAATAAATGACAAGGAATAGCAATGACAACTAACTTTCAAACCAAACAATCTACTATTTCATCTGTTATTTGGAATATGGCAAATATGTTACGCGGTACTTATCGTCCACCACAATATCGCCGAGTGATGCTACCGTTAATTGTTTTGGCTCGTTTTGATGCAATTTTATCTCCTTATACAGATGCAATGAAAGCCAAAGCAGATGAACTCAATGCACAAGGCAATAAAGCCCCGAAAGGCGATTTATATGAAAAAGCACTCACCAAAGTTGCAGATCCTAGCCGCACACAACCACTTTACAATACAAGTGGCTACAACCTCCAACGTCTGTTAGCCGATCAAGACCATATCGTTGCGAATTTAACCAAATATTTACAGGGCTTTTCTGCGAAAGCAAAAGATATTTTTGCTAAATTTGAATTTGAAAATGAGATTGAGAAATTAGATAACAGTAATCGCTTATATGCGGTGCTTTCACAATTTCATAAAGATCTGAAAGCGAACAACATTGATTTATCGCCAAGCTCTATTTCTAATCTGCAAATGGGCTATATTTTTGAAGAATTGGTACGTAAATTTAATGAACAAGCGAATGAAGAGGCAGGAGATCACTTTACCCCACGTGAAGTCATTAATTTAATGGTGAATTTAATTTTCGCAGAAGATGAAGAACGTTTAAGCAAACCTCACGCCATTGCCCGCATTTATGACCCTACCGCAGGTACGGGCGGAATGCTTTCAGAATCTGAAAAGTATTTAAAAGGCTATAACAGTAGTATTAACTTACAGCTATACGGACAAGAGTATAATGCTGAGTCTTATGCCATCTGTTGTGCGGATTTATTAATTAAAGACGAGCCTATCAGCAATCTTATTTACGGCGATACACTCGGCGTAAAAAACAACAAAAACAACGATAACGGCTTTATGCCAAAAGACGGACACCCCGATCAAACTTTTGATTATATGTTCTCTAATCCGCCTTTCGGCGTAGAGTGGAAAAATGAGCAAGATTTCATTAATGATGAAGCAAAAAGTGGTTTTGCCGGTCGTTTTGGAGCAGGCTTGCCTCGCATTAATGACGGCTCACTGCTCTTTTTACAACATATGATTTCTAAAATGAAGCCTATTAAAGAAGGTGGATCACGCATCGCGGTGGTATTTAACGGCTCGCCACTGTTTACAGGCGATGCAGGCTCGGGCGAAAGCAACATTCGCCGCTGGATTATCGAGAACGACTGGTTAGAAGCCATTATTGCCCTGCCGGACCAACTCTTCTACAACACGGGCATTTATACCTATGTGTGGATTGTGAGTAACAAGAAATCGCCACAACGAAAAGGCAAAGTGCAACTGATTGACGGCACGCAGCATTATCAGAAAATGGCAAAAAGTTTGGGTGATAAACGCAATGAATTATCGCAAGCCCAAATTGAAGACTTAACTCAGCTTTATACCGATTTCAAAGACCAAGCAAGCGGTCAAATTTCAACAAAAATTTGCAGCAAAATCTTTAACAACCAAGATTTTGGTTATTTAAAAATCACGGTAGAACGCCCTTTACGCTTAAATTTTCAAGCAAGTGCAGAACGTATTGAACGAGTAAAAAGCCAAACGGCATTTATCAACTTAGCGGTAAGTAAAAAACGCAAAGATGAAGCTGAAATTGCTAAAGAAGAAGCAGAGGGAAAACGCCAACAACAGGCTATTTTAACGGCATTATCCACCATTGGCGATGAGCTATACAAAAACCGCTCTCTCTTTATGAAACGGTTCGACAACGCATTAAAAGCGTTAGATTTCAAACCGGCAGCCCCGCTTAAAAAAGCAATTTTAGATGCCCTAAGTGAACGAGATGAAACCGCTGAAATCTGCCTAGACAGCAAAGGCAACCCAGAACCTGACGCACAGTTGCGAGACACCGAACTTGTTCCGCTGCCATCTAATATTCCTCTGCCTTTACCGGTGGATTATAAAGACGGAAAGCCCGATGAGTTGGTTAAATTAGTCAAAACCCACTGTGAAGACTATTTAGCCAAAGAGGTGCTTCCGCATATAGATAATGCGTGGATTGACTACAGCAAAACGAAAATCGGCTATGAAATTCCGATTAATCGCCATTTTTATCAATACCAACCACCACGTCCGCTCGCCGACATCAAAGCAGAAATTGATGAATTGGAGGCAGAAATTGTGGCTATGTTGGGCGAAATATAAGCCACCGTTACCAAAACAAGCGGTCGAAATAAAGGAATTTTTTGCAAATGAAACGATACGAAAAATATAAACCAAGCGGCGTGGAATGGTTGGGAGAAGTGCCGGAGCATTGGGAAGTCAAGCCATTGAAATTTCTCACAACCAAAATTGTAGATGGTTCACACTTTACACCAACTTACATAGATACTGGTGTTCCATTTTTACGAGTAACTGATATTCAAAATAATGATATTAATATGGAAAATATCAAATATATTCCACAAGAAGAACATTTGGAATTGGTAAAGAGATGTAACCCCGAAAAGGGAGATTTATTATTATCTAAAAATGGAACTATTGGAGTAACAAAAGTTATAGACTGGAACTGGGAATTTAGCATTTTTGTCAGCCTATGCCTTATTAAATTTAATACAAAAATCAATTCAACTTTCGCTCACTATGTTTTTGAAAGTCATTCATTGCAAGAACAAATTTTTGGATTAACAAAAAAAAATACTGTAACTAATCTCCATTTAGATAAAATTCGTGAGTTTTGGTTTATTGTTCCAACTCTTAATGAACAACTCGGTATTATTAACTTCCTTGACAAAAAAACCGAAAAAATTGACCGCTTGATCAGCCGCCAGCAAGCATTGTTGGAAAAGCTCAGCGAAAAACGGACTGCATTAATTACAGAAACAGTATGCGGTAGAGTTCGTTTACCTACAGCCCTAAATGATAACGAAACATTAAGTAGTAACGTTCCCCTACGGAATTCGGGTATTGAATGGTTGGGAGAAGTGCCGGAGCATTGGGAAATTAAACCATTGAAATTTGCAGTCAGTTACAATGATGAAACACTACCCGAAAATACTGATTTAGACGAAGAAATTTTATATGTAGATATTTCAAGCGTATCACTAACTGACGGTATCAAAAATAAAGAACTGATGATATTTGAAAATGCTCCGTCAAGAGCCAGACGAATTGTTAAAGATGGTGATGTACTAGTTTCTACCGTACGAACTTATTTAAAGGCAATAGCCCAAGTAGAAAGTGCAGAACCTAATTTAATTGCTTCTACTGGATTTGCTGTATTGCGTTCAAAATGTGGTTTAAATTCACAATATCTAGGTTATTACATTCAATCAGAAGGTATTGTTGGAGCGATTGTCGCTAATTCGGTTGGTGTAAGTTATCCTGCAATTAACGCTTCTGATTTAGTGCGTTTACCTATTTGTATTCCCTCTGAAACTGAACAAACTATCATAGCTAACTACCTTGACAAAAAAACCGAAAAAATCAACCACTTACAAAATAAAATTGAACGTGTTATCGAACGGCTAAAAGAATACCGCTCGGCATTAATCACGCAAGTTGTTACAGGAAAAGTAAAGGTGTAAGCGGTTAAAATTGAGCAATTTTTTGCTAAAATTAAAGCAATGCAATGGGGGAATAATGTTAGATATTTCAGCACAAGAATTATTTGAGCAATTACAGCAGTATCAAGAAAGCGGTCGCCTAGAAGCTAAATTAGGTTCAGAGATTGGCAGTTCTATAATGCAAAGTATTAATGCATTTGCCAATGAACCAGACTTAGGTGGAGGCTATCTGTTATTAGGTATTGCCGAGCCTGATGAGGAACATGAAAATTATTGGGTTGCAGGTATTACAAATCGTGATAAGTTGCTAAACGAACTGCAAACAAATTGTCGTGAACAGTTTGAACAACCGATCCCTATTCAAGTTGCTGAACCTCAATTATCTATGATAGAGGGTAAAAGTGTTCTGCTTATTTTTGTACCTGAATTACCGCCCAATGCAAAACCTTGCATATTTAAAGGAAAATTAGACAGTAAAAATCGTCGTAAAACAGGAGTGTGGCGACGAGGATTAAATAGCGATTATGAGTGCTCCCAAACTGAATTAGAGCCAATACTCTTAGCAAAATTAGGAAGTAGCTTTGAGCAAACTATTCTTCCATCTGCACATTGGGACGATCTCGATCCTAGAGCAATTATGCAGTATCGGAGACTACGGGAAAAAGTTCGCCCTGATGCTGAAGAATTACAAGCTAATGACGAGGAAATGTTATTAGCATTAAATTTGGTCGTACGCCAAAACGGTGAATTTGTACCCAATGTTGCCGGTCTTTTAATGTTAGGTAAACCACTTGCATTACGCCGGCTCTTACCTGATATGAGAGTAGATTATGTGCGAATTCGAGGTATTGAATGGCAACAAGATGGCATTATTTCTACAATGGATCTAAGAGAAGCTCTTATTTTCTTAATTCCTAAACTGGAGAGAGAAATTTTAAGTGATATGCCACGAATGTTTAAAATGGAAGACAATAGCCTGCAACGTAGTGATGTCTCTAAACTGCCTTATAAAGTGGTTCGTGAAACGTTAGTTAATGCAGTAATGCACCGAGATTATCTCACTAAATCGCCTACTATCATTATACGATTTGATAATCGCTTGGAAGTCAAAAATGCGGGATATTCTCTCAAGCCTACCGAACAATTAGGAGAATATGGTTCAAAACTGCGTAACCCTGTATTAGCCGCTGTTTTATATGATTTGGATTTTGCTGAAACAAAAGGTTCAGGAATACGCAAAATTCGGCAGGAACTTAGTAATGCTGATTTATCTAAACCTGTGTTTATTAGTGATCACTTTGGGCATTACTTTCAAGCAATTTATCTTCTACATCAGTTTTTCAATGAAAGTCAGCTGAGTTGGCTTGCTAAATTCAAAGAAGAAGAACTAAGTGATGATGAAGCAATGGCTCTTGTACTTGCTAAAGAAACGGGGTTTGTCAATAACCAATCATTACGTTCACTTTCCGATTTAGATAATTCCTCAGTAACCCGATTATTAGCCAAACTAACTAATCAAAAAGGTTTGTTGGAAAAGCAGAAAACAGGAAAGGCAACTTATTATACGCTTTCAACAAAAGCCTTATCAGATAGATATGATGGCGTATTTTCTTATGATGGTACTTTGACTTATGGGGTATCCCCTCAAGTCTCCCCCCCAAGTTACCCCTCAAGTACCCCCCAAGCCACCCCTCAAGTTATGTTATTACTAGGGGTATTAGGCAATCTTGAATTAGATCGTAATAGTTTGAAATCATTATTAAATTTAAAAGACAGTAAAAATTTCCGTGAGCGTTATTTAAAACCCGCATTAGATGCCGGATTAATTGAGATGACTATTCCTGATAAGCCAACTAGCAGCCAACAAAAATATCGTCGTAAAATAAATAAGGAACAAAAATGATCACAGAACAACACTTTGAAACTGAAATTGAACGATTTTTATTAGAAGAAGGTGGCTATGTTCAAGGTAAAAATACGGAATATAACAAAGAGCTTGCTTTGTTTGAAAAAGATGTGATCGCCTTTATTCGTCAAACTCAACCTCAAAAGTGGGAGAGATTAGAAGCAGGACAAAAAGAAAATGCGACTGCAATCTTAATGAAAGCACTTTGTCAGGAACTGGACGTTAAAGGCTCTCTGAATGTGCTAAGACACGGTTTCCGTTGCTATGGAAAAACCTTCAAGATGGCGTATTTTGCCCCTAATACCGGGTTGAACGAGGAAACGCAATATCGTTTTGATGCCAATATTTTAAAAATTACCCGTCAAGTTATTACTGAAAACGGCGAACGCCCCGATATTGTTTTATCCCTTAATGGTATTCCGGTTGCAACACTTGAATTAAAAAATGTGCTGTCTGCAACACACTGGACTGTCGCAGATGCCATTCAACAATATCGTTTTGACCGTAACCCTAAAGGGAAACTATTTGACTTCAAAAAACGCACCTTAGTCCATTTTGCCGTAGATACCGATGAAGTCTATATGACGACTAAATTAGAAGGAGAAAGCACTTATTTCCTGCCTTTTAATCGAGGCTATAACGGCGGTAGAGGCAATCCACCTATTCAAGATAATGTCAAAACCGCGTATTTGTGGGAAGACATTCTAAGTCGTCAGAGTTTTTTAGACATTATCGCCCGCTTCCTTCATTTAAATATTGAGGAGAAAAAAGTCCGTACTGAAAGCGGCTTACGTTTATTGCAAAAAGAAACAATGATTTTTCCCCGCTTTCATCAGCTGGATGCAGTGCGTAAATTAATTACTCACAGTAAAGAAAATGGTGCAGGCAGAAATTATCTTATCCAACATTCTGCAGGTTCTGGAAAATCAAACACTATTGCTTGGTTAGCCCACCAACTTAGCTCGCTACACAATAATAATGATGAAAAAATATTTAACTCTGTCATTGTTGTAACAGATCGTGTAGTACTCGATCGCCAATTACAGGCAACTATTAGCCAGTTTGAACATAAAGACGGTGTAGTACAGAAAATCGATCATAACTCACAGCAGTTAGCGTTAGCCATTGCAACAGATACGCCTATTATTGTTACCACAATTCAAAAATTTCCTTTTGTTATGGCGGCTATTTCTAAACAACAAGCGGTTGGAAAAGGAATAGAAATTACCACTGCTGGTAAGCAATTTGCCGTGATTGTCGATGAAGCCCACAGCTCTCAAAGTGGAGAAGCGGCAATGGAATTACGCAAGGTATTAAATAAAGATGGAATTGAAGCGGCAGTAATGGCGGAGTTTTTAAATGATAATGATGATGAAAACCCGCTCTCTGATGAAGCCAAAAAGCAACTTTTTATTGAGGCTGCCAAACGACAACGCCAGCCAAATTTAAGTTTTTTTGCGTTTACCGCCACACCTAAATGGAAAACTAAAGCCTTATTCGATGAAAAAGGAGAAAATGGTGATACGCCATTCCATCATTACACAATGAAGCAAGCAATTGAAGAAGGTTTTATTTTAGATGTACTCGCCAATTATGCAACCTGGAAGCAATATTTCAACCTATTAAAAATCAGTGAAAATGATAAGGAACTCAATAAGAGCAAAGCCAAAAAAGAAATGATGCGATTTGTGAATTTGCATCCGAGTGTGATCGCTCAAAAAGTGGAAATTATCATTGAGCACTTCCGTTCAACCACAATGCATAAAATTGGTGGCAGAGCTAAAGCAATGGTAGTAACCAGTAGTAGAGAGGCTGCGGTGCGTTACAAATTAGCCTTTGATGATTATATTAAAGAGAAAGGCTATTCAGGCATTAAATCGCTGGTTGCTTTTTCTGGTGGTATTTCATTAAAAGAAGCTCCCGAACAAGAATATACCGAAGTAATGATGAATGGTATTCGAGAAGCGGATTTACCCGAACAGTTCGATACCGATCATTATCAAGTGTTACTTGTGGCGGAAAAATATCAAACAGGGTTTGACCAACCATTACTACATACAATGTTTGTGGATAAAAAATTAAGTGGCATTCAAGCGGTGCAGACACTTTCTCGTTTAAACCGCTATACAAAAGGAAAATCAGACACTTTCGTACTGGATTTTGTGAATAAACCTGAAGATATTTATCAAGCATTTAAGCCATTTTATGAAGTTACAGAAGTGGGTGAAATTCCTGATACTGAGAAATTAGATGAGCTTGCCATAACAATAGACCAATGGAAGATTTATTTCCAACAAGAAATTCAGCAATTTGCTGAAATTTGGTTTAGTGCGAAACAGCAACCAACAGGTTCAGAACACAGAAAGCTAAATGCGATTTTAGATAAGGCAGTAGCACGATTTTTAGCCATTAATAGTGAAATTCAACAAGGCGTTGAAGACTTATCTGAGCTTAAAGTTGAGCAACAAAATCTCTTTAAAAGCCAGTTAAAAAGTTACTTAAATTTATATCAGTTTGTTTCTCAAATTATGGATTATAGCGATGATTTACACGAACAACGCTATGTTTACTTACGAGCATTGCAAAGTAAACTCCCTAATAACGGCGATCATAATAAAGTCGATTTAAGCAAAGATGTGGTACTACAATTCTACAAGCTACAAAAACAAAGTGAGGGGCAGATTCATTTAAATGAAGGCGAAGCTAAGCCACTAAAAGGTGCTACTGATGTAGGAACAGGGCAAGTAAATGTAACTGATGAACTTAGCCGAATGGTTGAGGAAATTAACGGCATTTATGGTACTCAATTTACCATTGCCGACCAACTTTTCTTTGAGCAAATTATTGAAGATGCTTTAACCAATAAAGATATTATGGGGGCGGCACAAAATAATAGCCTAGAAAATTTTACTGCTTATTTTGCTGATAAATTACTCGATTTATTGTTCCAGCGAATGGAAGGAAATGAAGAGATCAGCAACCAAGTAATGAGTGATGAGAACTTGAGAAAACGTGTCGTAAAACGACTGGCAAAACAAATTTATCAAAGGAATATAGGTAAATAATGTTTATGCCTTAATTAGCTATTCTTTTAAAATTGGTAAATTTCAAACAAAAAATAACCGCTTGTAAAATCACGCTACAAGCGGTTATTTTTCTGTGTTTTTTTACCAATTATAGGTCATCGATTACTAGGTAAATTTTATTTACCGGACCGTGAACGCCGACGACTTTGATTAACTCAATATCTGCCGTAGCTGATGGGCCTGAGATGATATTCACACAAGATGGCATTCTTTCGCCACGCTGTGCTTTTTCGTGCAGGATTTGAGCCAGTTGAGCAACACGAGGGAGTACAGTGCTTTTGCGTAACACTACCACCGATTTTTCAGGCAGTAAGCTTACTGAGCGACCGAACTCTTTATCGGAAAATAACACAATACCGCCAGACTCCGCCAAGCCATATTCGCCATATACCACACCGATATTTGCATTTTGGGCTTTTTCGAAGTTGGTTTCTGATTGGTTATAATCCCAAACATAGCTGTCTTCGTATTTTGCTTGGATTGCTGAGGTGATACCAAGATCTTTTAAGCGTTGATCGTTATTGATGATCACACTTGCACCACCATATTTTTCGCAGATCTCAATGATGGTTTGTGGTAGATCCGCTTCCTTAGCTTCCACTACATCAGCCATCATTACACGAGCAAAGTCAATAAATTCTTGGCAAAGCTGTGGTTGAGCACGGTCAGTTAAACGGGTGATCGCGTGGTTGTTTTCCAACACAGGCATTGGCTCAGGCACATTTTGGCGTGGTCTGCCCATACGCTGTGCCAATTTATTTAAGAAATTTTCACGATTTTGTAAATCCATCTTAATTTTCCTCTTAACCTCTGTTGTTGAACCAATCACGGAAGCTCTCACCCTCTGGTTGAGGTAAATCACGAGCTTTTGTCCATTCACCTAATGCACCAAAATTCACAGGGGCTTTACCGTTTTTAATGAATTTGCTTGCGACTTTTGCCCCTACATTCATACCCACTTTCCAAAGTGTTGGGTGGGAGTTAGCAAAGTTGAAGCCGAAAATCGATAAACGTTCTACCATTGGTGTTAAGCCGGCATCCGCAATTTTCTCTCGGTGTTTTAAGATGAGCTGAGCCAGTGGAATTTTTACCGGGCAAACACTATTACACGCCGTACAGAGTGAACAGGCATACGGTAACTCTTTAAACTCTTCGTAGCCGCCTAATAATGGCGAAATTACCGAACCGATCGGACCCGGATAGATTGAGCCGTAACCGTGTCCGCCAATTTGACGATAAGCCGGGCAAGTATTCAAACAAGCACCACAGCGGATACAGCGTAAAACTTCTTGGAACTCACTTTCTAAAATTTTAGAACGACCGTTATCTACAATCACTAAGTGGAACTCTTCCGGACCATCTGTTTCGCCTTCAAGGCGAGGACCTGTTAGCCAAGTATTATAGGCGGTTAATTTTGCCCCTACTGCACTGCGGGCAAGCATTGTAATTAACACATCCACTTCTTTGAAAGTTGGGGCAATACGCTCCATACCCATTACCGCAATATGCGTTTTGGGTACGGTAGTTGCCATACGCAAGTTACCTTCGTTTGTTACTAAGCAAACAGAGCCGGTTTCCGGCACAGCAAAGTTACAGCCTGAAATGCCGATATCCGCTTCTAAGAAATCTTCACGGATTTTTTGGCGAACAAATGCCGTCATCTCTTCTGGCGTTTCTGAACCTTCATAGCCTAGCACATCGTGCATTTCTTGACGGATTCTATAACGGTCTTTGTGGATTGCAGGTACAACAATATGAGAAGGTTTATCGCCCACAATTTGCAGCAAATATTCACCTAAGTCGGTTTCCACCACTTTGATGCCTTCGGCTTCTAAAACGTGGTTCATTCCGATCTCTTCGGTTACCATTGATTTCGATTTTACAATCTTTTTCGCATTTTTCGCTTTCGCCACGTTTTTGATGTAATTTGTTGCTTCTTCTGCTGTTTCTGCGAAGAAAACGTGCCCGCCGTTTTGAGTTACTTTTTCACTTAATTGGTAAAGGTAAGCATCAAGGTTGGCTAAAACGTGATTACGAATTGCTTTCGCATCATCACGCCACTCTTCCCAGTTGCCTAACTCGTCCACCATACGCTGACGGTTTGCACCGATAGTTTCTTGAGCTTTTACTAAGGCTTTACGAACAACTTCATTATTAACCTGTTGTTCAACACGTTGCTTAAAAGGCAGGGTATTGGTTTGTAAATAAGACATATTATTTTCCTCCCTGCATTAGCACTTCTGCAATGTGCATCACTTTGATCTCTTTGCCTTCACGGCTTAAGCGACCACCGATGTTCATCAAGCAGCTCACATCAGCCCCGATTAAATAATCCGGCTCATCTGTATCCACATTTGCCACTTTCTCTTTTACCATTTCGCCCGAAATTTCCGCCATTTTCACCGAGAATGTACCACCAAAACCACAGCAGGTTTCTTGGTTTTTAATTGGCAACAACTCTAAACCTTTTACATTTTTTAATAAGGTAATCGGCTCTTCCTTAATACCTAATTTGCGGAATAAACTACAAGACGGGTGATAAACCGCTTTACCCGGTAGGTAAGCTCCCACATCAGTAACACCTAATTTATTCACAATAAAATCGGTTAAATCGTGAAAGCGATCGGCTACTTTCTTCGCACGCACCGCCCATTCAGCTTCACCGAAACGTTCAAAATGCTCCGGGTAGGTTTTAATTGCATAAACACAAGAACCCGCAGGAGCAACAATCGGGTAATCATTTGCTTCAAAGGTTTCTACCAAGTTTTTCATACCCGATAAAGCTTGCTTTGTATATCCACTATTAATTGCAGGTTGCCCGCAGCACCCCTGCTTTTCTAAAAAGGTGATTTTACAACCTAATTTTTCTAATAAAAGTACGGAGTTTTTCGCAACTCCTGCTTTCATCACATCTGCAATGCAGGTTACATAGAAATTAACGTTCATAAAGAACCCCACAATAAAAATAAGAATTAAACTCAGACTGCCCTTTTTAAGACAGAGAAAGGAAGGGCGATTTGCAAAACATCAGCAAAATCTGACCGCTTCCTTTTTATATTCATTAGATATTAATTATCCGGTTACACATTATAAAACATTGGTACAATCAATAGTGCAACTACTGCCGCAATAACACCATATACAAACATTGGAACAACTGTTTTCTTAATGATAGTACCTTCTTGTTTTTCGATACCTGTTACTGAACATACCGCAACAATGTTATTGATACACACCATATTACCCATTGCACCACCTACAGATTGTAATGCTAAGATTAGGGTTACTGATAAACCAACTTGTTGTGCTGTTGCGTATTGTACTGTACCGAAGGTTAAGTTAGATACCGTGTTAGAACCTGAGAAGAACGCACCGATTGCACCTAAATATGAAGCAAATAATGTCCAAGATTGACCTGTGAACTCTGCAAAACTTCTGCCGATAACTTGTACCATTGACTCTGAGCCACCAATCAACATTAATTTTACCATAATAATTGCACCTAGAAGGGCTAAAAATGGTTTTTTAACTTGGCTCAACGATGTACCGAAAATATCTTTGGTATTTCTAGCGGATACTGAGAAAATCGGTAAGCAAATTAATACCGTAATTACAAATGGAATTAATGCCGGCACATAAAGTAACTTATAGCTGGTTGCAACGTTCGTTCCTAAAATATTTTTCAGTGCGAAAATCAAACCTTGGCTGATTTCAAAGTTAGCAAAACCTAGTGAGCTTGCAATCCAAGTAGTTGCATCATTTAACCACGCTTTAAGTGGAAGTTGTTGAATACGAGTAATCACTAAGATGAAGATTAACAAACCTGTTGGTAATAATGCTTTCGCTACTTCACCAAAAGTGGCTTTTTCGCCTGCAAGATTATTCTCAGTTTTCGCTAAACCAATCCCTGCATTTGCTACAAATACAGAAACCAATAAACCAATTGCACCTGCCACTAATGAAGGGAACTCATAGTTAAATTGAGCAATAATAAAGTAAGGCACAACACAAGCTAGAATACTAATGTAGATAAACACAATATTCTGACGAATTTCTTTCCAGCTTACAATTAAACGCAATGCCATAATTGGAATAATGAATGCTGCAATGGAGTGAATCAGTGCTGTTATAGAGCCTATTTCAAGCACTTGAGCATCACTTAATAAACCATCTTTTAATAATGGTCCCATACCGAACCAAGTTGGCGTTCCCACCGCACCAAATGAAACCGGTACAGAGTTCATCACAAGTGCCAACATTGCAACTTGTAATGGTTTAAAACCTAAACCAACTAAGATTGGAGCGGCAATAGCAGCAGGCGTACCGAAACCGGATGCACCTTCAATCATAAATGCAAATGCCCAACCAATAATCATTAATTGTGCAACCGGGTTCGGGTTAATTGCCCCTAACCATTTACGCATTGTATTGGTTGCACCCGATACTTCAGAGAAACGGTTAAATAAAATTGCACCGAAAATAACGGTAATCGGCGTTAATACATCACCTAAACCTGCAATAATATTTGCGAAGACTAAGGTAGTGTCGTTACCGAAATAAGTCAGTTGAAGAATAAAAATAAGTAACGCTGTCAGTGGAAGAGCCACATAAGACGGCAACGCATTGCGTTTTACCATTAAATAAATCAGTAAAACAATCGGGAAAATGCTCAGAAATAGAGCCATAGAACACCTCATTTATGATTATAAAATGACCTTACTGGTCGGACTGGTTACGCATTCTACAGATTAAAAAAAGTAATGTAACTGACTTGTTGTAAATTTGTGATCTAATTCAAATTTTGAAGGTGCGTATGATTAAAAAAAAGCCTAATTTTTTATAAATAACACACAAGAGTTATTCATTTGGAGTTCATTTTGCAAAATTTTTATAAAATTTAACCGCTTGTTATCTATTTTGACAATTCAATAAAGTATAATCGCCCTGAATTATTTTACTTTTTAAGGAAAAATTATGTCTTTAACCTCTAACAACCGCTATCTTGCCATTTTTGGTATTATTTTAGCCGTAGGTTTGATGGCTGCCGCCTTTATTCTTGGACATCAATTTAAAAATTTACAACAAACAGGTGTGATTACCGTAAAAGGGCTTGCCGAAGCTGAACATAAAGCAACACTAGGTACTTGGCGGGTATCTATTTTTGGTTGGGGCTTAACTTATAACGATGCAATGAAAGCGAATCAGCAAAATCTGAACCACGCAGTTAAGTTTCTGAAAGAACAAGGTTTTGTGGATGAAGAACGTGAAATTACCGAGCTTTCCGTGAATGAGAGAACAGAGTACTATGTAGATGAGTTTGGTAAAGATCGTTCTCGTCAAAATGGTTATAACGCAACACGTTCTATTGTGCTTTCAACCAAAGACCTAGCCAAATTACAAAACGGATTATCAAAAATTCAATTCTTACGGGCTGAAAACGAAGCCATTGATTTTAGCCAGCCCGATTATTATTTAGAGAATTTGGAAGAAATCAAACGTGATTTAATTGCAAAAGCCACCCAAGATGCCTACGTGCGAGCAGAAGAATTTGCCAAAACCAGTAATGTGAAAGTTGGCTTATTACGCTCTGCCTCACAAGGTTCGTTTGATATTAAATCAAGCCGCCCAAATACTGAAGATAGCGATGATAGCTATGGCGGTAGTTACGATACTTCAACCATCGACAAAAAAGTTCGCTTGGTTGTAACCATTCAATACGCAATTAATTAACAAAAAAAGACCGCTTGCAAGCGGTCTTTTTTCTACTGAATTTTACAAATTACACATTGAAACGGAAGTGCATTACATCGCCGTCTTGAACGATATACTCTTTTCCTTCCAAACGCCATTTACCAGCTTCTTTCGCACCGGCTTCGCCTTTGTTATCAATGAAGTCTTGGTATGCGATCACTTCTGCACGGATAAAACCTTTCTCAAAGTCAGTATGGATTACTGCCGCCGCTTTTGGTGCGGTAGCCCCAACGGAAACCGTCCACGCACGCACTTCTTTTACGCCTGCGGTGAAGTAGGTTTGCAGGTTAAGTAAGCGGTAGCCCGCACGAATTACACGGTTTAAACCCGGCTCTTCAATGCCTAAATCTTGTAAGAACTCAACTTTTTCTTCATCATCAAGTTCCGCAATTTCAGACTCAATCGCCGCACACACCGGTACTACCACCGCCCCTTCTTTTTCGGCAATTTCACGCACACGATCAAGATATGGGTTGTTTTCAAAACCATCTTCGTTTACGTTAGCGATGTACATTGTCGGTTTTAGCGTTAAAAAGTTGTAACCTTTGATGGCGTGCAATTCATCTTTATCTAAATCAACAGAGCGGATCATTCCGGCGTTTTCAAGCACCGGCAGAATTTTTTCCATAATGGATAATTCAAATTTTGCATCTTTATCGCCACCTTTTGCACGTTTTTGTAAACGTTGGATGGCACGCTCACAGCTGTCTAAGTCAGCCAATGCTAACTCGGTATTGATGATTTCAATATCGTCCGCCGGGTCGATTTTGCCTGCCACGTGAACGATGTCATCATTTTCAAAACAACGCACAACGTGCCCGATTGCATCGGTTTCACGAATGTTTGCTAAGAATTTATTACCTAAACCTTCACCTTTACTCGCACCGGCAACTAAGCCCGCAATATCTACAAATTCCATTGTGGTTGGCAATACACGCTCAGGTTTTACGATTTCCGCCAACGCATCTAAACGCGGATCCGGCATTGGCACTACGCCCGTGTTTGGTTCAATGGTACAGAACGGATAGTTCGCTGCTTCAATTCCTGCTTTTGTTAATGCGTTGAAAAGAGTTGATTTACCGACGTTTGGTAAACCCACAATACCACATTTAAATCCCATTTTTTGTTCCTTTGATTATTTGTAAATTTTTAACTATTTTTAACCGCTTGTAGGGGCGAATTACATTCGCTCCTACAATCACGCCTTAAACGCATTCAATCGGTTGGTTGCTTTGACTATACCGTCTTTTAATAAAATTTCGACACAACGGCTGCTTTCATCAACCACAGCGTTAATCAGCTCTTTTTCTTGCGGAGCCGGTTTGCCTAGTACATAGGCTGCCACTAAATCCTTATGCCCCGGGTGCCCGATACCAATCCGCACACGGTAAAACTCTTTATTATTGCCAAGGGCAGCAATAATATCTTTCAAGCCATTATGCCCGCCGTGTCCGCCACCTTTTTTCAACTTAACCGAACCGGGGGGTAGATCTAGCTCATCGTGAGCCACCAAAATTTCTTCCGGTTTGATACGATAAAAATTTGCTAACGCTCCTACTGCTTTGCCACTTAAATTCATAAAAGTGGTCGGCACTAATAAACGCACTTCGCCTTGAGCAGTATTAATTTTTGCCACCTTGCCGAAATATTTTGCTTCTTCTTTCAGGCTGACGTTATACATTCGGGCAATTTCATTCACCATCCACTCGCCTGCATTATGACGAGTCTCTTCATATTTTGCTCCGGGGTTGGCAAGCCCGACAATCAATTTAATTTCTGACACAATGTTGTCTCAATTCTCTAAATTAAAAGGCAATATTGTAGAGAAAAACCGCTATTTTCTCAAGGTAGCCATTAATCATATTGTCTATACGGATTTGGCACGCATTGATATTTCGCCAACATCGCCTCAGTAAAATCAGAGCGTGCAGCCGCATTATTGTTATTCAAGCTCACCACGCCAATTCGCTTGCCTCGGCAATCACCTTTAGCAATAAAGGCTAAATTATAGCCGGCTTCACGGGTGTAGCCTGTTTTGCTGACTAACGCTTGATAGGATTGAGAACGCACTATACTATTGGTGTTTTTCATTGAGAAATAACGACCGCCTGCGTAAACACTCACTAATGGTGAATTAGATAGTTGCTGAATTTCAGGTTTACTTGCGGCATAACCTGCCAGTTTTGCTAAATCAACTACGGTCGAAACATTATCAGCAGATAAGCCAGAGCTATCGCCAAAGTAGGTTTGGGTCATACCGATTTCACGGGCTTTGCTGTTCATTCGTGCCAAAAATTGGGCTGTATTTAAATGAGTGGCGTGAGCAAGGGCGTGTGCCGCATAGTTATCGGAACGAACTAACATCGCTTTTAATAATTCGCTACAGGCGATGTTGGTATTCTTTGGTAACGGGCTGGTTGTGCCTTTAATAAAATCGGCATCTGACGGCAGAATTTGTGTTTGGCAGCTTGAGCCGTAGCGATTTTCTTCCAAGAAAACAACCGCTGTCATTAATTTAGTCACGGAAGCAATCGGGCGAACCAAGTTAAAGTTCTTTCCTTCTAAAAATTTTTTCTGTTTTAAATCAAACACCACATAAGCTGAATTTTCAGCAGGGATATAAGCAGGTTTCGCCTTAATACGAGGACTTGGTTTCTTTGCCGGTTGTGAAGAGCAAGCACTCAATATTAATGCGGCAATGATGAGAGGAATAAGTTTTTTCATAAAAGATTCATCGAAAAATAAAGTCAAAGTTTGGTATTGTACTCCGTTTCTTGAGTTGTGCCATAGCAAGCGGTCGATTTTTACAAAATTTTTGCAAATAGAAATTTGCAAAGTTCTCTCAAAATTTAACCGCTTGCCCTCTCGCCTTAAATCAGCGAAAATAACGCCTAAATTTTTGGCGGTCTTTCCGCCCTTTTTATTTACATTGATTGAGAAAATATGTCATATCCACAAGAAGTTAATAAACGTCGCACCTTTGCGATTATTTCCCACCCCGATGCAGGTAAAACTACTATCACCGAAAAAGTGTTGCTTTACGGAAATGCAATTCAAACCGCAGGCTCGGTAAAAGGTAAAGGCTCGGCACAACACGCAAAATCCGACTGGATGGAGATGGAAAAACAACGTGGAATTTCCATTACCACCTCGGTAATGCAATTCCCTTACAATGATTGCTTGGTGAACCTGTTAGACACCCCGGGGCACGAAGATTTCTCGGAAGATACTTACCGTACCTTAACCGCCGTGGATAGTTGCTTGATGGTGATTGACTCAGCAAAAGGGGTTGAGGAACGTACCATTAAATTAATGGAAGTTACCCGTTTGCGTGATACGCCAATTTTGACCTTTATGAACAAGCTCGACCGTGATATTCGTGACCCAATGGAACTGTTGGACGAAGTGGAAAGCGTGTTAAAAATCAACTGTGCACCTATCACTTGGCCAATCGGCTGCGGGAAATTGTTCAAAGGGGTTTATCACATTTATAAAGATGAAACCTATCTTTACCAAACAGGTCAAGGTCATACCATTCAAGAAGTGCGTACTATTAAAGGATTAGATAATCCGGAGTTAGATCAAGCGGTTGGCGATGATTTAGCCCAACAACTGCGTGATGAGTTGGAATTGGTACAAGGTGCATCACACGAATTTGAACACGAGGCTTTCATCAACGGCGAATTAACCCCGGTGTTCTTTGGTACAGCGTTAGGTAACTTCGGGGTAAACCACTTCTTAGACGGTTTAACCGAATGGGCTCCGGCTCCGCAAGCTCGTGAATCTGACAGCCGTACCGTTGAGGCAAGCGAAGAAAAATTCAGCGGTTTCGTGTTTAAGATCCAAGCGAATATGGATCCAAAACACCGTGACCGAGTTGCCTTTATGCGTGTGGTTTCAGGCAAATATGAAAAAGGAATGAAGCTCAAGCACGTCCGTATCGGTAAAGATGTGATCATTTCCGATGCCCTTACCTTTATGGCAGGCGACCGTTCACACGCAGAAGAAGCTTACGCAGGTGATATTATCGGCTTGCATAACCACGGCACGATTCAAATCGGTGATACATTCACCCAAGGCGAAAACCTGAAATTTACCGGTATTCCAAACTTCGCACCGGAATTGTTCCGCCGTATTCGCTTGAAAGATCCACTCAAACAAAAACAACTACTGAAAGGCTTAGTCCAACTTTCGGAAGAAGGAGCTGTACAAGTTTTCCGCCCACTCATCAATAATGATTTAATTGTGGGTGCAGTTGGTGTACTACAGTTTGACGTAGTCGTTTCCCGCTTAAAATCGGAATACAACGTTGAGGCAATTTACGAAACGGTAAACGTGGCAACCGCCCGTTGGGTTGAATGCAGTGATGCGAAAAAATTTGAAGAATTTAAACGCAAAAACGAACAAAACTTAGCCCTAGACGGTGGTGATAACCTTACCTATATCGCCCCAACTATGGTGAATTTAAACTTGGCTCAAGAACGTTATCCTGATGTAACCTTCTTTAAAACAAGAGAGCATTAATAATAAAAACCTAATTTGTCCGCCCAATTATCTCAAACGGGCGGACAAATTCTTTTCCTACGCCAGCATTTTCTCAATAGGGAGAACAAGTACAGAACTTGCTCCCATCTCTTTCAGTTGCTCCATTGTTTCCCAGAATAGGTTTTCTTGGCTTACCACGTGCATAGCTACTCGGCTTTGATCATTGGCAAGCGGCAGAATGGTTGGGTTTTCCACACCTGGTAATAATGCCGTGATTTCAGCCAGTTTATCTTTCGGTGCGTGGAGCATAATGTATTTTGACTCACCTGCCTGTTGCACCCCTTGAATACGGGTAAGTAATTTATCCACCAACGCTTGTTTCTCGGCAGATAACGGCTCTTTACGCTGAATTAAACAAGCGGTTGAGCGGTAAATAACCTCCACTTCTTTCAAACCGTTTGCTTCTAACGTTGCACCTGAAGAGACCAAATCGCAGATTGCAGTCGCAATGCCGGCAGCTGGGGCAACTTCCACTGAACCTGTCAGCAGAATGCTTTTAAACGGCACGCCTTTCTCTTGCATATAACGTTTTAATAAGTTCGGGTAAGAAGTTGCAATGACTGCATCGGTTAGATCCTGCACATTGCTATAACCACGATCACGGTCGATCGCTAACGATAAACGGCAACCGCCAAAATCTAACTGACGAAGTTTTTTATATTCCACTTTCTCGCCTGCAGCTAATCGCCCAAGCTCTTCTTCCTCTAACACGTTTTCGCCGATAATGCCGAGATCTACCACGCCGTCAAATACCAAGCCCGGAATATCGTCATCACGCACACGCAAAATTTCAATCGGCATATTTTCCGAATAGGCAATCAAACGTTGGTCATTCCAAATAATTTTCACGCCACACTGTTTAAGTAATTCACTGCACTCTTGGCTCAAGCGCCCTTTTTTCTGCATTGCGATGCGTAATCTATTTTGTGTTGTCATTGCTGTTTCCTTCTTATTTTGAATTTTAAATGTAAAAAACCCTCTCGAAACGACTTCCGAGAGGGTTAAATTTTGTCTGCTTATGCGTACTCGGAAGTTTTTTATCTTCCGCACACACCAAATGCCCGAAAGATTATTCAGGGAAATGATGGTGGCGATGAGTACGAATAAATGTCATTGTTCTGTTTTCCAAAAATTGAATTGGTTTAAAAGATACTCTGAAAATTGATAAATCACAAGCACTTTTTATGAAAAAATGGCTTATTTTTGATTAAAGGGAAGAATTTATCGCAAACGTTTGCGTAAAGCGGTATAATTTTGGCAGTTTTTTACAAATCCGCAAAATAGGAATTTTAAAAATGCAAATCAGCTTAAAAAAAATCTATTCAGGTAAAGTGCGTGACCTTTACGAAATTGATGATAAAAGAATGTTAATGGTTGCCACCGACCGCTTATCAGCATTCGATGTGATTTTAGATGACCCTATCCCCCGTAAAGGCGAAATCCTAACTCAAATTTCTAATTTTTGGTTTGATAAATTAGCCCATATTATGCCAAACCATTTCACAGGCGATAGCGTATTTGATGTATTACCGAAAGAAGAGGCTGAAGCGATCCAATACCGTGCAGTGGTGTGCAAACGCTTAACGCCGGTAAAAATTGAATCCATCGTGCGTGGCTATTTAACCGGTTCAGGCTTGAAAGATTATAAACAAACCGGCACGATTTGTGGCTTGAAATTACCTGAAGGTTTGGTAGAGGCAAGCAAATTACCACAACCGATTTTTACCCCGTCTAGCAAAGCAGAAGTAGGCCATCACGACATCAACATCAGCTATGAAGAATGCGAGCGCCAAATCGGTACAGAACTTGCCGCCAAAGTGCGTGATGCCGCATTACAGCTTTATACTGAAGCAGCAGAATATGCACTAACCAAAGGCATTATTATCTGCGATACCAAATTTGAATTTGGTTTAGATGAAAACGGCGTACTAACTTTAATGGACGAGGTGCTTACGCCGGATTCCAGCCGTTTTTGGTCAGTTGATACCTACCAAGAAGGCACAAACCCACCGTCTTTCGACAAACAGTTCGTACGTGATTGGTTGGAAAACAGCGGTTGGAACAAACAAGCTCCTGCTCCGAAAGTGCCTACAGATGTGATTGAAAAGACCGTGGCAAAATACCAAGAAGCGTTGGATTTATTAACTAAATAAGGTATAGCAAGCGGTCGTTTTTCTCTTGTGTTTTGCAAATAAGCAAAAAGCCTGTAAGGAGGACTTACAGGCTTTTGTTTTATAAAGGTATTATCAATTAACCTTGTGATGAAATACGTTTCATATCTGTCATATAACCACGTAATTCTTGACCGATGATCTCGATTGGGTGGTTACGGATAGCATCATTTACATCACGTAAATAAACGTTGTCGATTTCAACCGCCGGGGTTGGCTCGCCTAAGTCACCTTTTTCTAAGTTAGGGATAATTTCTTTTGCAAGAATTGGCGTTGCAACGTGTGAGAATAAGTAGTTGCCGTATTCTGCCGTGTCTGAAATTACCACGTTCATTTCATATAAACGTTTACGAGCAATGGTATTTGCGATTAACGGTAACTCGTGTAAAGATTCATAGTAAGCTGATTCTTCGTAGATACCTGCTGAAACCATTGTGTCGAACGCTAATTCAACACCGGCTTTTACCATAGCAACCATTAATACGCCGTTATCAAAGTATTCTTGCTCGGAAATTTTGATGCCGTCTGCCGCCGGTGCATTTTCAAATGCTGTTTTGCCGGTTTCTTCACGCCATTTTAGTAGGTTTGCATCGCCGTTTTTCCAGTCTGCCATCATAGTTGATGAGAACTCACCGCTGATGATATCGTCCATATGTTTTTCAAATAAGAATGCTAATTTCTCTTTGATTTGCTCAGAAAGCTCGAACGCACGTAATTTTGCACTGTTAGACAAGCGATCCATCATTAAGGTAATACCACCTTGTTTTAACGCTTCGGTAATTGTTTCCCAACCGAATTGGATTAATTTACCTGCGTAAGCCGGATCTTTACCTTCTGCCACTAATTTGTCGTAGCACACGATAGAACCTGCTTGTAACATACCGCAAAGAATGGTTTGCTCACCCATTAAGTCAGATTTTACTTCTGCCACGAATGAAGATTCTAATACGCCCGCACGGTCGCCACCGGTGGCACTTGCCCACGCTTTCGCAATCGCTAAGCCTTCGCCTTTCGGGTCGTTTTCAGGGTGAACTGCGATTAATGTAGGCACACCGAAACCACGTTTATATTCTTCACGTACTTCTGTACCCGGGCATTTTGGTGCAGTCATCACAACCGTAATATCAGGGCGAATTTGCTCGCCTTCTTCCACGATGTTAAAACCGTGTGAATAACCGAATGCTGCACCCTGTTTCATTAACGGCATTACATCAGCAACCACTTTTGAGTGTTGTTTGTCCGGTGTTAAGTTGATCACTAAATCTGCTTCAGGGATTAATTGCTCATAAGTGCCAACCACAAAGCCGTTTTCTGATGCACGTTTGAATGAAGCACGTTTTTCCGCAATTGCTTCAACACGCAATGCGTAAGCGATGTCTAAACCGCTGTCACGCATATTTAAACCTTGGTTTAAACCTTGAGCACCACAGCCCACGATCACCACTTTTTTGCCTTTTAAGAAATTGCAGCCGTCTGCAAATTCGTTACGATCCATAAAGCGGCAACGACCTAATTGGTCTAATTTTTGACGTAAATTTAATGTGTTGAAATAGTTAGCCATTTTTTAATCCTTCTGATTAGTCAATGAATGAGTATAAGGTTGTGTTTGCATATTGTTATGTTGTGAAGTTGATTATACACAAACATATCATTGCGTAAATTGAAAATATTAATATTTCATATTGCATAATATGCAATAAATTGTCGTTTGCAAATTTTTTTGAAAATTTAACCGCTTGCAATCTCTGTTATAAAGTAGAAAATAACCACTCAAATCAATAGAAGATAAACCAATGAAGATAAAAAGCATCGTTCTACAAACTTGCCTTGAATGTGGGCAAAATGTGCGAGTTCCCTTAGCCGAAAAGGGGGATTTCCTTTGTCCTGTTTGCGATAATGTTATACGAAAAGGTAATACTTGGAGCTTACACCGCAGTGCATTTTTAGCATTAGCCATTTTAATTTTACTCCCCTTCGCACTTGGCTTTCCGCTACTCAGCATTGATTTACTCGGCATAAAAATTAATGCAACCGTATGGGACGGTATTTGGAAAATGGCAACCGCTGGCTACCCTTACACCGCATTTATGGTTCTCGTGTGTGCAGTCATTATGCCTGTTTTCTTTGTTTTGCTGATTTTAACTATTCATTTCCAACGAATGATCCGCCAACGTCCACGCTATACATTGATTTTCCTGACTAAAATTAAAGAGTGGGTAATGTTGGATGTTTATTTGGTCGCTCTTGCTGTTGCAGCCTTTAAAATTCGGGATTATGCCAATTTAGAATTTGATATTAATTTAATTGCATTTGTCCTTGTTACAGTACTAAATACGCTACTGTTTATCAAAACAGAGCCCAAGCAAGCGTGGGAGCGATTTTACCCTGAATATCACTCACTGCCTTTCGATCACGCAAGCCAACCAACACTCTGCCCGACTTGCGAATACTGTTTTGATGAAACTATTTTGGATTTAAAAGGTAGGCAACGCTGCCCTCGTTGCGAGAGCAATTTATCGGTTGCCGATAATATTAAAATTCAGCGTGTCTGGGCGTGTTTAATTGCAGGGACGATAATGATGATCCCCGCCAATATTTTCCCCATTTCAATTACTGAAATGGCAGGAAAAGTTTCCGCAGATTCATTGATGTCCGGGGTGCTCTTGTTTATAGAAATGGGTAGCTACACCGTTGCCGCTATCGTATTTATTGCAAGTATTGCCGTACCTGTAAGTAAAATTACGATTATTTTTTACCTGTTACTTGCTATTCGCTACAAATGGAAGCACCCTATTCACATACAGATGAAATTACTACACTACGTGCACTTTGTCGGACGTTGGTCGATGCTTGATTTATTTGTACTTTCACTGATGATGTCGTTGCTTGAACGAGGGCAAATTCTCAGCTTCTCAGTAGGTGAAGCGGCATTCTATTTTGGTGCAGCAGTTTTTTTGACAATGTTTGCTTCAGCCAATTTAGATGCCAGAATGTTGTGGAAGATTCATTATGACAATCACAAAACGACTAATTAATTTAAGAACGGGCACTATACCCGCTCTTAAATGTCTATACCGATAACTTTTCCTGTTTTAATAAACTCTGCAACTGTGGCAATAATTGGCTTATCAACCGCAGTTGCTGAATCAAAATCAACGCCAATTCATCTTGTTTTTGCTGGTGCTCTTGTTCAAATTGAGCGAGATCTTGATCGATAGCGGTCAATTTTTCCGATAATTTTGCAAATGAACGATTGTCATCAGCAATTTTATCAATAATATTCGCCACCTCTCGTCCGTGTGAAAAGAACATTGCGGAAAAATCTACTTGTCGGCTAATTTCACGGCTGGCAATCCGGTAAGCCCCTAAGGTTGAAATATAGCCGAGCAAGGTATAACCAATGCCTAATAATTTTGGAGCAAAGGCTAAATCATTTGCGTATTTTTGCGGCTCGCTGTACATATTCGTAATTGTATTGCTGAGTGCTGATAAATGATTGTGTACATCACGGCGGGCTATGCGATAAGGCAGTTGTTCGTTATAACCAAATTGGAGTTGAGCAATAATGTGCCGTAAATAATTTCCGCTGGCTTTTAGGCTATTATATAAGTTACTTTGCAAATTGAGATATTTCCAGTCTGGCCATAAAAATGTTACGGCTAACCACGCAATAGCTGTACCGAGTAACGTATCGAAAATTCGCATTAATGTGCCACTTTCTATGCTTACGCCTGCAATATCAAGGCTTATCATCACCAGTACGGTAATGTAAAAAGTCGAAAAACCATAATGCACCAAACGGAAGAAGGTATAGAGCGAGCCGGTCAGCACAATAATACCAAGTTGAGCTTCAAGACTAAGCGTTACATTAAACAACTCAAACATTCCACCAACGATTACACCAAAAATTGTACCGATTACACGGTGAATTAAACGGGTTTTGGTTGCGGTATAATTGGGCTGGCAGACAAAAACTGCTGTCAGTAAAATCCAATAGCCTTTATTATCAAAGCCTAAAATCGGTACTATCGCACTACATAAAAGCACCACAATCGAAAGACGAACGGCGTGGCGAAACAGTTGTGAATCAAAGGTTAAATGCCCTTTAATTGCTTGGATAATATTACCTAAACCCGTAATATTTTCGGCTATCAAGCGGTTAGATTTTGTGAAATTTTTACTAAGCGGTTCAATATGCTCTGAACGGCTTGCCCCTTGTTCGATTTGAGCTAATTGGCGTTCAATGTTGTCTAAATTCTCAGCAACCGATTCCCATCGGTAAGTGCTTTTTAACCCTCTTTCTTGATGATAAACCAACGAGTTGAGTAACCCTTGCAATGCTTTCCCACCACGCTCACTGTGTTCATATCTTTCTCGATGGCGTAATGCCACTGCAATATTTTGGCACGCAACCGCTTGAAGCTCCATCACTCGCTGGAATCGAAACATTAAATCGCTATTACTTAATTGTTGGAACAGTTCGTGATACTGATAATGACTGGAGCTCGCCCGTTCTAAAATATCTTGAGCCGTAAAATAGTAGCGTAACATTCGTTGCGTACGTTGCTGTTTGTGCTGTCGTCTTAAACGATAAAATAATGACACTCTCGTTTTATCAAATGCCGCCATTACTTCACTATTTGCTTTGGCAAGTGCCAGTTGTTTTGCGTTTAAATCGTCATCATCGGGGTCAAAATAGGCGGATTTTGCCAGCAAATAGTGGCTTAGTGCGAGGTAAGCAGAAGCTAAATTTTCCTGTACCGTTCTATTCGGGAAAATCAAATACACTAAGATCCCGACTAGTCCGTATAATAATGTGCCAAGCAAGATCATCACCACATTGTTATACCACAGTACTTCGGGGGTATAAGTTAAGCTGTTATAGATAGCCACAATCAGCGTGCCGAAGGCAATAGTGCTGTAACGTTGCCCGACTGCACCAAGCATTACTAGAAGAAAAGTACAAACCATCAGCACCGGCACAAAAAGCCAGCCTAAATATAAAGAGAGGCTTGCCCCGATAGAGGAAAGTGAAAATGCCACTAGGCTGATAATCAGATTTTTTGCTCGTCCGATAAGACTATTATCTAAATCAACCAAACCACCTGCGATAATGCCTAACATCAGCGGCATCGCAAAATGCGAAATACCAAGCTGCCAAATGCTTACTGCGGCAATATTGAGCGAAATAAACATCGGCAAGGTTTTAATCACACTTTCCGAGAGCCAACTGTTTTGCAGATTTTTTAAAAACTTATTCATCTTTTTATTTGTAAATTTTTACTAACAAACGCTTGCGTTTGAACATTGGCTTTGCCAACGGCTCCGAAGGAGCGAGCGTAGCGAGTAAAAATGACCGCTTGTAATTAATATCAAATGTTACCCTAAACGCTCCGCCAAATAGCCATCGTAATCCGGCACAATCGCTTCAACCTCTTGATTAAATAAATCTGCATTTAACAAGAAATTAGCTGACGTTTCATTAATAGCAACAGGAATATTCCACACCGTTGCAATTCGCATTAAGGCTTTTACATCAGGATCGTGCGGAGCGGCATTCATCGGATCCCAAAAGAAAATCAGCATATCAATTTTCTTTTCTGCAATCAGCCCGCCTAATTGCTGGTCGCCGCCCATTGGTCCGCTCATTAATGCCGTTATTTCAAGCCCGGTTTCTCTCGCAAGTAAATGTCCTGTTGTGCCTGTAGCGTAAAGTTTATGGGAAGCAAGTTGTGATTTATGGGTTTGCGTCCAACGAATTAAATCGTGTTTGCAACTGTCGTGAGCAACTAACGCAATCTGTTTTTGTTTTGCGATTGTTCGAACAGTGGTTTTCATTTTTATCTCCTTTGCAAAATTTTTACTAAATCATACCGCTTATTTTTCGCTTTTGCATTGACTAATCATTGCTTATGGCTAAAATCAATTAAAAATTTCTATTTTAAAATAAAGGATCTCCCTAAATGAATTTATACAACATCAAACATCCAGAAGAACAAGTGAGTTTTGCCCAAGCTGTCCGCCAGGGATTAGGCAAAAATCAAGGATTATTTTTCCCCGAAGTCTTACCTAAATTAGATAATATTGATGAATTATTAGATTTACCTTTAGTTGAACGTAGCCAAAAAATTCTTTCTGCGTTAATCGGCGAAGAATTGCCGCAAGAAACGTTAAATGTAATGGTAAAAAATGCGTTTACTTTCCCAGCACCACTTGCGAAAGTCAATGATGATGTTTATGCGTTAGAATTATTTCACGGTCCGACTTTAGCGTTCAAAGACTTTGGTGGTCGTTTTATGGCTCAAGCTCTTGCGAACGTGCGTGGCGATGGAAAAATCACGATTTTAACCGCAACTTCGGGCGATACCGGTGCAGCAGTGGCTCACGCTTTCTACGGTTTAGAAAATATTAATGTAGTGATTTTGTATCCGAAAGGTAAAATCAGCCCATTACAGGAAAAATTATTCTGTACTTTAGGCGGCAATATTCGCACTGTGGCGATTGAGTCTGATTTTGATGCTTGCCAAGCCTTAGTTAAACAAGCCTTTGATGATGCGGAACTTCGCCAAGCCATCGGCTTAAACTCTGCAAACTCCATCAACATCAGCCGTCTACTGGCTCAAGTTTGCTACTACTTTGAAGCTGTGGCACAACTGCCAAAAGAGAAACGTGATAATGTGGTAGTTTCTGTACCAAGCGGTAACTTCGGTAACTTAACGGCAGGTTTGATTGCAAAATCAATGGGCTTACCAATTAAACGTTTTGTTGCTTCAACGAATGCAAACGACACCGTTCCACGCTACTTACAATCAGGCAAATGGGAACCAAATGCTACCGTTGCTACTCTTTCAAATGCAATGGACGTAAGCCGCCCGAATAACTGGCCTCGTGTGGAAGAGTTATTCAAACGCAACGGTTGGAGCTTGTCAGACTTAGGATCAGCAGCATTAAATGATGAAGAAACCGAAGCAGCATTAAAAGCACAATATGCGGAAGGTTACTTATGCGAGCCGCACGGTGCTATTGCTTACCAAGCCTTAAAAGATCAACTTCAAGCAGGTGAAACCGGTATTTTCTTATGTACTGCTCACCCGGCGAAGTTTAAAGAATCGGTCGAGCGTATTTTGGAGATTGAATTACCACTTCCGGAAGCTCTTGATAAACACAATAAATTACCGCTTTTATCAGACGAAATGGCGGCAGATTTTAATACCTTACGTGCTTATTTATTAAAATAAATCTCATCTCAATGGGGCGTTAAGCCCCATTTTCTTTTGTTGTTAAAATGCTCTCACCTCTTATCAATTTATTTAATTTAATTAAACCTTAAAATTTATCGTTAAATCCTATCGATAGATACAGTTATGTTGTAAAATGCTAAGCATTATGCGTGCAAATATGGCATAATTTACCTATCGGATTAATAGGAAAATATCAAATTGGAGAAATAAATTGAACATTCGAGATTTAGAATACCTGATTGCCCTTGCAGACTATAAACATTTCCGCCGTGCAGCGGAATCTTGTAATGTCAGCCAGCCAACATTAAGTGGGCAAATCCGTAAATTAGAAGATGAGCTAGGCACAATTTTACTTGAGCGAACCAGCCGCAAAGTGCTTTTCACGCAAGCAGGCTTAACCCTCGTAGAACAAGCGAAAGTGGTATTGCGAGAAGTTAAAATTCTAAAAGAAATGGCAAGCAATCAAGGGAAAGAGATGTCCGGTCCGCTCCATATTGGGGTAATTCCGACACTCGGACCTTACCTTTCTCCAATTATTATTCCTGCATTGAAAAAAGATTTCGCTGATCTGGAGCTTTATCTTTACGAATTGCAAACTAACCAATTATTAGATCAACTTGAGGCAGGTCAGCTTGATTGCGGCATCATTTCATTTGTAAAAGAGAGTGAGCCTTTTATCGAAGTGCCGATTTTTGATGAAGAAATGTATCTCGTTGTGCCGGAAAATCACGAATGGGCTACATTGGATAAATTAGATATCAGTTTATTGAAAAACAAAGAGCTACTTTTCCTTGACGGCGGTCATTGCTTACGTACTCACACGCTGGATTACTGCCTATCTATCGGTGCGAAAGAAAATCCGCACTTCAAAGCAACTAATTTAGAAACCTTACGCAATATGGTTGCGGCAAATGTAGGCATAGCTCTAATTCCTAAGCTGGCAGCAAAACCAATGGACGGTATTCGTTATATTCCATTTGATACCCCAAAACCGTTCCGTGCGGTCGGTATGGTTTACCGCCCGGGTTCTCCACTACGTGTGCGTTATGAGCGTTTAGCCCAAGCAATCACGCAGATTATCAAAACTGAGGTTTAAAATGGCAAATGTGGTGAGCGTGCGTGCCATTCAAAAAGAAAAAACGCGTAGAGCATTGGTTGAAGCGGCGTTTAATCAATTAAGTCCGGAAAAAAGTTTCTCCAACCTGAGCTTGCGGGAAGTTGCCCGTGAAGCAGGGGTTGCTCCAACCTCATTTTATCGCCATTTTAAAGATATGGACGAGCTGGGCTTAGCAATGGTTGATGAGTCCGGCTTATTGCTTCGTCAATTAATGCGACAAGCCCGTAAACGCATTGCCAATGGCGGCAGTGTGGTTATTGTATCAGTTGAAACATTCTTTGAACTGATTGCTGACAGACCTAACGTCTTCCGATTGCTACTACGTGAAAGTTCAGGCACATCACAAGCCTTTAGAACCGCCGCCTCACGAGAAATTCAGCATTTTGTTGCCGAATTGGCGGATTACATTATGGGAAAAGATAACCACAGCAACCGAGAACTTGCTTATATTCAAGCAGAAGGGCTGGTTACGTTAGTCTTTACCGCCGGCTCTCACGCACTAGATATGAACAACCAAGAGCGAGAAAAGCTCAAGCAACGGGTGATTATGCAACTTAGAATGCTCATTCGTGGATCAGCTTATTACGCAAGCAAACAAGCTCCTCAACACTAAATAGACGCTTCTACGTCTGTTTTTACTCTTTCGTAATGTGTGCGGTAGATAATTTTAACCACTCTAATGCTAATCGATATTGATCTGATAACGCATTCCATAACGCATCTTCCGATAACACACTATAATTGCCTTTTGTTTCTAATAGCTCATTAAAGCTGTCGTGCAATTCACGCCATTTCGGATCAGAATAAAATTGACTTAAGGGTTCTAAAAGCTCAATGGCTTTCTTCCATTGCTCTATACCTTTTTCCAATTCAGGCAGTAATTCCATCCATTCATTATAGCGATCTTGCATTTTTTGAATTTCTTCTTTTTTCATACACTCCCCTTATGACAAGCGGTTGAATTTGTAAAATTTTTTGCAAATTTAACCGCTTGTTAACCGGTATATTAAAAATCTTGTTTAATTTGAGAAATCATAGCATACATCAACTTATAATATGATCGAATATTGATTTTCATCAATGGCTTACCAATTTTGAGGGAAGATTTAATAATCAACAATCTCTAAAATAATATCAACAAAATGGAGAAGCGTGATGATGAAATTATTAACTATAGGTTTGTGCGGACTATTAGCTCACTCCGCTATTGCATTAGAAAAACCGTCCCGTGTTATGCCGGCAGAAGGTATGAGTAAAAAGCTCATTGGGCAGATTTTGTTTTTTGATAATATGCTCTCCCACAATGGCTCGCAAAACTGTTCAAGTTGTCATAATCCTGATAAAGCCTTTATTGATACTAGTATTACTCCAGCCGATGGTGTGGTTTCGCAAGGCGACGATCCAACTAAGTTCGGCAAACGCAACTCCCCAACAATGCTTTACGCTAAATACTCGCCCGATTTCCATTTTGATGCAGCCAATCAAGAATATGTAGGCGGGCAGTTTTGGGACGGCAGAGCAAAAAATCTGATAGAACAAGCTGGAATGCCGCCTATTGATCCGAATGAGATGGGAATGGAGAATAAATTAGCAGTCGCCACACGCTTATACAGTGTGCCGATGTATCAACGCTTCCTAGGGCAATTCTATGGTGAAAAAGTGTGGGAAAGCTATGAAAGTGTTTATGCCGCAATGGAAGATGCGATTGCTGCTTTCCAACAAGAAAACAAACTACTTGCCCCATTTGCTTCTAAATATGATCTATTTTTGAAAGGTGAAGCTCAACTTACCGCCTTAGAGGAAAAAGGCAGAGCCTTATTTTTCGATAAATCTCAAACAAATTGTAGCAGTTGCCATCAATTACAGAGCGATGAAAACCATAAAGAAGAAACATTTAGCAATTATCGCTATTACAATTTAGGCGTACCGAGCAACCCGAAATTGATTGAAGTGAATGGCTTCTCTCCTGATTTTATTGATTTAGGTTTGTTTGAAAACCCAAATGTAAAAGGCGATGAAAAACAAAAAGGCAAATTCAAAACGCCTACTTTACGCAATGTTGCAGTAACTGCCCCTTATATGCACAACGGCATATTTAAAGAGTTGAAAACCGTATTGCTTTTTTTAGATAGCCACAATAATCCGGAAAGACAAATCAATCCTGAAACAGGCAAGACGTGGCAAAAACCTGAATTTGCAGCTACTATCGCTCACGATAAATTAAAATCCAAGCCTCTTAATGATGAAGAAATTGAGGCATTAGAAGCGTTTTTACATACGCTGACTGATGAGAGGTATAGAAAATAAAGTTACAAGCGGTAAAATTTTGCGAAAATTTTACCGCTTGTAAAGGTTATTTATCCGCTAATTTGGCAAGTAGCTTTTGATGAATGCCGCCAAAAGCCCCATTGCTCATCACTAAAATATGATCGTTTGGTTTGGCTTCGTTAGCAACTTGTTCAACTAAATCATCAATATTTGCCGACCAATAGGCTGGTTGTGATAACGAATTGGTAATCTCGCTCACACTCCACGTAATAATATCGGGCTGATAGACAAATACCGCTTGAGCATCGTGTAGACTTGGGGCAATTTCATCTTTATGCACACCCATTTTCATTGTATTAGAACGGGGTTCTAGTACCGCTAAAATACGTTGGTTCTGCCCTACTTTGCCACGCAAGGCATTAATAGTGGCTTCAATCGCTGTTGGGTGGTGAGCGAAATCATCGTAAACGGTAATGCCGTTTACTTCGCCTTTGACTTCCAAACGGCGGTTAGCATTAATAAATGATCCTAATGCTTTACACGCATTGTCTACTTCAACACCTGCGTGGTGAGCAGCTGCAATTGCCATTAGAGCATTGTGCATATTGTGTTTGCCAATCACACTCCAATGCACTTCGCCTTTTTTATTCCCTAAATGAAACACTTCAAATTGTGAGCAATCTGCATTCAATGGTTTAGCAAACCATTCGTTTTGTTCACCAATAAATTGTAATTGGCTGTAGCTACCCATTTTGAGCGTATCTTGTACGTTTTCATCAGCAATTGCCGATAAAATACAACCGCTTCGTGGCATTGTGCGAACAAGATGGTGGAATTGGCGTTGAATCGCTTTTAAGTCATCAAAAATATCAGCGTGGTCAAATTCCAGATTGTTAATAATCAGGGTTTTCGGTGTGTAATGCACAAACTTAGAGCGTTTATCGAAGAGGGCGGAATCGTATTCGTCCGCTTCAATCACAAAGAATTTGCTATTGCCTGCTCTGGCAGAAATACCGAAATTGCCTGCCACGCCACCAATTAAAAAGCCGGTATCGATACCGCTTTGGTCTAAAATCCACGCCAGCATTCCTGTTGTAGTGGTTTTGCCGTGCGTGCCGGAAACGGCAAGTACCCATTTATCTTTTAATAAATGATCGTGTAACCATTGTGGTCCGGAGGTGTAATTCAGTTGGTTATCCAACACATATTCTACGCACGGATTACCTCGGCTCATCGCATTGCCGATCACCACTAAATCAGGTGCCGGTTGCAGTTGAGCAACATCGTAATTCGGGATAATTTGAATGCCGTGAGTTTCTAAAAAAGTACTCATTGGCGGGTAAACATTGGTGTCTGAACCTGTAACTTTGTAACCAAGTTCACGAGCAATCATCGCAACACCACCCATAAAAGTGCCGCAAATACCTAAAATGTGGATATGTTTTTTCATTTTCTTCGCATATTTAAAAGCAAACAAGCGGTCGCTTTTTACAAATTTTTTGCAAAAAAGAACCGCTTGTATAGTTAATCAATATTTTTCAATTCTTCTTCAGACAGTTGCTCTTGTTGATTTTGCTCAACATTGCCATCTTTTACTTTAAATTCTAAGTTTTGGAAGTAGGCTTCACGGAAGGTTACATACGGATCTTGTGCTTGCTCTAACAACGCATCTTGATCTAACAATTTAGAGCGAGTATCAATGCCTTGCACCACATATTTTGCCACCGACCAAGGCGTGCCAACATAAGTAAGTATGGAATAGCCGGTTTCTACCGCACTACCGATGCCTTGACGTGGTGTAGTTGCACCATAAGCAGGCAGCATCACATAAGAACCGGAAGGCACGCCGTGTGCCCCTAAACTTTCACCTAAACCACGTTGTCCGTTATTTAAACGTAAGCCGTCATCAAGGCTTGCCCAGTCAATTAAGCCACCTAAGCCAAAGATACTGTTGACCCAAAAACGAGTGAAATGTACCGCTGCTTTTTTACCTTCACCTTCCACCAAGCGGTTAATAAAACTCACCGGTTCGTCAAGGTTATTTGCTACATTGACTAAACCTGTTTTCACCGGGCTTGGTACATAATCTTTCCAACCTTTTGCGACAGGTTTCAGCACATAAGGGTCTAAATAATCGTAGTTTACCTTCCACATTACACGGTTGAAGCCCTCTAATGGGTCATCTCGCACGCCGGTTTCAGGGTTAATACTTGAAGAACAAGCGGTTAAAACCGCAACGCTGAGTACAACAAAAAGTTGTTTTAATGATGATAATTTCATAAATTTGCCTTTTGGGAAAAAATTTCACTAATTTTAACGGAGTTAATTCAAAATACAAAATAAAAAGCGGTTTTTCATTATAGAAATCCAGACGTCTAGATTGTTATATGCTTCGCTTTTGATTACAATACGAACAAATTATAAGGAGTATTAAATGGCAGACTGGAACGGCGAATATATCAGCCCCTATGCAGAACACGGCAAAAAAAGTGAACAAGTAAAGAAAGTAACGGTGTCAATTCCAATTAAAGTATTGGAAATTTTAACCAATGAACGTACACGCCGCCAAATCAAAAATCTTCGCCACGCAACTAATAGCGAATTATTATGCGAAGCATTTTTACACGCCTTTACAGGGCAACCTTTGCCGAATGATGAAGATTTAATGAAAGACAGAGCAGATGAGATCCCTGAAGCAGCGAAGCAGAAAATGCGTGAATTAGGGATTGATCCTGATGAATGGCAATATTAAAACCACCTCGCACATTAGCGAGGTTCTTTTTATGGAATTTGAGGAGAAATTATGTATCAACAATTAGCCAGAGAAGCTCGCTGGGCAATGTTGCTCACGCTGCTTTATATTTTAGGGTGGATTGGTTTTGCTTATTTTTCGCCACAAGGAAGGGGTATTTTCGGCTTTCCGATTTGGTTTGAACTTTCTTGTATTTTTTTACCTGTTATCTTCACACTAATCGCTGTGATTGTAGTTAAAAAAGTCTATAAAAATATCGATCTTGAGGTAAATAATGAATAATGAAATGATTTTACCGCTCATCGCCTATCTGCTTTTTGTATTTGGCGTGGCTTTTTATGCGTATCGTCAGCGTCGAGGTGGCAGTTTTATCTCCGAATATTATATCGGTGGTCGTTCAATGTCAGGCTTTGTGTTGGCAATGACAACTGCTGCAACTTACGTTGGGGCAAGCTCATTTATTGGTGGACCGGGTGCTGCTTATAAATACGGCTTAGGCTGGGTATTACTGGCGATGATTCAAGTACCGGCAGTATTATTTTCTTTAGGGGTATTAGGAAAAAAGTTTGCCTTGCTTGCCCGCAAACACAATAGTGTAACCATTAATGATATGTTGCTTGCCCGTTATCAAAATAAATTTGTGGTATGGATTGCAGGCTTCGCCTTGCTACTCTCCTTTTTTGCAATGATGGCTGTGCAATTTATTGGTGCAGGGCGTTTACTTGAAACAACACTCGGTATTCCTTATCAAACTGCGGTGATTATCTTTGCTATTACCGTTGGGCTTTATACCTTTATCGGCGGTTTTAGAGCGGTTGTTTTAACCGATACCATTCAAGGTTTAGTAATGATGGTAGGAACAACTATTCTACTCGGTGGGGTAATTTACGCTGCAGGGGGCGTAGAAAATGCGGTAAATACGCTTGAAGCAATTAATCCGCAACTGATCTCTCCTTACGGCATTGATGAACGCCCACTTGATCTCACTTTTATGGCTTCATTTTGGGTGTTGGTTTGCTTTGGCTTAGTCGGTTTACCACATATTGCAGTGAGAAGTATGGCATATAAAGATAGCCAAGCTCTGCATAAAGCGATGATTATTGGCACTATCGTCATTGCGATTTTGATGTTTGGTATGCACCTTTCTGGTGTGTTAGGTAGATCGGTTGTGCCTGATCTAAAAGTGCCGGATCAAGTGATCCCAACCTTAATGGTGCAAGTGCTTCCCCCAATGGTTGCAGGTATTTTCTTAGCTGCACCAATGGCAGCTATTATGTCATCAATTGATTCAATGCTGATCCAATCTTCATCAACCTTGATCAAAGATCTCTATTTAGCTATCAAACCAAATGCAATTAATAACGAGAAAAAAATTAAATTATTCTCCACCATTACTACTCTCACATTCACGGTGTTTTTAGTATTTGCCGCACTTAATCCACCTGATATGTTGATTTGGCTCAACTTACTCTCTTTAGGCGGTTTAGAAGCCACTTTCCTTTGGGTTATCGTATTAGGCCTCTATTGGGAAAAAGCAAATGCCACAGGGGCAATTTGCTCAATGTTGGCAGGGTTAAGTAGTTATATTGTGATGACAACATTTAAGATCTCTATCTTCAACTTCCACGCTATTGTGCCTTCTCTCATCATTGGGCTGATTGCATTTCTAGCCGGAAATCAACTCCATAAAAGAGACTAAATAAAATGGCATAGTAGACAAAAGTGTTGGTAAAAAGTGGGTTAAAACCTTATAGTACAAGGCTTTAACCCACTTTTTTGAATTATGAACAAAAAATTGTCCTTTCTGCCAAAAATCGACTATACATAAACATGGTAAGAAAAATAACACTCAACGTTACAAATGCACTTCTTGTAATAAAACTTTCAGCTTTAATAAAAAATTAGATCCAATATCCATTTGGATTGATTACACATCAGGAAAACAAACCTACAAACAACTTGCCGATAAATATCATTGTTCAGTCAGAACAATTCAAAGATATATTGAAAAATCCCCTAAAAATAAATTAAACCTTCCCCAAAATAAAAAATTAAATAGTGTGATGGATACGACATTCTTTCATCGTGATTTTGGTATTTTAGTTTTGATGGATAGTAATATTAAAAAAGTCATTGCACATTACACCGTTAAAACCGAGAAAGATATTTACTACAAAACTGCTTTAAATCGACTACGAGAGAAAGGCTATATAATTCAATCGGTTACTTGTGATGGTCGGCGTAGACTGTTAAAAGATGTTTTTGATACACCAACTCAAATGTGTCAATTTCATATGATTGCGATTGTGATGAGAAAGCTCAGAATAAAACATAAATCGGTTGCAGGAAAAGAATTAAAAATAATCGTAAAAACGCTAACAAAAAGCACGAAAAATACATTTTATAAAACATTACACTTATGGTATTTAAAACATCAGGATTTTTTAAATGAACGATCAGAATATCCGAATGAAAAAGGTTATTATCCTTATAAACATAGAGAAGTAAGGGGAGCTTATGCGAGCTTGAAACGCTATCAAGATTATTTATTTTCGTTTGAGAAACATCCACATCTCAATATAGACAAGACAACCAATAGAATAGAAAGTCTATTTAAGGAACTTAAACAGAAATTAAGTAATCATAATGGATTAACAAAAAAACATAAGATTATGTTTATAAAGGATTTTTTAAATAAAAAGAGTTGGTAATGATGAATAAAAATAATCAAAACCAACTCTTTTGTCTACTTGGCATAGAAAATGCAAAAAATCCCACACTTTTGTCTACTATGCCAATAAAATAGGCATAGTATTAAACTATGCCTATTTTTTGCAAAACTTTCTGTAAATTTAACCGCTTACTCTTTTACAGTATGTAATGGCTCTTCAATTACATTGTTAGCTGTGGCGATTTTCAATAAAATATAACCTAAAATCGCAGAAATTGCTGAACCAAGTAAAATCCCTAAACGAGCAAGAGATGTTACAGTTTCTCCTGCTGCACTTACATCAAATGCAAGGCTTGCAATAAACATTGACATTGTAAAACCAATACCACATAGCACCGCAATAGCGAAAATTTGTTTGAAATTCACACCCTGCGGCAAACTTGCTAAACGGAATAATACCGCTAAGTAACTAAAGCCGAACACGCCAACGGTTTTACCGATAATCAAACCTAACGCAATACCTAATGGTAATGGTGAAGTGAGTTGTTCCATACCCATTCCGGCTAATGAAACGCCTGCATTCGCAAAGGCGAAGAAAGGTAAAATCATAAATGAGCACCAAGGCATTAGAATATGTTCTAACTCCTCTGCCGGGCGTTCGCCATTTTTACCTTTTAGCGGTACGCAGAAACCGATAATTACCCCGGCTAACGTAGCGTGAACCCCTGATTTTAAGACCGATGTCCATAACACTAAGCCAACCACTAAATAGGCACACAGTGAACTCACTTTGAAACGATTAAGCAAAATCAGCCCTATAATCGCAATACCTGCAATGGTTAAGGCTTGCACACTGATTTCTTGTGAATAGAACAAAGCAATAACAATAATTGCCCCTAAGTCATCAATAATGGCTAATGCCAATAAAAAGACTTTTAGAGCTAAAGGCACACGTGCACCGAGTAATGCCACAATGCCGACAGCAAAAGCAATATCAGTTGCCATTGGAATCGCCCAGCCTGAGTGATATTGTGGATAATCTTTATTAATGAACCAGAAAACCAACGCCGGCACAACCATTCCACCAATTGCCGCTACCGCAGGAAATATTGCGTTTCTTAAACTCGACAACGAGCCTTCAAATAGTTCTCTTTTCACTTCTAAACCCACTAGCGTGAAGAAAACCGCCATTAATCCATCATTGATCCACAACAATAACGGCTTGGTTAAAGCAAAAGTACCAAACTGAAAACTGACATTGGTTTGTAAGAAGTCAAAATAAGTATCACTGAGCGATGAGTTAGCTAAGATGATTGCCGCAAACGCAAAAATCAGCAACAAAATTCCCCCAGCTGCTTCCGATTTTAAAAGTAAAAGTAATCTTCCCACTTAAATTCTCCTATTCATTGATTTATACATTTTCCATACAATTTATCTTTTACCAAAGATTTCCGTAAGATCAAATAGAAAATTTGATAAACTAGAGATATGTTACATTTCAGCAATCTGTTTGAATATAATTTCATCAAAAATGTTAGGGATTTGTTATGAGCAATGAATGGTTCTATTGGGCATCAATTTCTGCTGTTTTTGCCGCCCTCACGGCGATTTTCGCTAAAGTGGGTTTGCAAAATATGAATTCCGATTTTGCCACTTTTATTCGTACCATTGTTATCATCATTGCGTTAATTGCCTTTCTTACCTACACAGGCAAATGGCAGCCTGTGCAGCATATAACCGCTAAGAACTGGTTATTTCTTATTCTCTCAGGCATCGCAACAGGTATTTCTTGGCTGGCTTATTTTAAAGCTCTCCAGATGGGAAATGCCTCTCAAGTAGCACCTGTTGATAAATTCAGCCTTGTGCTGGTTACTCTTTTTGCGGTGATATTTCTTGGCGAACTCCCAAGCGGGCAAGAGTGGGCGGGCATTGGGCTGATTTCAGCAGGCGTGCTGTTGCTCGCATTTAAACGCTAACCTACAAGCGGTCATTTTTATGGAAAATTTTGCAAATCCAATCCCCTACATCGAAATTGCTTTTATTCATCGGCAAGCCGTTTTGCCGAATGATTTTGACTTTCCGTCAATGCCTGAAAATTTAAATAAAAAGCAAATTCAGAAATGGCAGAGCCGCCGTGCGGCTCATTTTTTACTTACCGAACTGTTTAAAAAATATGGTTTGGATTTGAGGTTGTTAGACCATATTCAACACACTAAAAGCGGCAGACCTTTTGTCAATTCAGAACAGATTGATTTTAATATCAGCCATTCGGGCGATTGGATAGCGGTCATTTTTTCGCATTTGTTTGCAAAATTGGCAGTAGGCATTGATATTGAACATCCTCAGAAAGAAAGGCGTTATGCTGCTCTTATTCGCCACTATGCAAATGTTGAGGAACAAGCGATGTTATTAGATGAACATTGCCCGTTGCTGAATAACCTTTCGCAACGTTTTTATCTCAGCTGGTGCTTGCGAGAGGCAATTTTAAAATCGCAAGGCGTGGGGATTGTGAAATTATCGGAAGTAAGGCATCTTCCGCTTGAAAAACGGATTTTTTCTGCTCATTGCCCGAAAGGCACATTGCATTTTGTCAGTGAATTGCCATTCTATTTAAGCTACTTCTATCAGCAACCGGAAAATATGCTATTATCTGAGCCTTTGTTATACCATTGGCACAATGGGCTGTTCCAGCCCGTTGAATGCCAGTCGCTTGTTTATGATGTTAATTAAGGACAATGAATGCCTAAAAAATCTTTAGAAGAACACCACTCCACGTTTGGCAAAATGGCGTCAGAAATTTTTCAATGGGTACTGAATGCCTCTTTACTTGTTGCCGGCATTTTGCTCTCTTATTCCCTTTTTGCGGAAGCCTATTCTCTGTATGAGTTATTACTGGGTAATAGCGAGAAATTCCAAGTGGTTGAGCATATTGTGATTTTCTTTCTCTATTTTGAGTTTCTCGCCTTAATTGTGAAATATTTTAAATCGAACTACCATTTTCCGTTGCGATATTTTCTGTATATCGGCATTACCGCAATGGTGAGATTGATTATTGTTGATCACTCAAATGCAATGCATACGCTACTTTTCTCACTTTCCATTTTAGTAATGATTATTGCATTGTATCTTGTACATAGCGATCGTTTACAAAGAAGCTAGGGGGCAGAATGAATCAATATCAATATGAAGATTTGCAGATTGTAAACAAAGAGACCGTTTACAAAGGGCATTTTGAACTCCAAAAAATCACTTTCCGCCACAAGCTCTTTTCCGGTGAAATGAGCGGCGATGTGGTGCGTGAATTACTCATTAAAGGCGAAGCAGCCGCACTTATTGCTTATGATCCCAAACTGGATAATGTAGTGTTGGTTGAACAAGTGCGTATTGGGGCTTATGACTCTTCCCAGAAAAAATCACCTTGGTTATTAGAATTAGTCGCTGGTATGGTTGATAAAGGCAATGAAGAACCCGCTGAAGTCGCTATTCGGGAAGCAAAAGAAGAAGCAGGCTTAGAAGTAAGCGAAGTACAACACGCCCTTAGCGTATGGGACAGCCCCGGCGGACAGCTTGAGCGTTTACATTTATTTCTTGGCTTGATTGATAGCAGTAAAGTCAAATCAGGCGAAGTTCACGGTTTATTAGAAGAAGAAAATGAGGATATTTTAGTCCACGTTGTCAGCCGTGAGCAGGCTTATCAATGGGTTGAGGAAGGTAAAATCGATAATGTGATTGCGGTTATTGGGTTGCAGTGGTTGCAGTTGAATTACAATAAATTTAAGCCCTAAATCTAAAAGAATACCCCCATTTTATAGAATATAACGAATGGGGGAAATAACTAAAAATATGCCATCACGCTGAGCCCAAACACATCGGCAATACTATGGGCGATCCAAAACGGAAATAGATTTTTCTCTTTTGAGCGGGAATAAAACAGGTAAATAATTAAACCAAGCCAAATTCCTAATCCTAAAGCGGTTTCTAATCCTTGATATGTGTGAAAACTAACCCGAATTATGAGCGAGTAAATAACCGCACATATCAAAAATTTAGGTCTAACTGCAAGACAAATACCGAGAAAAAAGATCTCTTCATAAAAACCATTCAATATAGCATACAAGACTGTTGAAAATTCAACGCCACTTAATACAGTTAAAAACGATACCGAATTTCCCGAAGCATAAAATCCGTAAATTCCGTAAATGAAGGCATAATAAAGATCCATTGCGAGTGATAGTAAGATAAATAACCCAACACCTTGTAAAACCGATTTTAAAGATGGCTCAATATGCCATTGGCTAAAGTTAAAATTCCGCCATTTTAAATAGCAAAATGCAGCTATTAATAATCCAAGTTGGGTTATAAATGCTTGATAATTTTGTGCATTCGAAAAAGTTAAATTCTCTTCTAACGTAACTGTTTCTTGACTTAGCAATAAATATTGTGAAAAAGAAGTATAAATTGCTAATCCGAAAAAGATGATGGTTAGAACAACGAGATCCAATATATTTAAGTACGCTCTTTTCATTTTCCCTCCTTTTTATCACCGTTCACTATTATGTAAATAACAAAAAAATTTGCAAATTTTTTTAAAATTTTTTGATTTTCCTCTTGAACCGTTAAATTTTGCCCCTATTTATGGTTTCGTCTGAACGGGAAATTATCCCGTTTCTTTTTGAAAATGAATTTATAACTAGAGGAATCATAAAATGGGTAAAATCATTGGTATTGACTTAGGTACAACGAACTCTTGTGTTGCAGTAATGGACGGCGACAAACCACGTGTAATTGAAAATGCAGAAGGTGCACGCACAACGCCATCAATCATCGCTTACACAGACAAAGAAACCTTAGTGGGTCAGCCGGCAAAACGCCAGGCGATCACTAACCCGAAAAATACATTATTTGCAATCAAACGTTTAATCGGTCGCCGTTTTACGGATGCAGAAGTGCAACGTGATATCGAAATTATGCCGTTTGAAATCAGTAAAGCAGATAATGGCGATGCGTGGGTAACGGTGAAAGGTGAAAAATTAGCACCACCACAAATCTCTGCTGAAATCTTGAAAAAAATGAAGAAAACTGCGGAAGATTTCTTAGGCGAGCCGGTAACTGAAGCAGTAATCACTGTACCTGCATACTTTAACGATGCTCAACGTCAAGCAACCAAAGATGCCGGTCGTATCGCAGGTTTAGATGTAAAACGTATCATCAACGAACCAACAGCGGCAGCCTTAGCTTACGGTTTAGATTCTAAGAAAGAGAACCAAACTATCGCGGTTTACGACTTAGGTGGTGGTACATTCGATATTTCAATCATCGAAATTGATAACTTTGACGGCGAGCAAACCTTTGAAGTGCGTGCAACCAACGGTGATACTCACTTAGGGGGTGAAGACTTTGATAACCGTGTTATCAACTACTTAGTAGAAGAGTTCCAAAAAGAGCAAGGCGTTGATTTACGCAACGACCCAATGGCTATGCAACGTGTGAAAGAAGCGGCTGAAAAAGCGAAAATCGAGCTTTCTTCTGCACAAGAAACAGAAGTAAATCTTCCATACATCACGGCAGATGCAACCGGTCCGAAACACTTAAACATCAAAGTAACCCGTGCAAAATTAGAAGCATTAGTGGAAGATTTAGTAAACCGTTCATTAGAGCCGTTAAAAACTGCATTAGCAGATGCAGGCTTATCGGTTAGCGAAATCAACGATGTAATCTTAGTGGGCGGTCAAACCCGTATGCCATTAGTACAGAAAAAAGTGGCAGACTTCTTCGGGAAAGAACCTCGTAAAGATGTGAACCCGGATGAAGCAGTAGCAATCGGTGCAGCAGTGCAAGGCGGTGTATTAAGCGGTTCTGTAACAGACGTATTGTTATTAGACGTTACCCCACTTTCATTAGGTATCGAAACAATGGGTGGTGTAATGACGACCTTAATTGAGAAAAACACGACGATCCCAACCAAAAAATCGCAAGTGTTCTCAACGGCGGAAGATAACCAATCTGCGGTAACGATCCACGTGTTACAAGGTGAACGTAAACGTGCAGCGGATAACAAATCTTTAGGTCAATTCAACCTTGAAGGTATTAACCCTGCTCCACGCGGTATGCCACAAATTGAAGTAACTTTCGATATTGATGCGAACGGTATCATTAACGTGTCTGCGAAAGATAAAAATACAGGTAAAGAGCAACAAATCAAAATCCAAGCATCTTCAGGCTTAAGCGATGAAGAAGTAGAACAAATGGTGCGTGATGCGGAAGCGAACGCTGAAGCAGACAAAAAATTTGAAGAGTTAGTTCAAACCCGTAACCAAGCAGACGGTATTGCTCACGCAACCCGTAAGCAAATTACAGAAGCAGGCGATGCGTTAAATGCAGACGACAAAGCGAAAATCGAAGCAGCTATTGCAGAGTTAGAAACTGCAGCAAAAGGCGAAGATAAAGCTGACATCGAAGCGAAAATTGAAGCATTAATCAAAGCCTCAGAACCGCTAATGCAAGCCGCTCAAGCAAAAGCCCAAGCCGGCGAGCAACCACAACAAGCTCAAAAAGATGATGGTGTGGTAGATGCGGAATTTGAAGAAGTGAAAGACAATAAATAATCTTTCCCAAACCTGTAGGGGCGAAACATCTTTCGCCCCTTTTGCATAATGTGAACGTAGGGGCAAATTGCAATTTGTCCCTACAACAAGCGGTCAAATTCTAAGGAAATTTTGCAAATGCTTAAGCTCTATCCCACAACCGAAAAAGTGCAAATTCCGCTTTATAAAATCTACAATCACAAAACAGGCGAAACCGTTATTGCAACGGAAACGGAAACTGAAAACGGTAACGAACCGATTTTGATGGAAGATTTTATTTGGTTTGAGAAAGTTCCAACCACTGAAGATCTACTTTCAGAAACGTGGGCAAGCATTGAAAACCGCTCCAAGCAAGGCTTGTTAAAACGAGCCTACACTGTGGATTTTGAAAAACATTTACCTGACGGCAAAGTCGAAATTTATATTGCGGTGAATCCGCATTGTTAATATAACTAGAGATCTGATCCCCCTCTTTAGAAAAGAGGGGAGTAAAACAAGCGGTCATTTTTTATAAAAATTTTGCAAAAATACGGAAAAACTATGGCGAAAAAAGATTATTACGAAGTCCTTGGGTTAGAAAAAGGGGCAAGTGAGAAAGACATCAAACGTGCTTATAAACGTTTGGCGGCAAAGCATCACCCTGACAAAAACCAAGGTAGTAAAGACTCGGAAGAAAAATTTAAAGAGATCACTGAAGCGTACGAAGTTTTAACCGACAACGAAAAACGTGCAATGTACGACCAATACGGACACGCTGCTTTTGAACAAGGCGGGGGCGGTTCAGGCGGATTTGGAGGCTTCGGTGGCGGTGGTTTTGGCGGCTTTGAAGACATCTTCAGTGAAATGTTTGGTGGAGGCTTCGGTGGCGGTGGTCGCCGTAGCCCTGTAGTACGTGGCGATGATTTACGTTACGACATCGAAATCACGCTGGAAGAAGCGGTAAAAGGTTGCAAGAAGGATATTCGCATTCAAACCTTAGCGGAATGTGATACTTGCCACGGCTCAGGTGCAGAGGCTGGCAGCAAAGTGGAAACTTGTTCTCACTGCCACGGTACAGGTCGGATTCGCCGTCAGCAAGGTTTTTTTGTAACGGAAGCAGTCTGTCCAAGTTGCCACGGCACCGGCAAACGTATTGAAAAACCGTGTCGCTCTTGCCACGGTGATGGTCGTGTACAAAAAGCGAAAAATCTCTCCGTTACTATTCCGGCAGGGGTGGATACCGGTAACCAACTTCGTTTATCCGGCGAAGGGGCAGCAGGCGAAAACGGAGCACCGGCAGGCGATTTATATGTGGTAATTCACGTTAAAGAACACGATATTTTTGAACGTGATGGTTCAAATTTATATTGTGAAGTGCCAATCAGCTTTACCCTTGCGGCGTTAGGTGGCGAAATTGAAGTGCCAACCCTAGACGGCAAACTCAAACTTAAAATTCCGGCAGAAACCCAAACAGGCAAACTGTTTCGTGTGAGAGGTAAAGGGGTGGCAAGTGCAAGAGGTGGCTACACCGGCGATTTAATTTGTAAAGTAGTGATTGAAACCCCTGTAAATCTGAATGAAGAACAAAAAGCCTTATTACGTCAATTTGAAGAAAGTTTAGATGGCAAAGGCAAGCACCGCCCGAAACACGAAGGTTTTTTTGACGGTGTGAAAAGGTTCTTTGATAATTTAGGGAAATAAACCAAAGAAAACAAAAGGGGCGAAAGCCCCTTTTACGTTTTCCGAAATATACCGTAGGGGCAAGTTTTAGTCCGCCTAATTTATCTCAATATTCGAGAATGTTACTCCCCTCCTACGAAAATCCATTTAAGAAAAATTTGCAAAATTTTCCTAAAAACAAACCGCTTGTGTAAAAAAACACAAAACCCCAACGGCTTTCACCATTGGGGTTTATTTCTTATTTATCCGTCAGATTATCTTTTTAAATCGTAACGGTCTGCATTCATTACTTTCACCCACGCTGCAACGAAGTCTTTCACGAATTTCTCGTGAGCATCGTCTTGTGCGTAAAGCTCTGCGTAAGCACGTAAGATTGAGTTAGAACCAAACACTAAATCAACACGGGTCGCAGTGAATTTGGTTTCACCTGATTTGCGATCTACGATGTTGTAGCTGTTACGACCTGTAGGCTCCCAACGGTTGCCCATATCCACTAAGTTGCGGAAGAAGTCTGTGCTTAACACGCCTACACGGTCAGTGAATACGCCGTGTTTGCTGCCGCCGTGGTTTGCACCTAATACGCGTAAACCACCGACTAACACAGTCATTTCAACTGCAGTTAAGCCCATTAATTGAGCACGGTCTAACAGTAACTCTTCCGGAGTTGGCTCGTAGTGCGCTTCTTGGAAGTTACGGAAACCATCGTGGATAGGTTTTAAGTACTCGAAGCTTTCTACATCAGTCATCTCTTGTACTGAGTCACCACGACCTGCTGCGAATGGAACAGTGATGTTCACGCCTGCTGCTTTCGCTGCTTGTTCAACTGCCGCAGAACCACCTAATACGATTAAGTCTGCGATAGACACGTTAGTTTCAGCAGATAATTTTTCGTAAACGGCTAATACTTTCGCTAAACGCTCAGGTTCGTTACCGATCCAATCTTTTTGTGGAGCAAGACGGATTCGCGCACCGTTTGCACCACCACGGTAGTCTGATTGACGGAATGTACGTGCAGAGTCCCAAGCGGTTGCGATTAACTCTTGTAAACTTAAGCCGCTTGCTAAGATTTTCGCTTTTAAGCCTTCGATTTCTGCTTCAGTTGGTACATATTTCGGAGCAGGAATCGGATCTTGCCAGATTAAATCTTCTTCAGGAACTAATGGACCGAAGTAGCGAGATTTTGGTCCCATATCACGGTGGGTTAATTTAAACCACGCACGTGCAAATGCGTCATCAAATGCTGCTTGGTCGTTTAAGAATTTCTCAGAAATTTTACGATAGTCTGGATCTTTGATTAACGCCATATCCGCATCATTCATCGTGATTTTGCGTTTGATAGTTGGATCATTCTGGTCTGCTGGCATATCTTCAGGATCCATTTCAGATGGTTCCCACTGTTTTGCACCAGCTGGAGAACGAACGCTCACGAATTTGTCTTCGTATTTGAATAATAATTTGAAGAACTCATTATCCCAACGGTCTGGGTGAGTTGTCCAAGCACCTTCTAAACCAGAAGTTACTTTACCAGGATTTGCTTGAACCCAACCTAAACCTTGATCTGCTAAACCTGCTGCTTCAGGTTCTGCACCTAATTTCGACGCATCACCATTGCCGTGGTGTTTGCCGATAGTATGACCACCAGCAGTTAATGCAACCACTTCTTCATCATTCATACCCATTGCTTTGAAGGTGATTTTCATATCACGTGCAGTTTTTAATGGATCTTGCTCACCATCAACACCTTCTGGGTTTACATAGATTAATCCCATCATTACGGCTGCCAGTGGGTTTTCTAATTCACGATCACCAGACCAACGGCTACCTTTTGAACCGGTTTTCGCTAACCATTCAGTTTCACTTCCCCAGTAAACATCTTTTTCCGGATGCCAAATATCTTCACGACCGAATGCGAAACCGAAGGTTTTTAAACCTGCTGCTTCATAGCCCATAGTACCCGCTAATACGATTAAGTCAGCCCAAGAAATTTTATTACCATATTTTAATTTGATTGGTTGTAATAAACGACGAGCTTTATCTAAATTCGCATTATCCGGCCAGCTATTTAATGGAGCAAAACGGATATTCCCCGTATTTGCACCACCACGACCGTCAGCAACACGGTAAGAACCTGCTGCGTGCCAAGATAAACGTCCCATTAAACCACCGTAGTAACCGTGGTCTGCCGGCCACCATTCTTGGCTGTTACGCAATAACGCTGCGATGTCTTTTTTCAACGCATCAACATCTAATTTTTTTAACTCTTCTGCATAGTTGAAATTTTCACCTAATGGGTTCACTTTTTTGTCGTGTTGGTGAAGAATGTCTAAATTTAAAGTTTTTGGCCACCAAGCCATAGGACCTTGTTGATCGGAAGTTACACTGCCGTGAAACGGGCAGCCAGCTGTTTGCATTTCTTTCATTGTTGGTTCCTTCAAAAAATAAGTTAAGGTATTAAAAACAATAGGTATGAACTATTTCAATGGGAATTATATGGGGATTTCAAGTTTGAAAAAAGCTATTAATATTTATTAATTTAATTGTCAATAACAATTAAATACCACGAAGTAAACTTTACAAGCGGTTAAAATAAATAAACGCCATACAAAGTATGGCGTTAAGGCATCTAAAAATAAAACGAGTTTGAATTATTTAACTACCGTAATTTCCCATAATGCATCGCCAATTTGCTGATAATCGGTTACTTCATAGCCTTCTTCTTCTGCCCAGTTTGGAATAGCTTCTGTAGCTTGAGTACAGTCAAACTCAATCGTTAAACTATCCCCCTTATTTAATTTTGCCATTGCTGCTTTAGCTTCAACCAACGGAAATGGACAAACAAGTCCTGAAGCCGGTAAACGAACATTCATTATAATACTCCTTAAAAATTAACTTTTTAAACGTTGCGGACGAATAATTGTAAAATATGCACCAACCGATGTACCTAAAATCATAATAGGTAATGAAATCCAACCTTGCCACGAGAAAAATGCGGTTTCAACTAAGCCGTTGCCGATCGAGCAACCACCGGCAAGACTTGCCCCAATTCCCATTAATGCACCACCACCGGCACTACGAAGCATTGTGGTTGCATCTGGCACTCTAAAACGAAATTCATTGGATAATTTTGCAGCAACAAAAGAACCAATTAAAATTCCCAATACTAAAAACACACCCCAGTTAATAAATTTATCATCACCAAATACAAAATATTGAATAACATTTGCACTCGGAGAAGTAATGCCTAAGCCAAAATTTCTACCTGCTGCATTACTTAGAGGCCACGCTAACAGTGCAATAAGACCAACTAATACCGCTGTTACAAACGGATGCCAACGTTTTTCAAATAGAATATGGGCTAAACCTGTTTTTCGTGGTTTTAATGCAATGGTTTTTCCTCTTGGTTTTCTTAAATGGCGAATAGCCAGTGTTAAAGTAACTACAGTTAAAATAAACACTAAAATCCAAGGTGAAATGCCAAATGTTTCGTAAATAGTGCGTTGTTCAATCACTTTACTTTTTAATTCTTGATTGAACGGGGCTAATACACCTGTTCGCATTGAAGCTGAGAATAGTGCATACATAATTAACGCTACCCAACTACCAATTAAACCTTCACCGGCACGATACCAAGTTCCTGTTGCACAACCACCTGCATAGATGATACCAACACCGAATAAGAATGCTCCGATAATCACAGCAAGTAGCGGTAAATTCTCTGCGGGAGAGTCAAAAGAACCCGCTTCATATAACAACCAAATGCCGATAGATTGAACAGTAATCGCAATTAAAAGAGCCACAAACATACGGCTACTTTTAGTTACATAAAGATCACGAAACGCTCCCGTAATACAGAAACGTCCACGCTGCATTACAAAACCGAGTAGGAAACCACATAACAATCCTGTTAATAACATAAAAAATACCTCACTAAAATAAATAGAGAGGTATTAAAGTATAAAGCCGCCTAGATGGCTAATAATCTTTAGTGAAATAATATGCTATTCCGTTATATTAAATATGAGGAATAAAGTCATCTTTACCGCCAAGTTTATTAAAGGCTACTCGTCTTGGATCAACTGCTTTTGCCTTTTTAATCATCGGTTCAACGGTTGAGCCTTGCACTAGAATTGAGAAAGTAACTACGGCATAGGTCATTAACAAAATCAAATCTCGTACATCAATATTTCCTTCTGAGCTAGCGATTACGGCAGAACCCGTTGGTACAGCAAGTGCCATTGCTAATGCCAAGCCGCCACGTAAACCACCCCACGTCATAATCTTGAGCGTATAAGGGTTATAAGTGCGGAAGCGTTTTAACACTTGGTACGGAATCCATAAACTGATGTAGCGGGAAAGTAAACAAATTGGAATTGCCGCAATCATCAACACGCCACCAATAAAGGTAAAATCAACCAATAAGGTGCTTAATCCAATAAGAAGGAACAAGAGATAGTTAAGTGAATGGTCAATCATCTCCCAAAAGTGATCTAGGTATTTCTGGCTCTGTTCGGAAAAGCCTGAGCGGCGTGTCCAGTTTCCAATCATAATCCCTGCCACAACCATTGTTAATGCTCCTGAAACGTGTAGGTAATTAGCAATCACAAAGCCAACAGTTGGAATGGTAAGTGTGATTAAAATCTCAAGGCTTCCGTCATCAGTGGCAGAAATAAATTTATGAGCAATAAAACCCGTTAATAACCCAAATAAAATGCCCCCAACAGCTTCTTGTAAAAATAGCCCTACTACACCACCCAATGTAGGCTCTTGCCCCCCAAATGCTACGGCAAAAATGGTGGTAAAAATCACTAAACCGATACCGTCATTGAATAAAGATTCCCCTTCAACGTGCATAGAAAGACGTTTTGGAGCTTTGAGACTTTTAATAATTGCAAGCACAGCAATAGGGTCGGTTGGAGAAATAAGCGAGCCAAATAATAAACAGTAAACAAATCCAATATCTAATCCGCATATTCTTGCTACCGCATAAATTAAACCGCCTATTAAAAAGGTAGAAATCAAGGTAGAAATTAAGGCATAAACGGCAATCTCTCGGCGTTGCTCTTTCATTAAGGGGAGCTTAATACCCAATGACCCTGCGAAAAGTAAGAAACCTAACATACCGTTTAATAAGAAGCTTTTGAAATCAAGTTGTTCGAAAATGGAAATGGCAAGTTGATCAACATTAAACCAGCCAAGAGAACCGAAGGTAAGAATAAGGAGAGAACCGATAAGAGCAGAAGCTGTGATTGCAATGGTTGTTTGAATATTTTCATTCAATTTTCTTGTAAAAAACGAAATAAACATTGCAAGCCCAAATAGCAAGCAGATATAAGAGTAAAGCTGCATAAAATTTACCTATAAATATGAAAATTGGCGTTAGTGTAAACCTTCTCCGATTGAATATCTATATAAAAAATAAGCAGAATTTACTTTTATTCAATTCTGCCTATTTTGAGTTATGCCTTAACGAGCAACCTTTCTAAAATTTGGTAATAAATCTCACCACATTTGGCTAAATCTTCTACACTCACACATTCATTCACTTTATGAATAGTCGCATTGAGCGGACCAAACTCTACTACTTCTGTTCCCATTAAAGCGATGAATCTGCCGTCTGAAGTCCCACCACCAGTATCTAAACGAGGCGTAATTTTTGTTACATTTTCGACCGCTTGTACAGTGGCTTCCACTAATTTTCCGTTACCGGCAAGGAAAGGCTTTCCTGATAAATTCCAATTAATACGATATTTCAAACCGTGTTTTTCTAACATTTCCGCCACTTGGGCTTTAATGATTTCATCGGTTACTTCGGTGCAATAACGTAGATTAAACTGTATATAAAGCTCGCCCGGAATCACATTATTGCTACCTGTACCCGCTTTAATGTTTGCCACCTGTAAGCTGGTTGGTGGGAAAAATTCGTTGCCGTTATCCCATTGATAAGTAGTCAATTCGGTTAAAAAGCCCAATGACGTATGCACCGGGTTTTCCGCTAAGTGTGGATAGGCAACGTGCCCTTGAATGCCTTCAATATATAAATCAGCGGTAATTGAGCCACGTCTGCCGTTTTTAATAACATCGCCCAGCACCTTACCACTTGAAGGTTCGCCCACTACGCAATAATGCACCGCTTCATTACGATCCATCAAGGTTTCCACCACTTTTACCGTGCCGTCTTTTGCTGCGGCTTCCTCATCAGAGGTGATCAGCAACGCTACTTTGCCTTTATGATTTGGGTTATTTCTCACAAAGGTTTCTGCGGCAACTACCAATGCTGCGAGCGAGCCTTTCATATCCGCAGCTCCTCGCCCATAAAGCATTCCATCTATAATTTCAGCAGAAAATGGCGGATATTGCCATTGGCTTTCTTCGCCGACAGGCACAACATCGGTATGTCCTGCAAAGGCAACGCAGGGTTCATCTTTGCCATTTTCTGTGCCGTATGTTGCCCACATATTTAGCGTGTCGCCAAACGGCAGCCATTCGATTTGGAAGCCGACTTTTGCCAAGCGTTCTGCAATTTCCTGTTGGCAACCTTTGTCTTGCGGGCTGATGGAATCACGGCGGATAAGGTTTTGGGCAAGGGAGATAATTTCGTTTTTCATAAGATTACAAGCGGTGATTTTTGGTTATTTTTTTGCAATATTGAGTTTACGTTCGATCTAGTCCCCCTCTTTAGCAAAGAGGGGAGTAAATCTCAGGTTAATTAAAGGCTAAACGCAGCCACATACTCTTTTTCATTAAACCCGAGCAGAGCAATATCATTTTGAATCACAATCGGGCGTTTAATTAATGTAGGTTGTTCGATTAAAACTTCTAATGCCGTTTCACGATTCAGATTATTTTTGGTTTCATCATCTAAATTTCGCCAAGTGGTACTGCGTTTATTTACCAAATTTTCCCAACCGAATTTAGTTTCCATTTCGACCAACCAATCTGTATTTAAACCATCTACACGGTAGTCGTGTAGTTGAGGTTGTTGATTGTTTTCTTCCAGCCACTTTAAGGTTTTTTTCACGGTATCGCAATTTTTAATGCCATAAACTAAGGTTGTCATTTTTACTCCTAAAATTAATTATCTGAGTCAATCGTTGCGTGCCAAATTTTCAGCATATCAGCGGTTTCTGCTACATCGTGAACGCGTAAAATTTTTGCCCCGTTTTGAACGGCAATCAATGCAGCCGTAACAGACCCGACAACACGTTGCTCTACAGGTTTATCTAATACCGCCCCGATCATTGATTTACGAGAAAGCCCGGCAAGCACAGGAAAACCTGAATCCACAAAGGCTTTAAAATGTTTCAATAATTGATAATTATGCTTAACTGTTTTACCAAAGCCAAATCCGGGGTCTAAAATAATATGTTCCTTCGGAATGCCGGCATTGATACACGCAAAAATTCGCTGATTTAAAAAATCCGCTACTTCTTCCAATACATCATCATATTCCGGCTTTTGCTGCATTGTTTGCGGATTACCCTGCATATGCATTAAACAGACCGGCAAGCCAAGCTCAGCTGCTGTTTCTAATGCATTTGGCTCCGTTAAAGCTCGGATATCATTAATTATATCCATACCCACTTTTGCCGCCTGCTTGAATACTTCCGCTTTAGAACTATCTACCGAAATTAAGCAATCAAAACGGTTATGAATGGCTTCTACCACAGGCACAACACGCTCAAGCTCTTCTTCCAGCGTTACAATCGCTGCATTCGGGCGAGTAGATTCTCCTCCCACATCAATGATGCTTGCTCCTTCATTAAGCATTTTCTCAACTTGGAATAAAGCTTTATCAAGGGAGAAAAACTTCCCTGAATCCGAGAAGGAATCAGGCGTGAAGTTTAAAATCCCCATAATTTGTGGCTTAGTTAAATCTAACAAGCGGTCATTTTTTTGAAAATTTTTGAAATGGATTTGCATCTACTTTTCAGCTCTTAATTTTGCCAATACGCCTTTTAAAGTTTTATCTAGCGGTGCGGTAATCACCATCTCTTCACCACTTTTCGGGTGTTCAAAACGGATAGAATAAGCGTGTAGAAATAAACGGTGTAACCCGGCTTCTTTCATTTTGCTGTCGAAATCGCTATCGCCATATTTATCATCCAACGCAATCGGGTGTCCTACATATTGAGTATGCACACGGATTTGGTGGGTTCTGCCTGTAACTGGCGATGCTTTCACCAAAGTTGCATTCGCATAGCGTTCTTCAATGCTAAAACGAGTTTCTGAAGGTTTGCCCTCTTCACTCACACGCACAATTCGCTCGCCGCTTGCCAGCTCGTTTTTCAGCAACGGGGCTTTAATCACTTTAGTGTGAGCTTGCCACTGACCTCGCACTAATGCCAAGTAATCTTTTTGCACCACTTTTTCCCGTAACTGTTCGTGTAGACTACGCAACGCCGAGCGTTTTTTGGCTACCAACAAAATGCCCGAAGTATCACGGTCAATTCGGTGCACCAGTTCTAGAAAACGAGCTTGTGGACGCAACGCTCTTAACGCTTCAATCACACCAAAGCTCAAGCCACTTCCGCCGTGTACCGCAATGCCTGAGGGCTTGTTGATCACCAACATCACTTCATCTTCATACAGAATTTGATCTTCCAATTCCGCTACTTTATTCAGTTTGGTAGAAATAGGGGCTTCGTTTTTCTCGGCTACACGCACCGGCGGTACACGTACCACATCATCGGCTTGTAATTTGTAGTCGGGCTTAGTTCGTCCTTTATTTACCCGTACTTCACCTTTACGCACAATACGGTAAATCAAACTTTTCGGCACACCTTTAAGTTTGGCTAATAAAAAATTATCTAAACGCTGCCCGGCTTCATCTTCGCTGATAGAAAAAAACTGAACGCCGGCACTAATTACTTTTTCTGTTGTCATTATGTTGTCTTTTAGGGAAAATACTGCCCTGAATTTTAGCACAAAACCGCCAACCTTTGCAGATTGGCAAAACTTTTCATTTTAATTTAAGGAACCAAAATGACCGATAAAGCACAACCGGCAGCCAATATTGATGTCGTAGCAGAAACCGAAAAAGTGATCGACAAAGTGAGTAGTATGAACTTTGAGACGATACTCAATGAATGGATTATCCCTTACGGTACTAAGATTTTACTTGCCATTGCGATTTTTGTCGTCGGTAAATTCTTAGCTCGTATCATTAGTAATTTATTAGGCAAAGCGGCATTAAAATCAACCAAAGATGAAATGCTACAAAGCTTTATTTCCTCTATTAGCTATTTCTTATTGCTCTTAATTGTCGTGATTGCCTCGCTTTCACAAATCGGCATTAATACCAGTTCATTAGTCGCATTAATCGGTGCGGCTGGCTTAGCCATTGGCTTATCACTGCAAAATTCATTACAAAACTTCGCAGCTGGCGTAATGTTGCTTATTTTCAAACCATTCCGTAAGGGCGATTTAATCGAAACAAGCGGAATGACGGGAGTAGTTGAGCAAATGGGTTTATTGGTTTTAGAACTTCGTACCGGCGATAACAAAACCGTGTTATTACCAAACGGCAAAGTATTCTCAGACAGTATTGTGAACTATTCAAACAACCCAACCCGCCGTATTGATTTTACCTTTGATATTTCTTACGATTCTAATATCAAAGAAGCCAAAGAGATTATTGAGCGTATTTTAGAAACGAATGAATATGTTCTAAAAGAGCCGAAACCTGTTGTTGCTGTAGGTGCTTTAGCGGCAAATAGTGTACAACTGGTTGTTCGTCCTTGGGTTCAAACGCCAAACTATTGGTCTGCTTATTGGGAAATTACCGAGCAAATCAAATTAGCATTTGATAATGCAGGTGTGGAAATCCCTTATAATCAAATGGAATTACATATTAAAAACAACTTGTTAGATAATAAAGAACAAGAGAAGTATTAAACAAGCGGTCTTTTTTCAATAAAATTTTGCAAATTGAAAGCGAAGGTTTATACTTTAGCTAAATGACTTAAGAACAGGAGCATATTATGCGTATTGATACCTCTGAGCTTTGCGATCTTTATTCTGACCAAGTGGATGTTGTTGAACCGATTTTTTCAAGCTTCGGTGGAGCATCATCATTTTTCGGTAAAATTACCACCGTTAAATGTTTTGAAAGCAATGGTTTAATTGCCGAAGTATTAGAAGAAGAAGGTGAAGGGCGTGTATTATTAGTTGATGGTGGCGGTGCAGTTCGCCGTGCATTAATTGATGCGGAGCTAGCTCAACTGGCAGTGGATAACGGCTGGGAAGGAATTATCGTTTATGGTGCTGTTCGTCAGTTAGATATTTTAGAAAGATTAGATATCGGCATTCACGCACTCGCTCCAATTCCTGTGGGAGCAGATAATACCGATATTGGCGAAGTGGATACGCCGGTTAATTTTGGTGGTGTAACTTTCTTCCCTGAAGATTATGTATATGCTGATTTAACTGGTATTATTCTTTCGCAAGAATTGTTGGATTTAAACGAAATTAGCGAATAATTTGCAAAAAATTCACAAAAACCGACCGCTTGGTCGGTTTTTTTATTAAGGAAATCGTTAGAAGTTTAAATAAAAATCTTGCGTGAGTTGTTTAAATTCAGATGTATAGCGATTATTCAGATCGTAAATCACCAGTTCTTTTTGTTCGCACACTTTACTTTGCAAACAGAAGCTCACAATACTTCGCTTCGGCTCTTTACCTACTTTAGTAAAAATCGACCACTGCTCAATACAATACAAACCGATATTGGGACTTTGTGAAATGAGTTTTTCTGCCGCTTCTGTGGGTAAAATCATTGTAATTCTACCACTTTGGGCTAACCAGCTTTTTGCTTGTTTTAACCAATCAAAATGGCTGGCAGCATTTACCGAACGAGCTAGATCTCGTGCTTCAGTTCTCGTTGCTAAAGAATCTTCAAAATAAGGGGGATTGCTGACAATTAAGTCAAATTTCTGCTCAAACTGTTGCTGCATTACATCACCTTGTAAAACCGTAATACGATTTGACCACGCAGAATTTTCAGCATTTTTGACCGCTTGTTGGTAAGCATTTGGCTCAAGTTCTAGTGCTGTAATTTTACAATTGTTGTTTGTGCGTTGAGCAAGCATTACTGCAATCAAGCCAGAACCTGTGCCTAAATCTAAGATTTGCTGAACATTTTTGATGTGAGCAATTGCCCCAAGCAAAATGCCATCAGTATTGACCTTCATCGCACATTTATCGTGCTGAATAAAAAACTGTTTAAATTGAAAACCGTTCGACATCACTTTATTTCAACAATAAAAAACCCCGATAGGTATTATCGGGGTTAATTCGGATGATTGCAAATTAGTTACAAGAACAGCCTTTTGCATAGTTGGTGCAGTCTGCACAAGCAGCAGTGAACATCCACACTAATTTTTCTTGCTCTTTGATGTAATCGCTCATTTGAGAAGCAGTACCTTCATCGTTTGCTTCGTTTGCAATCGCAAGAATATCACGTTGCTGACCTAAAAGGGTTTTGAAACCGTCTAATGTACCATATAAACACTCTTGAGCCGCTGATACACCGATGTGTTCTTTGATTTGTGATTGCGTTAAGTATTGGCTGAAACCGTTGTTTGGTGTATGCCCTAAAGTTAGGATACGCTCTGCGATTTCATCAATTTTAGCAACTAAATCATCATAAATTTCTTCAAATTTTGCGTGTAATTCAAAGAAGTTTACCCCACGCACATTCCAGTGGTAACCACGCACATTGGTATAAAACACTTGATAAGTGGCTAATAAACCGTTTAATTCATCTGCTAATTTTTTTGCGACTTCTCTATCTAAACCGATATTTGACATTGCCATAATATGCTCCTGTTATTAATAATTAATTGTTCAAATTAAACTGCATATCGCCTATTTAATTTAGGGCTATATTACTACTCAAATAGCAAAGTGGCAAATGGTTATAATATATACTTATCATAGCCATAACCTATCATAAACCACAAGTTGAATGATAATGGCTATCAAATTTATTTTTATTCTTTCGGTGCAACTTCTTCAATTGGGATAGATTGCTTACCTTCTGCCTCTTCAGCTTTTGGGGTTGGATTATTTTCTTTCTTCAGTGAAAGAGCGTCCCACACACTTGGTTTAGCCGCAACCACGGTGCCTGTGCTGGTACAATAACGCTGTCCTTTATCACGCCAAACAGGAATTTGTCTGCCGCTGTCGCAATTCCAACTACCGTAGCTGTTGATCCCTACCCATTGCATCGTATCGAGTTTTGGTAATTTGTACGCCTGCGGTAACGCACGTTCCAAATATTGCTTATAAACATATAACGCACCGCTTGAACCCGTTAGATTGGTATCCGTATTGTTATCTTTACCCAGCCATACAGTAGTAACGTGTTCACCATCAACTCCTACAAACCAAGTATCCCTTGCATTATTCGTTGTCCCTGTTTTACCTGCTAATTTTAACTTTGCAAAGTCATTTTGCAAACTACGAGCAGTACCGCGTTCTACCACTTGTTGCATTGCATACATCGTTTGCACCGCAGCTTCCGGTGGGAGTACTTGCTCGCTCGCTTTACTATTATCACGTTGATAGAACATCTCGCCATTATGAGAAATAATTGCCTCAATCGTCGTTAATGGTGTTTTTAACCCTTCATTTGCAATCACTTGGTAAGAACGTGTTACATCATAAGGTGAAATCGAGTAAGAACCTAATAATGTTGATGGATATGGCGGAATTTCTGCATTATTCCACCCCATCTCTTTTTGCTTAGCAATCACTTTCTTCAAGCCCACTTTCATACCGATATTAACTGTTGGAATATTCAGTGAGCGAACGAGAGCATCCATAAACATTACCGAGCCACTAAAGCTGCGATCATAGTTACGAGGTGTCCAATAGGTTGAGCCAACTTTAATCGAAATCTGTTTATTCTGAATCGGTGTATTTAAGCGGAACAGTTCAGGTTGAGCCAACGCAATTGCATAAATAGACGGTTTAACCAAAGAACCAATCTGACGTTTTGACTGAATAGCACGGTTAAAACCGGCAAATTGGGTTAAACGGTCACCCACAATCGCACGCACTTTACCTGTGCGGTATTCTGCCACCACAATAGCAGATTGCAGATCGGTGATTTTTTTATCTTTGCTCTCTAAATCTTCTAAGCCAATAATAACTGCTTGTTCTGCTGAACGCTGCTGTTTACGGTCTAGGGTTGTAAAAATTTTCGTACCGGAAAGTTGGGCTGATTTCACCTCGCCCAATTCATTTTTCAAATCAAGCGTTAATGCCTGCATAAAGGCAGGTTGCTCACGATAAATTGTGCCCTTTTCACGCACATTTAACGGGCGAGTGCTTAAAAGCTCATAAAGTTCTTGGTTAATGACTTGGTGTTCAAGTAATAAACGCAGTACTACATTGCGACGTTCTGTTGCACCCTGTGGATTTCGCCACGGATTATACAGTGATGGACCTTTTACCATACCTACTAACAAAGCAATTTGGTCAAGGCTGATCTCTTGAATAGGGCGACCAAAATAGAATTGACTTGCCAATGCAAAGCCGTGAATTTGATAGCTACCGTTCTGCCCTAAATAAATTTCATTCAGATAGGTTTCTAAAATGCGGTTTTTATCGTAGCGGAAGTCTAAAATCACTGACATCAAGGCTTCATTGATTTTACGCACGAGCGATCTTTCATTAGTTAAAAACAAGTTTTTAACTAACTGTTGCGTTAGAGTACTTCCACCTTGAACGGTTCTGCCTGCTTGATAGTTAGTAATTAATGCACGAGCAATCCCCATTGTGCTAATGCCATCGTGCTGATAAAAGCGACGATCTTCAGTTAAAATCAGCGATTCAATCAATAAACGAGGGTATTCTTGTAGCTTTAATGCTTGGCGTTCTTCATCACTATCCGAATGCAACATCGCAAGTAATTTCGGATCGAGGCGGAACTCTTCAATTAATTTCGCCTGCACCAGATCTTCAATATAAGTTAATTTATCTTCTTTGAAGGTTAAACGCAGGACACGTTGAGCTTCCGGCGTTTCGGGGAAGCGAAAAGCACGGCGTAGCAACACTAAACGATTTTCTTCAATTTTGAAATCACCCGGTGTGGCAACCTGTGAAACTTGACGATAGCCGTTATCTAACAATGCCTGTTTAGTCTGCTCAAGCGTTAAATTATCTTCAATTTTAATACTTTCAATACGAGCATAAACCTCAGCAGGCAACTCCCATACTTGCCC